>DATCCY010000001.1:0-26183 GCA_036510975.1 Candidatus Nanopelagicales bacterium
TAGTCGAGGTCGGCGGTGAGGTCGAGCATCACCCGTCCGATGACGGGCGCGGTGGCCCCGTCGAGGGTGACGCGGCGCAGGTCCACGTAGTAGTCGGCCTCGCGACCGCTCGAGAGCACGACCCGGCCGTGCACGACGGCCTTGTCGAGGATGTCCTGACGGAGCTGGGTGCGGTCCTCGGCGGTGGTCACGGCACGCAGCGTAGTCGTGGGGACGGGAGCGGCAGCAGGTGCGGCAGGCTGTGCTCGTGACCATCGCGACGATCGTGCTCTGCCCGCCGCTGCCCGGTTCGGCGACGGCGTACGACCCTGTCGCCGTGGTCGACGCCCTGCTCGACGACCCGCGGTCCGCGGGCCGTCGCGCGCTCTCGCCGTTCGTGCCCGAGCCGGAGGCCGGGGACGACGCGCGCACGGTCCGTGCCCACTGGGTCGCGCACCTGGCCGTCGCCCTCGCGACCGGCGGCGCGCAGGCGCCTGTGCTGCTCGTGCTCGGCGGCGCCAGCGGTGCGCTCGCCCCTGCCCTCGGCTTCAGCCAGAGGGCATCCCGGCGCGGGGTCGGCGGTTACGTGCTGGTCGATGCCGCCACACCGCCGGCCGAGTCGCGCGGCGGCGACTGGCCCGACGCACCCGTGCACTACGTGGCGTCGCCCGCGGCCGACCCGCTAGAGGTCAACCAGGCACGGCTTCGCGGCTGGACCGTGCACGAGGTCGTCGACACCGACCCGCTCACCCTGGCCGACGTCCTCGCCGAGATCGCGACGTCACTGACGTGAGTGTCAGGCTGACGCGCCCCAGCTTGAGACTCAGGTCAGTGACGTCGGGCAGGGACCTGCTCAGCGGGGCTGGCTGGGGAGGCGCAGCCGGTCGGGGCCGCGCACGCCGGAGAACCGGCGGACGAGCGGGCGCGGGGCCACTCCGGTGAGCACCCGGATCGCCTTGTACTGCGCGCCGGGCACCGACACGGTCTTCCCGCGACGGAAGTCGGCGAGCGCGGAGCGGACGAGGTCCGGGGCGTCGAGCCACATCCAGTCCGGCAGGTGGCTCACGTCCATGCCGCCGCGCTCGTGGAACTCGGTGTGGGTGAAGCCGGGGCACAGAGCCATCACGGTGACGCCGGTCCCGTCGAGCGAGCGGTCGAGCGACTCGGAGAACACCGTGCACCACGACTTCGCCGCGCTGTAGGTGCCGCCGGCGATGAAGCTCGCGACGCTCGAGACGTTGATGACGCCGCCGGTGCCCCGACCGATCATGCCGGGCAGCGCGGCGTGGGTGAGCCGCATGACCGCCGTGACCAGCACGTCGAGCATCGCCTGCTCAGCCTCGACGTCGCCGCCGACGAAGTGCTGGTTGACGCCGAACCCGGCGTTGTTCACGAGCAGGTCCACCGGTCGCGCGGTGTCGGCGAGGCGCTCCTCGACGGTGCGCAGCGCCGCTCGGTCGGCGAGGTCGGCGACGAGCACCTCGCACCGGACCCGGTGCCGCGCGGAGAGCTCGTCGGCGACGGCGTGCAGCCGGGCCTCGTCGCGCGCGACGAGGACGAGGTCGTCGCCCCTCGCCGCGATCTGGCGCGCGAACTCCGCGCCGATACCTGCCGTGGCGCCGGTGATGAGAGCAGTCGTCATGGCCCCATCCTGCCCCTTGCTCAGCGGCCGCCGCTCACCGCGAGGACGGTCCCGGTCGTGTACGACGCGGCGTCCGAGAGCAACCACACCACGGCGGCGGCGACCTCCTCCGGCGTGCCCGACCGCTGCATCGGCACGGTGGGCCGGATCCGCCCGGGCCGGTCCGCCTCGCCGGACGAGGCGTGGAAGTCGGTGTCGACGAGGCCGACCGCCACCGCGTTGACGCGCACGCCCTCGGTGGCCACCTCCTGCGCGAGACCGAACGTCATCGTGTCGAGCGCGGCCTTCGTGGCGGCGTAGTGCACCCACTCGCCGGGGCTGCCGAGGACGGCGGCGCGCGAGGAGATGCTCACGATCGCGCCACCGACCCCGCCGTGCCGGGTCGACATCCGCCGGACCGCGGCGCCCGCGCACAGGAACGGGCCCGCGACGTTGACCGCGAGGACCTCGTGCAGCGCCGCCTCGTCGAGCTCGTCGACCCTGGCCGCCCCACCGGAGATCCCGGCGTTGTTCACCAGGCCCGAGACCGGACCGCGCCAGGCGTCGGCGGCGGCGAACAGCGCCTGGACCGCGACCGCGTCGCGCACGTCCGCGCGCACGGCCAGCGCGTGGCCGCCGGCGTCCTGGATCCGGCGGACGACGTCGGCGGCCGCATCGGCGTCCCGCACGTAGTCCACGACGACGTCCCACCCCGCAGCTGCCGCCGCCACGCACACCGACGCACCGATACCGCGGGACCCGCCGGTCACCACCACTGTCGCCATCCCCGCATCCTGCCGTGCGAGCGTCCGGCCGTGGCGCGCGAGGACGCCGTACCCTCGCGGCGTGACCCGACGTGAGCCCCCGCTCGTGCCGCGCATGCGCGAGCACGCCTCGACCGTCTTCGGCGAGATGAGCGCGCTGGCGGTCGAGACCAGCTCGGTGAACCTCGGCCAGGGCTTCCCCGACACCGACGGTCCCGACGTCGTCAAGGAGTCGGCGATCCGCGCGATCCGCGAGGGACGCGGCAACCAGTACCCGCCCGCGCACGGCATCCCGGAGCTGCGGCGCGCGATCGCCGAGCACCAGCGGCGCCTCTACGGCATCGAGATCGACGCCATGACCGACGTCGTCGTCGCGACCGGCGCGTCGGAGGCCATCGCCGCGGCGGTGCTCGCGCTCGTGGAGGACGGCGACGAGGTCGTCATGTTCTCGCCGTGGTTCGACCTCTACGCCGCGGTGGTCTCCCTCGCCAGCGCGACCCGGGTCGAGGTCCCCCTCACCGCCGGCGCCTTCCGCCCCGACGCCGCGGCCCTGCGCGCAGCGGTCACGCCCCGCACCCGCCTGCTGCTGCTCAACTCCCCGCACAACCCGACCGGCAGCGTGTTCACCCGCGCCGAGCTCGAGGCGATCGCCGCGGTCGTGCTCGAGCACGACCTGTGGGTGATCAGCGACGAGGCCTACGAGCACCTCGTCTACGCCGGCGCCGAGCACGTCCCGTTCTGCACGCTCCCCGGCATGGCCGAGCGCACGGTCACCATCGGCAGCGCGGGCAAGTCCCTGTCGATGACGGGCTGGAAGGTCGGCTGGGCCACCGGGCCGACGGATCTCGTCGCCGCGGTGCGCGTGACCCGCCAGCACCTCTCGTACGTCTCCGGCGGCCCGTTCCAGTGGGCCGTGGTCGACGGCCTCGCGCTGCCGGACCCCTACTGGACGTCGTTCCGCGACGGCCTGCAGCACCAGCGCGACCTGCTCTGCGACGGTCTCGCCGCGCTCGGCTTCCCCACCACCGTTCCCCAGGGCACCTACTTCGCGACCACCGACGTCCGGCCGATGGGCTACGCCGACGGCTGGGCGTTCTGCCGCGACCTGCCCCGACGCGCCGGCGTCGTGGCGATCCCGCACGAGGTGTTCCACGATGACCCCGAGGCCGGGAAGCCGTTCGTGCGCTGGGCCTTCTGCAAGCGCCCCGAGGTCCTCGAGGAGGCCCTCACCCGCCTGCGTCGCGTCTTCGGCTGACCCCTCGGGCACGGCGGTGCGGCGGGCCTTCCCCTGCCGGGCAACGAACGGGGCGCCAGACCTACGATCGAGCAGTAGGGACCCGCGCGGACGCGACTGGGGGTGACCGCGATGCCGACCGGATCGTTCCCGCCGGAGCGCCGGCACCCGCACGAGTCGCATCCGCAGCCCCCGGGCACGGCTGCCCGTTCCTCGCGCCGTGAGCGCCGTCCCGTGCCCGTCGTCCTGCAGGTCGACTGCAGAGGTGTCTACGTCGAACCCGTGACGCTGCGACGCCGCGTGCAGTGCGCCCTGTACGCCGACCGGCTCGACCACGCACTCGCCGCCGGGGTCCACCCGGAGTCCGACGTCCTGCTCGCCCTGCGTGCCCAGCGCCTGGCGTGCCCGCGCAGCCGGGCCGAGCTCGCGGGCAGCATCGGTCGGCTGCTGCGCGCCGCCGACGAGCCGGAGCACGCCCTGACCCGGGCGCAGTCGATGGCCGTCCTGGAACGGGTGCGCGCCACCCGCTACGAGCTCGAGGCGCTGGTCGACCACCTGCTCGCGCCCGTGCCGGTCTCGGCGCGCGGCGTCGCCCTCGTCCGGATGCTGCTGCGCGACGGATGCGGCCCGCTGTTCCGGTACGAGTCGCGCGCGGACCTCGCAGCACAGGTGCGTCGGGCCACCGACGCGCTCGACCCGGGCCAGGACTGGCCCGACTGACCGGGAGGACCGGGTCGTCACACCCCCCCCAGACGGCCCGGCCTTCCCTCAGCCCCGAACGGAGCAGCGCGGCCAGGTTCTCCCGCGCGGGCGCTCAGGTGTCGCGGCGCGGATGTCGACGTGCTCAGTGGACGGCGGTCGAGCCGTCGTGCCCGCACGCGGGCGCACCGAGTCCTCGAGGGAGCACGACATGGCCACCGCACCGCTCGTCGGCAAGCCGCTGGTGCGGCAGGCCTGGGCCCTGCTCATGCGGGACCCGTCGATGATCGTGCTGCTCGTGGTCGGCGGGATCGCCGCCGGCACCGCCTTCGCCCTCGTCGCAGGGCCGGCGGAGCTCGTCCTGGGCACCTCGGTCGAGAAGTCCTCGAACCCGGTGGCCTTCGCCGTCCTGGCCGTGGCGCTGCTCGCCTCGACGTTCGTCTCGACGTTCTTCACCGGCGCGGTGGTCGCTGCTGCCATGCAGCGCGCCGACGGCGGGGACCCCGACGTCTCCAGCGCGCTCGCGGCGGCGTGGGAGCGGCGGCGACCGCTCCTCGCCTGGGCCGCCCTCGCCACCGCCGTCGGGCTCGCGCTCCGGCTGCTCGAGCGCTGGGGCGTGGCCGGTATGCTCGTGCGCGTGCTCGCCGGTGTCGCCTGGACCGTCGGCACGTGGTTCGTCGTACCCGTGATCATGGCGGAGGGCACCATGCCGATCGAGTCCGTCCGCCGGTCGGTCGAGGTCCTCTCCGCGCGCTTCGGAACGAACGTCCGCGCCACGGTGCGCTTCGGGATCGAGTGGTTCCTGATCTACGTCGGGATCGTCGCGGTCGCCGGCTTCGGCGTCGTGGTCCTGCTCACCGGCCTCGCGCGCCACCAGGCCGTGGGCCTCGTGCTCGGCGGCATCCTCGTGGTCGCGGGCGTCGTCGGGCTCTTCGTCGCCTCGGCGTTCCAGCAGGCGCTGAGCGCCTACCTGCGCACCGTGCTCTACCGCTACGCCACCGACCGGCCGATCCCCGGCATCAGCGCCGGGGTCCTCCCGCCGATGATGCCGGCGAACGTCTGACCGACGCCCCCTCCCGCCCCGCGAGGGGGCCGGTCCCGGCTCAGGTCGACGGCTGCCGGGACCCCACCGTCAGTGCGTCGGCGTCCGGCGTGATGTCGACGATCACGGTGTCGCCGTCGACGATCTGACCGGCGAGGATGCCCTTCGCGAGCCGGTCGCCGATCGCGGTCTGCACGAGGCGGCGCAGCGGGCGTGCGCCGTACGCCGGGTCGAACCCGTTGATCGCCAGCCACTCCCGGGCCGCGGGGGTGACGTCGAGCGTGAGGCGCCGGTCGTGCAGCCGCTTCTGCATCGCGTTGACCTGCAGCGCCACGATCGTCGAGAGCTCCTCGATCCCGAGCGGGTGGAACAGCACGGTGTCGTCGAGCCGGTTGAGGAACTCCGGCTTGAAGCTCGAGCGGACGACGCTCATGACGGCGTCCTCCTTCTGCTCGGGCGTCAGGGTCTGGTCGGCCAGGAAGGCGGAGCCGAGGTTCGACGTCAGCACGAGGATCGCGTTGCGGAAGTCGACCGTGCGACCCTGGCCGTCGGTGAGCCGGCCGTCGTCGAGCACCTGCAGCAGGACGTCGAACACCTCGGGGTGGGCCTTCTCGACCTCGTCGAAGAGCACCACGGAGTAGGGCCGACGACGCACCGACTCGGTGAGCTGACCGCCCTCCTCGTAGCCGACGTAGCCGGGAGGTGCGCCCACGAGACGCGCCACGGAGTGCTTCTCGCCGTACTCGCTCATGTCGATGCGGGTGATGGCGCGCTCGTCGTCGAAGAGGAACTCGGCGAGCGCCTTGGCCAGCTCGGTCTTGCCGACCCCGGTCGGCCCGAGGAAGAGGAACGAGCCGGTGGGACGGTCGGGGTCGGAGACGCCGGCGCGGGCCCGGCGTACGGCGTCGGAGACCGCCTGCACGGCCTCGCGCTGGCCGACCACGCGGCGTCCGAGCTCCTCCTCCATGCGCAGCAGCTTGGCCGTCTCGCCCTCGAGCAGCCGGCCCGCGGGGATGCCGGTCCAGGCACCGACGACCTCGGCGACGTCGTCGGGACCGACCTCCTCGCGCACCATGCGCGCGCGGTCGGAGGACGACGAGACGGCGGCGGACAGCTGCGACTCGAGAGCCGGGATCTCGGCGTAGAGAAGGCGCGAGGCCTGCTCGAGGTCACCGTCGCGCTGCGCGCGCTCGAGCAGCATGCGCAGCTCGTCGAGCCTGATCTTCAGGTCGCCGACGTGGTCGAGGCCCTGCTTCTCCGCGTCCCAGCGGACCCGCATGCCGACGAGCTCCTCGTTCTTGTCCGCGAGGTCGGCGCGCAGCTTCGCGAGCCGGTCCACCGACGCGGGGTCGGTCTCGCGCGAGAGCGCGAGCTCCTCCATCCGCAGCCGGTCGACCTGGCGCTGGAGCGCGTCGATCTCGACCGGGGAGGAGTCGATCTCCATGCGCAGGCGGGAGGCCGCCTCGTCGACGAGGTCGATCGCCTTGTCCGGCAGGAAGCGGCTGGTGATGTAGCGGTCGGAGAGGGTGGCGGCAGCGACGAGGGCGGCGTCGGCGATCGCGACCTTGTGGTGCGCCTCGTACTTCTCCTTGATGCCGCGCAGGATGCCGATGGTGTCCTCGACGCTCGGTTCGCCGACCAGGATCTGCTGGAAGCGACGCTCGAGCGCGGGGTCCTTCTCGATCCGCTCGCGGTACTCGTCGAGGGTGGTCGCACCCACCATCCGCAGCTCGCCGCGCGCGAGCATCGGCTTGAGCATGTTGCCGGCGTCCATCGCCGAGTCGCCGGTCGCACCCGCGCCGACGACCGTGTGGAGCTCGTCGATGAAGGTGATGACCTGGCCGTCGCTGTTCTTGATGTCGGCGAGCACCGACTTGAGCCGTTCCTCGAACTGGCCTCGGTACTGCGCGCCGGCGAGCATGGCCGACAGGTCGAGCGACACGAGCTTCTTGCCGCGCAGGGAGTCCGGGACGTCCCCCGCGACGATGCGCTGCGCGAGTCCCTCGACCACGGCCGTCTTGCCCACTCCTGGCTCCCCGATGAGCACGGGGTTGTTCTTGGTACGCCGCGACAGCACCTGGATCACCCGGCGGATCTCCTCGTCGCGCCCGATGACCGGGTCGATCTTGCCCTCGCGGGCGAGGTCGGTGAGGTCGACCGAGTACTTCTCCAGCGCCTGGAAGGACTGCTCGGGGTCGGCGCTGTCGACCGGGCGCTGACGCACCTGCGAGATGGCGTCGACGAGCCTGGCCGGCGTAGCTCCTGACGCGGCAAGCACGTCCGAGACGCCCGGGCCGCCCTGCTGGGCGAGGCCGACGAGCAGGTGCTCGGTCGAGACGAAGGTGTCGCCGCGCTCGGCCGCGAGCTCCTGCGCGGCCTGGACGACGCGGTAGGTCGCGGGCGAGAGCTGCGGCGACTGGACCGTCTGCCCGCTGGCCGAGGGCAGGGCGTCGAGAGCGGCGGCGACCGAGGCCGCGAGGGCCTTGCGATCGACGCCGACCCGGTCGAGCACGGCCGCGGCGATGTCGTCGCCGGTGTCGCCGCCCTCGAGCAGCCCGCCGAGCACGTGCAGCGGATCGACCTGGGCCTGGCCGGCCGTGGCGGCGCGCCGCACGGCGCGGCTCAGCGCCTCGTTGGTGCGGGTCGTGAGCTGGAGATCCATGTGGGTCACCCCGTGGGGCCTTCCTCGCGGTCCTCGTCCGGACCGCGTACGTCGATGGATTCGATGGGGCGCCGTGCGTGCGCTTGTCGCGCGCCGGGGCACCGTGATGGGGAGGGGGGTGCTCGCTAGCCGGTGCGGTGGTGGTGGTCTCGGTCGGCGGGGCGGGGGCGCCAGACGACGACGGCGGTCGACGGCTCCGAGGTGGTGCTCGGCGGCCGGGCGCCGATGCCGGGGCGCAGCCGTTGCACCTCGGCGAGCAGGATGCCGAGCTGTGAGCGCAACCGCTCGTTCTCGGTCTCGAGCCCGAGGATCCGCTGGATGCCGGCGAGGTTGACCCCCTCGGCCGACAGGCGCGTCACCTCGCGCAGCGAGGCGATGTCGCGCAACGAGTAGAGCCGGTTGCGACCGCTCGTGCGCCGGGGCGACACCAGGCCGAGCCGGTCGTACTGCCGCAGGGTCTGCGGATGCAGCCCGGCGAGCTGCGCCGCGACCGAGATGGCGTAGACGGGCGCGGCGTCGTCGGGCCGCAGGTGCTCGTTCACGACGGGTCACCGGCCTTCGTGCCGGTGGGATGGCCGGCGTGCTTGGTCCCCTGCGCACCGGCCGCGCGCGCGGCGAGGTCGGCGCGGGGGTCGTGTCCCGCGGTGGCCGCGGCGTACGCCGTCAGCGCCTCGCGGGCCTCCTTCGAGAGCTTCTGCGGCACCGCGACCTCGACGGTCACGAGCAGGTCGCCCCGCGTGCCGTCCTTGCGCCGCACTCCGCGACCGCGCACGCGCATGACGCGCCCGCTCTGGGTCCCCTCGGGCAGGCGCACCTTCACCGGCCCGCCCTCCGGTACCGGGACGGCCACGTCGGCCCCCAGGGCCGCCTCGTCGAAGGTGATCGGCACCGTGACGGTGAGGTTGTCGCCGTCGCGGCCGAAGACCGGGTGCGGCGTGACCTTCACGCCGACCAGCAGGTCGCCGGACTCGCCACCGTGCTCACCGGGGGCGCCCTTGCCGCGCAGCCGGATCTTCGCGCCGTTGCGCACGCCGGCGGGGATGCGGGCCTGCACCGTGCGGGTCGACGGCGCGTGGCCGCTGCCGTGGCACGTGGGGCACGGGTCGTCGACCACGAGACCGCGCCCGTGGCAGGCGCGGCAGGTCTCGGGAAGAGCGAAGCCGCCGGCGTTGCGGTTGACCTGTCCGGCGCCCCCGCAGGTCGGGCAGACGCGCGGAGTCGTGCCGTTGCGCGCCCCGGTGCCCGAGCAGACGCCACACGGCGCCTCGGTCGTGAGGCGCAGCGGCAGCGTGATGCCCTCGAGCGCCTCGTCGAACGACAGCGTCACGGAGCTCTCGATGTCGGCGCCGCGGCGCGCCCGGCTGCGACCCCCGCCGCCACGGTTGAAGATGCCGCCGAACACGTCGCCGAAGCCGCCGCCCCCGCCCGCGCCACCGGCACCGCGGAGCAGGTCGTTGATGTCGAAGGTGCTCTGCCCGCCCGGACCGGTCGGTCCGCCGAACCCGCCGGGCATGCGGAAGCCGCCGCTGGTGAACAGCGCGCGGGCCTCGTCGTACTCCTTGCGCTTGGCGTCGTCGGACAGGACGTCGTAGGCCTCGGAGACCTCCTTGAAGCGGGCCTCGGCCTTCGGGTCGTTCTCGTTGCTGTCCGGGTGGTGCTTCTTCGCCAGCGACCGGAACGCCTTCTTGATCTCGGCCGCGGACGCGTCCTTGGAGACGCCGAGGGCCTTGTAGTAGTCCTTCTCGTACATGTCCTTCTGACTCACGGCGTCCTCCTCTCGCCCGTCCCGCCCTTGTCGAATCCGTCCCTCAGGGACACGTCCTGCCGAAGAACTGCGCGATTCATCCCTCAGGGTCGAATCGTTCAGTCCTGTTCGGGGTCGGCCACTGCGACGATCGCGGGGCGCAGGATCCGGCCCTTGAAGCGGTAGCCCGGCTGGAACACCGAGATGCACGTGGTCACGCTGACCTCAGGGCTGTGGGCGTGCGTGATCGCCTCGTGGACGGTCGGGTCGAACTCGTCGCCCGCCGCGCCGAACCGCTCGAGGCCCTGCCGGGCGACCGTGGCCTCGAGGGCCTCGGCGACCGACTTGAAGGCACCGTCGAGGTCGCCGTGGTCACGGGCGCGACCGATGTCGTCGAGCACGGGGAGCAGCTCGGCGAGCGAGCTCCCGATCGCGAGGTCGCGGTTGGACTCGCGGTCGCGCTCGACGCGCTTGCGGTAGTTGGCGTACTCGGCGTGGACCCGCTGCAGGTCGGCGGTGAGCTCGCCGACCTTGGCGTCGACGTCGGCGAGCTCCTCCTCCACCACGAGCCCCTCGACGATGCCGGCGAAGGCGTCGTCGTCGGACTGCGGGGCGGGTGCGGGAGCAGCAGGCTGCTCCCGCACCTCGAAGGTCTCCGGGTCGATACGCCGCTTGTCCTCGAACGAGAAGCCCGGGTTCTCCGACTCGGTCACTGCTCCGCCTTGGCGTCGCCCTCGTCGATGATCTCGGCGTCGACGACGTCGTCGTCGGACGACGTCGAGGAGCTCGAGCCGGCGCCGGAGTCACCGGCACCCGTGGCCGCGCCGGACTGGGCGTACATCGCCGCACCGAGGGCCTGGCTGGTCGTGGCGACCTTCTCCGCGGCGTCCTTGATGGCGTCGACGTCGTCGCCCTCGAGCGCCTTCTTCAGGTCCGCGAGCGGGCCCTCGACGTTGCTCTTGGCGTCGGCCGGGACCTTGTCGCCGTTGTCGGCGAGGAACTTCTCGGTCTGGTGCAGCAGGGACTCGGCGGAGTTGCGGATCTCCGCCTCCTCCTTGCGCTTGCGGTCCTCCTCGGCGTGGGCCTCGGCGTCCTTCATCATCCGCTCGATGTCGTCCTTGGGGAGGCCGGAGCCGCCCGTGATCGTCATCGACTGCTCCTTGCCGGTGCCGAGGTCCTTCGCCGCGACGTGCACGATGCCGTTGGCGTCGATGTCGAAGGTGACCTCGATCTGCGGCACGCCGCGCGGGGCCGGCGGGAGGCCCATGAGCTCGAAGGTGCCGAGCTTCTTGTTGTAGGCCGCCATCTCGCGCTCGCCCTGGAAGACCTGGATGAGCACCGAGGGCTGGTTGTCGTCGGCGGTCGTGAAGATCTCCGAGCGCTTGGTCGGGATGGTGGTGTTGCGCTCGATGAGGCGGGTCATGATGCCGCCCTTGGTCTCGATGCCGAGCGAGAGCGGCGTGACGTCGAGGAGCAGGACATCCTTGACCTCGCCCTTGAGGACGCCGGCCTGCAGCGAGGCGCCGATCGCGACGACCTCGTCGGGGTTGACGCTCTTGTTGGGCTCCTGGCCGCCGGTCAGCTCCTTGACCAGCTCGGTCACGGCGGGCATGCGGGTCGAGCCGCCGACGAGCACGACGTGGTCGATGTCGCCGAGAGCGATCCCGGCGTCCTTGATGACCGCGGCGAACGGGGCCTTGCAGCGGTCGAGCAGGTCGATCGTGAGCTTCTCGAACTGGGCGCGGGTGAGCGACTCGTCGAGGTGCAGCGGGCCGTCGGCCGACGCGGTGATGTACGGCAGGTTGATCGAGGTCTGCATCGAGCTGGAGAGCTCGATCTTGGCCTTCTCCGCTGCCTCGCGAAGACGCTGGAGCGCCATCTTGTCCTTGGTGAGGTCGACGCCGTGCGCGTTCTTGAACTCGGTCGCGAGGTGCGAGACGAGGCGCTCGTCCCAGTCGTCGCCACCGAGGTGGTTGTCGCCGCTGGTGGCCTTGACCTCGACGATGCCGTCGCCGATCTCCAGCAGCGACACGTCGAACGTGCCACCACCGAGGTCGAAGACCAGGATCGTCTGCTCCTTCTCGCCCTTGTCGAGGCCGTAGGCGAGAGCGGCGGCGGTGGGCTCGTTGATGATGCGCAGGACGTTGAGGCCCGCGATCTCACCGGCCTCCTTCGTCGCCTGGCGCTGGGCGTCGTTGAAGTACGCCGGCACGGTGATCACGGCGTCGGTGACGGTGTCGCCGAGGTAGGCCTCGGCGTCGCGCTTGAGCTTCTGCAGCACGCGCGCGCTGATCTCCTGCGCCGTGTAGGCCTTGCCGTCGATGTCGACGGACCACGAGGTGCCCATGTGGCGCTTCACGGACCGGATCGTGCGGTCGACGTTGGTCACCGCCTGGCGCTTGGCGACCTCGCCGACGAGCACCTCGCCGTTCTTGGCGAAGGCGACGACCGACGGCGTCGTGCGGGCGCCCTCGGCGTTGGGGATGACGGTGGGGTCGCCGCCCTCGAGGACGGAGACGACGGAGTTGGTCGTGCCGAGGTCGATGCCGACTGCTCGTGCCATGGGACGTGCCTTTCGTAGGTGCCGACGGGGAAGTCGTGGTGGTCCGACTCTGGGACGGTTCACATCGAGTGTCAACCGCTCCAGCAACTGATGTGAGTCTAGTCGACTCAAGTCACCTTACATAATGCGCAGGCGCGGCCTGGCATTCCCCAGCCGGCGCGCGGGGTCGACGCCCCTCGGGGAGCCCGCGTCGCTAGCGTGGCTTCATCCGGCCCGTCCGACGTAAGTTACTGGCGAGTAGAGTCTTCGCCAGCCCCGCCAGCCCCGCCGTCCCCGGAGGATCCCGGTGCCCGACCTGAGCACGCTCGCCACCGACGTCACCCTGCTGACGCCGTTCTCCGCCACCCACCTCACGGTGCGTCTCGTCGTCGGGGTGCTGCTCACGATCGCCGCGCTCTCGCTCGCCGCGTGGCGGGGCAACCGGATCTACCAGGTGATCCGCTCGGGGCAGCCGGCGGTCGGGCGCACCGACGAGAAGGGGGTCCGGGTCCAGGCCGAGGTGGTCGAGGTCCTCGGCCAGCGCAAGCTGCTCAAGTGGGGCCCCTCGGGTGCCGCGCACTTCTTCACCTTCTGGGGCTTCCTGATCCTGGGCCTCACGATCCTCGAGGCGTTCGGCGCGCTGTTCGACCCGAACTTCCACGTGCCGCTGATCGGCACCTGGCCGGTCGTCGGGTTCCTGGAGGACTTCTTCGGCCTCGCCGTCCTCGTCGCGCTCGTGGTGTTCAGCGTCATCCGGATCCGGAAGAACCCGCACAAGGTCGGCCGCGAGTCGCGGTTCTACGGCTCGCACACCGGCGGCGCGTGGCTGATCCTGGCCTCGATCGCGACGATCGTGATCACGCTGTTCGTCTACCGCGGCGCGCAGATCAACAACGGCACGTTCCCGTTCGACCCGCCCACGGCGGCGTTCGTCTCGAACCGGGTCGCAGGGCTGCTCGAACCGCTGGGCACGACGGCGAACGAGTGGATCGAGACCGTCTTCATCATCCTGTCCTTCGGCGCCGTGCTCGGGACGACGATCCTCGTGCTCTACAGCAAGCACATGCACATCTTCCTGGCGCCGTTCAACGTGCTGTTCTCGCGCCGCCCCAACGGGCTCGGCCCCCTCCTGCCGATGTACTCCGGGACCGAGCGGATCGACTTCGAGGACCCGGACGACGACGCGACGTTCGGCCGCGGCGCGATCACCGACTTCACGTGGAAGGGCAACCTCGACCTGCTCACCTGCACGGAGTGCGGCCGCTGCCAGTCGCAGTGCCCGGCATGGAACACCGAGAAGCCGCTCTCGCCGAAGCTGCTGATCATGGACCTGCGCGACAACCTCCTCGCCCAGGCGCCCTACCTGGCCGCGCAGGCGAGCCCGACCTACCTCGCCTCGCCCGGCGCAGGGAGGGCGTCCGTGCCCGTGCCGGTCGAGATCGCGTCGTACTCTCAGGAGATCCAGGACGCGCACGCCCGCCCGCTCGTCGGGTCGCGCGAGAGCGACAACGCAGTGATCGACGAGGACGTGCTGTGGTCCTGCACCATGTGCGGCGCCTGCGTCAACCAGTGCCCGGTCGACATCGAGCACATCGACCACATCGCCGACATGCGCCGCAACCGCGTCATGATCGAGTCGCAGTTCCCGACCGAGCTCGCGGGCCTGTTCAAGAACGTCGAGAACAAGGGCAACCCGTGGGGGATGAACGCCTCGCTGCGCAACGCGTGGATCGAGGAGGTCGACTTCGAGGTCCGGGTGTTCGGCGCCGAGGGCGAGGACACCATCCCCGACGACGTCGACTACCTGTTCTGGGTCGGCTGCGCCGGAGCCTTCGAGGACCGCGCGAAGAAGACCACGAAGGCCGTCGCGGAGCTGCTGCACCTGGCCGGCGTGCAGTTCATGGTGCTCGGCGAGGGCGAGACCTGCACCGGCGACCCGGCGCGACGGGCGGGCAACGAGTTCCTGTTCCAGATGCAGGCGATGCAGAACGTCGAGGTCCTCAACGAGGTCAAGGCGAAGAAGATCGTCGTCACGTGCCCGCACTGCCTCAACACCCTCGGCCGCGAGTACCCCCAGCTCGGCGGCAACTACGACGTCGTGCACCACAGCCAGCTGCTCGCGACGCTGGTGAAGGAGGGGCGCCTCACCCCGGTGACCCCGGTCGAGGGCGCCGTGACCTACCACGACCCGTGCTACCTCGGCCGGCACAACAAGGTCTACACCCCGCCGCGCGACCTCCTCGGCTCGCTGCCCGGGCTGCAGCTCACCGAGATGGAGCGCTCCGCCGACCGCTCGTTCTGCTGCGGCGCCGGCGGCGCGCGGATGTGGATGGAGGAGAAGCTCGGGACGCGGATCAACCTCAACCGCACCGACGAGGCCCTCGCCACGGGCGCCTCGACCATCGCGGTCGCGTGCCCGTTCTGCTCGGTCATGATCAACGACGGCGTCACCAACCGCTCGCAGGGCAAGGACGTCCCCGTGGCCGAGGTCGCCGACATCGCGACCCTGCTGCTGGGCAGCGTCCGTACCTGACCGGTCAGTGGACCAGGGGTGCGAGCTGCGCCCCGAGGTACGGCGCGAGGGCTCGGGCGAACGTCGCCGTGAGGTGGCTGGTGTCGCGGTAGACGAGGTACTTCCCGCGCGTCACGGGGCACCGCGACGGGTCGCAGATCACGGAGGTGAGGTCGACGCCGTGCGCACCCGCGACGCCCGCCACCATGCCGACGTCGTAGGCCGGTGAGTCGAGCGCCGAACGGCTCAGGTCGCAGGCGCTCGGGTTCGACCGGTGCTGCGAGACGCAGGACGGCACGTCGCGTCCTGGCCAGGGCGTGTCGCGCAGGACCGCGACCGGCACCGCGGCCTTCGCCAGCGCCGCGAGCGAGCGCGACCAGCCGGCCTGCCACTCCGCGGCGGCCTTGGCGGGGTCGATCCGCGAGCCCGTCGCGCGGTCGACGAGCGAGTCGGTGCGCGTCCCCGTCGCGACGACGAGCGCCGGGTGCGTCTGCGCGATCTCGGCGAGCACGGCCGCGCGCCAGGTGTCGCACTCGTCGTAGGCCCGCTTGAGCGCGCGGTCGAAGATGGTGACGTCCGGGGCGGGGCAACCGGACTTGGTGCGCACGAGCAGCCGCCAATGACGCGTCTCCGCCAGCGTCTCGAGCGCCGGGAACCACTGGGCGGCATGGGAATCCCCGACCAGCACCACCTCGGTGCTCGAGGAGGTGTCACCGAACGCGCAGTCGCCGTGGGTGGTCTGCGACTTCGTGAGGTGGCAGCCGTCGGCGTAGATCACCGGGATGTCGTCGCGCGCCTTCGACGGACTCGGGGTCAGCGGCCCGGTCGGCCAGACCACCGCAGCGGCCGTGGGGTGCGAGCTCGGCGCGGAGCTCGACGGCGTCGGTGTGCCGGACGGAGCCAGCGCGGCCGGGCCACGACCGGTCTGCTCGTCGGCCGTGGACGGCGCCCCGAGCCCGGACGCGAGCGCCCCGCCGCCGCTCGACACCGCGAGGGCGGCACCGGCGAGCGCGGCCGTGACCGACAGCGCGGCGCCGAGCCGCAGCGACCGCCCGGTGCTCGCGACCAGCGCCGGCAGGTGGTGCAGCGGGCGCTCGACGAAGCGGTAGGCGAGCGCGGACGGCACCAGGGCCAGGAGCGCGATCGCCAGCCGACGCGGCACGCCGAGGTCGCCCCAGACCGACGCGGCGAGGACGAGGAACGGCCAGTGCCACAGGTACCAGCTGTAGGACAGCCGACCGAGGGCGCGCATCGGCCACCACGACAGCGGCGCGGCCACGCCGGTCCCGCGGTCCGAGCCGACTGCCCCGGCCGCGATCACGGCCGCCGTGCCGAGCACCGGCCACACCGCAGCGGTGCCGGGGTAGGGCAGGTCGTTGGACAGCACGACGACGGACCCGAGGAGCACGCCCGCACCGAGCCACCCGAGCAGGCGGCGTACGCCGACGGGCAGCCGCGCGAGGTCCACCGCGCCGATCGACACCAGGCCGCCGATCGCGAACTCCCACGCGCGGGTCGGCATCGAGAAGAACGCCCACGGCTCGATCCGCGCGGTGAGCCGCAGCGACAGTGCGAACGACGCGACGCCGAGGACCGCGAGCACCACGGCGAGCGGTCCGCGAGACACCGAGCGCCGACCGGCCCGCGCCGAGGTCGTACGCCGACGCCACGTGACGAACGCGGCGGTCGCGATGATGAGCAGCGGCCAGACGACGTAGAACTGCTCCTCGACCCCGAGCGACCAGAAGTGCAGGACGGGGCTGGGCGCAGCGTCGGACGCGAGGTAGTCGGTGGCCTGCACGGCGAACCGGATGTTGGCGACGTAGAGCGCTGCGGCGGTGATGTCGAGACCCACGCTCTGGTGGTCGATCCCGGGGATCGCGAACCACGACGCGAGCGCGACGAGGGCCAGCACGAGAGTGGCCGCGGGGAGCAGGCGGCGCGCCCGCCGGGCCCAGAAGCGGGCGAGCGACACGTGGCCGGTCGCGGTCGCCTCGGCGACGAGCAGCCCGGTGATGAGGAAGCCGGAGATCACGAAGAACACGTCGACCCCGACGAAGCCGCCGCCGAACAGCGGCAGCCCGACGTGGTAGCCGACCACCGCCGCGATGGCGACGGCGCGCAGCCCCTCGACGTCGGTGCGGAAGGTCCAGGAGCCGCGCGGCCCGCGGGTCGAGGAGGCGACGGGCTCGTCGGCCGTCAGCGGCATCCCGGACACGCGTCCGAGGATACGTCCCGTCGCGACGACCCCCGCACGCTCAGACGGAGGGGACGAGGCGGCTTCACCGCCCGAATCCACGGAGACTCGGTGGTTCCCCGGGATTCGGGCGGTGAGGCGAACGGCCCACCGTCGTGCAGGTCGGCGAGGACGCGGTCAGCTCGACGAGGGCGCCGGCGCGGGGGCGCCGTCGCCGCCGCCGGGCAGGGTGCCCGCCGGGACGAGGGTGATGCGCGATGCGGTGCGGTTGCCGCTCGCGTCCGTGGTCGACGCGACCGTCACCGAGGAGCCCACGGTGACGTCGGACATCGAGCCGCTCACCGTCTTGGTGACCGCGACCCCGCTCGGAACCGCGACCGTCACGGAGCCCGCGCGGGTGTTCACGGTGATGCTCGTGGCGGACACGGCGGTGACGGTGCCGACCACGCCGCGGCCGCCGAAGCCACCGCCGAAGCCGCCGGGTGCCCCGCCCTGACCGGTCGCGCCGGCTCCGGCGCCCGCACCGCCCCCGGCGGTCGTCCCGCAGAGCCGGGTGATGAAGCCGCCGCCGGCCGAGCTCGACGTGCCGCAGGGCAGCGTGCCGGCCTGGGCCTGCGCCAACGCGTCCGCGAGGGTCGCGGGACCGGCGGCCATCGCCTTGCCGGCGAAGAAGGCTCCACCGGCGATGACGAGCGCGCCGATCACACCGCCGATGACGACGTTGCGCCCGAGGCCGGACCCGCCCTCGGGCTTGTCCTTGCGGCCCTTCGAGCCCTCGACGAGGTCGGTGATGTCGGGCATGGTCGGCGCCTGGTAGCCCGACGGGCCTCCGGAAAGCGGGGGGACGAAGTTGCTGTCGCCGGTGGGCGGACCGGGCGGGGTGGGCGTGGACATCGATGACTCCTGGGTGTGGGGAATTACTCGTAACGAAGGGCTTCGACGGGGTCGAGACGTGAGGCCTGGCGAGCGGGCCAGTAGCCCGCGACGACACCGACGACCAGTGCCGAGACGAACGCGAGCGCGATGCCGGCGAGGGTGGGGGACGCAGGCACGTTGACGGCCGACCCGACGAGTCCCGTGACGGCGATGCCGAGCAGCACGCCGACGACGGCACCGCCGAGCGTGACGATCACCGCCTCGACGAGGAACTGCCGGGTGATGTCACGACGGCGCGCACCGATCGCCTTGCGCGTGCCGATCTCGCGCACGCGCTCGCGCACGGACACGAGCATCGTGTTGGCGATGCCGATGCCGCCGACGACGAGCGCGATCGCGGCGATGCCGATGAGGAAGTTGCGGATCGTCGCGGTCGTCGTCGACGCGACCGTCAGCAGCTGGTCTTGGCTGACCATCGAGAAGTCGTCGCTCGCCGAGCTCGCGAGCTCGTGGCGATAGCGCAGCAGAGCGGTGATCTGGCTCTCGACGTAGGCCAGCTGCGACGGGTCCTCCAGCGATACGCCGATGGTCCGCAGCGCGGCCGCACCCGTGAACCTGGACTGCACCGCGGTGATGGGCGCGAAGATCGCGTCGTCGGGGTTGGTGAAGCCGCTGCCGCCCTTGGGCTGCGTCACGCCGATCACGGTGAACGGGATGCCGTTGATGGTGATGGTCTGCCCGATGATGCTCGCGGGCGTGGCGTTGAGGTCGGTCACGGTCGTCGGCCCGAGCACGGCGACGCGCAGCCCCTTCGTCACCGACAGGTCGGTGAGGAACGCGCCGGTCTGGATCTGGTAGTTGCGCACCGACGCCTCCGCGGGCGTCGTGCCCGTCATCGTCGTCGTCGTGTTGGTGCGGCCGTTCACGACGACCACGTTGGACACCGACATCTCCGGCGCCACCGCCGCGACGCCGGGGAGCGTGGCGATCGCTGCGGCGTCCGCGACGGTGAGCGTGCTGGCCGACCCGGCGACACCGCGGACGCCGCCGACGGTCGAGGAGCCGGCGTTGACCGAGAGCAGGTTCGTGCCGAGCCCGGCGATCTGGTTGGTGATCGCGGTCTGCGTGCCCTCGCCGACACCGATGAGCGCGACCAGCGAGGCGACGCCGATGACGACGCCGAGCGTGGTGAGCGCGGTGCGCAGCGGGTTGGTCCGCAGCCGGCGAACGGCAAGGCGCAGCGCCTCGAGGAAGCTCACTGCTCGTCCTCCGCCACGAGACCGAGGGCCGCGAGACCGATCGACGTGCGGGCCTGGCCGGCCGCCTCCGCAGCGGGGACGACGGCACCGGTCGGGGGGTTGCCCGGTGCCGTCGTCGGTCCCTGCGTGGGCGCGCCGTCGAGGTAGGACGGCGCGACGCCGTCGTGCTCGACGAGCATGCCGTCCTCGACGCGCAGCACGCGTGCCGCGCGGTCGGCGATGCGCTGGTCGTGGGTGATGGTCACGAGCGTGAGGCCCTCGGCCTGCAGCTCCTGGAGGAGGGTGAACACGTCGGCGCTCGACCGGGAGTCGAGGTTGCCGGTGGGCTCGTCGGCCAGGATCACGGCCGGGCGCGTGACGAGGGCGCGGGCGATGGCCACGCGCTGGCGCTGGCCGCCGGAAAGCTGCGAGGGGTCGTGGTGCGCGCGGTCGGAGAGCCCGACACGGGCGAGGGACTCCTCGGCCCGCTCGAGCCGCTCCTTGCGCTTCACCCCGGCGTAGACCAGGGGTGCCGCCACGTTCTCGAGAGCGGACTCGCCGGACACCAGGTTGAAGCTCTGGAAGATGAAGCCGATCGCGCGGTTGCGTAGCAGCGCGAGGCGGTCGTCGTCGAGGGTGTCGGTGTCGACGCCGGCGAACAGGTACTGCCCGGCGGTCGGACGGTCGAGAAGCCCGAGGATGTGGAGCAGCGTCGACTTGCCCGACCCCGAGGGGCCGATGATGGCGACGTTCTCGCCCATCTGGATCGAGAAGTCCACCCCGCGCAGCGCGGCGACCTCGCTGTCGCCCATCGAGTACAGCCGCGTGATCCCGCGGCCCTCGATGAGCGGGGGCTGCGGTGCGACGGTCTGCTCAGCCACCGGGACGCGCCCCGCCGAAGCCGCCGCCAGCGCCGCCCAGGCCGGTCCGTCCGGTGAGCCCACCGACGCCGCCGACTCCGCCGGTCGTGCTGGTCGAGGCGGTCGGGTTGACCACGCCGGTCACGACGACCTGTCCGACCTGCACCCCGCTGATGATCTCCGTGGTGGAGTTCGTCGAGAGCCCGATGTTGACCGGTGTCGACTGCGGTGCGCCGTTGACGAGCAGCTGCACGGTGTTGTTCGGCGTCGTGCCCTGGATGGCCGTCGTCGGCACGTTGAGGACGTTCTTCGCGCTCGCCGTCACGATCGCGATGGACGCCGTCATCCCGGGCAGCACGCCCTTCGGGTTGGTGGTCAGCACGAGGCTGAGCGGGAAGGTCACCGCACCCGAGCCCGTCGACGAGGAGTTCGCCGCGGTCGGGAGCGTGGTGATCGTGGCCGGCACCGTGGTGCTCAGCGCGGTGAGCGTCACCTGGGCGGTCTGGCCGACCGTGAGGGTCGCGACGTCCTGCTCGGCGACGTTGGCAACGACGGTGAGGGTGTCGGAGCGCATGGTGATCGCGGACGTCGACGGCGGCGCCTGACCGACCGTGAGGTTCACGGCGGTGACGATCCCGGCCACCGGCGCGGTGATGGTCGTGGCGGTGGCGCTGGTCCGCGCGGTCGCGAGCTGCGACTTCGCCGTCGCCACCTGGTTCTGCGCCTGGGTCACCGCGGCACGCGCCTGGGCGAGTTGCGCGGCGTTCGACGCCGCCGTGACCGACGTGTTCTTCGCCGTGGTGAGCGCGACCTGGTCGTTGGCGATGGCGGTCTGGTCGCGTGCCACTGACTGCTGCGCCTGCGCGACCGCGAGCTTGTCGGCGGCGATCACGGTCGCGGGCACCGGGGGCTGCGCGGCCTGGTCAGCGGCGAGCTTGGCGTTCGCGTCGGCCAGCTTCTGCTGGTCGACCGCCAGCGCCGCCTGGTCCGCCGCGAGCTGGGCCTGCGCCGCCGCGATCTGACTGCTGGCGGAGGACTGCGCCGCGATCTTCGCCTGGGTGCTGCGCAGGTTGCTCTGCGCCACCAGTACCTGGGCCTGCGCCGAGGCGACGGAGCTGGCCGCCGAGGCCACCGCCGCAGCCGACCCGCTGGCGTCCTCGGTGGCCAGCAGCTGCCCCTTGGCCACGTGCTCACCGACGACGACGCCGACGGTGGCGACCGTGTTGGTCGCCGACGACGAGCTGCCGGAGCCGCTGGCGCCGGCGCTCGACCCCTGCGAGGAGGAGGAGCCCGAGGACGTCGTCTGGGTGGTGGTGCCGAACGCGAGCGCGTACGTGCTGGCCGAGCCCACCGTGCCCGTGGCGGCGATCGTCGCGGTGACGTCGCTCTGCTTGACCGTGCTCGTGAGGTACTGCGTCGCCGCCGTGGCCGAGGACCGGTGGCTGAGGAACCACCAACCGCCAGCGGCGAGCACGACGACCAGGGCGACCACGAGCCAACGCTTCATGCCGTGGTTGTAGGTCGGCAGGTTGGCAGGTTCCCGGGTATTCGCTGAGAGCAGGCTGAGGATCGGCGGACGACGCCGGATCGTGACACTAGATCTCGGTGCGGTGGAAGTTCAGGTGGCTCTTGCTCGGCGTCGGGCCGCGCTGGCCCTGGTAGCGCGAGCCGTACTGCGCGGAGCCGTAGGGGTGCTCGGCCGGGCTCGAGAGCCGGAACAGGCACAGCTGGCCGATCTTCATCCCCGGCCAGAGCTTGATCGGCAGGGTCGCGACGTTGGACAGCTCGAGGGTGACGTGGCCGCTGAAGCCGGGATCGATGAAGCCGGCCGTGGAGTGGGTGAGCAGGCCGAGACGACCCAGGGAGGACTTGCCCTCGAGCCGGCCGGCGACGTCGTCGGGCAGCGTGACGACCTCGTAGGTCGAGGCGAGCACGAACTCGCCCGGGTGCAGGATGAACGGCTCGCCGGCCTCCGGCTCGACCATGCGGGTCAGGTCGGGCTGCTCCTCCGCGGGGTCGATGTGCGGGTAGCGGTGGTTCTCGAAGACCCGGAAGAACTTGTCGATGCGCACGTCGACGCTCGAGGGCTGCACCATGGCCTCGTCGAACGGCTCGAGCACCACGCGGCCCTCGGCCAGCTCGGCGCGGATGTCGCGGTCCGACAGCAGCACGGCGTAGTCCCTCCCTCGTCGCGGATCGCCCGAGGCTACCGCCCGGGGGACCGCCCTCAGGTGTCGGTCCCGCCCAGCAGCCGCCGGATGCGGTCGATCGCAGGAGCGGTCGCCGCGGCGAGCGCGGAGGCCATGTCGGGTGCCGCGGGGTCGGGGTCGTCGTCCGGGAGGGTCTCGACGGCGTCGAGGGGCAGCGGCCCGGTCACGGCGATCTCGCGCAGCTGCTCGATGCGTCCGAGGAGCGAGAGGCTGCCCAGCGCCTCGACGACGTCGCCCGACCCGGCCGTGAGCTCGACGGCGGCCCGGACGTCCTCGGCCATGGCGTCGCTCTCGGCGTGCGCGTCCTCGTCGACGCCGTCGCGCGAGGCGACCACGACGAGGTCGGCGAGCGCGGTCATCAGGCTCGCCAGCACGTGCGCAGGCAGCGCGGGCACGACACCCGCGCGGTCGTAGAGCCGGTCGATCGCGCCGCTGAGACCGCGGGACTGGATCGCGATCCGGGTGAGCCAGTGCAGCTCGCGCTCGAGGTGGTCGAGCTGCGCCTCGACCCCGCGCGCCCGGACGTTGAGACGCGCCGACTCGAGTGCGTGGCCGACGGCGTCGCGGGTCTGGCCGGCCGTCGTGCGCAGGTGGCGGCTCGTCCCGATGAACGCGTGCCGGACGTCGTTCGGCAGCGGCGCCGGGTGGGACGCAGGCTCCGAGGCCATCTCGCGCAGGAATCCCGTGAGCTCGGCGACGTAGGTGGCGAGCGCCGTGCGTGCCTGCTCGAGGCGCGGGCGCGGCGGGAACACGAAGACGGCCACGACGCCGACGAGCGCTCCGAAGGCGACGTCGAACACCCGCCACAGGTCGACCGCGAGGTCGCCGGGCCCGAGCGCGAGGACGAAGACGGTCGCGACCGGGATCTGAAGCTGCCCCACGATGCCGACGGGCAGGGCGCGCGCGAGGAGCAGGCTCGCGACGAGCGCGAGGAACACCGACCACCAGGTCACCGGGACGAACGTGACGTAGACCGTGGCGACGGCGACCCCGAGGCCGGTTCCGAGCACGCGCTGCGCGGTCATGCCCAGGGTGCTGAACGGGCTGGACTGCACGACGAACAGCGTCGTCATCGGCGCGAAGATCGGCAGCAGCGATCCGGACACGCGCTGGGCCATGAGGTAGGACACGGTCGTGGCCACCGAGATGCGCAGCACCAGGCCGAGGGAGTCGATGCCGCGCGACCGGGCGTTGAGGGCCGCGCTGAGCGTGCCGGCCGACCCGCTCGCGGTTGACGCCATGCGCCCAGTCTCCCAGCGCGGACGGGCGCTCAGCCCGTGGGGCTCGGGCCCGGCGGCGGCGGTGTCGGGGTGGGTGGCGGCGTCGGGACGGGCGGCACGGTCGGGCCCGGCTGGCTCAGGATGGCCGGCACGGGGGGCGGGCAGCCGGCGGCGACGGTCGGGACGTCGGTCGGGAGGGGTGCTGCGGTGTCGGTCGGCACGTCGGTGGGGACCGGGACCGCGGTGTCCGTCGACGGCGGCGTCGGTGCCGGCGTGCCGGTCGGGAGGGTGCCGCTCTGGCACGCCGCCACCGCCTGGTCGTACGCCGTCTGAGCACTCGCCTGGTCGAGCAGGAACTGCTGACGCGCCGCGGCGGCCAGGTTGTAGGCCGTGACGGCCTCGGCGTAGGCCTGGCGCTGCGCGCTGATGACGTCCCAGACCTGGGCCACCTGGCGGACTGCGACCTCGTACGCGACGTAGGCGGCGGCCTGCGCCTGGTAGTCGCCGACCGACTGCCAGTAGCCCACGATCGAGACCTGCCAGGCCTGCTGCGCGGCGCTCAGGTCCTGCTGCGCCTGGGTCACGCGCCCGAGCGCGACCTGCGCCTCGGACGCGGCGTCGTAGGGCGGCGCGAGCTGCCCGGTGAACGCCCAGCCGCAGCCGGGACCGACCGGGTCGTCGAGGCGCGAGGGGACCACCGAGACGATCGGGGCCGGCGCGAGCGGGCTCGGCGGCACCGGGGACCCGACGGCGGTGGGCAGGTCGACCGGATAGACGGGGTCGGCCGGGCGCACGGGATAGGAGACCGACGGCAGCGGCGAGGGCGTCCAGGGGTCGGGCACGGGGGTGACCCCATGGGGCGCGACCGGGGTGGGCGAGGGGGTCGCCGACACCGTGACGGGGGCGGTCAGCCCGGTGAACTGGTCGCGCTCCACCCACGGCGAGCGCGCGGCGTCGGCGACGGTCGACGCGGGGTTCGCGCAGACGCCGGTGAGTGCCGCGACGAGCGGCGGGTCGGCGGCCGTGGCGAGGGCGGTGAGGCCCGAGCGCGGCGACGACGTGGTCGCCACGATCGCGATGACGTCGCCGTGACGCCAGAACAGCGCGCTCGCGCTCGCGCCGCCGGACCGCAGGGTCGCGACGAACGCGTCGCTGCTCGGCCCGGACGCGGGGTAGACGCTCACCCAGGCGTTGGTGCACTGCGTCAGCCGTGCGGCCCAGCTGACCATCGCCACGGCGCCCGAGCCCGCGGTGTACGCCGAGACCGTGAGCACCACCTGCGAGCGCCCGAGGTCGTAGACGCGGGCGCCGGACAGCGCGGCGTCGACGGTCGGACGGCCGCAGGGCGCGTCGAACGGCGTACCCCCGGTCCAGGCCAGCGCCCCGGCCGGGGTCCACCCGGTCGGAGCAGTGCCCGCGAGCACCGTGGACACGGCGGTCTGAGCCGGCGAGCTGAGCAGGGCCACCCGGTCGATCGACGGTCCGGCCGACGGCGTGGGCGAGGCGGCCGCCACTGCGGGGCGCGGCAGGAGGGGCACGCCCATGAGCACGATCCCGGTCACGGTGAGCACGGCGACGACGACACCGGTGAGCGCGAGCAGGACGCCGGCGGACCGGGTGGCCGTGCTGCGCCCCGGGATGGCGGCGGACAGCCGACCGGGGGGCGGCTGGGGCCCGCTGTGTCGTCCCATCGATGTTCACCTCCTCGTCATCGTGCGCTCTCGTGCTGCCCTGACGCTCGACCGACGGGGGCGGACCGGCGGCGACGCGACTGCGCCCGGACCCGCGCTTAGCGTGGGGACCGAGCACCTGACTTCATCATGGTCAGGTATCCACGCGCGAAACGAGAGCAACGGTGAGTCGACGACACGACGACGGCGCGCCGGGGACCGGCCTCGAGGGCCTGTTCCCCGGCGGCCTGCGCGGTGCTGTCCCGGCGCCGCCGCGGGCGTCGGTGCCGCGCCGGTTCGGTCGGCTCCTGCCGTGGGCGCTGTGGTCCGCCCTCGCGGGCGTCGTGGTCGCGCTGCTCGCCGCGCCCCTGGTGCTGCCGCCGTCGTACGCCGCCCGGCAGGCGGTCTACGCCTGGGAGGACCTGCCGGCCGAGCTCCCCCTCGACGCCGAGCTCCCCCAGCGCAGCGTGATGACCGACGCCGCGGGCAAGACGTTCGCGGTGTTCTACGGCCAGAACCGGCTCCCGCTCACGCTCAAGCAGGTGTCGCCGCACGTCGTCGACGCGCTGCTCGCCACCGAGGACGACCGTTTCTACACCCACGGGCCGGTCGACCTCACCGGGCTCGCCCGGGCCGTTCTGCACAACGGCACGTCCGGGTCGTTGCAGGGCGCCTCGGGACTCACCCAACAGTACGTCAAGAACCTGCTGCTCACCCAGGCCACCTCGGCGGCGCAGGAGAAGGCGGTCACCGAGCAGACGCTCACCCGCAAGATCCGCGAGCTGCGCCTCGCGGTCGCGCTCGAGAAGAAGCTGACCAAGGACCAGATCCTGGAGCGCTACCTCAACACGGTGAACTTCGGCGACGGTGCCTACGGCATCGGGGCCGCGGCCAAGCACTACTTCAACGTGGCGGCGACGAACCTGACGGTTCCGCAGGCCGCGCTGCTCGTCGGCATCCTGAAGTCGCCGACCAACTACAACCCGGCCGACCACCCGGAGCGCTCGAAGGCCCGCCGCGACGTCGTCCTCACGCGGATGCATACCACCGGGCGTCTCGCCGACGCGGACTACGCCGCGGCCGAGGCCACGCCGGTCACGCTCACCCTCACCG
>DATCCY010000002.1:0-8768 GCA_036510975.1 Candidatus Nanopelagicales bacterium
CCGGCGCAGCCGGCGATGCGGTCGACGTCGGGCGTGAGCTCGCCCTCGACCTCCTCGCCTCCGGTGCGCCCGGTCTCAGTCCCGTGAGGGGAAGCGCATCATGAGCGCCGTCACCACCCGTGCCAAGAAGAAGCCGTTCGGTTCCGTCGCGTTCGTCGCGGTCGGCCCCGGCGACCCGGACCTGCTGACGCTGCGCGCTGCCGCGCTGCTGCGTGAGGCCGACATCGTCGTCGCCGACATCGACGTCGTCGACCTCGCGCGCACGTTCGCGTCCGCGACCGCCGACGTGCAGCCCGCCGTCGACGAGAACGGGCTGCCGCTGAGCCACGCGGCGCGTGCCAAGGTCGTCGGCGACGCCGCGAAGGCCGGTCACGCAGTCGTGCGCCTGTTCTCCGGAGACCCGCTGCTCGACGGCGCGCTGCAGACCGAGGCCGCGGCGCTCGCCAAGACGAAGGTTCCCTTCGACGTCGCGCCGGGCGTCTCCACCCTCACGGGCATCCCGGCCTACGCCGGCATCTCGCTGCTCGGCGGCAAGGCGCGCGAGATCCGCGTCGTCGACGCCGACGACCCGGGCGTCGACTGGGCGCAGCACGCCGACCCGCGCGTGACCCTCGTCGTCGTCAACGGCGCGGACCGCGCCGTGGACCTCGCGCGCGCGCTCGTCGACGCCGGTCGCGCCGCCACGACGCCGATCGCCATCACGCGCGGCGGCACGACGGTCGAGCAGCGCACGATCGCCTCGACCCTCGGCGAGCTCGCCGCGGCGGTGAAGGCCGCCAAGCAGGCCGGCCCCGGTGTGGTCGTGGTCGGGGAGACCGTCGCCGCGCGCGACAAGCTCTCGTGGTTCGAGACCAAGCCGCTGTTCGGCTGGCGCGTCCTCGTGCCGCGCACGAAGGAGCAGGCGGGCGCGCTCTCCGAGCAGCTCACCCGCTTCGGTGCCGTGGGCGTCGAGGTCCCGACCATCTCGGTCGAGCCGCCGCGCACGCCCCAGCAGATGGAGCGCGCGATCACCGGGCTGGTGTCCGGCCGCTTCCAGTGGGTCGCGTTCACCAGCGTCAACGCCGTCAAGGCGGTGCGCGAGAAGTTCGACGAGTACGGCCTCGACGCCCGCGCCTTCGCCGGCCTGAAGGTCGCCGCGGTCGGCGAGCAGACCGCGGCCGCGCTCACGGCGTTCGGCGTACGCCCGGACCTCGTCCCGAGCGGGGAGCAGAGCACTGCCGGTCTGCTCGAGGACTTCCCGGAGTTCGACCCGGTCTTCGACCCGATCAACCGGGTCTTCCTGCCGCGTGCCGACATCGCCACCGACACCCTCGTCGCCGGCCTGGTGGAGCTCGGGTGGGAGGTCGAGGACGTCACGGCCTACCGCACGGTGCGCGCCGCACCGCCTGCGGCCGAGACGCGCGAGGCGATCAAGACCGGTGGCTTCGACGCGGTGCTCTTCACGTCCTCGAGCACCGTCCGCAACCTCGTGGGCATCGCGGGCAAGCCGCACGCGTCGACCGTCGTCGCCTGCATCGGCCCCGCCACGGCGAAGACGGCGGAGGAGCACGGCCTGCGGGTCGACGTCCTCGCCGAGACGCCGTCGGTGTCGGCCCTCGCCGAGGCGCTCGCAGCGCACGGCGACAGCCTCCGGCTGGCCGCTGCGGAGGCCGGCGAGTCGGTGTGGCGTCCGAGCAAGCGCCGTGGCGCCGCTCGTCGCAAGGCGACCTGACATGGGCTTCCCCGAGGAGCGCCCGAGGCGGCTGCGGCGTACGCCGGCCCTGCGCCGGCTCGTGGCGGAGACCCGGCTGCACCCAGCCGGCCTCGTGCTGCCGCTCTTCGTGCTCGAGGGTGCCGAGGAGCCGACCCCGATCGCCTCGATGCCGGGCGTGGTCCAGCACTCGCGCGCCTCGTTGCGCGCAGCGGCACGCGAGGCCGTCGAGCTCGGTCTCGGCGGCGTGATGCTCTTTGGCGTCCCGTCCTCGCGCGACGCCACGGGCTCGGGCGCGTCGGACCCGGACGGCATCCTCAACGTCGGGATCGCCGACCTGCGCGACGAGGTGGGGGCCGACATCGTCGTCATGGCCGACCTCTGCCTCGACGAGTTCACCGACCACGGCCACTGCGGCGTGCTCGACAAGGACGGCTGGGTCGACAACGACGCCACGCTGGTCCGCTACGCCGAGATGGCGATGGCGCTCGCCGACGCCGGGGCCGACATCGTGGGCACGAGCGGCATGATGGACGGGCAGGTCGGCGTCGTGCGCACGGCGCTCGACGAGGTGGGTGCTCAGCACGTCGCGGTGCTCGCCTACGCCGCCAAGTACGCCTCCGCCGCCTACGGTCCCTTCCGCGAGGCCGTCGACTCCCAGCTCACCGGCGACCGTCGCGCCTACCAGCAGGACGCCGCCAACCGGCGCGAGTCGCTGCGCGAGGTGCGCCTCGACGTCGAGGAGGGTGCCGACCTCGTCATGGTGAAGCCGGCCAGCCTCTACCTCGACGTGCTGCGCGAGACCGCCGACTCCGTCGACGTCCCGGTCGCGGCGTACCAGGTGTCGGGGGAGTACGCGATGGTCGAGGCGGCCGCCGAGCGCGGCTGGATCGACCGCGACCGCATGGTGGTCGAGTCGGTCACCTCGATCCACCGCGCCGGCGCCGACATCGTCCTCACCTACTGGGCGGCGGAGCTCGCCCGATGGATCGTGGAGGGCCGCGCGTGACCTACGCCGACGCCGCTCCCGAGTCGCAGGCGCTCTTCGCCCGTGGCAAGGCCGTGACCCCGGGCGGGGTGAACTCGCCGGTGCGCGCCTTCCTCTCAGTGGGCGGCACGCCGCGGTTCATGGTCTCCGGCGTCGGCCCGTACATCACCGACGCCGACGGTCGCGACTACCTCGACCTGGTCTGCTCGTGGGGCCCGATGATCCTGGGCCACGCGCACCCCGATGTCGTCGCGACCGTGCGCGACGCGGCCACCCGCGGCTTCTCGTTCGGCACGCCCGGTCCGGGCGAGGTCCTGCTCGCGGAGGAGATCGTCGCGCGGGTGCCGGCGGCCGAGCAGGTGCGGCTCGTGAGCAGCGGCACCGAGGCGACGATGTCGGCGATCCGCCTCGCGCGCGGGTTCACCGGCCGGTCGAAGGTCGTGAAGTTCGCCGGCTGCTACCACGGCCATGTCGACTCGCTGCTTGCCGCGGCAGGCTCCGGCCTCGCGACCTTCGCGCTTCCCGACACCCCTGGCGTCACCGGCGCCCAGGCGCACGACACGATCGTGCTGCCCTACAACGACCTCGCCGCGGTCGAGGCGGCCTTCGCCGCCCACGGCGACGAGATCGCCGTCGTCATCACCGAGGGGGCCGCCGCGAACATGGGCGTCGTGCGCCCGCACGACGGCTTCAACGCCGGGCTCGCGCGCATCGCCCACGCCCATGGCGCCCTGGTCGTGGTCGACGAGGTCATGACCGGCTTCCGGGTCGCCCGGGGCGGCTGGCTCGAGCTCGAGGCCCGCGCCGACGACACGTGGACGCCGGACCTGGTCACCTTCGGCAAGGTCATGGGCGGTGGCCTCCCGGCGGCCGCGTTCGGTGGCCGTGCCGACGTCATGGCCCACCTCGCCCCGGCGGGACCGGTCTACCAGGCGGGCACGCTCGCGGGTAACCCGATCGCCGCCGCCTGCGGCCTCGCGACGCTGCGCCACTGCACGCCGGACGTCTACACCCACCTCGACGCCACCGCCGCCAAGGTCGGTCGGCTCGTGTCCGACGCGCTCGGCGCCGAGGGGGTCGCGCACTCGCTGTCGACCGCGGGGAACCTGTTCTCGGTCTTC
Source organism: Candidatus Nanopelagicales bacterium (assembly GCA_036510975.1). Taxonomy (GTDB): domain Bacteria; phylum Actinomycetota; class Actinomycetes; order S36-B12; family CAIYMF01; genus Longivirga. The sequence continues at coordinate 3,800 of DATCCY010000002.1, forward strand.
TTCAGTCCCGAGGCGCCGCGCGACTACGACCAGGCGCGCACCCAGGAGGCCTGGCGCTACGCCGCGTTCTTCCATGCGATGCTCGATCGCGGCGTCTACCTGCCGCCGAGCGCCTACGAGGCGTGGTTCGTCTCGGCGTCGCACGACGACACCGCGCTCGACCGGCTCGTCGACGCCCTCCCGGGCGCCGCGAGGGCGGCGGCCGACGCGCACCCGGACATCGCGAAGGAGTACGTGTGAGCGCCCGCACCGTCGTCCACCTGCTGCGCCACGGCGAGGTCTTCAACCCCTCCGGCGTCCTCTACGGCCGCCTCCCCGGTTTCCGCCTGTCCGAGCTCGGCGAGCAGATGGCCGTGCGGGCCGCCGAGGCCCTCGAGCACCGCGACGTCACGGTGGTCGTCTCGTCCCCGCTCGAGCGGGCCCAGCAGACCGCCGCCCCGGTGGCGGCCAAGCACGACCTTCGGGTCTCGATCGACGACCGCATCATCGAGGCCTCCAACGTCTTCGAGGGTTCGCGCGTCGGGGTGGGCGACGGCGTCCTCAAGAGCCCCAAGGCCTGGCGCCACCTGTGGAACCCGCTCACGCCGAGCTGGGGCGAGCCCTACGTCGAGCTCGCGGGCCGCATGCGGGCCGCCGTGTCGGCGGCCCGGTCCGCGGCGCGAGGCCATGAGGCCGTGCTCGTGAGCCATCAGCTCCCGATCTGGATCGCGCGCCTCGACGCCGAGCAGCGTCGCTTCGTCCACGACCCGCGCAAGCGCCAGTGCGGGCTCGCCAGCCTCACGTCGCTCACCTTCGACGACGACCGCCTCGTCGCCATCACCTACACCGAGCCGTCGGCCGACCTCGTGCGGCTAGGAGGCAAGGCAGCCCAGCAGGCGAAGGGAGCCTGACGGGGTGCGACGGCGTCGTCCCGCGACACCGGAACCACCCACGCCCGTCGTACGTCCGCCCATCGACAGCCCCGAGCGCAGGAGACCCGCCGTGACCGCCCGCCGCACCCGCGCCGCCGCGCTGGCGCTCGCGGTGCTGGCGCTGGCCGGCTGCGCCACCACGAGCGGGTCGTCGGACGGCTCCACCCGCTTCGTCGCCGGCGACGGTTCGACCGTCCTGCTCGCGCCTGCCGAACGCTCGGCGGCACCCGCGGTCGCCGGCACCACGCTCGACGGTGCGAAGCTCGACCTCGCGACGATGCGGGGCAAGGTCGTGGTGGTGAACTTCTGGGCGTCGTGGTGCGCGCCGTGCCGTCAGGAGGCCGGGGCGCTCGAGAAGGTCTACGACGAGACCCATGCGAAGGGCGTCGAGTTCGTCGGCATCGTCTCGGGCGGCAAGGACTCCCTCGACAACGCCAAGGCGTTCGCGCGTCGCTTCGACCTGTCCTACCCGTCGATGTTCGACGGCGACAACTCCCTCGTCCTGGCCTTCGCCGGCCAGCTGCCCCCGAGCGCCATCCCGACGACGCTCGTCCTCGACCGCGACGGTCGCGTCGCCGCCCGTGCGATCGACGCCGTCGACCGGTCCCGTCTGCTCGGCATGATCGAGCCCGTCCTCGCCGAGAAGGCCTGACATGAGCGCCGTCGACACCGTCACCTCCGGCTCGCTGCTCCTGGCCGCGCCGATCGCCTTCGCCGCCGGCGTCGTCTCGTTCCTCTCGCCCTGCGTCCTCCCGCTCGTGCCGGGCTACCTCTCGTTCATCACCGGCCTCACGGGTGCGGAGCTCGCCGGTGAGGAGGTTCCGGCCGGCGCTGCGGCCGGAGCCGGTGCCGGTGCCGGCGCCGTCAAGGTGCAGGACACCGAGACCCTCGTGCGCACGAAGGGCCGGGTGCTGCTCGGCTCGTTGCTGTTCGTCCTCGGGTTCACCTTCGTCTTCGTGTCCTACGGTGCCCTGTTCGGTGCGCTGGGCCAGGCGCTCGTGGAGTACCAGCAGACGATCAGCAAGGTGCTCGGCCTGCTCGTGATCGTCCTGGGCCTGGCCTTCCTCGGCCTGGTGCCCGGGTTCCAGCGCGAGTTCCGTGTGCATCGGATGCCGACCATCGGACTGTGGGGGGCACCGCTGCTGGGCGTGCTCTTCGGCCTCGGGTGGACGCCGTGCATCGGCCCGACCCTGGGCGCCGTGCAGACCCTCGCCTTCACCGAGGCGAGCGCGGCGCGCGGAGCGCTGCTGTCGTTCTTCTACTGCCTCGGCCTCGGGCTGCCGTTCATCGTCGTGGGCCTGCTCTTCCGACGTGCCATGGGCACCATCGGCTGGGTCCGTCGCCACAGCCTGCTCGTCATGCGCATCGGCGGTGCGATGCTCGTCGCCATCGGGTTCCTGCTCATCACCGGGCTGTGGGACGACCTCACCATCGGCCTGCGCTCCTGGGCGGGCGGCTTCGGGGTGTTCCTATGACGGAGGTCCGTGACTCCTCGCCCGACACCGCCGACGCCCCGCAGAGCTTCTCCACCGCCCCCGTCGACGGCGACGGCGCGCCCGTGGGCATCGGCGTGGTGGGGTGGCTGCGCTGGGCCTGGCGCACGCTCACCAGCATGCGCACCGCCCTCGTGCTGCTGTTCCTGCTCGCGCTCGCGTCCGTCCCGGGATCGCTCCTCCCGCAGCGTGGCACCAACCCGATCCGGGTCAACGACTACCTCGCCGACGACCCGGTCAAGGGCCGCATCCTGGACCGCCTCGGCCTCTTCGACGTGTTCTCGGCGCCGTGGTTCGCCGCGATCTACCTGCTGCTGTTCATCTCCCTCGCCGGGTGCGTCCTGCCGCGCTCGCTCCAGCACTGGCGTACGGTCCGTTCGCGGCCGCCGGCCGCGCCGCGCAACCTGGGGCGCCTCCCGGAGCACCGTCGGGTCGAGCCGGCCGCCGAGGTGCAGCCGCAGCAGACCCTCGACACCGCAGCGGCCTGGCTGCGCAAGGCGCGATGGCGCGTCGACACCACGGCCTACGACGGTGCCGCGGGCACGGTCGCCGCGGAGAGGGGCTACTCCCGCGAGACCGGCAACCTCGTCTTCCACGTCGCGCTGCTCTGCCTGCTCGGCGCCGTGGCCTACGGGTCGCTGTTCGGCTTCAAGGGCACGGTGATCGTGCGGGAGGGCTCGTCGTTCGCCGACACCCGCGGGCAGTTCGACTCCTTCAACCCGGGCAAGGCGTTCCAGGACTCCTCCCTCCCCCCGTTCGCGTTCACGCTCACGAGGTTCACCGCCGACTACCAGCGCGGCGGCCAGCAGAACGGTGCCGCGCGCGAGTTCTCCGCCGACGTGAGCGTCGTGAGCGAACCGGGCGCCACGCCCACGACCGGGACGGTCCAGGTCAACGACCCGCTGGTGGTCAACGGCGTCAAGGTGTTCCTCGTCGGGCACGGCTACGCACCGACCATCACGGTCAAGGACGCGAAGGGCCAGGTCGTGTTCCACGACTCGGTCGTGTTCCTCCCGCAGGACGGGAACTTCACCTCGACCGGCGTCGTCAAGGCCCCGGACACGGTGCCGCAGCTCGGGCTGCAGGGCTTCTTCCTCCCGACCGCGGCCGTCGACACCGTCCACGGGCCGCACTCGACCTTCCCCGCGGCCGACGACCCCGGGGTGTTCCTCTCGGCCTGGAGCGGCGACCTCGGGCTCGACACCGGAAGGCCGCAGTCGGTCTACGCGCTCGACACCACGCACATGACCAAGCTCGGGATCGAGGCGTTGCGCCCCGGCCAGTCCTGGACCCTGCCGGGCGGTCACGGCACCGTCACGTTCGACGGCTACGTCCAGTGGGCGTCGTTCACGGTCGCCAGCGACCCCGGCAAGGACCTCGCGCTCATCGCGGCGATCGCCGCCATCACCGGCCTGGCGCTCTCGCTCCTCGTGCGCCGTCGCCGGGTCTGGGTCCGGGTGTCCTCCGGGTCCGGGGGCGTTACCGTTGTCGAGGTCGCGGGCCTGACCCGGTCCGAGCACACGAGCGTCGCCGAGGAAGTCGACGCTCTCGCGGCGGCGCTCGGCACGACCACCAGCAGCAGGACGACGGCCCCGAAGGGCCCGGAGGAGAACCGGTGACGGTCAACGAGACGCTGGCGACGTACAGCAACTACCTCGTCTACGGCGCCATGGCCGCCTACACGATCGCGATGATCGCCTTCGCCGTGTCCTTCGCCGCGATGCGCGGACGGGACCTCGTGCCGGCCGCCTCCGTGCCCGCCGGCACGGAGGCCGACAGCGGCGCCGTCGCGGTGGTCACGAAGGTCGCCACAACGGTCGGCGGCCCCGACGACGGCGCCCTCCCGCCGGGACGTCGCGCCGGGAACATCGGCATGTCCACCACCTGGCTCGGCACGATCCTGCTCGGCGTGGCCGTCCTGCTCCGCGGCCTCTCGGTGGGTCGGGCGCCCTGGGGCAACATGTGCGAGTTCTCCATGACGTCGGCGTTCGCGATCGCGCTCACGTTCTGCCTGATGTCGCTGCGGCGCGACCTGCGCTGGCTGGGCGTCTTCGTCGTCACCCCGGTGCTGCTGATCCTCGGCGCGGCCATGACGTTCCTCTACACCGAGGCCGCGCAGCTGGTCCCCGCGCTCAAGTCCTACTGGCTCGTGATCCACGTGTCGGCGGCGATGATCTGCGGTGCGGCGTTCTGCATCGGTGCCACCGTCACGGTGCTGTTCCTCGTGGCCGACGCCAGCGAGCGCCGTCACGCCACCGGCCGGAGCTACCCCCTCGACTGGCTCGCCTCGCGGCTCCCGCAGTCGGCGCGGCTCGACGCGATGGCCTACCGGATCCACGCGTTCATGTTCCCGCTGTGGACCTTCGCGATCGTCGCCGGAGCGATCTGGGCGGAGAACGCCTGGGGCCGCTACTGGGGCTGGGACCCGAAGGAGACCTGGGCGTTCATCACCTGGGTCGCCTACGCCGCCTACCTCCACGCCCGCGCGACGGTCGGCTGGAAGGGTCGCAAGGCCGCGGCGATCGCGCTGATCGCCTTCGGCTGCTTCGTCTTCAACTACGTCGG
>DATCCY010000003.1:0-21876 GCA_036510975.1 Candidatus Nanopelagicales bacterium
CTCGATCTGCGTCGTGCCCGTCTCCCAGCGCAGCGGCCCGACGTAGTCGGCCGGCCGCACCCGGTAGGGCTCGATCTCGCCGAGCAGGCCGCCCCGGACCGCGAGCACGCCGGCGTGCGGTCCGTACCACTTGTACGGCGACGTCGAGAGCACGTCGACCCCGAGAGCCGCGGCGCTCGTGGGCAGGTGCGGCACGCGCGCGACGCCGTCGACGAGGATGCGCGCCCCGTACTCGTGGGCGATGGCCACCGCGCGTCCGAGGTCAGGGGCGTGGCCGGTGAGGTTGGAGGCACCCGAGATCGCGACCCACCTCGTGCGGCCGTCGGCGCAGAGCCCCTTGAGCGGCTCGACGTCGAGCGTGCCGTCGACCGGGTCGACCTCGAGCAGCTCGACGGTCGCGCCGGCGTCGCGGGCCGCGAGCATCCAGGGAGCGACGTTGGAGTCGTGGTCGAGCCGAGTGCAGACGATGCGGTCGCCGGGCTCCCAGTGGCGCGCGAGCGCCCGGGTGAAGGAGAACATGAGGTTGGTGGTGCTGGGGCCGAAGACGATCTCGTCGGCCTCGGCGCCGACGAGCCGCGCCACCGCCTCGCGCGCCCCGAGCACGACGGCGTCGCTGGCCCGGCTGGCGTCGAACTCGCCGCCGAGGTTGGCCGGCGCCGGTGAGCGCATGTAGTCGGCGATCGCATCGACGCTGGTGTCGACCGGGAGCGTGCCGGCGGGGCCGTCGAGGCGCACCCAGCCGTCGGAGAGGCCGGGGAAGCGCGAGCGCACGTCGGGACTGGTCGTCATGCGCGCATCCTGCCAGGCCGCGCGGTCGGGTACCCGCGCCCGAGAGAGGTCCGTGGCGCGCGCCGTCTGGGGAGTCAGTGGCGCGTCGGGCCCGTGCCCGGGGTCAGGCGAGCCTGGCGAGGTCGGCGTCCGCCGCTGCCGCGGCCGGGCAGATCTCAGTGACGTCCGCGGAGCCGACCGCGGGGAACACCGGCTTCGGCGGGTCGATCAGCCGCACGATGCGGTCGCCCGCGATGTTGCGCGCGCGGACGGCGTACTGCCCGCAGTCGCAGATCAGCCAGCGAGGATCCTCGTGGTCCACGAACCAGTGCTCGTGCTCGACTCGGACGCTCATGTCGCTCTCCCCTTCGACGCGGCTTCCGCGAGGCCGACCCACCTCCTCGCGAGACAAAGGTAACCCGGTGTTGCATGCCGTTTCCAGCCTGTTACCTGAATTCGGGGCAACAAATGGAAGTTTTCTCCGGCACGAGGCAGTTGTAGGATCAATCGCCTCTGAAACTGCTTGGGCTGCAAGGCGTCCTGGGATCTCACCAGTTTCCGTCGGAATCCGTCACACTCCGCCAGATGGGGGGATTTCGACAGGCGCACAACAAATTAGTCGGCCTTGGCCGCGGCGTCCCGGGCGAGCGCCCACAGCGCCTCGACGTCGGCCCGCTCCGTCGCCTCGGCCCCGATCGAGACCCGCACCATCCACCGGCCGTCGAGCAGCGCGGCCGTGACGAGCGCGCGGCCGGTGGCGTTCACCCGTTCGACCCAGTCGAGGGTGTGCCGGTCGAGCCCGTCGAGGTCGGCGACGGCCCCGGAGGGGCCGCGCAGCCGCTCGGGGACGTGGCGCAGGCAGACCGTCTGCAGGACCACCGGGGCCAGGACCTCCCACCCCGGCTCGGCCTCCGCCTGCTCGGAGAGCCAGCGCGCGTTCTCGAGGTCCCGCCGCAGCCTGACCCTGATGGCCTCGGCCCCGTCGAGCCGCAGGTGGAACCACAGCTTGAGGGCGCGGAACCGGCGACCGAGCGGGATCCCCCAGTCCTTGTACTGCGTGACCTCCCCGTCCACCGCCGACCGCAGGTACGACGGGTTCGTCGACATCACGGCGGTGAGGTGGTCGACGTCGCGCACGTAGAGCAGCGAGGTGTCCAGCACGGTCCCCATCCACTTGTGCGGGTTCCACGACAGCGAGTCGGCGCCGTCGACACCGGCGAACATGCCGCGGCACTCCGGCAGCAGCATCGCCGACCCGGCCATCGCGGCGTCCACGTGCACCCAGGCACCGTGCTCCGCGGCGATCGCGACGATCTGCTCCACCGGGTCGACCGCGGTCGTGCCGGTCGTGCCCACGGAGGCGACCACGGCGGCCGGGCGTCGACCGGCCGCGACGTCGGCGGCCATGGCCTCGCGCAGCGCGGCGGGATCCATGGCGTAGGTGATCGGGTCGACGTCGACGAGGCGCAGGTTGTCGCGGCCGAACCCGGCGAGCAGCACCGCCTTCGGCACCGAGGAGTGGGCCTGCGGCGAGGCGTAGACGACGAGCGGCGCGGGCTCGGCCTGCATCCCTCCCCGGGTCTCCCCGAGGTCGGTCGCCCGCTCGCGCGCCACGAGCATCGCGACGAAGCAGGCGCTCGACGCGGTGTCGTGGATGGCGCCGCGCCACTGCGGCGCGAGCCCGCACAGCTCGCGGAGCCACTCGGTGACGACCTCCTCGACCTCGGTCAGGGCGGGCGCCGACTGCCACGTGATGCCGAGCGCGCCCAGGCCGGACGACGCCATGTCTCCGAGCACCGATGCGAGGGACGCGTTGGACGGGAACCAGGCGAAGTAGCCCGGGCTCTGGACCTGGGTGATCCCCGGGACGACGACCCGGTCGAGGTCCGCGAGCACCGACGCGAACGGTTCCGGTCGCTCCGGTGCAGGACCCTCGAGCGCTCTGCGCACCTGTCCGGGCGCCACCTCGGCGCGGACCGGGAGGTCCGGGACGCGCAGCCGGAAGTCGGCGACCCAGTCGACCAGCTCGTGCGCCGCGGCGCGGAACTCCTCGGGTGTCACGGTCGCTGTCTCCCTCGCTCGGCACGCGCGCACGGCGTACGCCGGGGAGCCTACGCAGCGCCGGCCGCCGGCTCAGAAAGGCGGTCGGACCAGCGCCGCGACCCGGGGCACGGGCTCCGGTCGGCCGAACAGGTAGCCCTGCCCGTGCGTCCAGCGCTGGGCGCGCAGCGTCGCCGCCTGATCGATCGTCTCCACGCCCTCGGCCACGGCGTCGAGGGAGAGCCCGGCGGCCAGGCCGGCGACGCCCGCGGCGAGGGCGTTGGCGGGGCTGTCCCCACCGGTGAGGTCCGCGACGAACGAGCGGTCGAGCTTGATGCCGGTGACCGGCAGGTCGCGCAGCAGCGAGATGGAGTAGTACCCCGTGCCGAAGTCGTCGACCTGGACGCCGACACCCAGCTCGCGCAGGGCGACGAGGCCCGAGTGGGTCGCGTCGAGCAGCGACAGGACCGCCGTCTCCGTGACCTCCACGACGAGCCGGCGCGGGTCGACCCCAGGCCGTTGCATCGTGTCGACGACGATGGTCGACCAGTCCCGCGCCGAGAGCTCGACCGCGGAGACGTTCACGCTGACGGGCCGGGCAGGGCGGGGTCCGCGGCGAGCAGCGCACACACGTGGTCGAGCACCTCACGCCCGACGCCGACGATGAGCCCGGAGTCCTCCGCGACCTGGAGGAAGTCCCCGGGGTGGAGCAACCCACGTCGCGGGTGCTGCCAGCGGACCAGTGCCTCGTGCCCGACCACCGCGCCGTCGGTCAGGCGCACGATCGGCTGGTAGTGCAGGACGAACTGCCGCTCGGCCACGGCTCGACGCAGCTCGTCCTCGGTCGTGAGGCGGGCAACCGCCTGCGCGTGCATGTCGTCGTCGAAGAACTGGCAGCGGGCCCGTCCGGCGTCCTTGGCCCGCAAGAGCGCGAGGTCCGTGTCGCGCAGGAGCTCCGCGGGCGTCGAGGTCGCGCTCGAGACCGCGATCCCCATCGACGCCGTCGGCACGATGCGGTGCCCCTGCACGGCCAGCTCGGTCGCGATTGCGGCGCTGAGACGCTCGGCGACCCGTTCCACGTCCGCAGGACCCAGCACGTCGGGGACCACCACGACGAACTCGTCGCCGCCCACGCGCCCGACCCGGTCGGCGGGGCGGAGGACCGACGAGATGCGGTCGGCGACCGTCGCCAGGACCTCGTCGCCGGCCGCGTGCCCGAGGGAGTCGTTGACCAGCTTGAAGTTGTCCAGATCGATGAAGAACACACCGATGCTCGAGCTGGTGCGTCGCGCCGTCCGCAGGTCGACCTCGAGCATGTCGAGGATCCACGCCCGGTTGCGCAGCCCCGTCAGCGCGTCGTGGAACGCCTGGTAGCTCAGCTGTTGCCGGGCCTCGCGCTCCGCGGTGACGTCGACGACCTGGATCAGGAAGGAGCTCGGCGTACCACCCTCCCCGCCCACCATCACGGCGGCCACCCGTGCCCACAGCGCAGCGCCGTCCGAACGCGCCAGGCGGAGCTGGCCCTCGAACTTCTCGGTCTCGCCGCCCGCGAGGCTGTCGCGGATGCCGTCGACCAGCTGCTGGTGCAGAGAGTCGATCACGTCGTCGACCCGGTGGCTCAGCAGACAGTCCTCGTCCCGCCCGAGCATGCGGGCCAGCGCGGGGTTCACGAGCTGGAAGGCCCCGCTCACGCCGGTGAGCGCCATGCCGATGGCCGCGGCGCGCACCGCAGTGCGCAGGAGGGTGTCGGAACCCGCCTGAGCCGCGCGGGCACGCATCTCCGCGTCGATGTCGCGCCAGCTGCCCATCCGGCCGACGACGGCGCCCCGGGGGTCGAGCACGGGCCGCACGCTCGGTTCGACCCAGCGGTAGCCCCCGCCCTTGAGCAGCAGGCGGACGCGCATGGACCGCGGCTCTGCGCGCAGGATCGCGGCCTGCGTGGGCCGGACCAGGGGGGCGTCGTCGGGATGGACCAGCTCGAGGAACGGGCGGTCCACGATCTCCGACGCGGTCCACCCGACGAGGCCGACGACGGTCTCGGAGATCCAGCTGAAGATCCCTCTGCTGTCGCCTCGGAAGACGACTCCCGTGCTGTTGTCGGTCAGCAGCCGGTAAGCCGCCTCGAGCTCGGCGCGAGCAGCGTCGACCTCGCAGCGCGCCTCCACCTCGGCCTGGATGTCACGCATGGTCGACAGGTCCCCGACGATGTCGCCGGCAGGCCCGAGGAGGACCCGGCCCGACACGCCCATCCACTTCCAGCTCCCGTCGGCCGTGCGGAGCCGGAACTCGGCGTGCGCACGGTCCTCACCGGCCAGCAGCGCGTCGCCCTGTCGTCGCTGGAGGTCGGGGAGGTCGTCGGGGTGCACAAGGCCGGTGATGTCCTCGCCGACGATGTCCTCGAGCTGCCAGCCCAGCGTCGGAGTCACCGACGGTGAGGCGAACTCGATCCGCCGGTCGGGGCCGAGCAGCAGGATCACGTCACGCGAGTTCTCGGCGAGCAGGCGGTAGCGGTCGTCGGCCTCGGTCTGCGCGGTGATGTCGGTGTAGGAGCAGACGACCGAGCCGGTGTCGACGCCGTCGACGCCGCGGATCGGCTCGACGTTGACCATGATCCAGCCGATCGTGCCGTCCGGCCTCGGCACCCCCATGACGACGTCACGGACCGCTCGGTGCTCGCGCAGCGCCACCGGCACCGGGTGGGTGTCGCCCGGGAACGGCGAGCCGTCGCGATGCACGACCCGCCAGCCGGGGTCGAGCGAGGTCCGGCCGAGCAGCTGGTCCATCGTGAGGCCGAGGATGCGCGGGGCAGCCGCGTTCGCCGCCACGATCGTGCTGTCGGCGTCCTGGATGATGACGCCCTCGCCCAGGGCGGTGAGGGCGGCGCGGTAGAGCGCCTCGCCCTCCTCCACCGAGGTCGGGCGGGTGCTCGAACCGGGCAGCTCGTACTCCCAAGCGCCGGTCATGACCACCCCTGTCGGGGCTGACGTTAGGCACTCACCCGTCCCGTATCCAGCGCAACGCCGTCCGCCACGCGGGTGCGATGCGCCGATCAGTGCTAGGCCAGCAGCGCTCTCGCGGCCACGATCCGCTGGACCTGGTTGGTGCCCTCGTAGATCTGGGTGATCTTGGCGTCGCGCATCATCCGCTCGACCGGGTAGTCCTTCACGTAGCCGTAGCCGCCGAGGACCTGCACCGCGTCGGTCGTGATCTCCATGGCGACGTCGGACGCGAAGCACTTGGCCGCGGCCCCGAAGAAGGTGAGGTCGTCGTCGCCGCGCTCGCTCTTGGCCGCGGCGACGTAGACCAGCTGCCGCGCCGCCTCGAGCTTGATCGCCATGTCCGCGAGCATGAACTGAAGACCCTGGAACTCCGCGATCGCCTTGCCGAACTGCTTGCGCTCCTTCGCGTAGGACGCGGCGTAGTCCAGCGCCCCCGCAGCGATGCCGACGGCCTGCGCCCCGATGGTGATGCGGGTGTGGTCGAGGGTGGCCATCGCCACCGCGAAGCCGGCGCCGACCTCGCCCACCCGGCGGGAGTCGGGGATGCGAACCTTGTCGAAGTACAGCTCGCGCGTCGGGGAACCCTTGATCCCGAGCTTCTTCTCGGGTGCGCCGTAGGAGAAGCCCTCGTCGCCGTCCTCGACGACGAACGCCGTGATGCCACCGCGCGTGCGCTTGTCCGGGTCGGTGACCGCCATCACCGTGTAGAACTTCGAGACGCCGGCGTTGGTGATCCAGCGCTTGGCGCCATCGATCACCCAGTCGTCGCCGTCGCGCACGGCACGGGTCCGCATGCCACCGGCGTCGCTGCCCGCCTCGGGCTCGGACAGTGCGTAGGAGAACATCCCCTCGCCCCGCGCGAGCGGCGGGAAATAGGCGCACTTGACCTCCTCGGACCCACCGACGAGCAGCGGGAGGGAACCGAGCTTGTTGACCGCTGGGATCAGCGAGCTCGACGCGCAGGCCCGCGCCACCTCCTCGATGAGGATGCACGTGGCGAGGGCGTCGCCGCCCTGGCCGCCGTACTCCTCGGGCACGTGGATCGCGTGCAGGTCGGCGGCCACGAGCGCGTCGTGCGCCTCCTGGGGGAACCTGCCCTCCTCGTCGACCTCGGCGGCGTACGGCGCGATCTTGTCGGCGGTCAGCGACCGGACCGCCTCGCGGAGCAGGTCGTGCTCCTCCGACGGACGGAACAGGTCGAAGCCGGGGTTGCCAAGGCTGGCCATGGCGGAGGCCCTTCGTGACGCAGGTGGAGCGGTCGCCCGCCACGTTACCCACGGGTACTCCCCCGTCCGCGCGCAGCCTCGAGCGCCGCCCAGGCCCTCGGACGCGCCGCATGACCTCCATCTCACCGGCGAGCGGCAGAGCGTGTCCGCGGCGGCGGCTCGTCTAGGCTCCCGGGCGTGACTCAGACCATCGCCGACCCCGCGTTCATGCCACGACGGATCACCGTGGTGGGCTGCGGCTACCTCGGCGCCGTCCACGCGGCGGCGATGGCGGTCGTCGGTCACGACGTGCTCGGCTTCGACGTCGACGCCGCGCGGATCGACGTCCTCCTCCGTGGCGAGACGCCGTTCTACGAGCCGGGCCTCGACGAGCTCCTGACCGAGGCCCTCTCGACCGGCAGGCTGCGCTTCACGACGTCGTACGCCGATGCCGCCGAGCACGGCGACGTCCACTTCCTCTGCGTGGGCACCCCTCAGCGCGCCGACTCCAACGCGGCCGACACGACCTACGTCGAGTCCGTCGTCGAAGGGCTGGGGCCGCTCCTGACCCGACCCTGCCTTGTGGTGGGCAAGTCCACCGTCCCGGTGGGCACGGCCGAGAAGGTGCGGGACCGTCTCGTCGAGATCGCCCCCGCGGAGGACGGCGTCCATGTCGTGTGGAGCCCCGAGTTCACCCGCGAGGGCTTCGCCGTCCAGGACGCGCTGGAGCCCGATCGCATCGTCGCGGGCGTCGACCGCGCCGAGGACGCCGACGACCTCGCAGCGGTACTCGCACCGGTCCTGGCGCACGGTATGCCCTACGTCGTGGTCGACCTCGCGACGGCCCAGCTGGTCAAGAGCGCCGCCAACGCCTTCCTCGCCACGAAGATCTCGTTCATCAACGCGATGGCCGAGCTCTGCGAGGCCACCGGGGCCGACGTCGTGCAGCTCGCCGACGCGCTCGGGCACGACGTCCGCATCGGCCGTCGGTTCCTGCAGGCAGGACTCGGGTTCGGGGGCGGCTGCCTGCCCAAGGACCTGCGCGGGTTCATGGCCCGCGCCGAGGAGCTCGGCGTCGACCAGGCGCTGGCCTTCCTCCGCGACGTCGACGACATCAACCTGCGCCGTCGCCGCCGCGCGGTCGAGGTCACCATCGACCTGCTGGGCGGGGAGGCTGCCGTGGCCGGGGCGCGCATCGCCGTGCTGGGCGCGGCGTTCAAGCCCGACAGTGACGACATCCGTGACTCGCCGGCCCTCGACGTCGCCAGCACCCTGCACCGGCTCGGCGCAGACGTCCGGGTCCACGACCCCAAGGCGCTCGAGAACGCCCGCCTGGCCTTCCCCGGCCCGACGTACGTCGACACCGCCCTCGAGGCCTGCCGCGAGGCCGACGCCGTCCTGCACCTCACGGAGTGGGCGGAGTACCGCGAGCTCGACCCGGTGGCGCTCGGCGAGGTCGTCGCGCACCGCCGCATCCTCGACGCCCGCAACGTGCTCGACTCGGGAGCCTACGTGCGCGCGGGCTGGGACGTCCGCGCACTCGGACGACCGCACGTGCGCGGCTGATCGCGCCGCACGTCGAGCGCGACGTAGCCTCGTCGCATGACGCGTGACCCCGACCTGTACGGCGACGACGCGCGTGTCCGGTCGCTCCTGCGCGACACCTCGGTGTGGGCGGTGGTCGGCCTCTCGGACAGCCGGATCCGACCTGCCTACGGCGTGGCCCGCGTGCTCCAGTCGAAGGGCAAGCGGATCGTGCCGATCCACCTCACGGCCCGCACGGTGCACGGGGAGCGCGGCTACGCGACGCTGGCCGACGCCGTGTTCGAGATCGGCGAGATCGACGTGGTCGACTGCTTCGTGAACTCGAGCCGGGTCGGGGCCGTCGTCGACCAGGCGATCGCGGTCGGCGCCAAGGCCGTGTGGATGCAGCTCGACGTCGTCGACGAGGCAGCCGCGCAGCGGGCCCGCGAGGGCGGGCTCCAGGTGGTCATGGACCGCTGCCCGGCGATCGAGTGGCGCCGCCCCGAGATGGCCTGAGAGCCGCTCAGACCGAGAAGCGCCAGGTCACGACGAACCACGCGCTCCACCGCATCGACAGCGCGAGCGCAACGATGCCGAGCGCCACGAGCAGCCACCTGGGCAACCGCGAGAGCCACCGCGAGGGCGGGACCAGGATCGGCAGCACGACACCGAGGAACCGCGGCTTGCAGTGGAAGTAGCCGACACCGCCGAGGGCCATCACGGTGGCGAGGACGGCGTAGACCGCCTCCTGCACCGGAGGTCGCTCCACGAGCAGCGCGACGAGCAGCACCACCGCCACAACGCACGTCACGGCAGCGACGACGTAGGGCGCAAGGGTCTGGCCGCGTGTCCCCGTCACCGCGCCGACGGCGTTGGCCAGCGTCGAGCGGCCACCGTCGAAGCCGCTGCGCCACACCGTGCGCTCGATCCAGAACCAGCCGTCCCACCGCCCCGTGGCGAGCGCGACGTGTCCCACAGACACGAGCAGGCCGACAGGGGCGATCGCTGCGGCGGGGAGCCACACCCGCACCGGCGGGCGGTGCACGACGAGCGCGACCAGGACCGCCGCGAGCAGGGCCGCACCCGTGGGTCGGGTGAGTCCCGCCAAGGCGCAGGCCACGGCCGCCCAGGCCCACCTCTGCCGCTGGAGCGCGAGGAGGCACCCCGCGACCGTCGCGACGAACAGCGACTCGGAGTAGCCCATGCCGTAGACGACGGCGGAGGGCCACAGGCTCCACAGCGCGACCAGGACGACCGCACCGGTCCGTCCGACGCGCGGCACCGCCCACAAGGTCATGAGGACGGCGGCGACGAGCCCCGCCACGAGCGCGGCGAGCACCGCCGCGACCCGGGGGTCCATGGCCCACGACAGCAGCCGGATCGTCGCCGGGTAGAGCGGGAAGAACGCGAGGTTCGTCGTCTCGGTGTAGACGCCGTCCGGACCGATCGGCGGCGGGCTGCCGTAGCCGTCGGCGGCGATCGCGAGGTAGCGCAGACCGTCGGCCTTGGTCAGCAGGTCGAGCACCGGGACCGGCGAGCCCTGCGCCGAGACGACCACCGCCAGGAGGGTCGTGGTGCGCACGACGACGTAGACCGCCACCGACGCGGCGAGGGTACGTCGTACGGCGGTCGCCCTCCCGCCGGAGGCGTCCGACGCCTCGGCCGCGGCGAGCGCGGCGCCGCTCACGCCCGCGGCGGCAGCGACGCGCGCAGGGCCTCGCCCTTGGCGGTCGCGGAGTCGCGGAGCTCGGCCTGGAACCGCTGCATCCTGCCGCGCAGGGAGGCACCCCGAGCGTCGTCGGCCGCCGCGAGGATGCGCACGGCGAGCAGACCGGCGTTGCGCGCGTTTCCGATGGCGACCGTCGCCACCGGGACGCCCGCGGGCATCTGCACGATGGACATCAGCGAGTCGAGACCGTCGAGGTTCGCGAGCGGCACGGGGACGCCGATGACCGGGAGCGGGGTGAGCGAGGCGAGCATCCCCGGCAGGTGCGCGGCCCCACCGGCGCCGGCGATCACCACGCGGAGTCCGCGGTCGACCGCCGTCCTGCCGTAGTCGACCATCTCCTCGGGCATGCGGTGGGCGGAGACGACGCCGACCTCGTACGCGACGTCGAACTCGTCGAGGGCGTTGGCGGCCTCGCACATGACCGGCCAGTCCGAGTCGGAGCCCATGACGATGCCGACGATCGCTGCGCTGTCACTCATCGATGACTCCGGTGAGGTAGTCGGCCGCGTGGTGCGCGCGGGCGAGCAGGTCGTCGAGGTCGTCCCCGACGACGGTGACGTGACCGATCTTGCGCCCCGGCCGCACGTCCTTGCCGTACATGTGGACCTTCAGCCCGGGATCGCGCGCCATGCAGTGCAGGAACGCGTGGTACAGGTCGCCCTTGTCGCCACCGAGCACGTTGACCATCACGGCGTACGGCGCGATCGCGGTGGGATCGCCCAGCGGGAGGTCGAGAACCGCGCGCAGGTGGTTCTCGAACTGCGACGTCACCGCGCCGTCGATGGACCAGTGCCCGGAGTTGTGCGGCCGCATCGCGAGCTCGTTGACCAGCACGCGGCCATCGCGGGTCTCGAACATCTCGACCGCCAGCATGCCCACGACGTCGAGGGCGCCCGCGACGGTCAGCGCGGCGTGCTGGGCAGCCATCACCTCGTCGTCGGTGAGCCCCGGAGCGGGAGACACGACCTCGGTGCAGATGCCGTCGGTCTGGACCGTCCGCACGACCGGGTAGGCCACCGCCTGGCCGTGCGGGCTGCGGGCGACCTGCGCGGAGAGCTCCTGCACGAAGTCGACGCGCTCCTCGGCCAGCCAGCGGGCACCAGGGGCCAGGCTCGTCGACGTCATGAGGTCGTGCACCGCCTCGACGTCGTCGAGCACCCACACGCCGCGGCCGTCGTAGCCGCCGCGCGAGGTCTTGAGCACGACCGGCCAGCCGGCGCCCGCGGCGAAGCCGGCGACCTCCGCGGCAGTCTCGACCTCGGCCCACTGCGGGCACGGGACGCCTGCGGCAGCGAGCGCCTCGCGCATGACGATCTTGTCCTGCGCGTGGACCAGCGCCCGCGGTCCGGGACGCACAGCGACGCCCTCCGACTCGAGCACCTCGAGGTACGCCGGCGGCACGTGCTCGTGGTCGAAGGTGACCACGTCGCAGCCCGCCGCGAACGAGCGCAGCGCCTCGAGGTCGTCGTGACGACCGAGCCGGACGTCGCGGACCGCCTGGGCCGCGCTGTCCTCGACGGAAGTCGCCAGCACCCGCAGACCGACGCCGAGGGCGATGGCCGGCTGCTGCATCATCCTGGCCAGCTGCCCGCCGCCGACGACGCCTGCAACGGGGAACCCCGGTGCGACGTGGGCGTCTGCGGAGGGCACGCGGCGAGCCTAGTGCCGTTCGGCGGTGACCTCGAAGACCGCCGCCACGGTCTCGCCGGTCTGGGCGAGCCTCAGCGGGAAGCGCCCCGAGAACGGGTCGGTCGGTGCCGTCATGGGCTCGATGCAGACCACGTCGGACTGGGCCGGCGCGAACACCACGCCGACGTCGTAGCCAGAGACGTACCGGACGGCGACACCTCGGTCCCCCGCCCGCACCGAGGCCACCGCACCGTCGGCGACGTCGAGGTAGACGTCGTCGAGCACGAGCGAGCCGAGCGGCCCGGACGGTGTCGGGTCGTCGACCACCTCGCCGGTCGGAATCATCAGGTCGCTGAGCACGGCTCGACGCACGAACGGCGTCGTGAGCTCCCACTCGGCACGCGGCACTTCGGGGAACTCGAACCACGGGTGCCAGCCGAACGCGATCGGGACCGCCCGGTCGCCGGTCGCCGTCAGCGACGTGGCGACCCGGAGCGTGCGCCCGGCCAGGGACACGTCGACCACCAGTTCGTGGGCGAAGGGGAACGACGCGAACCGGTCGAGCCCGTCGTCGACGCGCAGCCGGGACCGCAGCCGCGCCGAGCCCTCGTCGGCCCCGACGTGCTCGAGCTCCCAGTCCCCGGCGTAGGCGAGCAGTCCGTGAATCGGCTGACCCGCGTCGTCGGCGTGCACGCCGGGCGCACCGACCACGACCTCCCACGCGACGTCGCCCACCACCTGGTGCGGCGAGGCGAGGCGGTTGGCCCACGGGGCGAGCAGGGGGATGCCGAAGGTGGATCCCCGGCCGAGGTAGCCCTCGAGCCCGTGGCGGTGCGCGAGGAGCTCGACGCCGTCGAGGGTGAGCGAGACGCCGACCATGCCGGCGCCCGGCACGAACGCGGCCTCGACGCCGTCGTCGGACACGAGCGTCACCCGTTCGAGCGTCGGGACCTCGAGGTCGGGGCCCCGACGCGCGTGCGTCACGGGCGCGCCCGACGGCATGAGGGGATGTGCTGCACGGCGCTCCTCCGGTCGGGGTCGAGCGCCGAGGCTACCGGCGGCACCCGGGCGCCCGTGGGAGCGCGCCCGGGAGTTCGGACTGAGAGTTCGGTGTGCGTCCGCGCTCACGGTGAGGGGAGTCACTCCCTCGGCGCACGTCTGGCGGCGCGATCCGCCTCGCACGGCGCGTACGATCTTCCGGTGACCTCCGCGCCCGGGACCAGCGACATCTCGCTGATCCGTTCCCTCTACGGGCGCGTCGAGCACCTCGTGCACGAGGCGGCGAAGTTCGGCGTCGTCGGGCTCGTCGCGCTCGTCGTCGACGTCGGCCTGTTCAACCTGCTGTGCTACGGCGCCGGGCCGCTGCACGGCAAGGTGCTCACGGCGAAGATCGTCAGCGTCTGCGCCGCGACCACCGTCGCCTACTTCGGCAACCGCTACTGGACCTTCCGGCACCGCGGCCGCACGAGCTTCGGCCGCGAGTACGTCCTGTTCTTCGTCCTCAACGCGGTCGGTCTCGCGATCTCGGTGGGCTGCCTGTGGTTCTCCCACTACGCGCTCGGTCTCACCAGCGCCCTCGCGGACAACATCAGCGCCAACGTGATCGGCCTCGGGCTCGGCACGCTGTTCCGCTTCTGGTCCTACCGTCGCTGGGTGTTCCCCGACGACGCGGTCGCCGCAGGCGACGAGACTCTCGCCACGACCGCCTGAGTCGTGACCGTCGAGAGCTCGTCGGTCCGAGGTTCCTCCGCCCGATCCCTCTCACCGCCCCGCGCCGACGGCTCCACGGCGACGGGACGGTAGGCCGGCAGGAACATTGCGAACACCGCCGGTCGTGACGACAGCATCTCGAGGCGTCCCCCGTCGGCCATCACGAGCGTGCGCGCGAGCGCGAGCCCGAGCCCCGAGGAGTCCGCGCCGCTCACGCTGCGCTCGAAGACGCGTGCCTCGAGCTCCGCGGGGACGCCCGGGCCCTCGTCGGACACCTCGAGCACCACCCAGGTCCCGGACGCCCGCAGCCGCAGCGTCGTGGCACCTGCACCGTGCACGAGGGAGTTCTCGATGAGCGTGGCCAGGACCTGGCTCTGCGCCCCGCGCAGTCCACGGGCGACGAGACCCGTAGCGCCCAGGCGCACGAGCGAGCGGTGCTCGGCCTGGAACGCAGGCCACCACTCGGTCGACTGCGAGGCCACGAGGGCGTCGAGGTCGATCGGATCCTGGGCCGCGACCCTCGTCCCACGGCTCACCCCGACGACCTCGTCGACCACCCCGCTGAGCCGCTCGACCTGGCCGAGCGCCGCCGTCGCCTCCGCGTGCACCTCGGCGAGGTCGTCGGACGCGAGGATCTCCTCGAGGCGCAGCGACAGCGCCGTCAGCGGCGTGCGCAGCTGGTGCGACGCCTCGGTCGTGACCCGACGCTCGTTCTCGAGCAGGTCGTTGAAGCCGCTCACTCCCGCGTCGAGCACCTCGGCGACGGCGTCGAGCTCGGGCACGCCGTAGCGACGGCCGAGCGGTCGACGGTCGCCGGTCGCGATGCGTCCCGCCACCTCCGCGAAGTCCTCCAACGGCCGGGTGATCCGACGGGCGTAGAACAGCGCGACGACCATCGCCACGCCGAGGGCGAGGACGGAGGTGGCGATGACGAGCAGCGTCTGCTGGACCAGCTTCTCCTGGATGTAGGACGTCGGGATCTCCGCGAGGACCCGGAGCTCCCCCGCGGTGGCCTCGGCCGAGTAGACGCCGCCGGTCGGGCGCGGGCCGCTCGCCACCGTGCTGCCGTCGGGGAGGATCACAGTGAGGACCGCGTCGTCGCGGACGTAGCCGCGCACCATCTCGACGGTCACCGGCGTCCCCGCCTCGACGACGTCCTCGATGCCGGCGGCGGCGACGCGTGCCGTGGCGGCGGCGCGCGGCTGCTGCGCCGCCGACGTGGACGTCCAGATGACCGCCACGAGGATGACACCGAGGAGCACGAGCGCGAACAGCGTGGTCGTGAAGACCAGCAGGATCAGCCGGCGGCGCACGTCAGAGCGCCTTCTCGAGCCTGAACCCCACGCCGCGCACTGTGGTGATGAGGGAGCCGGCATCGCCCAGCTTGCGGCGCAGCGTCGACACGTGCATGTCCAGCGTCTTGGTGGCACCGAGCCATTCGGTCCGCCAGACCTCGCGCATCAGCTCGTCGCGACCAACGACGGTGCCGACCCGGCGCATCAGCATGAGGAGGACCTCGTACTCCTTCGGGGTGAGCGGAGCGACGGACCCCTCGACCGTGACGCGGCGCGACCGCTGGTCGAACGTGATCTCCCCGACCGAGAGCACGTCGGGCTCCGGACCGCCCGAGCGGCGCAGCTGGGCGCGCACGCGGGCGAGGAGCTCGGCGACACGGAACGGCTTGCCGACGTAGTCGTCGGCGCCGGCATCGAGGCCGACGACGAGGTCGGCCTCGTCGGTGCGCGCCGTCAGCACGAGGACCGGCAAGGACGAGCCTCGGCCGCGCAGCGACCGGCAGACCTCGAGGCCGTCCATGCCGGGCAGCCCGAGGTCGAGGAGGAGCAGGTCGACCTGCCCCCCGAGGGCGCCGGTGAGGGCCGCCGGGCCGGTGGTCACGAGCGTGACGTCGTACCCCTCGCGACGCAGGGCACGGACAAGGGGCTCGCTGATGTCCGGGTCGTCCTCGGCCACCAGCACGCGACTCATGCCGACAGGATAGGTCGCCGTCAGTGCGCCAGGGCGAGCGCGACCCCGGCGCGCAGCACCGACGCGTACGGGCGCACGGGAGCGGACAGCTCGTCGCCTACGACCTCGACGACCCAGCGGTCGCCGTCGGCGGACGAGCCACCGTTCATCACCATCTCCGCGAGGCCGCCCAGCATGAGCAGGGACGCCTCCGCCGGGTCGCTGCGCGGGTCGTCGACGTCGACCACCACGAGGTGGCCGGTGAGCGCGGCGTACGTCGCGGGGTAGTCGACGATGTCGTAGGTGTCGATCACGTAGTAGTCGTGGCCCTTGGTACGACGGACCACCGTGTGGGCCATCGTCTCGACCACCGAGGTCCCGGCGCGCAGGACCGACACGAACCAGCTCGCGGCGTCGATCGTCTCCGCGAGCAGCTCCGCGACGACCCGGAGCCGGCCGCACGGGTCGCGGTCCTCGGCGGCGTCGAGCCGACGCAGCACCTCGTCGAGCGCCTGCCCCGGGTCCGCACTGCCCCGACCCCGGAACTGGCGGCGCTCCGGGACCCTGTCGTCGGCCGCGGAAGCCGGACCCGTCCTCCCGGCCACGACCGGCGTGGCTGCCCCCGAGCGTTTCGCGCGGTACTGCGCGGCGTCGGCGGCACGCAGCAGCCGCGACGGCGTGACGCCGACCTCCGGCAGGTGGTCGGTCGTCGCGACGCCGCAGGCGACGCCCTCCTCGAGCACGGACGCGGCACGGTCGCAGATGTCGTGCGCGACGGACACGACGTCGTCTCCCGTGGCTCCCACGACGAGCAGGCAGAACTCGTCGCCGCCGAGCCGGGCCGCCAGCGCGTCGGGCAACGTCGAGGCCGACGCCGCGAGCTCCGAGCCGAACGTCACGAGCGACGTGTCGCCGGCGACATGGCCCAGGCGGTCGTTGATGCGCTTCAGGCCGTTCACGTCCAGCACGACGACGCCGACCCCAGTGCCCAGGGTCCGGTGCAGCACGAGCGCCTCGTCGAGGCGGTCCTCGAACGCACGACGGTTCGCCAGACCAGTCAGGTCGTCGGTGTAGGCCATCCGCTCGACCCGCTTGAGGTGCTCCGCCTGCGCGATGCCAGCGCTCACCTGCGACGCGACGACGGTCGCGAACTCCAGGTCGGCCTCGGTGAACGGGGGCAGGTCGGCGCGACGGGTGGCCCAGAACTCCCCCCACACCCGGCCTTCGAACATGATCGGGAGCGCCACGCAGGAGTGCTTCTCCTCCCGGCGCAGGATGCACTCCACCTTGGGGTCGCTGTCGGCGTCGCCGAGCGTCTGCGCGTAGCCGATGCCCTCGGTCAGCATGCGCCGGGCGAGCGGGTGGTCCGAGAGGGCGTAGACCTCGTCGACCGGGTCGGGCACCTCGTGCGGTCCGAGGTCGCCGTGGTTGACCAGCGTGCGCATCCGACCGCTGTCGCGTTCCCAGACCGAGAGCGACGCGGTCGACGCCTCGAGCGCCTTGCGGCCCTCCGCGGCCATCACGCGCAGCAGGTCGGCGTAGCCCCGGGCTGCGGACACGAGGGACACGAACTCGATGAGGGACTGCAGGCGGAACCCGAGGTCGGTGGCGGACCCGAGATCCACCTCACCCACCGCGGGCTCGACGTCCGCCCCTGCCTGCACGGGCTGTGTATCGGCATCCCTCGGCGGTTCCCGCTCCTCCAACGGGGTGGTTCCGGCAGCCGGACGGGGGATGCCCTCGTCACGGACCGTGGCCCGTCGTCTGCGGACGGCGTGACGGGGACCTCGGCGGGTCGCGAGCGCTCCGGAATCCCGGTCACGCCGTCACCCGCGCCGCAGGGCGACAGGACGGACCGTGCCGAGGCCGCGGACCGCCCGAGCGGGGAGCGGGGTCAGCGCGTAGGGCGCGAGCTCGTCGCGCGTGTCGACGCCGAGCGCCGCGGGGCTCAGACCGACTGCCGTGACGTCGTCGACCAGCACGCTGTCCGGCCGGGCGAGCGCGGTCAGCCGACTCGCCAGGTTCACCGTCGTGCCGAACACGTCGCCACGCCGCGTGACCACGGTGCCGGTCGCCAGCCCGATGCGCAGGCGCGGGATCGTGTCGTCCTTCTCGTGCTCGCTGAGCAGGTGCAGGCTCACCTCGGCCGCCGACTCGGGGGTCGAGGCGACGAAGAAGATCTCGTCGCCGAGGGTCTTGATGACCCGGCCCCCGTGCTTGGCCACGACATCGGCGGAGCGCGACTCGAACCGCTCCACGAGCGCGGCGAGCTCCGCCTCCTCCATCCGGCGGGCGAGCCGGGTGAACCCCACCTGGTCGGCGAATCCCACCGTCAGGTGACCGGTCTCCGCCTCACCCGTCTGCTCGGCATCGCCGAGACCACGCTCGAACGCCGCTGCGAGCTGACGGCGCCAGCCGTGCACGAGCAGCCGCTCGAGGGCCGGCAGAAGGGTCTCGAGCTCGCGGAACAACCCCGCGGTCGACGCGTCCGAGAGCGGGTCGTGCAGGTCGATCACGCCACGCTCGACGAGCAGCCGACCGAACGTGTCGGTCTGCCAGTCCGCGAGCCGCGACATGGTCTGGCCGAGGCTGCGGGCCACATCCACGGCCGTCGACTGGTTCAGGATCCCGCGGTCGAGGAGGGTGCCGAGCAGCCGCAGGGCGTCGACGTCCTCGTCGGTGAAGGCCACGGCGTCACCGACGTCGGCGAAGCCCATCGCACGCCACAGCCGGCGAGCCTCGTCCAGGGGGACCCCGGCCCGGTGCGCGACCTCGCCGCGCCGCAGCCGGCGAGGGCCGCCGAGGACGACATCGACCAGGTCGTCGACGACCTGCCCGGCGCGGCCCGTCTCCGCGCCCGGCTCGCTCACGCAGGGCCGCCCGTCATGCGTTCGCATCCCCCGGCGGCTGGTCGAACTGCTGACGACGGCGCATGTCGTCCTCGTCGTGCAGCCGGTAGATGTCGCGCTGGATCTGCTCGACGTCGGGGACGCTCTTGATGACGAGCTGGCCCTGGGTGCCCGCCGACTCCACCAGGAGCGTCCCGCAGTTGAGGAAGCGCTCGATGAACGAGTGCGAGAACGACACGTCGTTGACCCGGGAGAGCGGCATGTCGCGACCCTTCCGGGCCACCACCCCGGTGCGCACGATGATCCGGTGGTCGGTGAATACGTACTGGGTGGAGTACCAGTAGACGAACGGGCGGACCACCCAGATGACGAGCGCGACCAGCATGACGATGACGATGATCCAACGAGCGGCCGGCGCGGCCGCGCCGTCCGAACCCGCCAGCTTCGCCAGCAGGTAGGTCCCGACCCCGACGGTGAGCAGGAACACGATCACCGGCGAGATCAGCGCACGCCAGTGCGGGCGCAGCTCGTAGATGATGTTCTCGTCGTCGGCCAGCAGCTTCTTCGGGTAGCCCATGGCGGCATCGTTCCACGCCGCAGCGGCGCGCGGGCAACCGATGCCACGATGGTCGGCCGCGTCGTCAGCGCACGTGCTCGACGTCGCCGGCCGAGACCACGCGTGAGGTGCCGTCGCCGAGCCGCACCACGAGCCGGCCGTCCTCGTCCAGCCCCCACCCGGTGCCGTCGACGACATCGCCTCCGGGCAGGTGGACGCGGACCTCGCGGCCGAGGGTGAGGCAGCGAGCGGCGTAGGCCTCGGCGGCCCCGGAACGGCGGGCGTCGCCGTCGGCGAGCTGCCAGCGCAGGTAGTGCCGGCGCAGGTGGTCGAGCAGGTCGACGAGGAGCCGCTCACGACCGACGTCCGCACCCTCGAGCCGTGTGGAGGTCGCGCGGGGCACCGGCAGCTCGTCCTCCGCGAGGTCGACGTTGACGCCGATGCCCACCACGAGCGCCGCGCCGACCCGTTCGACGAGCAGCCCGCCGAGCTTGCGCGGCCCGGGACCGCCGTCGCGCGCGGGGCCGTCGACCACGACGTCGTTGGGCCACTTGAGCGCGGCACCGAGACCCTGGCGCTCCAGCGCCTCGACCGCGGCGAGGCCGGAGAGCAACGGGATCCAGCCCCACGACGCGTTCGGGACGACCGGTCGCAGCACGACCGACATCGCGAGGCCGGCGCCCGAGGGAGAGGTCCACCTGCGGTCGAGGCGGCCACGTCCCTGGGTCTGCTCGTCAGCCGTGACCGTGAAGCCCTCGGGCGCGCCCTCCCGCACCTGGTCGGCGGCGTCTGCGTTGGTCGACCCGGTCGACGGGAGCACGGCGACCGGCCCCCAGACACCGTCACCCGCCCGGTCGAGGGCGGCCTGCAGCGCGGCGTCGTCCCAGTGGCGAGGGTCATGCTGCGGGCTGCCGAACTGCCCTGAGACGGAGGAGGTCACCTGGCTAAGGTAACGAGAGAGGCACGACCATCTGGGTCGGCATCGGCAGTGGAGGACGCGCCGTGAGTGCAGCGCCCGAGATCGGCACCCCGCTCGTGGACGACCCCAAGACCACCGCCGGCAAGATCGCCGACTTCGAGAAGCGCCGCGAGGCGGCAGCCCACGCGGCGTCGGAGAAGGCGGTCGAGAAGCAGCACTCCCGTGGCAAGGCGACGGCCCGCGAGCGCATCGACCTGCTGCTCGACGAGGGCTCGTTCGTGGAGCTCGACGCCCTGGCGCGGCATCGCTCCAACGCCTTCGACCTCCCCGACAACCGCCCCTACGGCGACGGCGTCGTCACCGGCTACGGCACCGTCGACGGTCGGCCCGTCTGCGTCTTCGCCCAGGACTTCACCATCTTCGGCGGCAGCCTCGGCGAGGTCTACGGCGAGAAGATCGTGAAGGTCATGGACCTCGCGATGAAGACCGGCGTGCCCATGATCGGGATCAACGACTCCGGCGGCGCGCGCATCCAGGAGGGCGTCGTCTCCCTCGGGCTCTACGGCGAGATCTTCCGCCGCAACGTGCTCTGCTCCGGGGTGATCCCGCAGATCTCGCTCATCATGGGCCCGTGCGCCGGCGGCGCGGTCTACTCCCCCGCCATCACCGACTTCACGATCATGGTCGACAAGACCTCGCACATGTTCATCACCGGCCCCGACGTCATCAAGACGGTCACCGGTGAGGACGTCGGCTTCGACGAGCTCGGCGGCGCACGCACGCACAACAGCAAGAGCGGCGTCGCGCACGCGATGACGGCCGACGAGAACGAGGGCATGGAGTTCGTCAAGGCCCTGCTCGGGTTCCTGCCGAGCAACAACCTCGACGACGCCCCCGCGTTCGACATCGACGCGGACCTCGACCCGTCCGAGACCGATCTCGCCCTCGACACCCTCGTGCCCGACTCGCCGAACCAGCCGTACGACATGCACACGGTGATCGAGTCGGTGCTCGACGACGGCGACTTCCTCGAGATCCAGCCGCTCTGGGCGCCGAACATCATCGTGGGCTTCGGCCGCGTCGAGGGCCGCTCGGTCGGCGTGGTCGCGAACCAGCCCATGCAGTTCGCCGGCACCCTCGACATCGAGGCGTCGGAGAAGGCGGCCCGCTTCGTGCGCACCTGCGACGCGTTCAACGTCCCGGTGCTCACGTTCGTCGACGTGCCCGGCTTCCTGCCTGGCACGGACCAGGAGTGGAACGGGATCATCCGCCGCGGCGCCAAGCTGATCTACGCCTACGCCGAGGCCACCGTGCCCCTCGTCACCGTGATCACGCGCAAGGCCTATGGCGGCGCCTACGACGTCATGGGCTCCAAGCACCTCGGCGCCGACGTCAACCTCGCCTGGCCGACCGGTCAGATCGCCGTGATGGGCGCGCAGGGCGCGGTCAACATCCTCTACCGCCGCGAGCTCGCGAAGTCCGACGACCCCGACGCGCAGCGCGCCGAGCTCATCGCCGACTATGAGCACACGCTGGCCAACCCCTACATCGCGGCGGAGCGCGGTTACATCGACGCGGTCATCCGGCCGAGCGAGACGAGGGCAGCGATCACTCGCGCACTGCGCGCGTTGAGGACCAAGCGGGCGTCGCTGCCGCCCAAGAAGCACGGGAACATCCCGCTGTGAGCGACCAGGAGGTCACCGTCGACCGGCCGGTCCTGCGGGTCGTGCACGGCGCCCCGAACCCGCCCGAGCTCGCCGCGCTCGTCGCCGTCGTGACGGCCATGGCGGGCGGCGACGACCCCGGCGCCGAGCGGCCCCGGTCGTCCTGGTCGGCACCGCACCGCATGGTGCGCCGGCCGCTGGCGCCCGGTGGCTGGCGCACCTCGTTCGCCCCGCGCTGATCGGCGTCCGGTGACCGTCACGCTCGTGCTCGCCTCGGCGTCCCCTGCGCGACGCGCCCTGCTGCGCGCCGCCGGGGTCG
>DATCCY010000004.1:0-9245 GCA_036510975.1 Candidatus Nanopelagicales bacterium
CGGCGCCGGTGCTCGGGCCGACCTGCACCACCCCGTGGTTGGTCGGCGGTGGCTCTGGCAACCCAACCGTGGCCTGCCACGCCGAAGTCAGATTCGTGCTCATCACCGAGGTCTGGACAAGCACCTGACCGTTCCCCGCCAGGTCGGAACCATTGACCTGCTCGATATTTATCTGAATTGTTTCCTTGTGGGTTGTGGCGAGTAGTTGTATGGATCTCGGTTCGGGATTCCCGGGCGGGCTGCTGGCGGGACGCAACTACTGACCGGGCATCGATGCGCACCTGCAGAAGGCGGTTCTAGAGACGCACCGCGTCCCGGTAGACCAGCCGCGGCTGCCACGAGAGTCGCTGCTGCGAGACACCGGCGGCGTCCTCCGGCCAGCGCTCGTACTCTTCGACGACGAGTCTGAACTCGCTGTTCGGGTCACGGACGGGCAATCGGCCACGGATCGGCTCGGGCGTCGGCAACACGCCGACCCACCGCCCGACGATCTCGCTGGCGTCGACCCGCGCGAGTGGGACGGTGTCGCCGACTCGCCGCCAGACCTGCTCACCGTCGACCTCCGCGGCGACCTGTTCCATCCACGCCCGCACCGCGTGGTGGTCGGCCGACCCGCCGGTCTCGACCTGTCCGGCGTCGACGACGCCCACGAGCGCGACGACCACCCGGCCGGGATCGGGATAGCGCCACCGCAGCTCTCGCCGCGGCGGGACGGTGAGCATCGGTGGCACGACGACCTCCGACAACTCCTCGCCCGCAACCGCGTACGGCTGCATGCGTGCGAGCGCGAGGCGCAGGAACGGCCAGTGCGCCTCGCCCGGGTCGGGTGCGATGTCGCACGCCCACAACCGCCGGCTGGCGTCGTAGCGCACGGGATGCCCGACCACCGCGCCGCGTCCGTTCTGGCCCGCACCGCGCACCACCACCGACGGCAGCAGCCACCGGCCGTCGCCGCCCAGATCCTGCGGCCGGAGCTCGCGCGCGGGTGCCACCCCGGAGCCGCGGGCGGGATCGAGACCCCATTGAGAGAACAGCGCGTCGTGCGAGGAGTCGGGCGCCGGGTCGCCGTCGAGCCCCGACAGCACGACGCCCAGCATCTCGTCCTCGCCGGAGCTGAACCACGACCGTTCCAGATAGACGCGCAGACCGCCGATTCGCGTCCGCACGCAGGTGGTGTCGGCGACCGCCGGTGACGCCCCGGCCGCCTCCTCGCCGTCATGCCAACGGAAAGTCGGAATCACCTGCCGGACGACCGGCAGGGCCGGACGCACCGACGCCGGCACGTGCACCTGCACCGGGTCGCCCGTCACCGACGTGGCTCCCGCGTCCGTCGCGACCGCCGCCGGGAAGTACTCGCGGAACGCGGTCGTCGCGCGCGGTGTGTAGGTGATGAGGTGGTGCCGCATGTCGGTGATCTCGTGTCGGCACGGAGTGGTCGTCGAGCCGTCGTCGTGCAGCAGGTGGATATCGGCGAGGCTCGCGACCAGACGGCTGCGGCCGCCCCAGCCGGGGTGGCCCTCGGAGAACCCGACGGCCGTCCGAGGTGAGGTCGTCGGGCCGTCCGTGGCGGGATCGTCGGAGGTGACAGTCCACGTCGCTTCGAGGTCGATCCGGGACGTGCTCGGGCCGTCGTAACCGAGGTCGCCGGACAGGAACGTGCCGGCGTCGCCCGGTGGCCGGCTCGCGGTGAGCCACCGGTCCAGCACCGGGCGCGCAAGCGGGCGGGACACCGCATGCACCAGCTCGACGTCGTCGGGTGGGGTGACGGTGGGGTCGAGGCCCGCCGCGGCGTCGGCGCCGAGCGGGCCGCCGATCTCCTGCACCAGCGTGAAAGAATCGGCCCCGCGATCGGTGGTTGCGCTACTGACCGCGGCCGGCAGCCGGCGGCCGGCGGGCAGGGTCACCGTCAACACGCGGGCCACGTCATCGCGGGTGACGACAGGTCCGTCCGCGGCGGCGCCGTTCCCCCGCGCGAGCGACAATCGCCAAGCGCCGAGTTCGGGCCAGTCCCCGGACCACGTCAACCGGGAGGACTCGCGAAGCGCGTCCGGTGCGCCGCCCAGTGTTCGCGGCGGCCGCCACGCGACTACCGCGGCCTCCGCCAGCGAGTCCGGCAGGTACGGCGTGCGGGGGTGGTCGGTGTCGTGGACGACGAGGTACCCCGCCTGCGCGCCGCGCCCGCGGTGGGCCTGCAGGTCGGCGAGCGCGGCGTCGGCGTCGGCGGTGGTGAGCCCGCTGCCGGCGGTCGGCACCAGCCGGAGGCCGTCGGCCGGGACGAGCCGCGGCGCGTCGGGATCGCTGACGTCCCACACCTGGGCCGAGACGAACGTGCCTTCCTCCTTGCGGGCCACCGCGAACGCACGCGTGATCTCGGCCCCGCCGACGTCGAACGCGGCGTCGAAGCGACCGTTCCGTTCGGCTTCGACGACGGTAGTGTGCGGCGGGGCGAGATGCCGGTCGCTGGTGTCGCGGGTGTCTGCAGGCCACGGCCCGACGGTCGGCGCCCCGACACCGTCGGTGTACTCGACCGCCGAGCGCACGACGAGCCGCTGCAACGACTCGCCCTCCACTACGTCGTGCCGGAGCACCACGGCCGGCGGAGTGAGCACGTCGCTGCGACCGTGGGTCGCCTTGGCGCCGGCGTGGGCGTTGTCGGGCAGCGCGGTGCTGTGCCCTGCGAGGTCGACCCGGCGCGCGCGGAACACGTAGCTCGTGCCGTAACGCAGCCGCGGCAGCGAGGAACCCGCGACCGACACGGCGATGTCGACCGGCAGGCCCGCCGGTAGCGGTTCGCCTGCGTCGGCCACGTCGTCCGGGTCGGCGCCGTCGCCGCGCACGTGCCGGCCGGGTCGCGGAACGGCGAGACTCCAGCCGTCCCAGCCGAACAGCACGTCGTCGGTGTAGAGAGCACCGTCGGCGGTGGTGTCCGCCGACGACGTCGACACGTGCCCTTCATCGACCAGCTCGAGCGTGAGCGGCGGGTCGAAGAGCCGGTACGTCACCTGGCGCGCCACGAGGGACCGCCAGTGTTCACCGTCTGTCTCGTCAAGCACCTCCGGGCGCAGTCCCCGCCAGAGTGCTTCGGGTGGCGCCGGGGACGGATTCGGGTCGCCGGCCTCGGTGGAGTCGTGCGCGACCTGGCCGCGTCGCAGCATGTCCCGCATCGCTTTGCCACCACCGGAAGCGGCGACGGTGATGCCGCCGCCGCGGCCCGCCGGCACCTTGTCCGGGTTCTTGGCGTCGTCGGTGGGCGGACCGCCGTCGGAGGCGGATGCGGGAGAAAGCCCTGACGTGGCAGCGTTGGCGAGCCGGATCGCGCCACCGTCGACGTCGCGCACCACGGCTCGGGCGGCGTCCGCGAGCGGGACCATGCCGTGGGTGACTTCACCGCCGTCGCGCCAGGGTTCGAACCACGGGTCGTCGAACGCGTAGCCGGTCACCGGCCCGGGACGCCGCAGCGCCTCGGCGTCGCCGTCGAACTTGGCCAGCCGGATGAAGCCGCGGGCACCGAGTTCGCCCGCCTCGAATCGCACCTCGAGCAGCAGCCCGAACGCACGCAGCAGCGCCGGGTGGGCACCGAGACCCCCGACGACGGCGTGGAACTCGGGCTCCGGCACCGGCGGCGGTGCCGGATCGTGCTGGCGTTGCAGCCAGGCGGCGTGTTCGACCAGCAGTTGACCGATGGCGCCGGGCGCGGGCTCGCCCTGCGCGTCCACGACCGTCGGCGACACCACGCCGCCGCGGTCCTCCTCACCGGCCCGCCCGTCGAGGATCTCGGCCGCCACCCGGGGTTTGCCGATGACCCGCGAGAGGATGTCGGTGGCGTTGCGCACCTCGCCGAGGACCCGGCGTGACGTGGCCTGCCCGCTGCGGGCGGCGGACTGCTCGACGGCCGCGACCGCGTCGTGGGTGGCGAGATAGTCGTAGGAGCGCACCGGCGTGCCGGCGAGCGCTGGGGTGGGACGCGTGCGCACCGGGAGACCTCCGAGGCTGCCGGTGAACCACGCGTCGTGAGGTGCCGGGTCGCTCGGGACGATCCGCGCCGTCACGTCGCGACCGTCGACCGACAGAGTCACGGACTCCAACGCGCGGACCAGTTCGGGCCACCGCGAGAATCCGCCGAATTCCTGCACCTTCCCGGGCTCGACGTCGGGCACCAACCGCGGTGATACGTAGAGACCTGCCACGGCAAGGCCGTCCGCGGTGTCCCACGGCAGGACGGTGACGACGACTCCTTCGTCCATCTCAGCGTCCTTTCGGTGCGAAGGCTTCGCAGTACTGCGTCCACGGGCCTTCTGCCGGGCCTATGAGCTGGGCGAACGTCGGGTCGCCGGAGGACCCGGCGAACTTCTTCTCGCAGGAGATGCTCACGCTGGTGCTGAAGAAGGCGATGGACACCTCGACGCTGATGGTGGCGCGGTCGACGACCTTGCCCGCGTCGTAGCCCAGTTCCATCGCGAGCGTGATGCATGCGCTGATGAGCCCGAGAACCTCGACCTCACCACGGATGCGCAGGTACCCGAGGATCGTGCCGTCCGAGCCCGACAGCTTGAAGTAGATGCCGGCCATCACCGAGACCGAGCCGGACGCGACGCCGAAGTCGAGCGCGAGGATCGCGCCGAGTTCGAACGACGCCTCCAAGGTCTTGACGCCGGTCGTGCCGATCTCGATGCCGAAGTAGCCGCCGCCACCCAGCAGGGACACGGCGAGCGTGAACGGCCGATCGCGACGGCAGAACGCGAACCACAGGCTCGGCCCGTCGCCGACCCACGGCACCCTCGCTTCGGCGGCGATCGCGAGGTTGGTGAGGCAGAACATGCCCAACGCGACGTCGGGCAATGCCAACGAGAATCCGGCGCGCGCTCCGTTCCCGTCGACCTCGACGTAGGGCGGATCGGCGAACCCGTCGTCGGGGATCAGCTTCAGCACGTCATTCACCCACGCGAGCACGCCGAGCCACTCCGGCGCGGCCAGTACCACGTCGACCTCGGGTTTCGAGCCCGCACGCATCCGGACCAACAACCGGTCCAGCCGCAGCCGCACGAGCTTGGTCAGGTCGCTGCCGGGGATCAGCGTCAGGGTCATCCCGCGGATCTCCGCGACGACCTCCGTGCTGGCTGCGGAGTCGCCGTCGCCGCGGACGTCGAGCGACAGCAACAAGTCGCCGCCATCGACGATGGCGTCCTCCCGGGCTCCCTTGGGCCAGAAGCCGAGTTCCGTCGCGAGCGTGAGGTGGAGCCGGAGGTGAGCGGGATCGGGAAGCGTGCCGGAACGGACCAGCGCGAGGAGGTCGGCCAGCGCGGCGGCGGCCGGCAACGCGACGTCGATGCCGTCCGCGATGCGACGCAGCAGTGCGGCCAGACCCGGTGTGGTCGCTTCGGCGTGTGCCCGCGTGGCGGTCAACGCGCTCTGCGTAGCGACAAAGGCCGTGTTGGCATCGACGGTTCGGGCCGCGGCCGCACTGAGGGCGTCCAGAGCGGGGGTGGCCTCCGCGATCCCCAGGTCGGCGAGCCGGTGCAGGTCGTGACCAACCGCCCCGACCGCGTCGAGCACCTGCTGCACGATCTTCGGCATCGCGAGCAGCTCGTGGGGGATCAGGTCGGCCAGCGGGACGATGCCGAACAGCAGCGCGCCGGATAGCAATGCCGCGGGGTCGGCCGGCGCGGCGGGGTCGCCGACGACGCCGAGCGCCCGTGATAGGCCACCGATGTCGAGGCTGGGCGCCGCCAGACCGCCGCTCGACTCGGTTCCACCGGGGAGCGTGATCCGGGGTTTCGGCAGCCCCGGCGGGGGATCCGTGGTGTTGGTGGTCAGGGCCAGGACGACCTCACCAGAAGTGAAGCCGCTGCTGCGTACCCGGGGTGGTAGGTCACGCGCAGCGGGTCGCGTCGCCCGGTCAGCGCCGCAGCGGCCGGCACGACGAGGTCGGCGCAGACCAGGACCGGATCGCAGTCGCGCACCCGCAGCCGCGCCGCGAACCGTTGCGTCGTGGTGTCGTGGGCCATGTCTCCCACGGCGTTTCGGGGCGCGTAGGCGATCCGCCGCCCGCCGGGGCGGGTGCCCAGCTGGTCGGTGCCGGCGATGAGTTGGAAGCCGGTGGCCGTCGGTTGGGCTCCGTAGGGCGCGAGCGCGGCCGCCGCCTGCGGATGCGGGGTCGAGGCCACCGACGTGTTGTCACCGATGGTCACGAAAAGCATCGGCATCGGCAGGGGATGCTCGTTGCCGTCGGCGTCGACGCCGACGACTGGCACCAGCCACGGCGAGTCGTCCTGCTGTGTCGGCACGAAGCTCGGCCCGGGGGGGCGGCTGCGGAGGTCGGGGCCCCGGGTCTGCAGCACGCGGACCTCGATGTAGGGGTTCTCGCGCGTCACGCCGCCGGTGAAGCGCCGGACGGTGTCCTGGAATACCGGGTACTGCCGCTGCCGCAACGGCGCTGCCAGACCGCGCATGCCCTTCGTGGCTGTCACCTCGCGCCACGTCTCAGTGATCCACACCGCGCGGAAGCCGCACGGCGCGAAGTACCCCCGTTGCACCACACGAACGAAGTCGTCGCGCCCGCCCGCCATGCGGTGGTCCCACGCCACGACGTCGCCCGTGTCGGGGTTCCACCGGCCGTGCAGGTCGGTCCAGGCGCCGAGCGGGGTGAGGGACAACGCGTCGGCATCGACCGGCGGCGCGGGCCGGTTGCCCTCCCGGATCAGTGAGTTCCGCACGATCTGCCACCGGTGTGTCGGCAGGAGCGAGGACCGGAAGGGTTTTCGGTCCATCAGCACCGACTCCCAGTCCCCGTCCGCCGGCGCGTCTGGCCAGGTCTCGCCGTCGCGGACGTCCCGCGTCCACACCGCTCGCACGATGCGCTGGGCGCCGTTGTCCTCGTCGACGGTCACCGTGCCGTCCGCCGCCACGATGCGCGTGCCTAGCCGGGTGTGCCAGAGCTCGATCGTGCCGTCCGGGGCGACGACCGGGCCGTCGGCGTGGGCCCACCCGCCGAGCGGGCTCGGCGAGAGCACCAGCCGGGTCGGCAGTTCCAGGGCGGTCATGTCGTCGTCAGGTTCAGCGGGGATCTGCGCGAGGATGTCGATGATTCCACCCGCGTCGAACGGAACGAACCGTCCGAGCTGGGGGCGGTCGCCGCGCACAGTCACGACGTCGGGGGCTCGCTGCGCGAGGCGTCCGAGTGCGGGCGCGGCGCCGGGATCGGCGGCGACGGCCGCGATCCCGCCGAGGCTCGCCAGCGCGCGCCGCACCGCGAGGTGACGGTCCGCGATCTCGCCGACGTCGAGGCGGACGAGTTGGTCGGGGTCGAGCCGGTCGACGAGTTCGCCGATCACCCACGGCGGCAGCCATGGGTGATCGCGCGGGCGCGCCTGCAGCACGACACGTGGGGGCAGGCGCCGCATCGCCGCGAGCACACCCGTGGCCGTCAACGGGACCGCTTCACCTGCCGGCAGCGAGAAGGCGAGCCGCGACGACACCGCGGAACGCACGGGCACGGGTGCCGCGGGGACCTCTCCGTCGACGGCGCTGTACGCCTGCTCCATCAGGTGCTGCGAAGGCAGTTCGACAATCAGGGCGGCCCGCGCACCGGCGTCGGCGTCAGGACGCAGGACGTGTCCGTCGACCGACGCACCCCGCCACGAGACGCGCAGGACGAGCAGGTCCGACTCACGGACCACCGCAACTGACGAACGGAACACCGCCGGCGTGAAGGCCACCGGCGGCAGCAGGGTGAACCTCGCGTCGTTGGCGTCGGCCATCACCCGACGGGCGACGACATCGAGGAACGCGCGGTCGTCGCCAGCGACCCCGAGCGCGGCGGCGGCATCCGCGACCCGAGCGATGGCCGGGGAGGCGTCGAGCACAGCGTTCGGATCGAGGCGGCGCGCGAAGGCGGCCGCGAGTTCGACGGCCAAACCCGTGCGTTCGAGCGGCACAGGACCTCCAAAAACCCGGACGGTGTCGTGCCGTCGGAGTCTAGCGACCGTGTCCGGTTCCACAATCGGTTTTCACGGATGTCAGATATCAGGGATGAAGCCGCGCGAGCGGGAGCGCACTTCGTCATCGATGCGCTCGGGGTCTCAAGCGGGCTGCTTTTCGAGGACAAGAGGCTGATGAGGAAGATCAGTCACTTGCTGACACTGCCGAACGTCTTCGGCGACCGGCGCACGGTGATGGACGACGACGGCATCCGCTACGTGATCTGTGGTCCGCGAACGATCTTCATCGGCGGCACCTACATCGAAGTCGATCTTGAGGACGTCCCCTACGTCGATCTGAACATTCCGGCGGGCTTCAAGGATCACGCTCTCAGTGCCCTTCGTGATCTCCGTCCGGATCTGTCTCAGTACATTCGGCTATCCGATCTGCTTCACCAGGTGGGGATCCGCCCATACCGTTCGGCGGTTCGCGTTAGGTTCGAGGACGTCGACGGGCTGCCGCCGGTCCTGCACATAAGCGGACTGGGTGGATCGAGGTGGTCGATCTGCCATGGCACGGCCATCACTGCCGCAGATGAGATCGCGGCACGACTGGGAGCGGTCGAGTCGTCGCCCATGATCGAACCGTTCCCGGATCATTTCCCTGACAGGCTTCTCGACCAGGTCGGCGACGAGAAGGTGCTGGACGGGTCGGCAGAAGAGCAGGCAGATCCAACAAGCTGAGGTGAGCATGAGCAGCACCGTCATCCGACGATGCTGCTCATGTCGGGCAAGCTGATCCACGGGATGTAGGGAGGCGAGTAGCGATGGACAGGACGACCTGGCTGCGGTGGCCGACGTGGGTGGCCACCATTCTGCTACTTCTGCTCTCTGGTGCCGCCTGGCTTTTCCTCACCCTGGCGGGATTGACTGCGATGTTCGAAGCGGTGACCGCTGCTGCCAGCTCAGCAGCGACTGCGTCGGTGGAGTCCGATCTGGCGACCGTTGCGATTGCGATTTCGTTCGTGGTTGTTTTTGACCGCATGGGTGGTGTACCACACGTCTGCTTGAATCCGACGCACCGCCGCAGCGGCGCACCGATGCCGGCAGCATCTGATGATGCCCTCGCCGCAGTCACATAGAACCCGCGTGATACCGACGGTTCTCAGGAGGCCGCCTATCAACCGAACGGTCACTGCCGGTTCTCCTACTGACGCAGAGCTCGGTCTGGAATACACCGATCACGCGCTCTCCCGGATGTCCAGTCTGGGGTTCTCCACCCGGGATGTTCTTGCAGCTGTGACCGCACCGCTGTGGACACGACCCAAC
>DATCCY010000005.1:0-3696 GCA_036510975.1 Candidatus Nanopelagicales bacterium
CCCGCCCCCCAGGTCCGGCCACCACGACGCCCAGTGGTACCGTCGCGTCGCGACGAAGGCGTCCGCGGAACCGGACACGCTGCCCCCGGGCCGCGTGTCAGACGATGCGGCGTGGGCCGCCGTCAGCCTGATGACCGCGGGGATCCTGCTCTACGGCGGTGTCGGCTGGCTCGTGGGCCACTTCCTGGGCAACCAGTCGCTCTTCATCGCACTGGGCGTCCTGTTCGGGGTCGTCCTCGCCATGTTCATGCTGTTCCGTCGGCTCGAGCCCTCCCAGGCGCGGGCCCGAGACGCTGCGGCTCCGCCGGACACCAGCGGCGGTCGCACGGAGGTCGTCGCACCGATGCCCGCCCTGACCGACCCCACCGACCCGATGGAGTCGCACCGTGTCCGGTAGCGCCCTGCTGGCCGCCGAGTCCGGCTGCCACCTCAACTCCGGCTGCGGGTTCCCCGCGCCCGACGCGACGATCTTCAACTACGACGCGATCTTCACCTTCGACATCGCCGGGCTCACCTTCCACATCTCCAAGCCCATGGTGATGCTCTGGGTCGCCGCCCTCGTGGTCGTCGTGTTCTTCGTGCTGGCCTTCCGCAAGGCCTCGATCGTCCCCCGCGGCATCCAGAACATCGGCGAGTACGGCTACCTGTTCGTGCGCGACGGCATCGCCCGCGACACGATCGGCGCTAAGGGCGACCCGTTCGTCCCGATGCTGTTCTCGTTCTTCTTCTTCGTCTGGGTGCTCAACTTCATGAGCATCGTGCCGTTCGTGCAGTTCCCCGTCACCTCGCGCTTCGCGATCCCGCTCGCCTTCGCCGTGCTCGTCTACCTGCTCTGGGTGCCGCTCGGCGTCAAGCGCCAGGGCGCCGGCTCGTTCTTCAAGGCGATGACGATGCCGCCGGACGTGCCCAAGGCGATGTACGTCCTGCTCATCCCGATCGAGATCCTGTCGAACTTCATCGTGCGGCCGTTCACGCACTCCGTGCGTCTGTTCGCGAACATGTTCGCGGGCCACATGCTCATCGTGACCTTCTCCGTCGCGACCTGGTACCTGCTCTCGCCCTCGGTCATCGGCATCCTCGGCTCGGCCGCGTCGTTCACCGTCACCGTGGGACTCACGGCCTTCGAGATGCTGATCCAGGCGCTGCAGGCCTACGTCTTCACCCTGCTGGCGGCCGTCTACATCAACGACGCCGTCAACGCCCACTGACCCACCCGCTCCACCAGCCCGACCCCGAAGCTCGCACCACCAGATGACCGGCGGAACAGCCGCCGGCCGACACGAAGGAACACGACATGTCCTCCATGGTCACGCTGTCCGAGGTCACCGGCTCGCTCGGCTCGATCGGCTACGGTCTCGCGGCCATCGGCCCCGGCATCGGCGTCGGCATCATCTTCGGCCAGGGCGTGCAGGCCATCGCTCGCCAGCCCGAGGCCTACGGCGTCATCCGCCAGAACATGATCCTGGGCTTCGCGCTCACCGAGGCGCTCGCGCTCATCGGCTTCGTGGCGCCGTTCGTCTTCGGTAAGTGACCTGCTCGTCCCGATCGATCGTCACTGACGGAGAGCCCCTCTCATGAACCTTCTTGCAGCAGAAGACGCGCCGAGCGTCCTCGCCGTGCCGCTCGACGAGCTCATCCTGGGCATCGTCGCCTTCCTCATCGTCTTCTGGGCGCTGTCGAAGCTGGCACTGCCGGGGATCCGCAAGGCCCTCGACGAGCGCACGGCGTCCATCGAGGGCGGCATCGCGCGCGCGGCCGTGCGTGAGGCCGAGGCCAACGCGCTCTACGAGCAGTACCAGGCGCAGCTCGCCGAGGCTCGGACCGAGGCGGCCCAGATCCGCGCCCAGGCCCAGTCCGACAAGCTCGCCATCGTCGACGAGGCCCGCGTCGAGGCCACGGAGGCGGCCGCCGTCGTCACCGCCCGTGCCGACGCCGCGATCAGCGCCGAGCGCGCCTCGACCATCGCGTCGCTGCGCAGCGAGGTCGGCACGCTGGCGCTCACGCTGGCCGGCAAGGTCGTGGGGGAGTCCCTCGAGGACGACGCCCGGGCCCGTGCCACCGTCGATCGGTTCATCGCCGATCTCGAGGCCCAGGCGGCAGGCCACTGATGCTCGGTTCCTCGCGCGAGTCCCTCCTCACCCTGCGGGCGTCCCTCGAGGCGCGCAAGCGTGACGAGGGCTTCGCCTCCGTCTCCGACGACCTGCTCGCGGTCGCGGGAGTCCTGGGCGACGAGAAGTCGCTGCGCCAGACTCTCGCGGA
Organism: Candidatus Nanopelagicales bacterium; assembly: GCA_036510975.1. Classification (GTDB taxonomy): domain Bacteria; phylum Actinomycetota; class Actinomycetes; order S36-B12; family CAIYMF01; genus Longivirga. Next base: position 2,260 of record DATCCY010000005.1, read on the forward strand.
CTCCGGGCAGCCGGTGGAGCTGCGGTCAGGGATCGCGACCTCGCTGTTCGAGGGCAAGATCGCAGCCCCGTCGTTCGCAGTCCTCGACCAGGTCGTCTGCGCCCGCTGGTCGAACGACGTCGACATGGTCGACGCCGTCGAGCAGCTGGGCGCGCAGGCCGCCTTCATCGTGGCCGAGACCGACGGCACGCTCGACCGCGTCGAGGACGAGCTGTTCACCTTCAGCCGCGCGGTGGACGAGTCGCCGGACCTGCAGCTCGCGCTCACCGACCCGTCGGTGTCGGCCGCCAGCAAGGGCGCCCTCGTCCGCGACCTCGTGGACGGGTCGGCCTCACCGACCACGACCGCGCTGCTGTCCTACGCCGCGGGCCACCTCCGCGGCCGCCGTCCGGCCGCGGCCGTGGAGGAGCTCGCCCGGCTCGCGTCGGAGCAGCGCCGCCAGGTGCTCGCCGAGGTGCGCAGCGCGATCGCCCTCGACACCGAGCAGGCCACCCGGCTCGCGACCGCCCTCACGCGGCTGCAGGGCCGGCAGGTGCGGGTCAACGTCATCGTGGACCCCGACGTCGTGGGAGGCATCGTGGTCCGCGTGGGCGACGACGTCATCGACGGCAGCGTCTCCGCACGACTGGAGCAGGCGCGCCGCGCCCTCTCCGCCTGAACGAGCCCGACCCGCACGACCGCACCGCAGACCGAACGACCCATGACAGCACCACGCCGAGCCAGGCGTGTGGAACGAGAGAGCAGGGCACGATGACTGAGCTGACGATCCGGCCGGAGGACATCCGCGACGCGATCGCGCGGAACGTCGAGTCGTACGCACCCGGGACGACCCGCGAGGAGGTCGGGCGCGTCACGGAGACCGGCGACGGCATCGCGCGCGTCGAGGGTCTGCACTCGGCGATGACCAACGAGCTGCTCGAGTTCGAGGGCGGCCTGCTCGGTCTCGCGCTGAACCTCGACATCCGCGAGATCGGCACCGTGCTCCTCGGCGACGGCTCGCGGATCGAGGAGGGCCAGGCGGTCAGGCGCACCGGCGAGATCCTCTCCGTGCCGGTCGGCGACGGCTTCCTCGGTCGCGTCGTGGACCCGCTGGGCAACCCGATCGACGGAAAGGGCCCCGTCGCGGCCGAGGCGCGTCGCGCCCTCGAGCTTCAGGCGCCCACGGTCGTCCAGCGTCAGCCGGTGAAGGAGCCGATGCTCACGGGCATCAAGGCGATCGACGCCATGACCGCCATCGGCCGCGGCCAGCGCCAACTCATCATCGGCGACCGCCAGACCGGCAAGACCGCGGTGGCGATCGACACGATCATCAACCAGAAGCAGAACTGGGAGTCCGGCGACGTCAAGAAGCAGGTCAAGTGCATCTACGTCGCGATCGGCCAGAAGGGCTCGACGATCGCGGCCGTCAAGGGTGCGCTCGAGGACGCCGGCGCGATG
>DATCCY010000006.1:0-27800 GCA_036510975.1 Candidatus Nanopelagicales bacterium
CGCAGGTAGGCGATCTCGTCGAGGTCGCGCAGCGGGCCGAGGATCGCGAGGCCGACGTCGTGGCTGGCGATCTCGGCGCACCCGCTCGCGCGGACGCCCTCCTCGACCGTCTGGGCCAGCAGCGCGAGGTCGTCCTCGCTCACCGGCCGGCCCTGGCACGCCTTGCGCACGCCGCTCGCGACCTTGTCGCGGGTGAACGGCTCGGTGACGCCGTTGCGCTTGGTGACCGTGATCGTGACGGTCTCCGCGGTGGTGAACCGCTTGCCGCACTCCGGGCACTGGCGCCGGCGGCGGATGGACGTGCCGTCGTCGCTGGCCCGGGAGTCGACGACGCGGGAGTCGGAGTGGCGGCAGAACGGGCAGTGCATGCTCCGGCTCCCTTCGTCGTCGTGGCAGGGTCGTGGTTCGGGCCGGTCACGCGCCGAGCTGCATGACCTGGAATGTCCTGTTTTGTGGTGTTCTGCCGGGTCGCCCTGTGGATGGCCGTGGGGATTGCCTGGGGACAACCTGTGAGGCCCGGACCACAATCTGTGGATGACTTACAGCGGTGTAACTACTAGATGTGGTGAACCGTAGACCCCACCTCCGACAGGCGCAAGGCTCGCAGCCGCGCTTCTTGCGGGGGTGATCTTGGTCGACGCCGCCGACCCCGCGACACGCCTGAGATTGGTGCGATTCCGGCGCTCGACGCGGTGCGGATTCGTCGTACGCCGACCGCAGGAGGTGGCGTGTCCCGGCGTGTCGCACACCCACCTCCTCCCCTGCTGAGACTGATCAACTGGTCGTCTCCCGCGCCGGGGTCACTCCCGCGCCGGGAAGCGACCAGTTGATCAGTCTCAGCGGGGGGCTCTATGTGCATCCGGCGCCCCAGCGGCTCTGACGGGTTGGCGCAGGATCGTGCGCAGCTTCTCGGGGGCGGTGCGGCGGAGGTCGCTGAGGTAGATCTCGTGGTGCTTGCCGGACACCTCCAGGCCGTGCTCGGGGATGAACTCGTCGTGCAGGCGCGCGAGCAGACCGGCCTCGTCGTCGAACGAGCCGACGTGCAGCGTCTGGACGCAGCTCCCCTCCGACAGCGTCTCCAGGCGTACGTCGGCGACGCGCAGCGACGGGTCCTTGGCAGGGGCGGCCTCCACGGCCGCCGCGTACATCTCGCGGTCGATCCAGTCCGGGACCATGACCATCAGCGTCCAGTCCCATCGGGACTTGGTGCGCGACGTGGTGAACGAGTCCATGTCGTCGGCCCACCAGAGCCCCTCGAGCGGCATGACGACGTAGTCCCGCCCGAGGTCGCGCTTGCTCGCGAACTTCAGCGCGTAGGCCAGCGGGTAGAGCGAGGCGACGGCGTCGGCGAACTCGGCCGACGTGTTCGGGTCACCGTGCCCGTCGATCATGAGGTACTGCAGATCCGGGACCTCCACGATCCGGAACTGCCCTCGCGTGGCCTGGTAGGAGTCGAGGCTCTTCTTGAAGTCGGCCTTGTCGGTCATCTGACCACCTGAGCTCGGGCGGGGTGCGCCGTCAAGCGCTGCGGCGGCCGAAGGTCGCGCTGATGAGGTCCAGGGCGGCCTGCAGCTCGGGGCTCGGCGCCTCGAGTGCGCGCGCCTCCTCGGCCAGCGCCTCGGCGAGATCCTCGCCCTCGAGCGGCTCGAGGAGGTAGCCGCCGAGGTGGTCGTCAGTGAGCCGATACGTCGTGCGCGGCTCGAGGGTGACGATGAGTCGGCCGTCGTCGCCGGTCGTGGCGATCACGTCGGTCAGCCGATCACGGGGACGATCAGCTGCTGGCCCGGGCGCACCGACGAGCTGGCGAGGCCGTTGAGCTCCTGGATCCGGGCGACGGTCTCGCGCAGGTCGGCGTCGGCCGACAGGCCGCGGGCCACCGTCCACAGAGTCTGACCCGGCTGGACGACGACCGTCGTGGTCGCCGCCACGGCACGCCCGGTGCCGGCCTGCGAGGTCGACGCGTGCCCGGCCGTCGACACGACCAGCGCGATGAGCAGCGCCAGCGCGACGACGACGGTGCGGGCGAGCCGGCGACCGCGTCGGGTCAGACGCAGGGGACGAGCGTCTGACCCGACGGGCCGCGGGAGCACGAGGGTGGGAGCGGCGTATCCCGAAGGGGCAGAAGGACTACGGCGCGCCACCGGGACGGATGCGGGACGACGCGCGGCGTCGCGGCGCTGGACCGGTGCGGCGATCGAGATCGTGGCCATGTCTGCCTGCCTCCTGGGAGTCGAGCTGCGTCGGTAGTGCCTGCCGTCTCGCGCTGGTCTGGCGGGTCGTGCGTCCTGCGGGTGCTGCTTGGTGCCGTGGTGCCGTGGTGCCCGTACGGGTGTTCGATCGAACGCCTATCTGATTTCTAGCACCCGCGACGCGCCGTGTCACGCATCTTCCGTACAGTTGTTTGAAACAGGTGTCCTAACTCGCTAGCCTGAGCATCGGTCGCCTGTACGTCGTGAAGTCTTCCCAGGGGGTCCGACAGTCAGCCGGCCTCGAGGCCGGCCGAGCACGACAGGCGCCACCCGCACGACCAGCGCGACCAGCACGTCCGAGGTCCGTCAGTCCGAGTCCCGTCACGGCGAGGAGCACCATGGCCACCAAGAAGACTCCCGAGGCACCGCGTCGCAAGGCCGGTCGGCCGAAGGTCACCGAGATCCGCGTCCCCGCGGGCCTCCCCGCGGCCGACGGCCTCACCGTGCGCCAGCGGATCGTGCTGGACATGATCCGCAACGCGATCGAGACCCGTGGCTACCCGCCGTCGATGCGCGAGATCGGCGAGGCCGTGGGCCTCACGTCGCCGTCGTCGGTCGCCCACCAGCTCGCCGCGCTGGAGAAGAAGGGCTACATCCGTCGCGACCCGCGCCTGCCGCGCGCGATGGAGATCGTCGACCCCGGCGAGAGCCACCACGACGTCACGGGCATCGGCGACTCGATGCCGGAGGCGATGTACGTCCCCGTCATCGGCCGCATCGCCGCCGGTGGGCCGATCCTCGCCGAGCAGGCCATCGAGGAGGTCTTCCCGCTGCCGAAGTCCCTCGTGGGCGACGGCGAGCTGTTCCTGCTCAAGGTCGTCGGCGAGTCGATGATCGACGCCGCGATCTGCGACGGCGACTGGGTCGTCGTGCGCTCGCAGCCCGACGCCGTCAACGGCGACATCGTCGCCGCGATGCTCGACGACGAAGCCACGGTGAAGACCTTCCAGCGCAAGAACGGCCACGTGAAGCTGCTCCCGGCCAACAAGGACTTCTCCCCCATCGACGGCGACCACGCCCGGATCGTCGGCAAGGTCGTCGCAGTCCTGCGCCGCCTCTAGCCCCACCGCGCACGATGTGACGTCACCGCGCGAGCAACGTCGCGGTGACGCCACATCTGCGTCCACCCCCCACCCTTCTTGCCCACCCAACTGTCGTTCCCAGCTCCCCGAGGCGCAGCGGTCCTCGGTGCTGGTCCGGGCGGACTCCGGCGGCGGGACCAAGGCGTTTCTGGGTCACGTCACCGGCCTGGAACTGCAGTACTCCGTCGGGTTCTACGCGTCCACGTTCGTCGTCGACGCCCTCGCCTCGGTGCCCCGCCAGGCCTGGCGGGCCGCCGTCGAGCCCGACGGCGCTCAACGCCGAGACCAGAGCGATCACACCGACAGAAAGGAACGACCAAGATCACGAAAGATCGAGGTTAGGTGGGCAACAAGGGGGGTGGGGGGGTCAGGAGGGTGGCGTCGGCTTCTTCGGCATGGGCTGCTTCGTCGCGGGCTGCTTCGTCGCGGGCTGCTTCGTCTTCGCGGGCTGGGCGGGTACGGCGGTCAGCTCGTCGAGACGTTGCAGGCTCTGGCGCACGAGGGCGCCGTCGGTGGTGAACCAGAAGGGCGGCAGCGATCGGCGCAGGTAGTCGCCGTAGCGCGCGGTCGCGAGCCGCGGGTCGAGCACGGCCACCACGCCGCGGTCGGTCGAGGAGCGGATCAGCCGGCCGACGCCCTGGGCGAGGAGCAACGCCGCGCGCGGCACCGACACGGCCGTGAAGCCGTTGCCGCCGTGCTCCTCAGCGTACTTCGACCGCGCGGCCACCAGCGGGTCGTCCGGCCGCGGGAACGGGATGCGGTCGATCACCACGAGATGACAGGCCTGCCCGGGTACGTCGACCCCTTGCCACAGCGAGAGCGTGCCGAGCAGCACCGAGCGCGGCTCGGCCGCGAAGCGCGACACGAGGTCGGCCACCGAGTCGCCGCGCTTCTGCACGAGCACGGGCACGTCGAGCGGCACGATCTCGCGGTCGAGCAGCCGGTCCGGCAACGAGACAGCGAGCGCCTCGGCCGCGCGCTCGACCCCGCGCCAGGACGAGAACAGCGCGAGGGTGCGACCGCCCGCGGCCGCGATGAGGTCCGCGAGCTCGTCCATCGCTGCGTCGTCCGTGCCGCCGCGACCGGGCGGTGGCACCGAGGTGGCGACGTAGAGGATCCCTTGGCGCGCATGGTCGAACGGCGATCCCACGTCGAGGCCGGTCCAGGCTCCCTCGGCGGACGACGTGCCGTCGGTCGGGAGGCCGAAGGACCGCGCGACCGGCTCGAAGGACCCGCCCAGCTGCATCGTGGCGCTCGTGACCACCACGCGCGAGGCGTCGAACAGCGAGGTGCGCAGCAGCCCCGCGACCTCGAGCGGCGCGATGCGCAGCACCGGGGCGCGACGGTCGCCGGGGTCGAGCCACGCGACGTCGGCGTCGTCGAGCGCGAGCAGCTCGCCCGCCACGTCGTGCACCTCCTGCAGCAGCCCCTTCGCCCGGGTCCGCGCGGCGAGCGCCTCGGGGTCGTCCTTCGACACGTCGGAGGCCAGCTTGGTCACCGCCGCGTGCGTCGTGTCGCGTACGGCGGCCAGCGCGAGCAGCAGCCCCCCGGTCACCGACTCCACGCGCACCGGGCCGAGCTGCCCCTCGGCGCGCACCGCGAGCTCGATGCCGAGCGCCTCGGCCGCGGACTCGAGCCGCTCGGAGAGGTCGGCCTCGACCAGCCGCCGGGCACGCTGCGCCGCACGGTCGACCATCGCCTCGGAGATCTCGTTGGTCACCGCGGCCGTGGCCCGGTCGACGAGCTCGTGGCCCTCGTCGATCACCACGGCGTCGTGCTCGGGCAGCACCGGCACGTTGTCCATCGTGTGGATCGCGAGCATCGCGTGGTTGGTGATGATCACCTGCGACGCGTTGGCCTTCGCGCGCGCGGCCTCCGCGAAGCAGTCGTCGCCGTAGGCGCACTTCGCCGCGCCCACGCACTCGCGACCGGAGACCGACACGCCGCGCCACACCCGCCCGTCGACGGTGAACGGCAGGTCGTCGCGGTCACCGGTCTCGGTCTCCTCGACCCACTCGCGCAGGTCCTTGGCCTGCCGGCCGAGCACCGTGGTGGGTGCGGCGAACAGGGCGTCGGAGTCGGAGTCCTCGCGGTCGTCGGCGCCGCGGTGCAGCCGGTCGAGGCAGACGTAGTTGTGCCGGCCCTTGAGCACGGCGTACGTCGGGGTCCGCTTCAGCACCGGTGCCAGGGCCTCGACGAGGCGCGGGAGGTCGCGCGACACGAGCTGGTGCTGCAGCGCGAGGGTGGCGGTGGCGACGACCACGCGACGGTCCGGGTTCGTCGCGTGCAGGATCGCGGGAACGAGGTAGGCCAGCGACTTCCCGGTGCCCGTGCCGGCCTGCACGAGCAGGTGCCCGGCCCCGCCGAGGGTGGCCGCGACCGCCTCGGCCATCGCGAGCTGCCCCGCGCGGTCCTCGCCGCCGAGCGCCTCGACCGCGGCCGCGAGTGCGACGGCGACCTCCGACGAAGCATCGGGCTCGGCGGGCGCGTCGGCCACGCGCTCGTCGGCCGCGGGCTCGTCGGGGGTGGTCATCCCCCGATCCAACCAGCATCGCGCGCAAGGGCGTCACCGCCGTCCCCCGCCTCGGGCCGGTCCCTCCGACGCAGCGCATCCCGTGCTGGAGGCGTCCGCTCGGGCGCGCCGCGTCCGATGGACGGATGCGGTGGACGGGGCGCTATGGATGGGGTGCGGTGCGCCACAAGCCGATCCGCGCTGCATCACCGCGCACCGCGCTCCTAGCCTGAGGGCATGACCCGTGCCGACGGGGGCGCGCCGCCGCGACGGACCACGTCCTCGTCCGGAGTGCCCGGGGCCGCCCCGTCCGGCGACCCGAACGCGGCGTACCGGATCCTGGTGATCATCCAGCTCTCGGCGGTGCTGCTCGCCCTGGCGTTCAGCGCACTGCCCGGCCACGAGCAGTCGCTCGGCCGCCTCGGCGTCGTGCCGGCCGTCGCCATCACGGTGTGGTGCGCCGCCGTGTGGTTCCTGCTGCCGAAGGTGTCGTCCGACATTGGCCTCGACATCGCGATCCTCGTCGACACGCTCGTGGCCGGGTTCTGCGTCGCCCTCATCCCCTACATCGAGTGGGTCTTCCTCGTCGCGCTCGGCCTCGTGGCGTTCGGCGTGTTCGCGGCGTACTTCCGCTCCCGCCGCCGACTCGTCCTGCACCTCGTCGTGATGTCGCTGGCCTACGGGATCGGGCTGGTCGTCAATCCCCTGCTCCCCGACCCGGTCGACTACGTCGTCGTCGTCGCGACGATCTGGGGCATCTCCTTCATGGTCGCCACCCTCGTCGAGCAGCTGCGCGAGCAGACGCTGCGCGACCCGCTCACCGGACTGCTCAACCGTCGCGCCCTCGAGCTGCTCGGCGGGCCGCTCGAGGCCGCGGCCGCGCGCGCCGGCACGCCGGTGACGGTCGGCATGATCGACCTCGACGACTTCAAGACCTACAACGACACCTTCGGCCACCTCGCCGGCGACCGGCTGCTGGCGGAGGTCGCGGCAGCGTGGGACACCCGGCTCCGCGCCAGCGACCTGCTGGTCCGCTTCGGCGGCGACGAGTTCGCCGTCGTATTGTCCGGGACCAGCGTGACCGACGCCGAGAGCCTCGCCGAGCAGGTACGCCGGACGCACCCGGCCTCGTGGACCGTCGGCTTCTCCCCGTGGCGCCACGACGAGTCGCTCGACATGGCGCTGGAGCGCGCCGACACGCTCCTGCTGGCCTGCAAGCACCGTCGCGAGACGTGAGGGTCGGCCATGCTCACGATCCGCTCTCGATCCGGTGCTACCTGCGCCCCCAGCACGCTCGGTCGCCCGGACACCGTGGCTACCCTCGGACTGTGAGTGCACGAGTGAGCAGTCGGCCGTCCCTGGCGTCCCCTGCCTCGGCGATGCACGCCCATCACCGTGGCCGCTGAGCCCGGGGCCGGCCTACCTGTGGCTGGCCGGGATCATGCTGGCGGCGGCGACCTGCCTGACGTTCGCGGCCCTCCCGCCCACGCCCGAGACCCCGCGCACCTTCGACCTCGCGATGGGGATCGTCGCGCTCGGGCTCGCCGGCCTCGTCCTGACCCTGCTGCCGCACCTGCGCGACGACTGGGGCCTCGACCTCGGCCTGGGCGTCGCCGTCGTGCTGAGCGGGCTCGGCGCGGTGTGGATGCCCAAGGCCCAGGGACAGCTCGTCACCGGGTTCGGCCTGGTGCTCATGGGCGTCTACGCCGCGTACTTCCGGCCGAGGCGACGCCTCGTCGGACTGCTCGTCCTCATGCTGACGTCGTACGGGACGGCCCTGCTGCTCGCGCCGCGGCTCCCGTCGCCGCTGTGCTTCCTGGTCGTCGCGGGGACGGTGATCGGTGTCGCGCTGCTCATCGCGAGCATGGCCGCGCGGATGCGCGACCTCGCCTTCCGCGACAGCCTCACCGGCGTGCTGAACCGGCGCGGGTTCGAGGTGGCCGTGGCGCCCGTCGCGGGCATGGCGGCCAGGGCGGGCACGCCCGTCTCCGTGGGGCTCATCGACCTCGACGGCTTCAAGGCGTTCAACGACGCCCACGGGCACCTCGCCGGCGACGACATCCTCGTGGAGCTCACGACCGCGTGGAAGAGCGGCCTGCGCAGCGGAGACATCATGGCGCGCTTCGGTGGGGACGAGTTCGCCGTCGTGCTGCCCGAGAGCACACCGGCCGATGCCCGCGAGCTCGCCGCACGGCTGCGGGCGCTGCACCCGGGCGCGTGGTCGGTCGGCTTCGCCGAGTGGCAACCGGGCGAGGAGCTCACCGTCGCGCTGACCCGCGCCGACCGCGCCCTCTACGCCGACAAGCGCGTCCGAGCCGAGGCCTGAGAGCCGTCGTCGTCGCTCTCCGGCTTCGCGCCCTCAGCCGACGACGGCACGGATCGCGACGTGATCGCTCGGAGAGCCGGCGTCGGGCAGCCACAGCTCGCTGCCCACGGGCGGCAGGCCCGTCTGGGTCACGACGACGCTCGAGCACCCACGGACGGCGACGACGTCGAGCTCGCGGGTCCGGCCGTTGGTCGCCGCCGTCGCACCGCACGCGCTCGCCTCGAACCCGTGCCGGCGCAGCACGTCACCGGTCCGGCTCGACCAGGCTGCGTTCAGGTCGCCCACCAGCACGACGGCGGCGGCCTGCTGCGCGTCGATCCAGTCGACCAGCTCCCCTGCCTGCGCGGCGCCGGCGAGACGCCTCTGCGGCCACTCCGGGTCGAGGTGCAGGGAGACGGCGAGGACGCCGTCGAGCGCGGCCGCCGCCCACGCGCGCCGACCGTCACGCGTCGCACCGGTGCTCCCGCTGAGGTGGTGGACGCACGAGGCCAGCAGCACCCCGTCGCTCGCGTGCCGTCGCGGTGCGTGGACCAGCGAGGCACCCGCCTTGTCACGCAGCCAGGACACAAGGTCGGCGTCGGCCTCCTGCACGGCGACGACGTCGCTGTGCAGGAGCAGGTCGCGCAGCTGCGAGCGCACGCGCGGCATCCGGGTCTGGGGTGCGAGGTCGTCGGGGAGGACGCCGGCGTAGCGGTGCGGGAGGGCGTACGCCGGTGCCAGGACGTTCCAGGTCGCGAGTCGGAGCACGACCCGATCCTGCTCCTCGGCGCGACGCGACACGCGGGTCAGGCGATGACGGCGCTGGCCGCGGCGAGGTCGCCGGCCAGCGGCTCGTTGACCCGGCCCACGACGCGGGTGCCGGTCTCGAGGTGCTCGACCTTCTCGATCTCGCCCTCGCGGTGCGCCCGCGCGACGAGGTCGCCGCGGTCGTAGGGCACGACGAGGTCGACCGCGACCGAGGCGTGCGGGAGGTCGTCCTCGATGAGCTGGAGCAGCCGGTCGATGCCCTCACCGGTGCGTGCGCTCACGACCACCGAGTGCGGCTCGCGTCGCAGGATCCTGTTGACCACCAGGGGATCCGCGGCGTCGGCCTTGTTGATTACGACGATCTCCGGCACGTGCTGCGCGCCGATCTCCGCGAGCACGATGCGCACGGCGGCGAGCTGCTCCTCCGGTGCGTCGTCGCTGCCGTCGACGACGTGGAGGATGAGGTCGGACTCCGCGACCTCCTCGAGGGTCGAGCGGAACGCCTCGACGAGCTGGTGCGGCAGGTGGCGCACGAAGCCGACCGTGTCGGCGACCGTGAAGTCGCGACCGCCGGGCGTCTGCGCCTTGCGGACCGTGGGGTCGAGGGTGGCGAACAGCGTGTCGTCGACGAGCACGCCGGCGCCCGTGACGCGGTTGAGCAGGCTGGACTTCCCGGCGTTGGTGTAGCCGGCGATCGCGACGCTGGGCACGCCGTGGCGACGCCGGTCCGCGCGCTGGGTGTCGCGCGCGACCTTCATCTCCTTGATCTCGCGCCGCAGCTTCGCGGTGGTGGTGCGGATCCGGCGTCGATCGGTCTCGATCTTCGTCTCGCCCGGGCCGCGGGTGCCGACGCCGCCGCTCGACCCGCCGGCGCCGCCGCCCTGGCGCGAGAGGCTCTCGCCCCAGCCGCGCAGGCGCGGGAGCAGGTACTGCATCTGGGCGAGGCTCACCTGCGCCTTGCCCTCACGGCTGCGGGCGTGCTGGGCGAAGATGTCGAGGATCAGCCAGGTGCGGTCGACCACCTTGACCTTGACGACGTCCTCGAGCTGTCGCAGCTGTCCGGGGGTGAGCTCGCCGTCGCAGATGACGGTGTCGGCGCCGGTCTCGACCACCACGGCGCGCAGCTCCTGGGCCTTCCCCGAGCCGATGTAGGTGGCCGGGTCCGGGCGGTCGCGTCGCTGGACGAGGCCGTCGACGACGACCGAGCCGGCCGTCTCGGCGAGGCGCGCGAGCTCGGCGAGGCTGCGCTCGGCGTCGCGCAGCGTCCCCTCGGTCCAGACGCCGACGAGCACCACGGTCTCGAGGCGGATCTGGCGGTACTCGACCTCGGTGACGTCGGTGAGCTCGGTCGACAGGCCGCGGACCCGGCGCAGCGCCGCACGGTCGGACAGGTCGAGCGCCCCGGTCGTGGGGTCGCCGACCGCGCCTCGGGAGCGGGGGCCGGTGACCGGGCCGACGCCGTGCGGGTCGCCCGTGACCGGGTCGACGTCGGGGAACTCGGCGTCGAGGAAGTCCGGGTCGAGGAAGGACCCGCCCGCGAACGGCCCTTCAGCCGGAAGCGAGTCGGCTCGGTGCGCGGCGTCCTCGAGGGCGCTGTCGCGCCCGGAGTCGCGGGTCGCCCGGTCGTCATGGGGAGTAGTCATCACCCCCAGGGTCGCACGCCCCACCCCACCCCCGCGAACCCGAATCCGCCCTGTTCCAGGTCGCATGGTCGTGCCCCGCCAGGAACCCGGAGGAGAGGGGGGAAGGAAGCGGGGTGGTCAGGCGGCTGTGGGGCCGAAGGCTGCCCGGGCGGCCCGGGCCAGCAGGGTGAGGAGCTCGACGCGCTCGTCGTGGCCGAGGACGTCCCAGGAGGGCGCGACGAGGCGGTCGGTCAGGGCCTCGGCCTCGGAGCGGGCGAGCGCCAGGCCGGTGGCGTCCTCGAAGGGCTCCTCCCAGCCGAAGAACGACGCGTTGCCCGAACCTCCCGGGCCGCTGAGCACGGCCTGCAGCGGGGAGAGGCCGGAGGCGACGACGGCGACGAGATGCATGCCGCCGCGGTACTCGCGCAGCACGTGCAGCTGCTGGGCGAGTCGACCGGCGGCGTCGTCGGTGAGCGGCACGGCGCGCCAGCCGGCGTAGAGCGGCAGGGCAGCGACGTCGGTCCCGTCGACGACCCAGCTCAGCAGGTCGGCGAGGCGCTCGGCGTCCTCGAACGCGGCGAACCTCGCGCGCCCCCACGCGCGGCAGGTCTCGGCGTATCCGTCGCGCGCCGTGCGCACGTCGAGCAGCTCACGGGCGCTGTCCCACCACTCGCGGACCTTGTCGGCCGGCCAGAAGCCGAACGCCGAGGTGACGACGTCGGCATCCACGTCGCCGAGCACGCTGCCGCGCCCGAGGGTGTAGCCCTGGCGGCCGCGGAAGCCGTGCGCCTCCGAGAACGCCTTCGCCTGCGAAGAGATCATGAACCCGCCGCCGAGGGAGGCGACCAGCGGTGCGCACGCGGCGGCGAACGCCGGACCGTCGTCCACGTCGATGTCGATGTCTTCGTCCATGTCGCCGTCGCTCACCGCGGCCCGCCGATCGTTGCCTGCGCCACGAGCACCGCGGGACCGCGCAGCTCGAGATGTCCATCGGCCAGTCGCGTCACGACCACCGTCCCGCCCGGGACGTCGACCGTGTACGCCGTCGCCACGGGAGCCTCGTCGCGCGCCGCCGACGCGACCATCACCGCGCACGCGCCGGTGCCGCACGAGCGGGTCTCCCCGACCCCGCGCTCGTGCACCCGCATGCGCACCCGGTGGTCGCTGTGCGCACCGACCCGGTGGGCGAACTCGACGTTGACGCCGTCCGGGAACATCGTGCGCGGCGCCACGATCGGGGCGTTCGTGAGGTCGAGCGCGACGAGCTCGTCGGGGTCGTCGAGGAACACCACGCAGTGCGGGTTCGGCACGAACACACCGCTGCCGTTCCAGCTCTGGTGGCCCACCGAGACGACCGGCATCGCGCGCAGCGCGGGCGTCGTCGCCCCACCCATGTCGATCGTGACGTCGCCGTCGCTCTCGATGCGCACCGCGCACGCGCCGCCGCGGGTGGCGATCGAGAAGCTGTCGCCGCTCTCGAGACCGGCATCGACGAGGTAGCGGGCGAACACCCGCGCACCGTTGCCGCACATCTCCGCGACCGAGCCGTCGCCGTTGCGGTAGTCCATGAACCAGCGGGCGACGTCGGCCTGCTCGGCCACCTCCGGGCACGCGGCGGTCGGGACGACGCGCAGGACGCCGTCGGCCCCGATCCCGGTGTGCCGGTCGGCGAGCGCGCGCACCTGAGCCGCAGTGAGCTCGATCGCGGCGTCGAGATCCGGCACGAGCACGAAGTCGTTGCCGGTCCCGTGCCCCTTGAGCACGCGCAGCCCGGCGAGCTGCTCGAGTGCCTCGGAGTGCGACGTCACGACGCAGAGCGTACGTCCCCCCCAACGCCGAGACTGATCAATCGGTCGTCACCCGGCTCGGGAAGCAGCCGTTTGATCAGTCTCAGGGAGGGGGTGCGTGCGGGACGCGGGCTTGCTCGTAGGCGTGCTCGACCGTCGCCAGGACGTTCGGCCAGGCCTCCGCGGGCTCGGTCGTGCGGTTGTGCTCGGAGATACGCCGACGCAGCTCGTCGTCGGTCGCGATGCGGGCCATCGCGAGCGTCATCGCGCGGTCGTCGGTGGCGAGCAGGCCCTCCTGCTCGTCGCGCACGAACGTGGCGATGCCCGTCTCGGCGTAGGCGAGCACCGGGAGCCCCGCGGTACGCGCCTCGAGCGCCGCGATGCCGAACGACTCCATCTTCGCCGGCGCGACGAACACGTCGGACGCGGCGAGGGTGGCGCGGACCTGGTCCGGGGCCAGACGACCGGCGAGGTCGACGACGCAGGGGCCGTAGGTGAGGCCGTGGCGCTCGATGTGACGGCGTACCTGGGCGGCCATGGGGCCGTCGCCGACGATCGTGAGGCGCAGGCGGCGCCCGGCGGGCAGGAGGCTCGCGGCCTCCTGCACCATCGACACGAGCGGCATCGTGCGCTTGCGCGGGGCGAGGCGCATCACCGCGACGAGGCGCACCTCGTCGGGGTCGCCGACGACGTGCGGGATGCGCCAGGCGTCGACGTCGATGCCGTTGGGCACCAGCGTGACCGGCACGATCGGCCCGACGATGCGCCTGATCGGGTCGGCCGCGGCGTCGCTCACCGCGGTGAGGACGACGCCCCAGCGCGACCAGCCGGTGACGAGGTCGGCGAGGCGCGCAGCCGGCGAGAACACCCCGCCCCACACGCCGTGGATCGTGACGACGGTCGGCAGGCCGAGCTGCCGCGCGACGCGGGCGCCGGGGTAGGCGAACGGCGAGACGACGCCGCCGTGGACGTGGACGGCGTCCGCGCCCGCGGCCGCCCCGCCGTCGGCGAGCAGCTCGCGGATCACGGCGTTGACCCGCGGGTGGACCGGGATGTCGGCCGGCATCCTCGCGGTGGTGCGGTGCACGACGACGCCGTCGAGGACCTCGGACCCGTTGCGCAGCGTGTCGGTCGGCGTCGCGGTGATGACGTGGACGTCGTGCCCCGCCGCCGCCTGGCGGACGGCGAGAGCACGGACCTGCGTCTCGATGCCACCCAGCCGAGGCGGGTAGCAGTCGCTGATGTGGACGATCCGCACGATCCGCGACCCTACCCGCGCCCCAAGCCCCGCAGCCGCCCGGCCAGCACCGCACCGAATCTGGTCTTGATCGTCCCTTAGGGACGATCAAGACCAGATTCCTTCACCGCAGCGTCCACAACTCGCGATCTTGACCGTCGCCGAGCCACCGCCAGCGGCGCGAGGCGCTCTGCCAGAGTGTGTCCATGGCCGCGGCGACCACCCTCGTGTTCGTGCACGCGCACCCCGACGACGAGGCCCTCCTCACCGCGGGCACGATGGCGCGCGCGGCCGCCGAGGGGCAGCGCGTCGTCCTCGTCGTCGCGACCGACGGCGCCGCCGGGCTCGCGTCGTCGGACCACCTCGCCGCCGAGGGTGGCCTCGCGGCGCGTCGCGCCGCCGAGCTCGCGGAGTCCTGCCGCGTCCTCGGCGTACACCGGCTGGTCTCGCTGGGTTACGCCGACTCCGGGCTCCACGGCGACGCGGAGCAGGCGGACGACGGTCCGGTGCCGCTGTGTCGAGCACCGCTCGAGGAGTCGGCCGCGGCGCTCGCGGCCATCCTGATCGAGGAGGACGCCGACGTCCTCATCACCTACGACCCCAACGGTGGCTACGGCCACCCCGACCACGTCCGCCTGCACGAGCTCTCGCTGCGCGCGGCGCAGATCGCGGGCACGCCGCGTGTGTTCGAGGCGACGGTCCCGCGCGACCTGCTCCTGCGCGCGATCCGCCTCGCCGCAACGGTCTACCGCTTCCCGCCCGAGTTCGATCCCACGGCCTTCGAGCGCGCCTTCACCGCGAGCGCCGACATCACCCACCGGGTCGACGTTCGCCGATACGCCGACGCCAAGCGCGCCGCGATGTCGGCCCACGCCTCGCAGGCGAGCGCCGACGAGGGCGACCGCACCCTCGCCGCATTCCTGCGCATCCCGACGCTGCTCTACCGACGGGTGTTCGGCCGCGAGTGGTACGTCGAGCGCCGTACGCCGACGGCCTGACCCGGCGCCCGGCCGGACCCGGCTCCCGGATCTGACGGTGCACCCGGCGGACGCCGACGGGACACCCGACGCGAGCAAGATCGCGAGTTGTGGACACTCAGAGCGAGGAAACTGGCGGCCTTGATCGTCCCTAAGGGACGATCAAGGCCGCGGCTCTGGCGCGGCCCGCTAGGTCGGGCGCGTCGTGGGGCAGCCAGAGCACCCGGTCGTCGCGGCGGAACCAGGTGTCCTGGCGGCGGGCGAAGCGTCTCGTCGCGCGCTGGGTCTCCGCGATCGCCGCCTGCTCGGTCAGCTCGCCGTCGAGGAGCCGCAGCACCTGCGCGTAGCCCAGCGCGCGCGAGGCCGTCACGCCTTCGCGCAGGCCGATCCCGGCCAGCCGCCGCACCTCATCGACGAGCCCCCGCGCCCACATCCGCTCCACCCGCTCGTCGATGCCTACGTCGAGCTCCGGTCGCGGCACGTCGAGGCCGATCTGCACCGACGGGTAGACGTCGCGCGCGACCGGCAGGGTCGCGGCGAAGGACCCGCCGGTGATCTCCACGACCTCGAGCGCACGCACCACCCGGCGTCCGTTGCTCGGCAGGATCGACGCCGCAGCAGCCGGATCCACCGCTGCGAGCCGCGCGTGCAGCTCGCCGGACCCGACGGCTGCCAGCTCGGCCTCGAGCCGGGCCCGCACGACCGGATCCGTCCCCGGGAACTCCAGCCGGTCGAGCACCGCACGCACGTAGAGGCCCGAGCCGCCGACCAGGACCGGCGTACGCCCCTCGGCGAGCAGCGCATCCACGACCGCCCGGGCCCGCGCCTGGTAGTCCGCGACGCTCGCGGTCTCGGTCACGTCCCAGACGTCGAGCAGGTGGTGCGGCACGCCGCGCCGCTCGTCGAGAGAGAGCTTCGCCGTCCCGACGTCCATCCCGCGGTAGAGCTGCATCGAGTCGGCGTTGACGACCTCGCCGCCGAGAGCCAGGGCGAGGTCGACCGCGAGGTCGGACTTGCCCGACGCCGTCGGCCCCACCACGGCCACGACGCGCGGCTGCGACCACGACCCGACCGGCTGCACGTCGACGATCCTCCCCCACGCGCCTTGTGCACGCCGACCGACCCGGACAGGATCGAGCCAGCCGGCCACCGCGGCCGCCGCACGAAGGGAGCGAACAACCATGGGTCTTCTCGACAGCATCAAGGGCCTCTTCGGCGGTACGGCGGAGAAGGCGACCGAGGCCGCGACGAAGGCCGCGGCGAGCGCGAGCACGGTCGCCGACAAGGCCAAGACCTCCACCGCGGGGATCACCGAGCAGGCCAAGGGCGCCGCGGGCGTGGCCGCGGCCACCGCCGGCACCGCCGCGGGTCAGGCGAAGGAGGCCGTCACCGGCGTCGCCGACGCCCACGGCGACAAGGTCACCGGCGCCGTGTCCTCCGCGCACGCCTTCGTCAGCGAGAAGACCGGCGGGAAGCTCGACCCCGTCACCGGCAAGGTCGACGAGCTGACCACCAAGGCGGTCGGGTCGCTGCAGTCCGACTCCCCGGCCACCCAGGCCGCCGCCACCGTCGCCGACGCCGCCGGCACCGCGGCGGACAAGGTCGGCGACACCGCGCAGAAGGCCGCCGACACCGTGTCCGACGCCGCGAGCACCGTCGCCGACGCCGTCGACGACGCCACCTGAGCCCACCGACGCCCACCCCAGACGGCCACGCGCCACCGCCCAGGGCCGCTCGGCCACCTGAGGCCACCGTCACGGGCCAATAGCCACCGCCGGTGGGACCTGCCGACGGGTGCCCGCGGCGCTGCCCGCTCAGGCGCGCGAGACCCAGTCGGCCACGACGTAGCCGACGCCGTACGGCGCCGACGCCACGCGGACCGCGGCGTCGTACGCCGAGTCCTCGGCCACCGCGAGCGCGACGGCTGCGGCGTGCCACGCGGGCCACCCCGCGGCCGACACCCGCGCCGCGCGGTCCCGGTCGATCTCGGCGAGCAGGTGCGGGTGCCCCGAGGCGAGCGCGGCGGCGACGTCGGCGTCGAACGCCTCGGCGTCGGGGTGCGACGACGCCGGCGCCCTCTCGCTGCGCGCCGCCGAGCCGTCGGCGACCACCAGCAGTGCCGAGCGGCGGGTCTCGTGCCCGAGCGCGGTCGCGACGGCCGCGATCGTGGCGGCCGACGCGTCGGCGTCGACCTCGAGGGCCACCCGGTCACCGGGCCACCCGGAGCGCCCGAGCAGCCAGGCACCCATCGTGAGCGCGAGCGGCAGCGCCGGCCCGCCGGGAGACGCGGGGTCGAGCGGAACGTCGAGGTCCACCCCGAACCCGCGCAGCGTGCCGGTGCCGGACTCGTGCGTGCGCATCGCCGACCCCGCTCCGATCACGACTACGCGCTCGGCGCCACCTGCCAGCACCCGGCGTACGGCGTCGATGGCGGCGTCGCGCACCTCGTCGAGCTCGGCCGCGGCCCCGGACGCGACGTCGGGGACGAGCATCGGCGTGCTCGGGACGAAGGCCGCTCCGGTGATCACAGCACCGACCCTAGAGGGGGTGGCGCCGCACGGCGCGTCGCCTCACTGCCCCCATCGCCGGGTTACGGCGCCCGCACCCGTGATTCAGGCGGCGAGGCAGCGTCGACCGTCGCCGGCCGCGTGGCTCACGGTCCCTGCACCGACGCGCCCGAGACGGAGTCGACGAGGACGCGACGGCCGAGCTCGGAGGTGAGCGTCACCTTCTGCACGGCGGGTTTCGCGACGTTGACGCAGGCCTTCGGCGCCCGGAAGTCCTGCCACCACTGCGACACGGGCGGGAGCCACGGCCTGTCGACGTGCACGAGCACCGAGACGAGCAGCGGCGTCTCGACGACGGTCACCGCCAGCGGCGCCGGCTCGCACGTCATGTGCGTGGTGGTCAGCGTGAGGGCCGTGCCGGATCCGGCGTAGCGCGTGGTGGGTCGGGCGCCGACCTGCTGGAAGGGTTGCGCCGAGAGGCCTTCGGGCCGCACGCCCGCTGTGCCCGCGGCCGCCTTGGCCAGGGCCGTGGGGTCAGCCTGCCAGGCCTTGCCGACCGCGTCGTCGCGCTCGGCGATCGCCTTGTAGTCCATCGCGTGCTGGTAGGCCTGGAAGCCGAACCAGGCGAGGACGGTCAGCACCGCGGCGTAGAACAGCATCGAGAGCAGCGCCGACAGGCAGCCGGAGCGTCGCACCGCTGGCTCCTCTCCCGCGCCGGGCGACGCGTCCCGGGCCCGACGTTAGCCCCGCCGAGACCTCGAGCCGCGGCAGCGCGCGCCGGCGTGACCCGAACGGACGGGTTGGAGTCCTACGCCCGCAGGGTCGGGAGGCCGAGCAGCACCGGAGCCGGCCCGTCGCCGGTCCGGACGGCGTCGGTGTCGGTGTGGGTGTCGGTGTCGGACGAGCCCGCCTGTCGCGCCTGCCACGCGTCGCCCGCGCGGGTCCGGCGTACGCCGTCGACCGCGAGGTCGGACACGAGGTGGTGCGGCGCGGCGGAGGTGACCTCGGCGACCACGACGTCACCCGGCCTCGGCGCCGACGTGCCCGGGGTGAAGTGCACGAGGCGGTTGTCCGGCGCGCGGCCCGACAGGCGCAGGGTGGCGCCGTCCTTGCGGCCCTCGCCCTCCGCGACGAGCAGCTCCACGCGACGCCCGACGAGCTTGTTGTTCTCGTCCCAGGCGATCTCGTCGGAGAGCTCCTGGAGCCGACGGTAGCGCTCGCGCACGACCTGTGCCGGCACCTGGTCGGCGTAGGTCGCAGCCGGTGTCCCCGGCCGCGGGGAGTACTGGAAGGTGAAGGCGGAGGCGAACCGCGCGCGGCGCACGACGTCGAGGGTCGCGGCGAAGTCGTCCTCGGTCTCGCCCGGGAAGCCGACGATGATGTCGGTGGTGATCGCGGCCTCGGGCATCGCGGCGCGGACCCGGTCGATGATGGCGAGGTAGCGCTCGCTGCGGTAGGAGCGGCGCATCTCCTTGAGCACCTTGTCGCTGCCGCTCTGCAGCGGCATGTGCAGCTGCGGCATGACGCTCGGGGTCTCGGCCATCGCGGCGACCACGTCGTCGGTGAAGTCGGCGGGGTGCGGGCTGGTGAAGCGCACGCGCTCGAGGCCGTCGATCGAGCCGCACGCGCGGAGCAGCTTCGCGAACGCCTGTCGGTCGCCGAACTCGACACCATAGGCGTTGACATTCTGGCCGAGCAGGGTCACCTCGAGGACGCCCTCGCCGACGAGCGCCTCGATCTCGGCCAGCACGTCGCCGGGGCGACGGTCCTTCTCCTTGCCGCGCAGGCTCGGCACGATGCAGAACGTGCACGTGTTGTTGCACCCGACGCTGATGGCGACCCAGGCGGCGTAGGCCGACTCGCGACGGCTCGGCAGCGTGGATGGGAAGACCTCGAGCGACTCCGCGATCTCGACCTGCGCCTCGGCGTTGACGCGCGAGCGCTCGAGCAGCGCGGGCAGCGACCCGATGTTGTGCGTGCCGAACACGACGTCGACCCACGGGGCACGGCGTACGACCTCGCCGCGGTCCTTCTGCGCCATGCAGCCACCGACGGCGATCTGCATGCCGGGAGTGACGTCCTTGACCGACTTGAGGTGCCCGAGGTTGCCGTAGAGCCGGTTGTCGGCGTTCTCACGCACCGCGCAGGTGTTGAACACGACGACGTCGGCCTGCTCGCCGGCGGCCGGGCGCGCGTAGCCCGCCGCCTCGAGCAGCCCGGAGAGCCGCTCGGAGTCGTGGACGTTCATCTGGCACCCGTAGGTGCGCACCTCGTACGTACGCATGATCGCCAACCCTACGTCCCCCCGTTGTTGCCACTGAAGGACGCCTTGGTTCCATAGAGAGCAACGAAGTCCGCCTTCATCGCAGGCGATCGCGTCAGGTGAGCACCCGCTTCTCGACCGACAGGAAGCGCTTCTCGGCGTCCTGGTTGAGGTGCCAGCTCCAGATCACCTCGGGGACGATCCGGATCCGCATCCCGCCGGTGACCTCCTCGAGCGTCGCCGCGCCGCGCACCTTCACCCCGCGCGGCGCCCACGGGTCGACGCTCGCGAGGTCGTCGACCACGATCGTCGCGCGCGGGTTCGCCAGCAGGTTGCGGTAGCGGACCGTCTTCGTGATGTCGTAGCCGCCGGTCACCAGGGTGTCGCCGTCCACGCCGAAGCCCACGGCCGCGACATCCGGTACGCCGGTGGCCGACGCGGTCGCGATCCGGGCCAGCGGCTGCGCGCTGAGGTACTCGAGCTCGGCGTCGGTGAACACGGCCATCACACCCTCCTCGGGTCGGCTCCCAGGGGACCACGGATGCCGACGCGGCGCAGTCCGAACTCAGCTCGCCGGCGACGGCGCGGGAGGCAGCACCAGCAGGGCGCCCGCGGTTCCGGCCACCGTCAGGGCCACGCAGAACCCGCCGAGCACGTCGCTCGACCAGTGCACTCCGAGCACGAGCCGCGACAGCCCCATCGCGACACCGAACGCACCGAACGCACCGAACGCGAGCGCAACCCCGAGTCCCCAGGCCCTGCTCCGCATCAGGCTCGCGAGGGCCACGCCGCACGCGGCGTAGACCGCGATCCCTGCGGTGGCGTGCCCGGAGGGGTACGACAGCGTGGCCTCCGACCCGAGGCTGTGCTCCCAGACCGGCCTGGCCCGGCCGACGACCGGTTCGAGCAGCGAGGTGACGAACGGCGCGAGGCTCGCCACGGCGACCAGGGCCAGTGCCGCCCGCCATCGATGCGCCAACACGAGCAGGATCGTGGTGGCCGCCACGACGAGCACGCACGCGGCGAAGGACCCCGCGGCCTGCAGGATCTCGGAGCCCCGCACCGCCCACGGCGTCACCAGCGTCCAGGAATGGATCGTGTCGTCCATCGACTCGTCGAACCGCAGCAGAGGGGGCCACCCGCGGACGATCAGGACGGCGAGGACGAGTACGACCGACGCCGCCGCGCCCGCGCCCACCCACCCGACGCGCCGGGTCGGCCACCGTCGCTCCGCTGCCGCGGGCTGCACGGCGGTCACCACGCGCGCCTCGAAAGTGAAGGCGGAGTCTGTTGTCCTCTATGCAACAAAGGGGTCCTTCAGTGACTACCGGGCGAGGCCCGTGGCTCGGGACTCTCGGACCACCGTGACGCGGATCTGGCCGGGGTAGGTGAGCTCGTGCTCGATCTCGGCGGCGATGTCGCGGGCGAGGACCTGCATGCCGATGTCGTCGACCTGGTCGGGCAGCACGACGATGCGCACCTCGCGACCGGCCTGCATCGCGAAGACCTTGTCGACCCCGTCGTGCGCCGACGCGATCTGCTCGAGCCGCTCGAGGCGCTCGACATAGTGCTCGAGGGACTCCCGCCGCGCCCCGGGGCGGCCGCCGCTCATCGAGTCGGCCGTCTGGGTCAGCACCGCCTCGAGGGTCCGCACCTCGACCTCGTTGTGGTGCGCCTCGATCGCGTGGACGACGTCCTCGTGCTCGCCGTACCGACGCGCCACCTCGCCGCCGATGAGCGCGTGCGAGCCCTGCACCTCGTGGGTGAGGGCCTTGCCGATGTCGTGGAGCAGCGCGCAGCGCTTCGCGTGCTCGATGGGCAGGCGCAGCTCCGCGGCCATGATGCCCGCGAGGTGCGCGCACTCGATGAGGTGGCCGAGCACGTTCTGCCCGTACGACGTCCGGAAGCGCAGCCGTCCTAGCAGCACGATCAGGTCCGGGTGCATGTCGCCGATCGCGAGGTCGACGAGGGCGTCCTCGCCGGCGCGGACGATCCGCGCCTCGACCTCGAGGCGGCTGCGCTCGTACTCCTCCTCGATGCGGCTCGGCTGGATCCGGCCGTCGGCGACCAGCGCCTCGAGGGTGATCCGTGCGACCTCGCGCCGCACCGGGTCGAAGCTCGAGAGCAGCACCGCCTCGGGAGTGTCGTCGATGAGCAGGTTGACGCCGGTGACCGCCTCGAACGTGCGGATGTTACGGCCCTCGCGGCCGATGATCCGGCCCTTCATCGAGTCGTCGGGCAGGTGCAGCACCGACACGGTGGACTCGGCCGTCTGCTCCGAGGCGATGCGCTGCGCGGCGAGGGTGACGATACGTCGCGCCCGGTCCTCGCCCTCCTCGCGCGCCTCGCGCTCGATCTCCCGGACGGTCAGCGCGGCCTCGCGCTTGGCCTGGTGCTCCACCGCCGCGACGACCTCCGCCTTGGCCGCCTCGGCGGTGAGGCCGGCGACATGCTCGAGCGCGGTCGCCCGCTCGTCCTCCAGGGCACCCTCGGCCGCGGCCAGCACGACCGCCCGCTCTGCGAGGTCGGCGTCGCGCTGCTCGAGGGCCGCACGTCGCTCGGCGAGCGCGGTCAGCTCGGCGTCGAGCCGCGCCTCGCGCTCGGCGAGGCGGTCCTCGCGGCGCTGGGCCTCGTCGCGGATCCGGGCCACCTCGTCGCGGGCCGCGGCGATCTCGGCGCGAGCCGCGGCGACGTCGGCCGCGGACTGGGAGCGCCGCTCCTCGGCCCGGCGGACGCCCTCCGCCGCCTCCGCACGGGTCTGCTCGGCCGCGGCGAGAGCCGCCCCGGCGAGAGCCCTGCTGCGATCGGCGTCCTTCTCGGCCGTGGCCCGCACCCGGTCGGCGTCGGCCTGGGCCGCCGCACGCAGCCGGTCCGCCTCGGCCTGACCCGCCTCGCGCAGCCGGTCTGCCTCGCGCTGGGTGTCCGACGCGCGACGCGCGAGCTCCGCATCCACCTCGGCGGCCACCTCGAGCGAGCGGTCGCGGTCGGTGTCGGCGGCCTGACGGCGCGCCCGCCCGGTCGTGACCACGAGCGCACCGGCCAGCGCCGCTGCGACCACGAACGCGACCACGGTCAGCGGATCCACCTCGGCGCCCCGTTCCTCGTCCTACGACGACGGACGACACCACGGCACCGCGCCGCGCACGTGCGCGGGCGGAGCTCGACAAGGGCCAGCAGCGGCCGTGATCAGCGAGGTCGTACGTCGGGACCGGGTGAACCACCCGGCATCGACAGGTTAACGGCCGGAGGCCCGGGACGACAGCACAGCGGCTGCGGTCCCGGGCCTCCTGAGGTCCCGAGCGGGTGTGACCGGCTCCGGGCTACGAGCGGACGAGCTCCGCGTCCGGGTCCAGCGCCTCGGGCTCGTCGTCGGTGATCTCGTCGCCGCCACCCTCGACCTCGAAGTGCGGCAGGTGCGTGGCGAGCCACGCCGGCAGCCACCAGTTGGCCTTGCCGAGGATCGACATGAACGACGGCACGAAGATCAGCCGGATGAGGAACGCATCGACGAGCACCGCGGCCGTCAGCGACACGCCGAACAGCTTGATCGTGTTGTTCGGGGTCGGGATGAACGCGGCGAACACGCTCGCCATGATGAGCGCGGCCATCATGACCACGCGGCCGGAGCCGGCCAGACCGCGACGTACCGCGACGGCGTTGTCCTGGGTGTGCGACCACTCCTCCTGCATGCGGCTCACCAGGAACACCTGGTAGTCCATCGACAGGCCGAAGAGGATCGCGAACACCATCACGGGCAGGAACGGGAAGATCGGACCCGTCCCGGTGACCCCGAGGACACCGTTGAGCCAGCCCCACTGGAACACCGCGACCGTGACACCGGTCGAGGCGGCGAACGAGAGCAGGCTGGTGACGACGGCGGTCAACGAGACGACCGCCGAGCGGAACAGCACGAGCAGCATGAGGAAGCCGAGGCCGACGACGACCGACAGGAAGATCGGCATGGCCTTGGCCATCACCGAGCTGAAGTCGGCCACGATCGCCGTCGTGCCGCCGACGTAGGCCTCGGAGCTCGTCGCGGCCGTCACCGCCGGCAGCGTCTGGTCGCGGAGCCGGTTGAGCAGCTCGTCGGTCTTCACGTCCTGCGGCCCGGTGGTCGGGTTGACCTGGATCGCGGTGATCGTGGAGGTCTTGAGCTGCGCGCCGAGCAGCGGCAGCATCTCGACGTTCGGGATGGTCTTGGCGACCCCCTCGGTCTTGGCCAGCGCCGTGATGATGGCGCCGAGACCCTCGACGTCGCCGGTCTTGGGCAGCTGCACCGCCACGTAGAACGGGCCGTTGGCACCCGGGCCGAAGCCCTCGGCGGTGAGGTCGTAGGCAATCCGGGAGATGCTGCCCGGCGGCGTGCCGGAGTCGTCGGGGAAGCCCAGACGCAGCGACAGCGCCGGGATCGCCATGATCAGCACGAGCCCGAGCGAGAGGATCGCCGGGACGATCGGCCGCTTTTGGATCAGCCGGCCGTAGTGCGCCCAGCGGCCGCCCTCCGGGTGCCACTCCTGCGTCCACCGCGAGTGGCGGGTCAGCGAGTAGGACCAGAGGAACGGCTTGGCCAGGAACCCGAGCTTGATCTTCTCGAGACCGTGCGCGATGAGCAGCGACGCCGGTGTCACGGCGCGCTCGCCGAGCAGCGAGAGCAGCGCGGGGAGGAGCCACACCGCCGAGAGCATGACGAGCAGCACGGTGCCGGACGCCGCGAGGGCGAGTCCGTTGAAGAACGTGATGCGCATGACGAACAGGCCGAGCAGCGCGATGATCACCGTCGAGGCCGCGAAGACGACCGCACGACCAGAGGTGTTGACCGCCTCCATGGCCGCGGACTTCGCGTCGTGACCGGCGTGCACGGCCTGACGGAAGCGGTTGATCACGAACAGGGAGTAGTCGATCCCGACGCCGAGGCCGATCATCGCGGCCAGGGTCGGCGCGAAGGTCGCGACGTCGGTGAACCGTGCGACGAACAGCAGGAACGTCGCACCGAGCGATACGCCGACGATGGCGGTGAGCAGCGGCAGACCCGCCGCGATCAGCGAGCCGAAGGCGATGAGCAGGATGATCAGGGCGATGAGCACGCCGTACTGCTCGCTCTTCGGCGGCTCCTGGCCGGCGAAGGAGAGCACCTGGCCGTTCGCACCGACCTGCAGGTTCGAGTCCGCGTTGGCGGCCTTGACGAGCGCGATGATCTCGGTGGCCGTCGCGGTGGGGACGTCCGTGCCGTCGCCGCCGCCGCTGAAGGTGACGACGGACTTCGCGACGTGACCGTCCGGGCTGATCGGGGAGAGCGCCTTCTGGGTGGCGAGCAGGGCTCCCTTGACCGCCTCCTGCTGGGCCGGAGGGACCTGACTGAGGTCGGGTGCTGCCTCGGCCTTGGGGCAGCCGGTGCCGAGAGCGGCCCCGGTCTTGCTGTAGGGGTCGGTCACGCACGCGACCCCGGGCAGCTGCGAGACCTTCGTGAGCAGCGGCGACATCACGGCCGCGCTCGCGGCGTCGAGGGCGCTGGCGCCTTCGGCCTCGGGCGACCAGAGGATGTTGGCGGTCGCGCTGGTGGCCGCTGAGGCCTGGCCCCCCTTCATCTGGCCCAGGAGCTCCTGGGCCTTGAGCGACTCGGTGTCGGGCAGGGAGAACGAGTCGTTGAGCTTGCCACCGAAGGCGCCGCCGAGGGTGAAGACGGCGGCGACGAGCAGGAGCCAGGCGCCGAGCGCCCACCACGGCTTGCGCACGGCCCAGCGGGAGAGTCCACCCATGATGTCGATTCCTCACTCGTCGTGGCCGTCCGGTCCCTTGCGACCGGTAGGGCAAGCACACAGACATGTGTGCTACACATGCAATCCGTACGGTAAGTTACATGCCTGAGGCACGCAAATCAGTATCGACCCGCAGAGTTACCGGGAGGTGAACGGCGATGACGAGCGCTCCGAAGCACTCCCCGGAGGAGGCGGCGACCCTGGCGATGGCCGCGCTCCCGTCGATCCCGCCGATCGCCTCCGACGCACCAGGGTCCCACCTGCCCGACGGCCTCGTCGACACCCTTGACCGAGCCCTGCGCCGGCTGCGCAAGTCGATGATCCGCCCGCCCCAGGGGCTGGTGCCCGTGCCGGCGCTCGGTCGCCAGCTCGACGTCGCCAAGATCTTCGCCTGCGACGCCGTGGCCGAGCTCGCGCCGAGCCGTCCGGTCGTCTCGGTGAAGGACGTCGCCGTGATGCTCGACCTCGAGCACTCGACGGTGAGCCGGCTGCTCGGCGAGATGGAGGACGACGGTCTCGTGACGCGCGGCTCCGACCTCGCCGACCGTCGACGTACGACCATCGCGCTCACCGACCTCGGCCGGGCCGTCGTCGCCGATGCCACCACGATGACCCGCTTCTTCACCCGGCTGATGCTCTCGGACTGGCCGCGCGAGGACGTGGAGGAGCTCACCCGGCTGATGGGACGCCTCGCGGAGACCGTGCACAGCAAGCTCGACCAGCTGCCGGCGCAGGCGATGGCCGAGTTCTGCCGGGTCAGCCAGGACGCCGTGACGGAGCCGACCGGGACCTCACTCCCCTAGCCGTGCGGCGTCGCTGAGGTCGATGTCGAGATCATCGAGCATGGCGCGCTCAAGCAGGTCGAGCTCGGCCTCGGTCGCCAGCGCCTCCCGGACGACTCGCAGCGCCAGCCCGCCGGAGTAGCCCTTGCGGGCCAGTACTCCTACGAGGCGCCGAACCCGGGCATCCATCGGCAGGGACCGCGTGGACGGCAGCTTGCGCGCGACGAGGGCCCGGGCGGTCTGCACCTCCGCCTCGGGGTCGAGGGTGTCGAGCGCCTCCTCGACGACCGAGCCGGCGACACCCTTGGACCGCAGCTCGTGCCCGAGGGCTCGGCGCGACATGGTCGATGCGCGCCGCGAGGTGACGTAGGACTCGGCGTAGGCGGTGTCGTCGACGAGGCGGACGTCCTCGAGCCGGTCGAGCACCTCCGACACGAGCCCGGGGTCGGTGCCGCGCCGCTTGAGCACGGTCTCGAGCTGGGCGCGGGACTTCGGCGAGGACGCGAGCTGCTGCAGACAGATCTCGCGGGCGACGTCGTAGGTCTCGGCGTCCGCGACGTCGTCGGCCGACGATCTCGGGGTGGGACCGTCGGCCGACGGACGCGGGGCGCTGGTCACAGGTCGATCGGGACGGTGTCCGGGATGACGATGTCCTCGGTCAGCTCCGGGCCGTAGCCACCGATGCCGAGCTTGCTCTTGATCTTGATCTCGAGCTCCTCGGTGAGGTCCGGGTTGTCCTTGAGGAACTGGCGGGCGTTCTCCTTGCCCTGGCCGAGCTGGTCACCCTCGTAGGTGTACCAGGCACCGGACTTGCGCACGAAGCCCTGCTCGACGCCCATGTCGATGAGGCCGCCCTCGCGGGAGATGCCCTCGCCGTAGATCATATCGAACTCGGCCTGCTTGAACGGCGGGGCCATCTTGTTCTTCACGACCTTGACGCGGGTGCGGTTGCCGACCGCGTCGGTGCCGTCCTTGAGCGTCTCGATGCGACGCACGTCGAGGCGGACCGACGCGTAGAACTTGAGCGCCTTGCCACCCGTGGTGGTCTCGGGGCTGCCGAACATCACGCCGATCTTCTCGCGCAGCTGGTTGATGAACACCGCGGTGGTGTTGGAGTTGCTCAGCGCGCCGGCGAGCTTGCGCAGGGCCTGGCTCATCAGACGTGCCTGCAGGCCGACGTGGCTGTCACCCATCTCGCCCTCGATCTCCGCGCGCGGCACGAGCGCCGCCACCGAGTCGATGACGATGATGGCGATCGCACCGGACCGGATGAGCATGTCGGCGATCTCGAGTGCCTGCTCGCCGTTGTCGGGCTGGCTGACCAGCAGGGCGTCGATGTCGACGCCGAGCGCCTTGGCGTACTCCGGGTCGAGCGCGTGCTCGGCGTCGATGATCGCGGCGATGCCGCCGGCCTTCTGCGCGTTGGCGATCGCGTGCAGGGCCAGCGTGGTCTTGCCGGAGGACTCCGGGCCGTAGATCTCGACCACGCGGCCGCGCGGGAGTCCGCCGATGCCGAGCGCGATGTCGAGGGCCACCGAGCCGGTGGGGATCACCTCGACGGGAGCCCGGCCCTCCTGGCCGAGGCGCATGACCGACCCCTTGCCGAACTGACGCTCGATCTGGGCCAGCGCGGTGTCGAGCGCCTTCTCGCGGTCGGAACCGCCGGAGCCGCCGGGAGACTTGCGGTCGGAGGGGGCCATCTGGACCTGCCTTCGTGTGATGCGGATGACGACGGGAGGGACGCTACGGACCGGGTCCGACAACGGGTCCGGGTCGACCGGAGCCACCTGGGGACGACCGACCGGGGCCGGACGGGCTGGGTGCTCCTTGCGACCGCGGGACGGGCTGCGGGCTCGTACGCAGGTGGTGCCGGACTTCGGGTGCGGGTCCACACTAGGTCGAACGCGTGTTCGACCATGCTACGACACGCCGGGGCAGTCGAACAGGTGTCCC
>DATCCY010000007.1:0-2554 GCA_036510975.1 Candidatus Nanopelagicales bacterium
TTGGTCGGGGCGGGGAGACTCGAACTCCCGATCTCCTGCCCCCAAAGCAGGCGCGCTAGCCACTACGCTACGCCCCGTGGCGCCGACCGAAGTCTAGTGGACCCGGGCCTGTGCCCCGACCCCTGCGCCGGGCGCTCCCGCCGCAGCGCGACCCCGCCGGGAACCATGGTGACACAGCCGACGGGACGGTCGGCCGAGGGTGCCCGCGGGGTCCACTAGACTTCCGTCGGCGCCGCGGGGCGTAGCGTAGTGGCTAGCGCGCCTGCTTTGGGGGCAGGAGATCGGGAGTTCGACTCTCCCCGCCCCGACTGGTGGGGGGCCTCGCCCCGCACCGCCGTCCTCCGGACGGCGCCGCGCGCCTGTTCCTCGCACCACCGAGCACGACCGCCGCACGCCCGACCGCGCCGTCCCGGGACGACGCGACCAGACCAGGAGTACCGATCCCCGTGAAGAGCGCCGTCGAGACCCTCTCGCCCAGCCGGGTGAAGCTCACCGTCGAGGTCCCCTTCGAGGAGCTGAAGCCCGCGCTCGATGCCGCCTACAAGCGGATCGCTGCGCAGATCTCGGTCCCCGGCTTCCGCAAGGGCAAGGTGCCCAACCGCGTGATCGACCAGCGCGTCGGCCGCGCAGCCGTCCTCGACGAGGCGATCAACGACGCGATCAACCACAACCTCGACGTCGCCCTGCGCGAGAACGAGATCAAGCTCCTCGGCCGTCCCGAGGTCGACGTCACCACCTTCGAGGACGACGCGCCGCTGGCGTTCACCGCCGAGATGGACGTCGTGCCCGACTTCGAGCTGCCGTCGTACGACTCCCTCCAGGTGACCGTCGACGTCGCCGAGGTCACCGACGCCGACGTCGACGCCCAGCTCGACGGCCTGCGCAGCCGCTTCGGCACCCTCACGACGGTCGAGCGCGCCGCCACGACGGGCGACGTGCTGCTCTTCGACATCACCGGCGAGCACGACGGCGACACCGTCGAGGACCTCGTGGCCACGGCGCTGTCCTACGAGCTCGGCACCGAGGGCATGCTCCCCGGCTTCGACGAGGCGCTCGAGGGCGCGTCGGCGGGCGACACCCGCACCTTCACCTTCACTCCCGACGGCGGGGAGTACGAGGGCAAGGACATCACCGTCACCGTCGTCGTCTCCACGGTCCGCGAGAGGTCCCTCCCCGAGGCCGACGACGCCTTCGCCCAACTCGCCAGCGAGTTCGACACCATCGGCGAGCTGCGCGAGGACCTCCGCACCCGCCTGGCCCGCGTGAAGGTGCTCGAGCAGGGCTACGCCGCACGCGAGAAGGTGGCCGAGGCGCTGCTCGAGGCCACCGACGTGCCGGTGCCCGAGAACGCCATCACCCAGCAGGTCGACGACCACTTCGCCGACGGCCACGGCGACGACGATCACCGCGCCGAGTTCGAGAAGCAGTCGCGCGACTCGCTCAAGAGCCAGCTCGTCCTGGACAAGATCGCGGACACCGAGGACCTCTCGGTGTCGGAGTCCGAGCTCTCGGCCTGGCTGGTCCAGCAGGCGCCGCGCTACGGCATGAGCCCCGACCAGTTCGCCCAGGAGCTTGTCAACGCCGGTCAGGTCCCGTCCGCCGTCGCCGAGGTGCGCCGGGCCAAGGCGCTCGCCCACGTGCTCGAGCACGCCACCGTGGTGGACTCCGAGGGCAACCCGGTCGACCTCGGCGCCCTGGACCCCGCAGACCTCCCGGTCGCGTTCGACGACGACGACCACGAGGGTCACGACCACGACGACCACGAGGGCCACGACCACGACGACCACGAGGGCCACGACCACGACTGATCCGTCGAGCTGACCCCCGTCCCCAGGGGAGACGCAGCAAGCAGTACGCCGAAGCAACGAGCGCCGAGAGGTCCGGAGCGCACCCCCGAAGGGGGTCGCTCCGGACCTCTCTGTCGTCGGGCGAAGTCCGACGACCTGGCGCGAGGCGGAGGCGTCGGCGACGCGCTCGCCCCTGGGGGGCGAGCGCTTGGAGCCGTAGCAATCCGCCTACGGCGAACACCCCCGTGCCAGGGATGGCACGGGGGTGTTCTCTGGTTAGGGTCGAACACGCGACACCAGGAAGACCGACGCTTCGCAGCGCGATGACCGCAGGAGGAACTCCGTGAGCACTACCTGGACCGATCAAGGGCCCGGAGCCGGCGTGGGCGGCTACGCCGACTCGATCAAGGAGCGCCTGCTTCGCGAGCGGATCCTCTTCCTCGAGGGCGAGGTGCGCGACGAGATGGCCAACGAGATCGTTCGTCAGCTCCTGCTGCTCTCCGCCGAGGACCCGCACAAGGACATCTACCTCTACGTCAACTCGCCCGGCGGCAGCGTCTCAGCCGGTATGGCGATCTACGACACGATGCAGTTCGTCCCCAACGACGTCGCGACCGTGGGTCTGGGCATGTGCGCCTCGATGGGGCAGTTCCTGCTCACGGCCGGTGCCGCGGACAAGCGTTACGCCCTCAAGAACACGCGCGTGATGATGCACCAGCCGCTCGGCGGCCTCGGCGGCGTCCAGTCGCTGGTGCAGAAGCAGGCCG
>DATCCY010000008.1:0-28596 GCA_036510975.1 Candidatus Nanopelagicales bacterium
CGAACGCATGCCGGCCCCGCCAGTCGTTCAGCAACGTCCTCAGGCGTCCGGCAATGTCCCGCCAGATTTAGGCTCCATTTAGGCACCCGGGCCACTCCGACCGAACTGGCCGGAGCGGCCTGCAGGCGTCTGACCTGCATCTTTACCTGTCGGGCTGACAGGATTTGAACCTGCGACCCCTTGACCCCCAGTCAAGTGCGCTACCAAGCTGCGCCACAGCCCGAGGCGAGCACCGATCCGGGGCGAGCCCCGGACGGCCACCGAAGATTACCCCACGCCCGGCGGTCTCCTGAAACCGCGGACGCCATGCCCGTGCGGCGGAGCAGCCGCGGCCTTGCGCCCACCGTGTCCAGGCGACTGCAGACGGCGCTGGACGCTACTTGCGCGGCCGCTTCGTGCGCACCCGCAGGTTCACCCGCACCGGTGTGCCCTCGAAGCCGAACTCCTCGCGCAACCGGCGCTCGATGAAGCGGCGATAGCCGGCCTCCAGCCAACCGGAGGTGAAGAGCACGAACGTCGGCGGCTTGATCCCCGCCTGCGTGCCGAACAGGATCTTGGGCTGCTTGCCACCGCGCACCGGGTGCGGGTGCGAGGCGACGAGGGTGCCGAGGAACGCGTTGAGCTTCGAGGTGGGAACGCGCGTCTCCCAACCGGCGAGCGCGGTCTCGAGCGCCGGAACGAGCTTCTCCATGTGACGCCCGGTGCGTGCGCTCACGTTGACCCGAGGCGCCCAGTGGACCGCGATGAGGTCGCGCTCGATCTCACGCTCGAGGTACTTGCGACGTTCCTCGTCGGTCAGGTCCCACTTGTTGAACGCGAGAACGAGGCAGCGGCCGCTCTCGATGACCATCGACAGGATCCGGGTGTCCTGCTCCGCGAGCGGTTCGTGCGCCTCGAGCAGGACGACGGCGACCTCGGCCTTGTCGAGCGCTGCGCGGGTGCGCAGGGAGGCGTAGTACTCGTGCCCGCTCGCCTCCTTCACGCGACGCCGGATGCCGGCTGTGTCCACGAAGCGCCAGGTGACCCCGGCGATCTCGACGAGCTCGTCGACCGGGTCGACGGTCGTGCCGGCGACGGAGTCGACGACCACGCGGGTCTCCCCTGCGAGCTTGTTGAGCAGGCTCGACTTGCCGACGTTGGGCTTGCCGAGCAGCGCCACCCGGCGTGGGCCGCGCGGGGTCGCCGTACGGCTGCCCTCGTCGGGGAAGGCGGCGACCACCGCGTCGAGCAGCTCACCGGAGCCGCGCCCGTGCAGTGACGACGTCGCGAAGGGCTCCCCGAGGCCGAGCGACCACAGCATCGCGGCGTCGGCGTCGCTGCGCGCGTCGTCGACCTTGTTGGCCACGAGGATGACCGGCTTCTTGGTGCGTCGCAGGACCTTGACGACGTCCTCGTCCGCGTCGGTCGCACCGACGGTGGCGTCGAGGACGAACATGATGACGTCGGCCTCGAACATCGCCCGCTCGGCCTGGGCGGCGACCTGGGCGGCGAGCCCGTCGGCCTCCTTCTCCCAGCCGCCGGTGTCGACGATGAGGAACCGGTGTCCCGTCCACTCCGCTTCGTACGTGACGCGGTCGCGCGTCACGCCGGGGACGTCCTCCACGATGGCCTCGCGTCGGCCGAGGATGCGGTTGACCAGGGTGGACTTGCCGACGTTGGGGCGTCCGACGATCGCGACGACGGGCAGCAACTCGTCCTCGTCGTCGTCGAAGGAGTCGATGTCGTCGATGTCGAACCCGAGCGCAACCAGCTGGGACGGGTCGAACTCCTCGTCGTCGCCCAGGTCGCCGAGGTCGTCCGCACCGTCGAGGTCCTCGACCTCGAACACCTCGTCGTCGTCCCACGCGCTGGCGTCCTCGTCGTAGCCCAGCTCGCCGTCGACCAGGGTGGGGTCGGGCGTGGGGTCGTCGGTGCTCACGAGTCACTCCGGTTGTGGTGCGAGGGATGGGGCAGCGGGCCGGGCAGGTCGAGGCCGGTACGGTCGCAGGCGTCACGGACATGATCGGCCAGCAGCTGGCGGATCCGCTCCCCCGACCGCGCGAGCACGGCGCGTCGGCGTGGATCGCCCTCGACCCGTACGTCGACGGCGGCACCGATCACGACCTCGATGCGCGAGCGCAGCCTCGGCAGCGAGTCCTTGCCCGCCCCGGCGGCTCGGGTGCCGAGGATGGCGACCGGGACGACGAGGGCGCCGGTGCGAGCGGCCAGGTAGGCGACATCGTGCCTGATGTGGCGGGCATCGCCGGCTCCTCTGCTGACCTCGGGGAAGATCCCCACCACGCCGCCGCCGCCCAGCAACTCGGCCGCCACGAGCAGCGCGGTCCTGTCGGCGGCCGTGGCGTCGAAGGGGATCTGACCGGTGCCGCGCAGCAGCCGGTCCAGCGGGGGCGCGAACAGGTCGGGGTCGGCGAGCACGTGCACGGGACGGGGCGAGGCGGCGGCGAGCACGAGGCCGTCGAGGAAACCGGTGTGGTTGGCCACCAGCAGCACCGGGCCACGGTGCGGCACACGGTCCGCGCCCTCGACGTGAAGGCGCCAGGCGCGCGCCGCGAGCGCAGCCAGGTTGCGCCCCGTCGCGGCGCGGGAGGTCGACGGGGTCGTGGGGAGCGTCATGCCGAGGTCCGCTCGCGGACGAGCCGGACGACCGTGTCGATGACCTCGGCGAGACCCATGTCGGTGGCGTCCACGACCACGGCGTCGTCGGCCTGCGTCGTCGGCGACGCCGCGCGCGCGGCGTCCAGGGCATCCCGTCGGGCCAGGTCGGCCACAACCGCGTCGACGGCCGGGTCCGCGACGGCCAGGCGCCCTGCAGCGACGTCCTCCGACGCCCGGCGGGCGGCCCGCACGGCCGGGTCGGCGACGAGCCACACCTTCAGATCGGCGTCCGGCAGCACGACCGACCCGATGTCCCGACCTTCGACCACGATCCCCTGCCCGGCCGCAAGCGCGTTCGCGACCGCCCGGCGCTGGAGCCCCACGAGCACTTCACGGGTCCGCGGCTCGGCGGCGACGGCCGACACCGAGGACGTCACCGCCTCCTCGCGGATGGCCCGGGCGACGTCGGCCCCGTCGACCCTGATCGCCGACTCGTCGGGGTCCGTGGACCAGTCCAGGCGCGCCGAGCGCGCCGTCGCGGCGACGGCGTCGGCGTCGTGCACGTCGACCCCGTCGCGCAGCACGGCCCAGGTGATCGCCCGGTACATGGACCCGGTGTCGAGGTAGCGCAGGCCGAGCTCCCGGGCGACGCCGCGGGAGACGCTGGACTTGCCGGACCCCGATGGCCCGTCGATAGCGACGACGGCGGTGGCAGGGCTGGTCACGGCTGGCTCCTGCTCGCGTCGGACGCGCCGGAGCGGGCGCGCAGAGATCGGTGGGCGGGCCGCGAACCGCGCGGCACCGAGGTCGAGCCTACGGCGTTGCCGCACGTCGCACGCCCGGTCCCGGCGTGATACGAATCTCCGCGTCGATAAGTCGCTCTGTCGATATTCACCACCCACTCACCAGCCCTTCACGACGAAAAATCGATGAATCGGCGTATCGCTTGAGCCACCGGGGTACGTCGCACGCCGAGGCGCCTCTGCTGATGTCCGCGGGCGGCCGGGCGACGCGGTGTCCAGGCTCAGTCTCGAACCTCGAACCCGTCCGCACGCAGTCCGGCCGCGAGCGCGGCCGAGCTCTCGGGGCGCACCTCGAGCTCCACCAGCCCGGTCGGCCGGCCCTGGGCGTGGTCGATGCGGACGTCCTCGAGGTTGACCCCGGTCGCGGCTGCGGCGGCGAACAGCCGGCCCAGCTCCCCCGGTCTGTCGGCGATCACCACAGGCACCACGGCGTAGGGCACCGACTGGGTGCCGTGCTTCCCGGGCACCTTGGCGGCCCCGGCCACACCGGCAACCAGGGCGGCCCGCACGGCGCCCGGCCCGTCGGCGCCCCCGCGCAGCCCGTCACGGACTCGGGACAGCCGGTCGATGAGGGAGTCCAGGGCGGCCGACACGGGTTCGGCGTTGCTCGTGAGGATCTCGGTCCACAGGTCAGGGTCCGACCCGGCCAGCCGGGTCACGTCGCGCAGGCCCTGCCCGGAGAGCCGGACCTCGCTCGTCCCCAGCGGGTCGAGCCCCGCCGCCACCAGCGAGGAGACGACTTGCGGAGTGTGCGACGTGAGGGCGACCGCCTGGTCGTGCTCCTCGGGGGAGGTGCGCACGACGACTGCTCCGAGCGACTCGACGACGGCTGCCACCCCGGCCGTGCGCTCGGCGTCGGTTCTCGGGCCGGGGGTGAGCGCCCAGACCCGGTCGGCGAACAGGTCCGCCCGGGCGGCAGCCGGTCCCGAGACTTCCCGACCTGCCAAGGGGTGCCCGGGAACAAATCGCTCCATATCTGCCACCAATGACTCAACCTCGCGTTGAAGTCGAGCCTTAGTGCTCGCAACATCACTCACTGTCGCATTGAGGTAACGATGAAGCGAGGCCGCGATGACTGACGGTGCGACAACCGGAGGAACCGCCACGATGACGAGGTCGGGATCGCGATCCGGGGGGCCCATCAGGCCGGCGCCGCGTTCCACGGCCACCCGCAGAGCGCCCTCGTCGGCGTCCTCGAGCCAGACCGTCATCCCCCGAGTGCGCAGAGCCATCCCGATCGAGGCACCGATGAGTCCCGACCCCACGATGAGGACGGATCCGATGGGCGGCAGGCTCACTGCGCCAGGTCCTGGCGGAGAACCTCGGCACCGCGGAGGTACACGTGGCTCACCTCGGAGCGTGGACGATCGAGCTCCAGGTGCGCGAGGACCCGCACCACGCGGGAGAGCGCTCCGGCCACGGCGATCTCCTGGGCGCAGATGAGCGGGACATCGCCGAGCCCGAGACCTCGGGCTGCAGCTGCGGGGAACATGCACACCAGATCGGGGGTGGCGGTGAAGACGACCGAGATGAGCGAATCGCGGTCCGCACCGTTGCGCTCGAGCATCTCCTCGACCAGCTCGACAACGGCCTCCGTCATCTCGACGGGGTCGTCGGCGGACAGTCGGGTGGCACCTCGGATCGCACGCACCGCCACTGCTCACTCCTCTCGGTCAGCGATCACCTTAGCGATCGGACGATCACTCGCCATGCAGACTCACCGATGTCGCGCCTCATCCCCAGATCGTCTGATCGCCTGACATCTACATCGGCTTACCTCTTTGTCGTTATATGAGTTCACCGCTATAGAGCTACGCCTCTTTCTCGGTGCATCGTTTCGGCGATCCTGAACGGCACGCCGGCCTGGCCCGTCCCCGGCACCGAGGTCGCCCGGACCCGCCCCGACAAGCTCGACGCTGCCGCGGCCCAGGACCCGGCCGGCGCCGTCCGTCGGGGTACCTGCCTGCAGCCTGTGACCTGCACGGACGCGAGCGCAGCCGCCCCAGACCCGATCATGGGAAGGGCGCCGTGATGTCGATTTGTCTTCATCAACGCCAGCACTCGGCGCCGAAGGCAAAGTCGACTGATCGGTACACCTGGTCGAGCCGTCACGGGGTCGCCTTGTCGATGAACGCTATGTCGACCTAGAGATGAAGAGATGTAGCGAGACAGCCTCAGAGACCGACAGCCGCGTAGAGCTCCCCGACCTCGGTGATCGTGAGGGTGCGCAGCTTGCCCGACCGCAGGTCGCCGAGACCGATGGGTCCCACCTTGACCCGGACCAGACCCTCGACCGGGTGGCCGACCGCCGCCAGCATCCGACGCACCACGTGCTTGCGACCCTCATGCAGGACGACCTCGACCAGTGCCCGTCCGGGCGCTGAGGTGACCACCTTGAAGCGGTCGACGCGCACGATCCCGTCCTCGAGCTCGACCCCCTCGCGCAGCCGCTTGCCCAGGTCGCGCGGGATGGTTCCCTTCACCTGCGCCAGGTAGGTCTTCGTCACGCCGTGGGACGGGTGCGCCAGCCGCTGGGCGAGCTCCCCGTCGTTGGTGAACAGCAGCAGTCCCTCGGTATCGGCATCGAGCCGACCGACGTGGAAGAGCCGCTCCTTACGACCTCGCAGGTAGTCCCCCACGCACGGCCGGCCGCGCTCGTCGGTCATGGTCGAGTGGACCCCCCGCGGCTTGTTCAGCGCGAGCACGACGTGACCGGGGGCAGTGGGGATGCGCATGCCGTCGACCTTGATCACCGAGCTGCGCGGATCCACCCGAAGTCCCTGCTCAAGCACGATCCGACCGTCGACCTCGACACGGCCCTCGTCGATGAGCTCCTCGCAGGCCCGCCGACTGCCGATGCCGGCCGCAGCAAGGACCTTCTGGAGCCGGATCGCAGTGTCCGCGTCGTCAGTCGCCATGATGTCTCAATCTCAACTTGAGGTTTGTTCGATGAAGTCATCGAGCAACTCGATGTCTGGCAGGTAGTCCGCCACGGGAGGTAGCTCCTCGAGCGAGGTCAGCCCGAGACGCTCCAGGAAGAGTTCGGTGGTCCGGTAGAGGATCGCCCCGCTCGTCTCGTCGTGGCCCGCCTCGGCCACGAGACCCCGGCTGGTCAGCGTGCGGATCACGCCGTCGACGTTCACGCCGCGCACCGCCGAGATGCGCGCCCTGCTGACCGGTTGCCGGTAGGCGACCACCGCCAGGGTCTCCAGCGCCGCCTGGGTGAGCCGTGCCTGCTGTCCGTCGCGGACGTAGCGCTCGACGATCTCCGCACAGTCCGACCGTGTGTAGAACCGCCATCCCCCGGCGACCTCCCGCAGGTCGAAACCCCGTGCGCCTGCCGTGTAGTCCGCCGCGAGCGCGTGCAGGCGATCGAGCACTTCGTCGGCCGGCCGACGCACCAACGAGGCCAGCGTGGCGACGTCGATGGGCTGGTCGGTCACCAGCAGCACGGCCTCGAGCGCGGCATCGAGGGTCGGAGCACCGAGCGTCGACTCCAGCACGTCGTCCTCGGAGGTCCCGTCCTCCTCGATGCCCTCCGGACCGCCCTGCGGCGCGTCCGGGGCGCTGGGACCCGACCGCGAGTCGGACGTCGTGGCGACGTCCGCAAGGGCCTCCTGCGCCCCGCGGGCGGCCTCCCCGGGGTCGCCAGGGCTGTCCTGACTGCTCACGTCTGCTCCTCCGCGCTGGCGAGCGGGACGTCGGGCCGAGTCCGCCCCTCGGCCGATCGCTGGTCGATGTCCGAGATGTCTGGTTCGGCGCCCTCTGTCGCCGCGCCCCGGGCGAGCGCGGCCTCGATGTCGGCGAGCTCGACCTCCTGCGCCGGCGGTGCATCCGCGGGAACCGCCGGGGCGCCCTCGTACTCCTCGGCCGCCACGACGACCTCGCCCTCGGCCGCGCCCGTCCACCGGATGTGCAGCTCGCCGAGCGGGGACACCTGGTCGAAGGCCACCGAGCCGTCACGGTAGAGCTCCAGCAGGGCCAGGAACCGGGCCACCACGAGCAGGGTGGTGTCGCAGTCCGAGGTGAGGCTGCGGAAGGTGGCGGAGGGATGCCGGCGCAGCCGGTCGACCAGGATCGCGGCCTGCTCACGGACGCTGACCCGCACGGCGTGGATGTGGCCGGTGCCGACCTGGGGCACCGGCTTGGGTGCGAGCGCTTTGGCGGCCATCGCCGCAAACTCCAACGGCCCCAAGCCGATCAGAACTTCGGGGAGCAGCCCCGAGAACTCCGGGTCGAGTCCCACCTCGCGCGGGTGACGACGCGAGCCGGTGCGGAGAAGCTCGGCGAGCACGGCGGAGACGTCCTTGTAGGCGCGGTACTGCAGGAGCCGGGCGAAGAGGATGTCGCGCGCCTCGAGCAGGGCGAGGTCCTCCTCGTCCTCGACCTCACCGGAGGGCAGCAGCCGCGCCGCCTTGAGGTCGAGGAGGGTGGCTGCCACGACCAGGAACTCCGTCGCCTCGTCGAGATCCCACTCCGGGCCGCGGGCACGGATGTGCGCCAGGAAGTCGTCGATGACCGTGTGCAGGGCCAGGACGGTGACGTCCAGACGGTGCTTGGCGATCAGCGAGAGCAGCAGGTCGAACGGGCCCTCGAACTCCTCGAGCCGCACCGAGAACCCCGAGCCGACGACCGCGTCCTGGACGGGTGCGTCCGCGAGCGCGTCGCCGGAGTGGGGGTCGACGAGGGCGCCCGGGGGGTCGGTGCCGGGGGCCGACGCCGACCCGGGCTGCTCCGTGGCCACCGCGTCGATCACGCGGGAACGCTACCTTCCGCGGCGCGCACGACCGGCACGACCCGCGGACGGCCCCCTCGCCGATCAGGCGCAAAAGGCGGCTAATCCATCTAGCTGTATGACGACAAATCGCTCCTACCAGAGATCTGACCTGCACCGATGCTCGGCGCGCGGCCGATTCAGCAGGTCAGACCCCGCGGAGCCGGCGGACCAGGATGCTCTCCTCGCCCTTGGCCTCGAGATCGGCGATGACCACCGCGATCGCCTCTCGGACGATACGACCGCGGTCCACGGCCAGGCCGTGCTGGGCCCGCAGGACCAGTTTGGCCTGCTCGACGTCGACGAGCTCCTCGGGCGAGACGTAGACCGTGATCTTCTCCTCGTGCCGCTCCCGACCGGTTGGACGACGGTCGCCGGCCCGCGGTCGGCGCCGGCTCGGCGCTCGGGGTGCTCGCGCCGCCTCGGGCTCGGCCTGGCCCGCCAGGTCGGCGGCGGGCACGGGAAGGACCGCCGCCACCGCCGTCGGGGCCGGGGCCGGAGCCGGAGCCGGGGCCGCCGCGGTGGCGACCTCGGGCTCCGGGTTGTCCGACGTTCGCCGGAACAGCTCGTCGGCCCCCGGCAGCGTCGCTCGTCGGCTCATGGCGCCAGCACCTCCCGGGCGAGCTGGCGGTACGCCGCGGCGCCCGACGAGCTCGACGCGTACGTCGTGATCGGCTCCCCCGCCACGGTGGTCTCCGGGAACCGGACCGTGCGGGCGATGACCGTGCGGAAGACCTTGTCCCCGAACGCGTCCACGACACGGGCGAGCACCTCGCGGCCGTGCAGGGTTCGGGCGTCGTACATTGTTGCCAGGATCCCCTCAACCTCGAGTCGAGGGTTAATCCTTTCCTGGACACGATAGATGGTGTCCATCAGGAGGGCGACCCCTCGAAGGGCGAAGTACTCGCACTCCAGCGGGATGATGACGCCGTCGGACGCCGCAAGCGCGTTCACCGTGAGCAGGCCCAGCGAAGGCTGGCAGTCGATCAGGACGATGTCGTACTCCCCCAGCACCGGCGCGATGACGCGGGCCAGGGTCTGCTCCCGTGCCACCTCCGAGACGAGCTGGACCTCGGCGGCGGACAGGTCGATGTTGCCCGGCAGCAGGTCGAGGCCGGGGACGCCGGTCTTGAGCAGCACCTCGTCGATCGAGACGTCGCGCTGCATGAGCAGGTTGTAGACGGTCAGGTCGAGCTCGTGCGGGTTGACGCCGAGGCCGACGGACAGGGCGCCCTGGGGGTCGAAGTCGATGAGCAGCACCCGGCGCCCGGCCTCGGCCAGGGCGGCCCCCAGGTTGATCGTCGAGGTGGTCTTCCCCACCCCGCCCTTCTGGTTGCACAGGGCGATGACCCGAGCCGGGCCGTGCGACTCGAGTGCCGGCGGCTCGGGGAACTCGATGCGCGGTCGTCCGGTCGCGTCGAGCACGACCTCGTCCGGTGCGCCGAGCGCCTCGACCGTCACCGGACCCGATGCAGGCGCCGCGGGGGCGTGCTCACCGGGGGCGGAGGGCTCGACGGTGCCCACGGGCGTCGGCTCACCGGCTCCCCCGCTGGCCGCGTCGTCTGCCGCCGCCCAATTTGTCGACATACTCACAAGCAGACTCAACTCTGTCTCGATAGGGAATCTGATCGCCTTGGCGACGATGGCGTCACCCTAGGGGCGCGGGTCCTCGCGTGACAAGGCCGGGGCGCCCGCGACGAGGCCGACGGGGTGACGGGACAGGCGAGGTCCAGGGCCGTCCGCCCGGTATCGCCGCAGGTCAGCCGCGCGCGCGGGGGTGCGCCGTGGCGTAGACCTCACGAAGCCGGTCGACCGTGACGAGGGTGTAGATCTGGGTCGTCGTGACCGAGGCGTGGCCGAGCAGCTCCTGAACGACGCGCACATCCGCGCCGCCGTCGAGCAGGTGCGTGGCGAAGGAGTGCCGGAACGTGTGCGGCGACACCTCCGCGGTGACGCCCGAGCGGTCCACAGCAGCCGCGAGGATCGACCAGGCGCTCTGCCGGGTGAGCCGACCGCCGCGATGGTTGACGAACAGCGCCGGCGCGCCGCGACCGGCGGAGACGAGCGAGGGCCGCCCGCGCACGAGGTAGGCCTCCACCGCGGACACCGCGAGCCGGCCCACGGGCACGAGCCGTTCCTTGCTGCCCTTGCCGCGCAGCAGCACCGAGGCCGTGTCCAGGTCGAGGTCGTCCACGTCGAGACCCACTGCCTCCGATATCCGGGCGCCGGTCGCATAGAGAACCTCCAGCAGCGCCCGGTCGCGCAGCGCGCGCGGAGTCCCCTCGGCCCCGGCGGCGTCGAGGATGGCCTCGACCTCGGAGACCGAGATCGCCTTGGGCAGCCGCTGGGTGAGCGTCGGAGGTCGCACGTCGCGTCCCGGGTCGACCGTCGTCAGGCCCTCCCGGGCGGCGAAGCGGTGGAAGCCGCGGACCGCGACCACGGTCCGGCCCGCCGACGAGGCGGCCAACGGCCGGTGATCGGCGTCGCCCTCGCGCAGCGCCACCAGGAAGTCCGAGACGTCGATCTCCCGGATCGCTGCCGGCTCGCTGATCCCCCGGGCCTCGCACCAGGCCAGGTAGCGGGCCAGGTCGCGGCGGTAGGCCGACATCGAGTTGGTCGCGAGACCGCGTTCGACCTGCAGGTGGTCGAGATAGAGCCGGACGGCGCGAGCCAGCGGCGACGGGCGGACGGCCGGTGCCGCTTCGGGCGCGTCCACCAGGTCGTCGTCGGCCACGGCGGACACCGTACCTGACATAACCGAGTGCTCTCCCCCGCGCGGGCCGGGGCTCAGTCGATGGTGTGGAGCCGACCGTAGGAGCCGCCACCGATCCAGAACCGACGG
Source organism: Candidatus Nanopelagicales bacterium (assembly GCA_036510975.1). Lineage (GTDB taxonomy): Bacteria > Actinomycetota > Actinomycetes > S36-B12 > CAIYMF01 > Longivirga. The sequence continues at coordinate 11,015 of DATCCY010000008.1, forward strand.
ACCCGGCCGTCCGCGGCGCGCTCGAACCGAGCCGGCTCGCCCGAAGCGCGGTTGCCGGGTGCGACGTCGAAGACGTCCGGGTCTTCGGTCGGCCTCAGCTCGACGGTCGGCTCGTCCGGCGCCGTGACGGCGAGCGTGGCGTCGCGCCACTCGACGCGCACGAGCTCACCGAACACCTCCGCCTCGGCGTAGAGGCCGAGCAGATCGGCGTACGCCGACGGCAAGGCTGCCGGCGCCGCCACCACCGGCTCGGCCTCGAGGACCGCAGCGCGGCCGATGTCCCCGAGCGCCATCGCGATCGCCCCGGCTCGGCCCATGCCGTTGATGAGGACGATGGCGCCGACGCCCTGCTGCGGTTCGAAGCAGACCATCGACCGGAACCCGAGCAGGCCCCCGCCGTGCTGGATCCAGACGACGTCGTCCTTGCGCACGCCGTACCAGCCGAGGCCGAAGGCACTGGTCCACGCGTCGTCGGCGAGGTAGCGCGGCGTCCGCATCTCCCGCCGCGTCCGGTGCGCGAGGACGCCGACGTGGGTGTCGTCGTCGTCCTTCTCGAGCCAGAACGCCGCCCAGCGCGCGAGGTCGTCGACGCACGACCACAGACCGCCCTCGGACGAGCGCATCTCCAGCGGCTCCGAGACGGCCGTGAGCTCATCGGACATCCATCGGGCGCCGTACGCCGTGGCCTGGTCCGCGACGAGATCGTCCGGCAGCGGGTCGAGCCTGGTCCGCGTCATGCCCAGCGGCTCGGTGATGCGGGTGCGCACGTGCTCCGCGTACGACGTGCCACCCACACGGGCGACGACCTCGCCGAGCACCTGGTAGCCGAGGTTGGAGTACTTCTCCTGCGTCGCCACCGCCACGCGAGTTCCGATCTCCGCGGCCCGCGCCAGGTTGACCAGGACGTCGCCCTCGTAGCGGCCCACCGACCAGTCGGTGCCGGGCGGCTCGCTCTGCAGGCCGGACTGGTGCGCGAGGAGGAGCCGCAGCGTGACCGCCTCGATGGGGCCAGCGACCGGCTGCGCCGCAGCGAGCTCGGGCACGTGCTCGACGACCGGGTCGTCGAGGCCGAGCAGCCCGTCGTCGCGCAGCTGCAGGATCGCGGTGGCCGTGAAGGTCTTGGTGATCGAGGCGACCCGGTGCAGCGTCGACGGGTCGGCGACGACCCGGTGCGCGACGTCGGCGAACCCGGTGCTCCCGCTCCACACGAGGTGGCCGTCGTGCACGACACCCGCGGTCGCACCGGGGAGCCGATGCTCCTTGACGAACGCCGCGAGCGCGGCCTGCAGCCGTGCAGAGACGCTCTCCACCGGGTCACTCATGCGGGCCTCCTCCGTGTCTGGCGCGACGCTAGCGCGAGTCGCAACGCCCGGAGCAGGAAACGACGACGGGCCTCGCCGGTGCCGGCGAGGCCCGTCGTCGTACCAGCGGCCAGGGGTCAGGCGAGCACGCCCTCGAGCGTGACCGACTCGATGTCCTCGAAGGCCTCGGCCACGGCCGGGTAGGTGATGCGACCCGCGTGGGTGTTGAGGCCGAGCGCGAGCGACCGGTCGTCGCGGCACGCCTGCGCCCAGCCCTTGTTGGCCAGCGCCACGGCGTAGGGCAGCGTCACGTTGGTCAGCGCGTACGTCGAGGTGTTCGGCACGGCGCCCGGCATGTTGGCGACGCAGTAGAACACCGAGTTGTGCACGGTGTAGGTCGGGTCCGAGTGCGTGGTCGCGCGCGAGTCCTCGAAGCAGCCGCCCTGGTCGATCGCGATGTCGACGAGCACCGAGCCCGGCTTCATCCGCGACACGAGGTCGTTGCTGATCAGCTTCGGCGCCTTGGCACCGGGAACCAGGACCGCGCCGATGACGAGGTCGGCGTCGAGCACGGCACGCTCCACCTCGTAGGCGTTGGACGCGATGGTCTGCATGTGTCCCTGGTAGATCGCATCGACCTGGCGCAGCCGCGCGATGTTGAGGTCGAGCAGGAGCACCTCGGCCTGCATGCCGAGCGCGATCGCGGCCGCGTTCTGGCCGGACACCCCGGCGCCGAGGACGACGACCTTCGCGGCGTAGGTGCCGGAGACCCCGCCCATGAGGACGCCGCGACCGCCGTTGGCCCGCATCAGCGCGTGCGCACCGACCTGCGGGGCGAGTCGGCCCGCGACCTCGGACATCGGGGCGAGCAGCGGCAGCGACCGGTCCGGGAGCTCGACGGTCTCGTAGGCGATCGCCGTGACGCCTCGGGAGATCAACGCGTCGGTGCACTGACGCGAGGCGGCGAGGTGGAGGTAGGTGAAGAGGGTCTGACCCGCACGCATGCGGTGGTACTCCTCCGCGATGGGCTCCTTCACCTTGAGGATGAGCTCACCGGTCGCCCAGACCTCGTCCGCGGTCGCGAGGATCGTGGCGCCGGCGGCCGTGTACTCCTCGTCGGTGATCGACGAGCCGAGGCCCGCGCCCTGCTGGACGAAGACCTCGTGTCCGTGGCGGCTCAGCTCGAACACACCGGCCGGCGTGATGGCCACGCGGTACTCGTGGTCCTTGACCTCGCTGGGGATTGCGACCTTCACGTCAGGTCCTTCGCATGCGCGCGGCGCGACGTTGCGCCGCAGGGGGTCCGCCCGCGGTGCGCGGCGCCGTGCCGAGGCACGACGCGACGTCCGCCGGGCGGCGGGATGTGCCCACGGTAGGGGGTCGGAGGGCCCGCTCGCCCCGCCAACGTGTCAGCCGAGCGGGTCGTGAGTGGACGAACCGTACACAGGCGTGCGCCCGGCGCTGGTCACCCAGTGCCGCGCGGGCCAGTCCGCCGCCACCGGGCGCAGGGTCGACCAGCCGACGGCCCGGGAGGCGTACGCCGCCAGCACACCGGCGACGGTCATCGGCGCGGTGAACCGGCCCTCGAGCACGGCGGCGACGGCGTCGTCGAGCGGCACCCAGGTGTGCGGCAGGTCGCGCTCCTCGCCGTCGCCGTGCGGACGACCGTCCGGGGCCGGGGCCGGATCGCGCGCGAGGTAGCACCGGATGGTCTCGCTGGAGCCGCCGGGCGAGTTCTCCAGGTCGACCAGCACGTCCCACCGGGCGGCCACGAGCCCGGCCTCCTCGACCAGCTCGCGCGCCGCGCCCACCCACGGGTCCTCGTCGACGACGTCGAGCAGCCCGGCGACGGGCTCCCACATGAGCATCCCGACGGGGTGGCGGTACTGACGGATGAGGAGCACCCGCTCCTGCGCATCCATCGCGAGCACCGCGACGGCGCCGGGATGCGCGACGTACTCGCGCACCACGGTCTGGCCGTCGCCGAGGTCGACCGTGTCGCGGCGCAGGTCCCACACGCGGCCGCGCAGCAGGAGGTCGGACTCGAGCACGACGCGAGGGTCGGGTTCGTCGGCGAGCGAGGCGACGTCGCCGGGCCAGGTCGGCTCGAGGACGAAGTCCGTCACGGTCAGGCGTTCGCGAGCACGGGGGTGACGCCGCGACGGGCCAGCGCTGCCTCGACGAGCCCGCGGAACAGCGGGTGCGCCTTGGTCGGACGGGAGCGCAGCTCGGGGTGCGCCTGGGTGGCGACGTAGTACGGGTGGACGTCTCGCGGAAGCTCCACGAACTCCACGAGCCGCCCGTCGGGCGAGGTGCCGGAGAACCACAGGCCGGCCTCCTCGAGGCGACCGCGGTAGTCGTTGTTGACCTCGTAGCGGTGCCGGTGCCGCTCGTCGACATAGGTCTCGCCGTAGACCTCGCGCACCAGGGAGCCCTCGGCGAGCTTCGCGGGGTAGAGCCCGAGGCGCATCGTGCCGCCCATGTCGCGCTCGCCCGCCACGACGTCGCGCTGGTCGGCCATCGTGGCGATCACGGGATACGGCGTCGCCTCGTCGAACTCCGCCGAACCGGCCCCGTCGAGTCCCGCCTTGCTGCGCGCGTACTCGATGACCATGCACTGCAGGCCCAGGCACAGGCCGAGAGTGGGGATCCCGTTCTCGCGCGCGTGGGTCAGCGCCGCGAGCTTGCCCTCGATGCCGCGGACGCCGAAACCGCCGGGCACGCACACGGCGTCGACGTCGCCGAGCAGCCGCTGCGCGCCCTCGGGCGTCACGCAGTCGTCGGAGGTCACCCAGCGGATGTTGACCCGGCAGTCGTTCGCGAAGCCGCCGGCGCGCAGTGCCTCGGTCACGGACAGGTAGGCGTCCGGCAGGTCGACGTACTTGCCCACGAGGGCGACCGTCACCTCGTGCGCGGGATGGTGCACGCGGCGGAGCAGCCTGTCCCAGTCGGTCCAGTCGACGTCGCGGAACGGCAGGTCGAGGCGGCGCACGACGTAGGCGTCGAGGCCCTCGGAGTGCAGGACCTTCGGGATGTCGTAGATGCTCGGGGCGTCGACCGCGGCCACCACGGCCTCGACGTCGACGTCGCACATGAGCGAGATCTTGCGCTTGATCGAGGTCGGCACCTCGCGGTCCGCGCGCAGGACGATGGCGTCGGGCTGGATGCCGATGTTGCGCAGGGCGGCCACCGAGTGCTGGGTCGGCTTGGTCTTCAGCTCGCCCGACGGTCCGATGTAGGGCAGCAGCGAGACGTGCAGGAAGAAGACGTTGTCCCGGCCGATCTCGTGACGGATCTGGCGGATCGCCTCGAGGAACGGCAGCGACTCGATGTCGCCCACCGTGCCGCCGACCTCGGTGATGACGACGTCGACGTCGGGTCCCGCCATGCGACGGATCCGCGACTTGATCTCGTTGGTGATGTGCGGGATGACCTGCACGGTGTCGCCGAGGTACTCCCCGCGACGCTCCTTGGCGATCACCTGGGAGTAGATCTGGCCGGTCGTGACGTTGGCCGACCCGTGCAGGTCGACGTCGAGGAACCGCTCGTAGTGGCCCACGTCGAGGTCGGTCTCGGCACCGTCGTTGGTGACGAACACCTCGCCGTGCTGGAACGGGTTCATCGTGCCTGGATCGACGTTGAGATAGGGATCCAGCTTCTGCATCGTCACGCGCAGTCCGCGGGACTTCAGCAGGTTGCCGAGCGAGGAGGCCGTGAGCCCCTTGCCCAGGGAGGAGGCGACTCCTCCGGTGACGAACAGGTGCTTGGTCGTCTGCGGGTTGCTCACGGGGGTCCAGGATAACAGCCGGGCCCGACACCGGTCGAGGACGACGCAGGCGTGTTGGTCCCCGTCACGGCGACGGGGGCGCCAGGAGCGCCCCCACCCCGAGGATCGCGCGCGCGTAGGCGGTGGCCAGCGCTGTCGGCACGCGCGCCGGCAGCTCCACGGTGATGGCGACGCCCGGGTGGGTGTGGTTGAACCACGCGGTCATCGTGCCGGTGCAGGTTCCGATGTTGCAGGGGACGACGGCCGTGCGCAGGCGCATGGCCGTCGAGAGTCGGTGCGCCCAGGACCAGGTCTTCCCCGCCCCGCCGAGATCCACGGCGTCGTAGTGCTGGTGCATCGACACGACGAGGTCCGGTCGCAGCTGGTCCAGGAACGCCATGAGGGCGACGACCTCGGGCTCGGTGGCGGGCGCGGAACCCGGGTAGTAGTAGACCCGGCTCGCGTAGCGCGGGCTCCAGGCGAACGGGAAGTTGCGGTTCGGGTCGACACCGTGGGCGTTGGTGCGTCGCGCGGCCGCGGCCCCGTCCGGGTTCATCGTGCTGATCGTCCAGACCTGCACGCCGGCCGGCGGTGCCATCGCGGCCATGGCCCGGACGACGTCGCGCCCCCGCGGCTCGCTGCCGTGCATCTGACCCAGCACGAGCAGGACGTACGGCGCGTCCGCCGGCCCCTGCCGGTGGGCCACGATCGAGCGACCGAGCACCGAGCGCCCCACGAGCACGGACGCGGCGGCGTCCGACCTCCAGGCGCGCACCACGTCGTCGACGGTGCGGGCCGACGGTGCGGAGGCGTCGGGCACCGGCCCGGGCGCAGCCGCGCGTGCCGCGACCGAGGGCGTGAGGGCGACCACCAGCGCGGCCGCGACCGCCACGGTCGCCCTCCTGACGTGCGACGGTGCCATGCGGTCGACACTACGTCGCGTCGCGGCACGAGACGTCGGCCCGCACCGGGGTGTCACGCGATCGCCAGCTCCTGACGCAGCACGCCGAGGCCGACCGAGCCGAGGGCGAGGGCCTTCATGTGCCAGGCCTTGAGGTCGAAGTCCTCCCCCGCTGCGGTGCGGGCGTCCTCGCGCGCGGCGAGCCACTCCCGCTCGCCCACCTTGTAGCAGATCGCCTGGCCAGGGATGCCGAGGTAGCGGTCGACCTCGCTCGAGGCGAAGCCCTCGGTCTGCAGGCCCCGCACTCGGAGGAACTCGCGCGCCAGCTCGCGGTCCCACACGACGCCCTGGGCCGCGCCGCCGACCCCCGCCAGCAGCGCGGGGTCGGCGTCCGCCGGGATCCCCAGGCCGAGGTGCAGGCCGATGTCGACGACGACCCGGACGGCGCGCAGCGCCTGGTTGGACAGGAAGCCGAGCTCCTCCGCCGGGTCGGCGTAGTAGCCGAGCTCGTCCATCAGGCGCTCGGCGTAGAGCGCCCAGCCCTCGGCGTGACCGGAGACGCCGCTCATCCGCTGGAACCGGGACAGCTTGTCGCGCTGGAGCTTGGCGTAGGCGATCTGTAGGTGGTGACCGGGGACGGCCTCGTGGTGCCACACCGACAGCAGCCACCAGGTGCGGAACCTCGACTCCCCCATCACCGGCAGCCAGGTGCGGCCCGGACGGCTGAAGTCCTCGCTCGGCCCGGTGTAGTACGGCGCGGCCGCGGAGCCGGCCGGAGCCAGGCGCGCCTCGCAGGTGAGCATGGCCTCGGGGATGTCGAAGTACGTGCCGTCGAACGACGCGGTGGTCTCGTCGGTGACCCGCTGCAGCCAGAGCCGGGTCTCCTCCGCGTCGGCGATGGTGTGCGCAGGATCGACGTCGAGCCGGGCCTGCGCCTCCTGCGGCGTGACCCCGCCGTAGAGGCGTCCCGCGCACTCGACCATCCGACGGTTGATCGCGGCCAGGTCGCGCCAGGCCCAGGCGTAGGTCTCCTCGGGGTCGATGTCGGCGCCGAGGTAGGTGCGCGCCATCACGACGTAGCGGTCCCGGCCGACCGCGTCGACCTCCACGGCAGCCGGTGCGTACACGTCGCGGAGCCAGGTCGCCAGGGCGGCGTACGCCGTCGCCGCCCCGGAGGCCGCGGCCCGCAGCCGGTCGACGAGGGCCGCGTCGTCGCCGGGGTAGCCCGCTACGAACGCCTCGAACCAGGACGCGGTCGAGCCGTCCGGCGCCGCCTCCAGCCCCGCGATCACCGCCGCCTGACCGGCAGCGCCGAGGACCTGCCGCCGCGCCGGGAGCAGCCCCGCCGCCATGCCACCCTGGTAGGACGCCACGAGGGTCTGCAACGACCACGGGAGCGCCTCGAGCCGGGAGGCGATGGTCGACCACGCCTCGTCCGTCGACGCCGCCATGACCGTGAAGACGTTGCGCACGTGCTGCACCGGGCTGCCGAGGACGTTGATGCCGCGCAGGTGCTCCCCGACCTCGTACTCCGCGACCTGGGCGCCGAGCCGCTCGCGGATGACCGCCGCGGCGAGACGGTCGTGGTCGTCGACGACGGGCAGGGTGTCGAGCTCGGCCAGCCAGCCGAGCGCCTGAGCGTGCCGGGCGTCCTCGGCGGCTGGGCTCCAGTCCGACATGAGGTGGTCGTGACCGGGCACCCCCTCGTACGTGGCGAGGATCGGATGGGCCGCCGCGCTCTCGTCGACGATGCGGCTGGCGAGGTCGAACACGGCGGTCATCGGGCGGCCTTTCGACGGGGCGGGCGGGTGGGACCGGTCGCCGCGGCGGACGCACGGTCCGCCGCCGCGAGATCGAGCAGCTCCTGGGCGTGCGCTGCGGCGGAGTCGGAGTCCTCGAGCCCGGCGAGCATCCGGGCGAGCTCGCGGACCCGCTCGTCGTCCTCGAGCACCCGCAGCCCCGACGTGGTGACGCGACCGTCGTCGGTCTTCTCGACGACGACCTGGCGGTCGGCGAACGCCGCCACCTGCGGCAGGTGGGTGACGACGAGGACCTGGCTGGTGCGGGCGAGCCGCGCGAGCCTGCGGCCCACTTCCACCGCGGCCTTGCCGCCGACGCCCGCGTCCACCTCGTCGAACACGAGGGTCGGCACGGGGTCCGCGCCCGCGAAGACGACCTCGACGGCCAGCATGACGCGCGAGAGCTCGCCGCCCGAGGCGCCCTTCGCGATGGGTCGGGACGGCGCGCCGGCGTGCGGCGAGAGCATCAGCTCCACCTCGTCGACGCCCGAGGCGCCGAACGCCAGCCGTCGGCGCTCCCCGCCCAACGTGACCTCGACACCGTCGGCGGAGTCGGCCTGGCGCAGCTCGACGGCCAGGACGGCGTGCGGCATCGCGAGGTCGACGAGCTCCGCGGTGACCGCCGCCGCGAACCGGGCCCCCGCGGCGACCCGCGCGTCGTGCACCTGCGTGGCCAGCCGCCCGAGGTCGTCGCGCAACGACGCTCGCTCCGCGGTGAGCGAGGCGAGCCGCTCGTCGTCGTCACCGAGCTCGAGCAGGCGACGGGCAGCCTGCTCGGACCACACGAGCACGTCGTCGATCGTCGCGCCGTACTTGCGGGTGAGCGAGCCGAGCGCCGCCCGACGCTCCTCGACGACCGCGAGTCGCGCCGGGTCCGCGTCCACCGACGCGAGGTAGGACGCGAGGTCGGCGGAGACGTCGGTGAGCATCGCTGCCAGATCAGCGAGGCGCTCGGCCACCCGCCCGAGCTCGGCGTCGTGCGCACTCTGCGCGTCGAGCAGACGACGTGCCTGAGCGACCAGCCCGATCGCGTCGACGTCGGACTCGGCGGCGTCGTCCGCGCGCAGGGCGGAGTGCGCCGCGGCTGCGGCCTCGCGCAGCTGCTCCGCGTGGGAGAGCCGGTCGGACTCGACCGCGAGCGCCTCGGACTCCCCCACCGCGGGCGCCACCGAGTCGACCTCCTCGAGGCCGTGGCGCAGCAGGTCCGCCTCCTGCGCCCGCTCGCGACCGTGCCGCGTGATCAGGTCGAGCTCGCGCTCGACGGCCCGCAGCCGCTCGTACGCGCCGCGATGGGCCGTCAACGGCGCCGCGAGCGCGTCGCCGGCGTAGCGGTCGAGGGCGGCCCGCTGGCGCGACGGGGCGAGCAGCCGTTGCTGGTCGCTCTGGCCGTGCACCGCCACGAGGTCGTCCGCGAGCTCGAGCAGCACCGAGGCCGGCACCGAGCGACCGCCGAGGAAGGCCCGGCTGCGCCCCTCGCCGGCGACCGTGCGGGCCAGGAGCAGTGCTCCGTCATCGAGGTCGCCGCCCGCCTCGAGCACGCGTTCGACGAGGGCTGGCGGCACCGACGAGACGCGACCCTCGACCTCGGCGCGGGCATGGCCCGCGCGCACGCTCCCCGCGTCGGCCCGCCCGCCGAGCAGCAGGCCGAGGCCCGTGAGCACCATGGTCTTGCCGGCACCGGTCTCGCCCGTCACGACGGTGAACCCGGCGTGCGGCTCGAGCACGGCGTCGTCGATGACGCCGAGCCCCCGGATCCGGATCTCCTCGATCACGTGGGCCGACCGTCGTCCGCCCGACGCCGCGTTCCGCGCCAGCCCCCCACCGGCAGGCCGAACTTCGCCACCAGCCGGTCGGTGAAGGGCGCCGGCTGGACGCGCGCGAGACGCACGGGAGTCGGGTGGCGGGTGATCTCGACCCGCGAGCCCGGCGGCAGCTCGACGAGACGTCGGCCGTCGCACCACAGCACGCCGCCGGTGGTGGTGGTCGAGAGCACCTCGACCGCGATGCGGCTCGCGGGCGACACCACGAGCGGGCGTGCGAACAAGGCGTGCGCGGAGATCGGCACGACGAGCAGGGCCTCCACCTCGGGCCACACGACCGGGCCCCCGGCGGAGAAGGCGTAGGCCGTGGAACCCGTCGGTGTCGCGGCGATGACGCCGTCGCAGCCCCATCGGCTCAGCGGTCGGTCGTCGACCTCGACGAGCACGTCGAGCATCCGCTCGCGGCTCTTCTTCTCGACCGACGCCTCGTTGAGCGCCCAGGTGCGCGCGATCGCGGCGCCGTCGAGGGACACGACGACCTCGAGGGTCGTGCGCTCCTCGACCGACCACGTGCGGTCCACGACGGCGCGCACGACCCGGCTGACCTCCTCGACCTCGGCCTCCGCGAGGAAGCCGACGTGACCGAGGTTCACCCCCAGCAGCGGTACGTCGTAGGGCCGGGCCAGCTCCGCGCCGCGCAGGATCGTCCCGTCGCCGCCGAGGACGACGACGAGCTCGCAGTCCTGCGCCGCGTGCTCGGCGTCGACCGCGACCACGCCGCACGGCGCGAGCGCCACCGCCTCCTCGGCCTCGGCACGCACCTCGATACCTGCCTCGCGCAGCTCCTGCGCGACCTCGCGCGCGAGCGTCACGGCGTCGGCACGACCACCGTGCGTCACGAGCAGGACACGACGCACGTGCGCCGCGGGCTCGGTCACTGCGGTCCCTCCTCGATCGCGCGGGCCAGGTCGGACTCGTCGAGGGGCTCGGCGCCCCGGCGCAGGTGCAGGAAGTACTCGACGTTGCCGCTCGGTCCCGGGAGGGGCGAGGCGACGACGCCCGCGGTGCCGACCCCGAGGTCGGACGCCGCTGCTGCGATCCTACGGACGGCGTCGGACCGCAGCGCGGGATCGCGCACCACACCGCCCGCGCCGACGAGCTCCCTGCCCACCTCGAACTGCGGCTTGACCATGAGGACGAGGTCGGCCTGCTCAGTCGCGACGCTCACGAGGGGTCGCAGCACGAGTGCGAGGGAGATGAACGACAGGTCGCCCACGACCAGGTCCGGTCGGAACGGCAGCAGGTCCACCGTGAGGTCGCGGACGTTGGTGCGCTCGAGGACCGTCACACGGTCGTCGGAGCGGATCGGCCAGGCCAGCTGGCCATAGCCGACGTCGACCGCCAGCACAGCCGCGATCCCGCGGCGCAGCAGGACGTCGGTGAACCCGCCGGTGCTCGCGCCGGCGTCGAGTGCTCGGCGCCCCGCCACGTCGAGCGAGAAGGCGTCGAGCGCACCGATGAGCTTGTGCGCGCCGCGCGAGACGTAGTCCGGCCCGTCCGGGTTGTCCCGGACCGCGATGCTCGCCGCCGGGTCCACCTGCGTCGCCGGCTTGGTCGCCACCACCCCGCCGAGCACGACCCGTCCCGAGTCCACCAGGTCACGCGCCTGCTCGCGGGAGCGGGCCAGGCCGCGGTGCACGAGCTCGGCGTCGAGCCGACGTCGCGCCACGACGGGTCAGCGCACGTCGGCGTCGGACAGGGTGTCCTGCAGCCGGCGGTGGACGTCGTCGTAGACCGCGACGTGGTCCGCGGTGGGGAGGTCCGGGATCTCCTCGAGCCGCGCGGTCGCCGCGTCGACGCGAGCCTCCCCCGTCACCTCGATATCGCCGACGGAGGCGAAGTGCTCGCGCGAGGTCAGCACGAACGGCAGCGCGTCGGACCGGGGCCCCGACGCGGTGGCGGTCGAGCCGACCAGGCTCCCGCCGTCGTCGAGCAGCTCGAGCTCGGCATCGACGTCGGCGTCGTGGCCCGCGTCGTCCGCGACCGTGTCGTGGACCCCGTCGTCGCCGACCGTGTCGTACGACGCCGCGGCGCCGGGCTCGGCCGGTGAGACGTCGGAGTCCGACGTCGCCACCAGGTCGTGCGCGTCCCCGTCGCTCATGACTGCGCGCCGTTCCCGGACTCGTGGGCGTCGGCCACGGGCTCGACGGGCGGTGCCGCCGGGGCGACCTTCTTCTTGACCGGGACCTTCTTCTTCGCGGGTGCGACCGACGGGACCGGGGCAGCGGCCGCCGCGGGGACCAGCGTGCCGGACCCAATCTGCGCCCGGACCTCCGCGAGCTGGGTCTCCAGGCGCGAGACGTGGCGTCGCACCGCGGCCAGCTCCTCCTCGCGGACGAACCCGAGCCGCCCGGCGGCGCGGTCGACCTCGGTGCGCACGAGTCCGGTGAGCAGCTCACGGTTCTGCTTGCTCGTCTCGAGCAGGTCGTCGGCCAGGCCCTGCACCTGGGACGCGGCCACGGTTGCGGCGCTCACCGCGGAGTCCTTGCCCGGCACGTCGGGGACGCTCGTGAGGTCGAGACCCGCGGCGAGCAGCGCGGCGGCCGCCTCGCGGGCCTTGCCCACGGTCACCTCGGTCAGGCCCGTGGCCAGCTGGACGTATCCGCGCAGCGCGTCGAGCACGCTCGTCACCCCATTCACCGTCACTGGCGCCGAAGCGGGCGCACCGTCGAAGCCCACGCTATCGCGCGACCCTGCGATAGCGTCCCCGACGTCAGCGCCGCACGGCAGGAGGGGAGGTCCGGTCGCATGGCGGACATCGAGGAGGTCCGCGAGGCCATCGGCCGCCTCGGCACGATCCTCGGAGGCGCCGACCCGGACTTCCGGCGCAAGATCCCGGACCGCACCGTCTCGGCCTGGATCAAGGACCTCGACGTCGCGTTCACCGGTCGGCTGGCCTCCGGCGAGCTCGTCGACGTGCTCGAGGTCGACCCGGTCGAACGCTCGGCCGCCCAGCTGAAGCTAACCCTCTCGAGCGACGACCTCATCGACCTCGTCGCCGGGCGCCTGCACTTCGGCAGCGGCTGGGCGAGGGGCCGGATCCGGGTCGACGCCCGGCTGCGCGACGTGCTCGAGCTGCGCAAGTTCCTCTGACGTCCCGGATCGGCCGGTCGGTCGTGCGGTCGGTCGTGCCGGTTCAGCGGGCCAGCGCCTGCGCGACGTCGCGCGTCCAGCGTGCGAGGTCACCGGCCGTCGTGGGGTCCGGGGCGCCCTCGTCACGCGCGAGCCACGCGCGCAGGCAGCCCGCGCGCAGACCGCCGAGCCCGTCATCTGGCGTGTCGCCCGCGTCGACCGGCGCCAGGGATCCGGCCGGTGCCAGCAGACCGCGCAGGTCGGCGGCGACGTACGTCGGACGCCGCTGCGGCTCGGCCGCGATCAGGGCCGCGACGTCGGTGACGCCGGTGAGGACCAGCAGCGTCGGGATGCCGCTCACGTGGCCGGCCTCCACGTCGGTGTCGAGTCGGTCGCCCACCACGAGCGGCCGCGACGCGCCGACGCGCTCGACCGACTCGAGCATGAGGGGTGCGTGCGGCTTCCCGGCGACGAGCGGGTCGCGCCCGGTGGCCGACGCGACCGCCCCCACGAGGGCCCCGTTGCCGGGGGCGATCCCCTCGGCCGTCGGGATGGTCAGGTCGGTGTTGGTGGCCACGAACAGCGCCCCTCGACCGACGGCGTAGGAGGCCTGTGCCAGGTCGCGCCACACGACGTCGGGCCCGTAGCCCATCAGCACCGCCACGGGGTGGTCGGACGCGAGCGACACGGGGTCGAGCCCGCGGTCGCGCAGCGCTGCGGCCACACCCGGACCGCCCACCGCGAGGACCCTGCTCCCCGGCGGGACCCGAGCGGCGACCTCACGGGCACCGGCCTGCGCCGAGGTCACGACGTCGTGCTCCGCCACCTCGAGGCCCAGCTCGGTCAGGTGCGCCGCGACGACGGCCGGAGTGCGCGCGGCGTTGTTCGTGACATAGGCGGTGACCACGCCCCGCGCACGCGCGGCGCGGATAGCGGTGACGGCGTGAGGCACGGCGCGGGACCCCACGTAGACGACTCCGTCGAGGTCCAGCAACAGCGCGTCGTGACCGTCGAGCAGGCAGCCCTGCGCCCCGGTCGCCGTCACGACAGCCGCTCGTCGGGCCGACCGACCCGGTCCAGGCCGGCCTCCTCGCGCGCCGCGAGCGTCGCACGGACCTGCCGCAGGGCGGCCGCGTACTCGGGTCGGTCGGGCCGCATCGCCACGGCCATCGCGAGGTGATCGGCGGCCCGGGGGAACTGCCGCAGGCGCCACAGGGACATCCCGAGGCCGAACCGCGCGTAGTCGTCGTCGGGCGCGAGATCGATCAGCACCTCGAACTCGCGGGCCGCCTCGCCGAACCGTCGCGCGTCGAACAACGCACGGGCGAGCGCCTCACGGATCGAGTGGGCGGTCGGCTCCTCGGCAGCGGCCCAGGCGAGCAGGTGCGCCGCGGCCGCCGGGTTCCCGCCGTCCAGCAGGGCGCACCCGCGTCGGAACCAGTCGTAGGCGTCACCCGCAGGGGGGTCCGGCCGCTCGGTCGCTGCGGTCACCCCGTCATGGTCGCACGCCCGGTCGCGGTCGACTTGGCGACCCGCGACGCAGCCAGCACCTCGACCTCGTACCGCGAGGCCGGAGCTCCACCCGCCCGGAAGAACCTGCGACGCAGGCTGCCGCGCACCTCCACGACGTCGCCCGGTCCCCAGGCCGCGCACCGGCGCCGCAGGTCGGCCTTGAAGGCCGTGCAGTCCAGGGTGTCGACCCGCGCCGAGGTCGGCGCGGTCGCAGTGCGAGGAGGCCGGTCGACCACGAGGCGGAAGACCAGGATCGCGTCGCCGGAGGGGAGCTCGCGCACCACCGGCGTCGCCGAGACCCTCCCGCGGAGGTGGACGTCGTTGAGCGGGCTCGTGTCGACGGGCACACGGGGTCGGCGCCCGGTGGTGGTGGCCATTGGTCCTCCTCGGCCGGGATGCCCCGACGGCATCCGCGTGGGCCGTACTCTGCGGCAGGGATGCCGACCGTTCGCGGTGGCCGGACCCGATCCGCTGTGGACAGCACGTGAGAGGGGCGCAGCTGTGGACGCGACACCCGCACCTGCGGTGGACCTCGGTGACGAGGTCTGGCTCGTCGACACCCGCATGGGCGGGTTCGACGGCATCACCGCCGGCTATCTGATCCGGGCCGAGCGGCCCTGCCTGGTCGAGACGGGCGCTGCCCGGTCCGCGCCCGACGTGGTCAGCGCCCTCGCGGCGCTGGGGGTCGGGCCGGAGGATCTCGCGACCATCGTGGTGACCCACATCCACCTCGACCACGCCGGTGGCGTCGGGGACCTGGCTGCCGCCTTCCCCCGGGCCGACGTCGTCGTGCACGAGGCGGGAGCACGCCATCTCGCCGACCCGGCGAGGCTCATGGCCAGTGCCGCCCGCGTGTTCGGCGACGTCCTCGAGGAGGTCTTCGGCCAGCTCCGGCCGACCGACGCCGAGCGCATCCGCGTGCTCACCGACGGAGCCACGGTCGACCTCGGCGGTGGACGACGCCTCGACTCGTTCGACTCGCCCGGGCACGCCCGCCACCACGTCGGGCTGGTGGACTCGCTCACCGGCGACCTCTACACCGGCGACGCCGCGGGCGTCTGGACGCCGGAGACGGGCGATCTACGACCAGCGACGCCGCCGCCGGAGTTCGACCTCGACGCCGCGCTCGGCTCGCTGGAGCGCATGCGCGAGCGTCGTGCGACCCGGTTGCTCTTCAGCCACTTCGGCCCCGTGACCGACGTCGACGCCACCCTCGACCGCTCGGTCGAGGAGCTCCGGCTGTGGGTCGAGCTGGTCCGTGAGGCCCGCGGCGACGGCCTCGACCTCGACCACGCCGTGGCCCGGGTACGCGAACGGACCGCCGAGCGATACGCCCTGCGGTCCGTTCCCGAGGTGGAGCACAAGATCGAGGTGCTCTCCAGCACCGAGGCCGACGTCGCCGGCATCTGGCGCTGGCTCGACCGTCAGTCCGAGCTGGAGTCCGGCACGTCCTGATCCCGGACGACGGTCGCGTAGTCGGCGGGGTCGTCGCCCGCCAGCGCCAGGTCGTCGATGTCGAGGTCGGCGCGCTCCGCACCGGCCACCACCTCGTCGTCCTCGTCGTCCTCATCAGCGGACGCGCGCTCGACGGTGGACTCATCCGCGGGCTCGAGAGCGGGCGGCGCGAACTCACCGAGGTTGTCGTCGTCCTCGAAGGCCTCGAAGTCCGCGAGGTCCTCGTCGTCGACGTCGGTGCGATCGTCGTCGCCCTCCTCGTCGTCCTCCCCCTCGAGGGTGTCGACCCAGACGATGCCGTCGAGGTCGGCGAGGCGCTCGGCCGCGTCCGTCGCGTCCGAGGCGTCGACGTCGACGGTCTTGGCGAACCACTCGCGTGCCTCGTCCTCGCGACCGGCGGCCAGCAACGCGTCCGCATAGGCGAACTTCAGCCGCGCCGACCACGACTCCGTGCTCGACGAGGACAGCTCGGGACACTGCAAGGTGACCACGGCGGCCTCGAGCTGACCGAGGTCGCGCCGCGCGCCGGAGGCCACGATGCGCATCTCGACGCGACCGGCACGGTCGAGCCGGTCGACCTCGTCCGCGCCGGCCATCGAGATGGCCCGCTCCGGACGACCGAGGCCGCGCTCGCAGTCGGCCATGAGCGGCCAGTAGCTGTCCGAACCCGAGATGCGCCGGGCCGCACGGAACTGCGCGAGCGCGTCGGCGTACTCACCTGCCGTGTACGCCGCCACGCCGGCGGCCTCGCGCACGACGGCGAGCCGGCCGCCGCGGGCGACCGCGGCCTTGGCGTGCTCCCACGCCAGGTCGGGCCGGTCGTCGAGCAGGCGCGCGGTCATGACGAGGTGGCGCGAGACGATCTCGGCCGCCTCCAGCGAGAGGGTGCGCAGGTCGCCGCGGATCGCCTTGTCGAGCTCCTGGCCTGTGACGTCCGCGGGGATCGAGGGGCCGACGGGGCGCGCCGGACGAGAGTCCCGGTCGCTGCGCGACGTGGTGCCTTGGTTGTCGTAGCGCCCGCGGCCGCTGCGGTCGGGCCGATCGGAGAACGACCGCTGGGGCCGGTCACCGGAGGGACGACCCTGGCCACCCTGCGGACGGTCGCCGTAGGAACGCTGCGGACGATCACCCTGCGGACGGTCGCCGTAGGAACGCTGGGGCCGGTCGCCCTGCGGACGGTCACCGTACGTGCGCGGCGGACGGTCGTCGTAGGACCGCTGCGGACGGTCACCCGAGGGACGACCCTGGCCACCCTGCGGACGGTCGCCGTAGGAACGCTGCGGACGATCACCCTGCGGACGGTCACCGTACGTACGCGGCGGACGGTCATCGTAGGACCGCTGCGGACGGTCACCCGACGGACGACCCTGACCACTCTGCGGGCGGTCACCATAGCTGCGCTGCGGTCGGTCGTCGTAGGACCGCGGACCACGGTCCCCCGCGGGACGGCCCTGGCCGCCCTGCGGGGGGCCTCCGTAGGAACGCTGCGGACGATCACCCTGCGGGCGGTCCCCGTAGGAACGGGCGGGGCGGTCATCGAAGCTGCGACGGGGCGCACGCTCCCCACGGTCGTCGTTCGAGCGAGGTGCGCGGTCGTCGAAGGAGCGCGGAGCCCCACCTGAGGGACGACCCCCCTGGGAACGGCTCGAGCCGCCGGCGCGCGAGCCCGACGGTCGGCTGTATCCGCCGCTCGAACCGCCGCGTGGCTTGTTCTTGTCGCCGCTGCTGCCGCGGTGGGGTGCTGGGGTCATCTCTGCTCCTGTCGTCACGCTGCGAGCCTGCCCGCGCGTGTTGTTCCGAAACTCATCTAGCCCGACGACAACCCCACAAACGAGAACGAGGCCGCCCCATCAAGGGGCGACCTCGTCTCGAAAGAATGTCCGGCGGCGTCCTACTCTCCCACGCAGTCACCCGCGCAGTACCATCGGCTCTGAAAGGCTTAGCTTCCGGGTTCGG
>DATCCY010000009.1:0-6483 GCA_036510975.1 Candidatus Nanopelagicales bacterium
GCATGGCCCGTCCCGTCACCGACCTCCAGCGCAGCGTCGCACCCTTCGAGGTCATCAGCGACTACGTCCCCGCCGGCGACCAGCCAGCGGCGATCCAGGAGATCGAGCGCCGGATCCGGGCGGGCGAGAAGGACACCGTCCTGCTCGGCGCCACGGGCACCGGCAAGTCGGCCACGACCGCGTGGCTGGTCGAGCGGCTGCAGCGGCCCACGCTCGTGATGGCGCCGAACAAGACCCTGGCCGCCCAGCTGGCGAACGAGTTCCGCGAGCTGCTGCCCAACAACGCGGTCGAGTACTTCGTCAGCTACTACGACTACTACCAGCCCGAGGCCTACATCCCGCAGTCGGACACCTACATCGAGAAGGACTCCTCGATCAACGAGGAGGTCGAGCGTCTTCGGCACTCGGCCACGAACTCCCTGCTCACCCGGCGTGACGTGATCGTGGTGGCGAGCGTGTCGTGCATCTACGGCCTCGGCACGCCCCAGGAGTACGTCGACCGGATGGCCCGTCTCCGGGTGGGGGAGGAGTGGGATCGTGACGACCTGCTCCGTCGGCTCGTCTCCATCCAGTACACCCGCAACGACCTCGCCTTCACCCGCGGCACCTTCCGGGTCCGGGGCGACACGATCGAGGTCTTCCCCGTCTACGAGGAGCACCCGGTCCGGATCGAGATGTTCGGCGACGAGGTCGAGCGGCTCATGACCCTGCACCCCGTCACCGGCGAGGTGCTCACCGAGGACGACGAGCTCTACATCTTCCCCGCCACCCACTACGTCGCCGGCCCGGAACGGATGGAGCGGGCCATCGGCGGCATCGAGACCGAGCTGGAGGACCGGCTCGGCGAGCTGGAGCGCCAGGGCAAGCTCCTCGAGGCCCAACGCCTGCGCATGCGCACGACCTACGACCTCGAGATGATGCGCCAGGTCGGCTTCTGCTCCGGGATCGAGAACTACTCCCGTCACATCGACGGCCGCGACGCCGGCACCGCGCCGAACACGCTGCTGGACTACTTCCCGGAGGACTTCCTCCTCGTCATCGACGAGTCGCACGTCACCGTCCCGCAGATCGGTGGCATGTACGAGGGCGACATGAGCCGCAAGCGCAACCTCGTCGAGCACGGCTTCCGGCTCCCGAGCGCGATGGACAACCGCCCGCTGCGGTGGGAGGAGTTCGTCGAGCGCATCGGGCAGACCGTCTACCTGTCCGCGACCCCGGGTCCCTACGAGCTCTCGCGTGTCGACGGAGACGTCGTGGAGCAGGTCATCCGCCCAACCGGTCTGGTCGACCCCGAGGTCGTCGTGAAGCCGACCAAGGGGCAGATCGACGACCTGATGGGCGAGATCCGGCTGCGCACCGAGAAGGACGAGCGCATCCTGGTCACCACGCTGACGAAGAAGATGGCCGAGGACCTCACCGACTACCTCCTCGACCAGGGCATCCGGGTGCGCTACCTGCACAGCGAGGTCGACACGCTGCGTCGCATCGAGCTGCTCCGCGAGCTGCGGCTCGGGCTCTACGACGTCCTCGTCGGCATCAACCTGCTCCGCGAGGGCCTCGACCTTCCCGAGGTGTCGCTGGTCGCCATCCTCGACGCCGACAAGGAGGGCTTCCTGCGCTCCGGCACCTCGTTGATCCAGACCATCGGCCGCGCCGCGCGCAACGTGAGCGGCCAGGTGCACATGTACGCCGACAGCATCACGCCGTCGATGGCCAAGGCCATCGACGAGACGAACCGTCGTCGCGCCAAGCAGGTGGCCTACAACGAGGCCGCCGGGGTCGACCCGCAGCCGCTGCGCAAGAAGATCCAGGACATCACCGACCTCATCACGCGGGAGGACGCCGACACCGAGGAGCTCCTCGGTGGCTCGGGGCGCACCCAGAGCCGGGGCAAGGCGCCCGTCCCGGGCATGTCCTCGAGCGGGTCGTCCGGTGGCGCGCTCGACGTCGCCGGGATGCCGGCGCGCGACCTCGCCGAGCTGATCGGCGAGCTGACCGACCAGATGCACGCGGCGGCGGCCGAGCTGCAGTTCGAGGTCGCAGCGCGACTGCGCGACGAGGTGTCCGACCTCAAGAAGGAGCTCCGTCAGATGCAGGCCGCCGGTCACGGCTGAGGTCGCGTGCCCCGCAGCGGCCCCGTGCGAGGATGAGGAGATCCTGACCGCCCCGTCGCGAGGACGCCACCGACCGTGAACATCCCCGGCTGGATCTGGGCGCCCACGCTGGTGCTCTACGCGGTGCTGTTCACCGTGGACCTGCTGGTCGTCGGTCGCCGACCGCACGTCCCTAGCACGGCCGAGTGCCTGCGCTGGCTGGGGCTCTATATCGGGCTCGGCGTAGCCTTCGGGGTCGCGCTCTGGTCCTTCGCCGGTCACGAGCACGGGGTCGAGTTCTTCGCCGGATGGCTCACCGAGTACAGCCTGTCGGTCGACAACCTGTTCGTGTTCCTCCTGATCATGGCCCGGTTCTACGTCCCGCGTGAGCTGCAGCAGTCGGTGCTCATGTGGGGCATCGTCATCGCCCTGGTCCTGCGCGCGGTGTTCATCGCGCTCGGCGCCGCCGTCATCGCGCGCTACTCCTGGGTCTTCTACGTCTTCGGGGCCTTCCTCATCTACACCGCGGTGAAGCTGGCGTCGTCGGGGGAGACCGAAGACGACGAGTACCGCGAGAACGGCCTGGTCCGATGGGTCTCGCGCGTCCTGCCCACGACGCCGGACTTCCACGGCACGGCCCTGCGTGCCCCGGTCGACGGCCGCTGGCTGTGGACCCCCATGCTGGTCGTCCTCGTCTCGCTCGGCACGACCGACCTGCTGTTCGCGCTCGACTCCATCCCCGCCATCTTCGGACTGACCGACGAGCCGTACATCGTGTTCGCGGCCAACGTCTTCGCGCTCCTGGGCCTTCGCCAGCTGTACTTCCTGCTCGGCGACCTGCTCAACCGGCTCGTCTACCTGTCGATCGGGCTCGCCGTGATGCTGGGGTTCATCGGGATCAAGCTCGTGCTCGAGGCACTGCACGAGAACGTCGTGCCGTTCATCAACGGCGGCGAACCCGTCGACGTGTGGGTGCCCTCGACCTCCTTCAGCCTGCTGTTCATCGTGGTCGTCCTCGTCGTCACGACGGTCGCGAGTCTTCGCAGCGACCGGCGCCGGACCGGGGCGACCTCCGGTTAGGTTGGTTCGTGGACCTCACCGTCGGCATCTGGGCAGCCACCCTGCTGGGCACCGTGGCGCTCGTGGTCCTGGACTTCGCCACCGCCAGCCGGACCCCGCACGAGGTCGGCTTCCGTGAGGCGGCCCCGTGGTCGGTGTTCTACGTCGGCGTGGCCGTGGCCTTCGGGTCCGGCGTCTGGCTCCTGGCGGGCAGCACCTATGGCACCGAGTACTTCGCGGCCTACCTCGTGGAGAAGTCGCTCTCGGTCGACAACCTGTTCGTCTTCGTCATCATCCTGAGCCAGTTCGCGGTGCCGGCGATCTACCACCAGCGCGTCCTGCTGGTCGGGGTCGTCCTGGCCCTGGCCTTCCGGGCCGTCTTCATCGCGATCGGCGCGGCGGCACTGGCCACGTTCGCGTTCACCTTCGTGATCTTCGGTGCGATCCTCATCTGGACCGGCATCGGGCTGCTCCGCCACCGCGACAGCGACCCGAACCCGCGCGACAACCTCGTCGTGCGCCAGGTCAGCAAGGTCGTTCCCCTGACCGACGAGTACGACGGTGCGCGGCTGCTCACCCGGGTCGATGGCCGTCGGGTGGCCACGCCGCTGTTCCTGGTCATGGTGGCGATCGGGTCCACCGACCTGCTCTTCGCGCTCGACTCGTCCCCGCGACCTTCGGTGTGACGCAGGAGGCGTTCCTCGTCTTCACCGCCAACGCCTTCGCGCTGCCCTCTACTTCCTGCTCAAGGGGTTGCTCGACAAGCTCGTCTATCTCTCGCTCGGGCTCTCGATCATCCTCATCTTCGTCGGCGTGAAGCTCGTGCTGCTCTGGGGCCACGAGGTCAACCCGTCGGTCCCGCACATCGAGACGTCGACCTCGCTGCTCGTGATCCTCGGGATCCTGGTCGTCACGGCGGTGGCGAGCTGGGTCGCCGTACGCCGCGACCCGACCAGGCTCGCCCACGCCGGCACGGTCACGGAACCGCGTCCCGCCGAGCCCGACGGCCCCGAGATCCCTTCCGGCTGACGGCCGGTCACAGGACGACCCCGGCACCACGGGGGATGGGTGCCAGGGCCGTCTCTACGAGGTTAGACGTCGCGACGACTTCACGCGA
This sequence comes from Candidatus Nanopelagicales bacterium, assembly GCA_036510975.1. GTDB lineage: Bacteria > Actinomycetota > Actinomycetes > S36-B12 > CAIYMF01 > Longivirga. Next base: position 4,270 of record DATCCY010000009.1, read on the forward strand.
GCGTGGGTCCCCCCGGTGCGCCGGGGCCGAGCACCGTGTGAGCACCCGGCAGTGCGCTGTGACGCGTGTCACCGGCCGCGGTCGGCCCATTCCTGGAGGTGCGGGCGCTCGTCCCCGAGCGTCGTGTCCTTGCCGTGGCCCGGGTAGACCCAGGTCTCGTCGGGCAACCGGTCGAAGACCTTCTCGACGACGCCTTCGTAGAGGGTGGCGAAGCGCGCATCGTCGTGCTGGGTGTTGCCGAGACCGCCCGGGAATCCGGATGACGATAGTACGGAAACACCATGAACCCGAAGACCTCCCAGCCCCGCGCAGCGATCTACGCCCGGATCGGCCAGGACGACTCCGGCGCCGGCCGCGGGGTCGAACGCCAGCTCGAGGACGCGCGCGCCCTGGCCGCCGCTCGCGGCTGGGAGGTCGTGGGGGAGTTCTCCGACAACGACGTATCGGCGTACACCGGAGCGGTCCGCCCCGGCTATGCCGCCCTCATGGCTGCGGTGCAGGCCCGCGAGGTCGACCGGATCGTCGTCTACATGACCTCGCGACTCTGGCGCTCGCGCAAGGAGCGCGCGACCGCGATGGACCAGCTCGCCGAGCAGCGCGTCTCCGTCGCCGCCGTCTCCGGACCCGAGCTCGACCTCGCCTCGGCGTCCGGGCGGATGGTCGCGGGCATCCTCGGCGAGTTCGACACCGCAGAGTCGGCGATCAAGTCCGAGGGCGTCGCCCGGGCCGCGGAGCAGCGCGCCCGCGAGGGTCGACCGTCCGGTGACCTCGGCTACGGGTGGGAGAAGCAACGCCGCGCCGATGATCTGGCCACGGTTGAGCTTTTCCAGCGCAAGCGTCCAAGATCTTTTCGCCGTTGACAACGTGCTGCCGGCTCGCGCCCGCGCGAACGGTGCGTCGTGGGTGATGAACAGGAAGACGATCAACACCACGCGGCAGATGGCAGCGAGCAACTACGGCTCGAGCTTCTGGGCCAACCTCGCCCAGGACACGCCCATCCAACTGCTCGACCACGCGCAGTACGAGGCGTCGTCGGTCCTGTCGACAACCACGACCGGTACCGTGCTCGCTGTTTTGGGCGATTTCTCCCGCTACCTGCTGATCGATCGAATCGGAACGCAGATCGAGTTCGTTCAGAACGTCGTGGACACCAACGGCGTTCCGACCGGGACTCGAGGCTGGGTCGGGTACAAGCGTGTCGGAGCCGCAGTCGACAATGTGGACAGCTTCCGTTTCTGTTGATGTAACACGTTGTCCCGCAAGGGATTACGGCCCAGACCTCACCGGGTGCCGCCACCGACGGGTGGCGGACGTCGCGCCCGGTGACCGCGCGGCGGGCGGCTCGTCGGTTCGGACGCCTCTCCGAGCCGCCCGCTCGACGCAAGCGAACGGCCCCGCCCTTCGAGGGGGAGCGGGGCCGTTCGTGCGTCTGCCCGTCGTCCGAACGTCCGACGCCCGAGCGAGTGACACCGCCTCGCCAACCCCAGCCACCGGGCGCACCCTGAGCCTGCGACCCCGGATCGGCAAGCGAAGCCCTCGGGGTCGCGCCGGAAAGCGACACACCACGCAGACCTCCGTCGCGGCGACCTCCTCGCGCACGGCGGAGTGACGCTCCGACAGTGACGAGCGCCCCGACCACAGCCGGTCGGGGCGCTCGCGCGTCGTGGCCCGCGTACCGTCGCACCCGTGGACCCCAGGCCGTGCGTCGTCGTCGAGGGTGACGCTGGCCCGGCACGGTGCTCGCCTGGCAGCGCGCGCCGACCGGCTGGCGCGGCCTCGTGTGCTTCTCGCGAGTCATGCCGGACGGGCATCCGCTGACCTTCGAGCACTGGCGCGACGCGGGCGACCTCGAGCCGATGTAGCCCGATCCGCGCTGATTGACGGCCCCGGCGCGGAGTGGGGAGGCACATGCCGGGGCCGTCAACCAGAACGACGACCCGCGGCACCGCTCCATTCCTCCGCAGTGCAACGCAGCGATCACGACCCGATCAAGATTCCGACGCGGACGGTGCGACTACCCGTCAGCCGCGGCGGGAGTCGTGCCGGCCATCCGCGCCGATCGACCGTGAGTGACCATTCGGACGCCCGATTCACCCGATCGGCCGAGTTGCCGATCACGCTCCGAAGCCATGCTGAGGGAGTCCGTCGACCTCCGGGGTCTGGCGCGCGTCAAAGGGGGCACTCACATGATCACTCGCATCCGCACCGCCCTAC
>DATCCY010000010.1:0-60533 GCA_036510975.1 Candidatus Nanopelagicales bacterium
TCCAGTTCGCCCGGATCACCAGGGCTGAGTCGATGCACCTGGCCGCCATCCGCAGCCTCCTCGCCCGCTACGGCGTCACCGACCCGACCGCCGGGCTCGGCGCCGGCGAGTTTGCGAGCGCGACGACGCAGTCGCTCTACGCCAGCCTGCTGGCGAGCGCGACCAACGACTCGACGGCGCTCGCCGCCGGCGTCGCTGTCGAGAAGGACGACATCGCCGCCCTGACCGCGGCCAAGGCCGGCGTCACCGCACCCGACGTCCTGCAGGTCTACACCAACCTGCTCACCGCATCACAGCGCCACCTGACCGCCTTCGGTGGCTGAGCGTCGCCGTCCTCCGCGCCGACCCCGGTGGGAGCCTGCGTTTCCAACGAGTCCTCGGAAGGTACCCCCTGGGGTATCCTCCGAGGACTTGACGAACGTGGAGGGCTCGACGTGATTCGGACGTGGCCGGTACGCCGGTGGGCGGTGGCAGCCGTGGGCGCCGCACTGACGGTCCTGGTCGTCGGCATCCCCACCGTGCTGATCCCGAACCCCTGGTTCGGGCGGACCGTGCCGCCGACCTGGTGGGCCCTGCCGGTGCTCCTGGTCACCGCCGGGCTGTCCGGACTCGTTACGGCGACCTACATCGGCTCCCGCACCCCCCGTTCCGTCGACGCTCCCTCACGTTCCGGACTGGTCGGTGGCTTCCTGGCCTATCTCGCCGTCGGCTGCCCCGTGTGCAACAAGGTGGCGCTGTTGGCCCTGGGCTCGGCGGGAGCCATCCAGTGGTTCGCTCCCGTCCAGCCGCTGCTCGCCCTGGCCGGAGTGATCCTCCTGGGCTACGCGCTGCGCCGGCGGCTCGCGGGCGAGAGGTCCTGCCCGGTCGAGCCCACGCCACAGCTATCGGACGCGCAGCAGAGGTGACGAACAGCCTCAGCCCACAGCTCGACCGCCTGCTCGAGGCGGCCAAGGCCGGTCTCGACGGGGCCGCCGGTGGCGGGGCCGTGTGCGCGCTCACCAAGGCGGGTACGCCGGTTCCCGGGATCAAGTACCACGAGGGACGGTGGGCGGCGCTCAACGAGGTCGCCCGTCGGTGCCGGCGGGACCCGCAGGATCCGGCGACGGCTGCCCACGAGATCAGCGATGCCTGGTCAGCAGACCTCGAGCGACTGACCCAGCGAGACGCAGGACCGGACTGGATCGCCTACCGGCACGGCGGCCTCGACGCGCTGGCCGACCTGCTCACGGCCACGGACCCGACAACCGGCTCCTGAGGAGCCCGAAGCCGACCTTGCTTCCTCGGCCAGCCCGGTGACTCGGACGTGACGGGAATATACCCCCGGGGGTATGCTGTTACGGTCTTCACACGACACCGTCCGAGAGGAACCACCCCATGTCCACCGTGCAGTTGACCGGCGAGAACTTCGAGGCGAAGGCCACTGGCGACGGCATCACGCTCATCGACTTCTGGGCCTCCTGGTGCGGCCCGTGCCGCGCGTTCGCCCCCGTTTTCGAGAAGGCGTCGGAGACCCACCCCGACATCACGTTCGGCAAGGTCGACACCGAGGCCGAGCAGGGGCTCGCCGGCGCCGCCCAGATCTCCGCCATCCCCACGCTGATGGCCTTCCGCGACGGCATCCTCGTCTACCGCGAGGCCGGCGCGCTGCCCGCGAAGGCACTCGAGGATCTCATCACCCAGATCCGCGCCCTCGACATGGACGAGATCAAGGCGAAGGTGGCCTCCGCATGATCCACGCTGCGTCGATCCAGGAGACCTCCCAGGCGCGAGCGCTGCGCCGCGGCACTCTGCTCGACGTCCGCAACGCCGACGAGTTCTCTCGTGGTCACGTAGACGGCGCCGTCTTCATGCCGTTGCACATCGTCCCGCTGCGCGCCTCCGAGCTCGACCGAGCCGAGACCTACTACGTGGTGTGCGAGTCCGGTGCACGATCGGCCCAGGCGTGCGCCTACCTCGGGCAGCAGGGCTTCGACGTCCGCAGCGTCCAGGGCGGCATGTCCGCATGGCGGTCCGCGGGCTTGCCGGTCGAGACCGGCCTGCACGAGCCGGCCTCGCGGTGACCGTCCCGGCCCCGGGCGAACTGCCGGACGTGCCCGGGATCGATGTCGCCGGCACGCTGTCGCTGCTCGACGGGGACGCCGTGCTCCTCGATGTGCGTGAGCAGAACGAGTGGGACGCCGGCCACGCGCCGCACGCGGTGCACATCCCGCTCGGTGCGCTGTCCGAGGCGACCGCGTGGATGAGCCGGCAGCGCCGGGTCGTCGTGGTGTGCCGCTCGGGACGACGGTCCACGTTCGCCACCGCAGCGCTGCGCGCTGCCGGGGTGGACGCCCTCAACCTCACCGGCGGCATGCAGGCCTGGCGCGACGCCGGCGCCGAGATCGTCGCCGACCACGGCGCCACGCCGTCCGTCATCTAAAGGAGAGTCGTGAAGAAGATCCTCGTCCTCATAGCCGCGGTGTTCGGCATCGCCCTGCTGGCCGGCTGCGGCTCGAGCAGCGGAGGTAGCGTCCAGACCGTCGACCCGCAGGCGTTCCTGACCACCGCCAGCCAGACCGGCACGGTCGTCGTCGACGTGCGCACACCCGCGGAGTACGCCGCCAGCCACCTCGACGGTGCAATCAACATCGACGTCGAGGCGGCCACCTTCGACGCCGAGATCGCCAAGCTCGACAAGAACGCGACCTACGCCGTCTACTGCCACAGCGGACGACGCTCCGGGCTCGCGACCGACGCCATGGGCAAGGCTGGCTTCACCCACGTCTACAACCTCACAGGCGGATACCCCGACCTCGTGTCCGCCGGAGCGAAGGTGGCAACCTCATGATCAACCTCGACGTCGTCTCGATCGAGACCCCCAACCTGGGTGACCGCAGCTACGTCGTCGGGCGGGGCACGTCGGCCATCGTCATCGACCCGCAGCGCGACATCGACCGGGTCGAGCAGATCCTCGACCAGCGCGGTTGGACCGTCTCCCACGTCCTGGAGACCCACTTCCACAACGACTACGTCAGCGGCGGCCTCGAGCTGTCCCGCGTCCTCGGCGCGGAGTACGTCGTCCCCCACGGCATGGACATCGCCTTCCCCGCCCACCGGATCAGCGACAAGGCCGAGATCGACACCGACACCGGACTGGTCCGGGTGATCCACACCCCGGGCCACACCCCGAACCACATCTCCTTCGCCGTGAACGTCGACGGCCAGGACCTCGCCCTGTTCACCGGTGGATCCCTGCTGTTCGGCAGCGTCGGACGCCCGGACCTGCTCGGCCCCAAGCTCACCGAGCCGCTGGCCCGCGCCCAGTGGAACTCGATGCGCCGCATCGCCAACGACGTCACCCGCTCCGCGCAGGTCTACCCGACCCACGGGTTCGGGTCTTTCTGCAGCGCGACCGCAACGGTCGGCACCGCCTCGACAGTCGCCGAGCAGATCCTGACCAACCCGGCGTTCACCGTCGACGAGGAGACGTTCGTGGCCGAGCTCATCGCCGGTCTCGACGCCTTCCCGGCGTACTACGCCCACATGGGCCCGGCCAACCAGGCCGGTGCCGGGCCGATCGACCTCTCCCTGCCCCGGATGGCAACCGCCCAGGACATCGCCCGGGCCATCGCCGATGGCGAGTGGGTCGTCGACCTGCGCCATCGCCGGATCTTCGCCGCCGAGCACGTCAAGGGCTCGCTGTCCTTCGACGTCCACGGAAACGCCATCACCTACCTCGGCTGGCTCATCGACTGGGGCACCCCCATCACCCTGCTCGGCGCGACCGTCGAGGAGGTCGCAACGATGCAGCGCGACCTCGCCCAGATCGGCATCGACCGTCCCGCCGCCTACGCCGTCGGATCCCCCACCGACTGGACCAGTGACGCCGCACCGATCTCGAGCTACCCGCGTGCCACCCACGTCGAGCTCGCCACCGCGGTCGCCGCGAACCCTGACCTGCCGATGCTCGACCTACGCCGCAACAGCGAGTTCGACGACGGCTACATCACCGGCGCCAAGCACATCCCGCTGCACGAGCTCCGCGGCCGGCTCGACGAGGTCCTCGCCTGGGCTACCGCATCGCACGGTCCCGTGTGGATCTACTGCGGCAGCGGCTTCCGCGCCTCGGTGGGCGCCTCCATCCTCGAGGCCGCCGGCGTCGACCTCGTGCACGTCGACGACGACTTCCCCAACGCGGCCAGGGCGGGCCTCCCGATCACGACCCCGGAGCACGGCCACCGCCTCGGCACGACCTACGCCGACTGACGATCATGGAACTCGACGAGTCGCGGCTCCCGCCAACTCAGGCTCGACTACCGGGAGCGCTGCCAGACCATCGGGCGCCTCATGGTCGTCCCGGAGGGGCACGGACGGGTGACCGGCGTCGCTGACAGGGGGGACCTCATCGTCGATGTCGACGGAGAGCCCCATTCCGTCAGGAACCGCGAGTCGGCAGCCATCGGTGGCTGAGCGCGGCATGGCCGCTGCGCACGTCCGAACAAGAGCCGCACACCGCGAGAACCTGGCACGAGGAGAAGACAGATGAGCATCCACCTGGGCGACACCGCGCCCGACTTCACCGCCGAGACAGCTGAAGGCACGATCGACTTCCACGACTGGAAGACCGGCAGCTGGGCCGTCTTCTTCAGCCACCCCGCCGACTACACCACCGAGCTCGGCCGCACCGCCAAGCTCAAGGACGCGTTCGACGAGCGCAACGTCAAGGCGATCGCACTCTCGGTCGACCCCATCGAGGACCACCTCGGCTGGGCCCCGGACATCGCCGCCGTCGGTGGCACCGCCCTGAACTTCCCGATCATCGCCGATCCTGACCGCACCGTCGCCACGCTCTACGACATGATCCATCCCGGCGAGGGTGACGCCTCGACCGTCCGTTCGGTGTTCATCATCGACCCGGCGAACAAGGTGCGCCTCACGCTCACCTACCCGAAGTCGGTCGGCCGCAACTTCGACGAGATCCTCAGCGTCATCGACGCACTCCAGCTCACCGACGCGCAACCCGTGGCGACACCTGCGGACTGGACTCCAGGCGAGCGGGTGATCGTCTCCACGGGGATGTCGACCGAGGACGCCCGCGCGCGCTTCGGCGACGTCGAGGAGATCAAGCCCTACCTGCGGTGGACCCCTCAGCCGAAGGCGTAGCCGAAGGATCGTTCAACGTCCGGTGCCCGTGGGACCTCCACGGCGCACCGGACATTGTGCGTCGGCAACCTGGATCTCCATCGCACCTCCACATCGTGTCCACGCCATCAGCAATCCCCGCGCCGATGCTCTGACCTGAACGGCAGACATCCACTGTGTTCGGAGGGTGATGGATCATGGCGGTCGAGAACCAAGCACCGACCTCCCGCGGCGTCGCGACCGGCGCTGCCGCTCGACGCGAGGTCCCGCGGCGGTCAGTGACCTGGGGCAAGCGCACGCGGCTCGTGCGGCACGTGCTGCAGACAGTCGTCGTCGCCTACATCGGCTGGCTCATCATCAGTCGCGCCGCCTCAGGCGGGTCGTCGGCTGAATCTCTGTGTCCGTTCGGTGGGTTCGAGACGCTGTGGACCTGGATCACCACCGGTCGGACCGTCGCGCACACCCACCCCGCCAACCTGGTCCTGGCTCTGGCCATCACCGTCATGGCCCTTTCCGCGCGCGGAAGCTTCTGTGGATGGCTCTGCCCCCTGGGTGCGATCCAGGAGGGGCTGTACGGCGTCGCCCGAGCCGTGGGGCGCGCCATACGGCCGCTCGGACGCTGGCAGCGCCGACCGGCTGGCCCCGGCTGGCGCAAGGTCGACGCGGTCCTGCGTCAAGGCCGATGGGTCGTGCTGGCCTTCGCGCTCGGCGGCGCTGCCCTCACCGGGACGATGGTCTTCCGCAACGTCGATCCATGGTCGGCACTCCTGTCGATCGTCGAGTTCGAGCTGAGCCTGGCCTTCGTCGTCCTCGCCGCCATGCTCGTCCTGTCCTTCGTCGTCCCCCGGCCCTTCTGCCGCTATGCCTGCCCGCTCGGGGCGGTCCAAGGCCTCATCGCCAAGGCATCCCCGGTGGCTGTCCAGCGCGACGCCGACGCGTGCCTGGGCTGCGACCTCTGCACCCGTGCCTGCCCGATGGCCCTTCAGGTCGACCAGAGCACCCGCATCACGGATGCGCAGTGCATCGGCTGCCTCGAGTGCGTCGCCGCCTGCCCGAGTCAGCAGGCACTCGGGATTTCGATCGCACTGCCGTGGCCGTCGTCCCGGTCCCTCGGCCTTCCCGCTGACCACGACGAGGAGCTAGTCCGATGACGTCCGCCGGCGCCCCCACCCCGAGCACGCTGCGCCTTCCTGCACGGTCCCGCGCCGTCCGCACGTCGACCCGGTTCACCACACGCAGGGCCCCGGCCATCGCCATCCCCCTCCTCGCGGTGCTCCTCGGCGGCGGCGTCGTCGTTGCCGCGCAGGCCAGCGGGCACTGGGCCACGACGGGCAAGGACGCGCTCACCACGACCAGCGGTAGCGGAGCCGGCGCGCAAGCCGGCGCTGAAGGATCGGCTGCCAACGTAGACACGAGTGCCGTGCCCGCGGCCCCCGCCGACGTGAAGGGCTGGATGACCCTGCGGCAAGTTCTCGACGCCCGGTTCGCCGGCGTGAGCGAGGCAGGACTGCGGTCGCAGTTCGACATCCCCGCGTCCATCGGCCTCGAGACACCCCTGAAGGAACTGGACGGAGTCGTGAGCGGGTTCGACCTGACCTCGCTACGCGAGTGGTTGTCGGCACCGGGATAGCGGTTCTGCCACACGCTGGAATGACTCCGTCGCCGATCGGCACAGCTGAAGCCGGCCAACTGGCGCCCACTGGGTTGACTGCGGCCGCGCCGTCAGCGCCGCAGCACCTCGCTGATCCCGACGCGGTGACATCGCCATACCCCCCAGGGTATGCTGATGTCATCGATTCCGAGACGAAGTAGAGGTCCGATCATGTGTAGCCCCGCTGTCTGCCGTTCGTGTGGCAAGGTCACCTACTCCGGTTGCGGCATGCACGTGGACCAGGTCCTGCGCAACGTCGCCGCGGAGAATCGCTGCACGTGCCACTGAGGTGGAGCGCATGGGCACAGCTACAGAGGCAGTCGAGGCGAGTACCCGCTGGCGTACCACGGAGAGGGTGTGGGAGACCCGGCTGCGCGGTCGTGGGGTGCTGTCCGACCCGCGGATCAACAAGGGCACTGCCTTCACCGAGCAGGAGCGTTCCGACCTCGGTCTCGTCGGTCTGCTCCCGCCGCGGGTGTTGACCATGGACCAGCAGGCCGACCGGGCCTATGGCCAGTACCTCGCGCAGCCCACGGACCTGGCGAAGAATGTCTTCCTGACCGCGCTGCACGACCGCAACGAGGTGCTGTTCTTCCGGCTGCTCGGGGACCACCTGCCCGACATGCTCCCGATCGTGTACACCCCGACCGTGGGTGAGGCGATCCAGCGCTACAGCCACGAGTACCGACGACCTCGCGGGGTCTACCTCTCGGTCGAGGACCCCGACGGGATCGAGCGCGCCCTGCTCGCAAGCGGCCGCGGCCCGGACGACGTGGACCTGATCATCGCCACCGACGCGGAGGGGATCCTGGGCATCGGGGACTGGGGTGTCGGCGGGATCGAGATCGCGGTCGGGAAGCTCAACGTCTATACCGCGGCCGCTGGCATCAACCCCTCGCGCACGCTGGCGGTCATGCTCGACGTCGGGACGAACCGTCAGGAGCTGCTCGACGACCCGCTCTACCTCGGGGTCTCCCACCCCAGGGTGGATCGTGACGAGTACGACGCCTTCATCGACCGCTACGTGACGACCAGCACCCGCCTGTTCCCGCACGCGCTGCTGCACTGGGAGGACTTCGGCACGAGCAACGCCCGGCGGATCCTGCAGCGCTACCGGTCCACCACCCTCACCTTCAACGACGACATGCAGGGCACCGGCGCGGTCAACCTCGCCGCGGTCCTGTCGGCGAGCACGGTCAGCGCGACCCCGCTGGCGGAGCACCGGGTCGTGGTGTTCGGGTCGGGGACGGCCGGTATCGGCATCGCGGACCAGCTGCGCGACGCGATGCACGGCGCCGGGCTGCCCCTCGAGGAGGCGACCCGGCGGTTCTGGTGCGTCGGACGGCACGGACTGCTCGCCGACGACCGCATCGACCTGCGCGACTTCCAGGAGCCCTACGCGCGCCCGGCAGGCGAGGTCGCCGACTGGGACCGCGAAGAGACGCTCGGCGGGATCAGCCTGGCCGAGGTCGTCCGCCGGGTGCACCCGACGATCCTGATCGGCACCTCAGCCCAGGCGCACGCCTTCACCGAGGCGCTCGTGCGGGACATGGCCGACCATGTCGAGCGCCCGATCATCATGCCGATGTCCAACCCGACGGACCTCGCCGAGGCGACCCCGTCCGACCTGCTCGCCTGGACCGACGGCAGAGCCCTCGTGGCGACCGGGAGCCCCTTCCCTCCGGTGGACTTTGCCGGTACGACCCACGAGATCGCCCAGGTCAACAACGCCCTGATCTTCCCCGGCCTCGGGCTCGGCGTGATCGTGGCCCGGGCCAGCCGGCTCACCGACGCGATGTTCCTCGCCGCCGCGCAAGCAGTAGCCGAGACGGTCGACCCGACGACACCCGGGGCTTCGCTGCTCCCCCAGGTCGCCGACCTGCGAGCCACCTCGGCGGTCGTAGCCATGGCGGTGGTGGAGGCCGCTGTGCGCGACGGGGTCGCCGCGAACGAGTCCGACGACGGGCTCGAGGATCGGGTCCAGGCGGCCATGTGGCAGCCCGAGTACCACCAGGTGCGCGCCATCTGAGGCGTCCGCCTCCGGTCTACCGTTCGCCGGTGACGACTTCGGCCCGGCCTCACGACGCGAATGGCTGTCGGCACCGAGCCGACTGCCTCACCCATGCGGGCACGACTCGGTCACCAGGGGGCTCCACTGCGCCGCGAGCATCGATCACGCTTCCGGACCTCAGTGGGTGGACAGCGCCCGCGAGGGAGTCAGGTCATCGTGCGAAGACACGTCCGGCTCGGGTGGCTGCGACGGTCTGCGTGGCAAGCACGACCCAGACCAGCAGGGTGGCCACGAAGCCGACCGCGCCGAGGACGCTGACGACCGGCGCGCTCCAGCTGCGGCCGAGCTCGACGGTGAGGGCGGTCATCGCGGCTGTGGGGAACGCGAATCCCCAGCTGCCGAGATGGAACGGCAGGCCACCGCCCTGACGCGACGTGGTCACGAGCACCCGACCGGCGAACACCGACCACCAGGCCCCGAACCCCCAGATCGCCGTTGCACCGAGGAGCCCGACCGCGGGGAGCACGTCGGACGCGGCGCCTCCGATGTTGGCGGCCGCGAGACGCGACGCGGCGAGAACCCCGAGACCGCCCGCCCCAGCGGGGGCCAGCCAGACCCACCAGGTCGCCGCCTGCTGCGCCGGCGGGGTGGGCGAGGTGATCAGCCGCCAGGCGATCACCGGCGCGAGCAGAAGGAACAACATCAGCCCGGCGCCGACGGACGCGGCCGCCAGGACAGCGGCGGATGAGACCCGCCACGTCGGCTCGAGCACGACGAGTCGAGCGACCACGCTGGGCACGAGCACCAGCACGACGATGGGGATGAACCAGGCCCCGTCATCCCCTCTGCCGGAACCTGCTCGCGAGCAACGATCCCGGTGAAGAAGGCGACACCGACCGCGACGGCCCCGACGAGACCGACCGCGAGCAGGGCCGCCGACACCCAGGCGGTGCCTGCCGGCAGCCAGCCGAAGACCGCGAGCTGAGCAAGTGCGAGGCCGACGATCAGCAGGGACGCGGGCACGGTGCCGAACAGCGCTCCGAGGCCGGGGTGGGCAAGGTCAGCTGCGGCGGCGTCAGGGTGGTGGCGCTGGCGTTGGACGTAGGGGACCAACAGGATCGGCAACAGCACGACGGCGAGCGCCGCGAGCACGGCACCGATGACCTCGTCGATGCGAGTGAACGGGAGCGGATCGACGAGGCCGGCGACGGCGGCGCCGCCGGTCCCCAGGACGACACCCATCCACGCCGGGTGCCAGTCACGGACCCGGCCACTGCTCGCGGTGACGGTCCGGTCAGCGGTCATGGGACAGGGCCTCGCGTCGGGCGGGTGCACCGAGGTGTCGGAACGGAAGCCTGACGGGCCCGGTGCTGTGCACGTAGCGCAGGTGCTCGTGGTCCCCGAGAAGCTCCAGGCGCCGCCACAGCGGACTGCCGGGCACGGCCTGGCTGGCATGCTCACGCACGGCGTCGAGTTGCGCGGTTCGGTCGACGGTCACCGTCAGGGTGCTCGCGGCATCGGGCACACCGACGAACCCGGTGATCCCTTCGGCAGTGAGCGTGTCGGTGACGTCCTGAGGAAGGGTCCAGGCCACCACCGGGATTCCACGCTGGCGTCCGACGGTCACAGCCGCGCGTGTGGCGGCCTGGTGGTCCGGGTGCCCGGTGATGCCCGACGGGTCGAAGACCAGCAGGACGTCGGGTGAGAACGCGGTGACCGCATCCGCGACATCGTCAACGAGGCGGCGCGGATGCTCGGTGAGGCTCCCGTCATGGTGGTCGAGCAGGCGGACCCAGCACAGGCCGAGCCGCTTGGCGGCCGCGCGCAGCTCGCCCTCGCGGATCGTGCGCAGGTCTCCGTCGAGACCGTGGAGGGTCGATGCCTCTCCGTGGGTCAGGCACAGCACGCCGGCTCGGGAGCCGGCGCCGGAAGCCTCTGACAGCAGGGCACCCAGGCCGAAGGACTCGTCGTCGGGGTGGGCGACGACGGCGAGCACGGAGGTGGTCAAGGGGGTCCTCCTCGGACATCGGCGCAGCGGCCTCGTGTGGCGCTCGTCACGAAACCCAACCATACCCCCGGGGGTATAATTCCCGGTGACGGCAGAAGCTGACGCCGACCTGGTTCCCGGCCCGCTGCGGCGGGTCGTTAGGCCATCGGTCGCGCTCCTCGGCTCCTACAACTGCCGTCGGGACTGGCCTGGCCCGCGAGGGTCAGGCCAGTCACCCACCACGGGGCACCGGCGACGCGGACAGGACACCACGTAGTCTCGGACAACAACGGCAAGCCATGCCCGACGGCGGATGAGCGTAGTCGCACTGCTGTCCTGGGCAGAGTGCGCCTGAGGAGATTCGACTCTCGACTTCCAGCCACGAAGCCGGCCTCGTTCGTCGGGTCGCCCAACGCATCGAAGGACCATCATGAGCATGCACATCGTCTGCGTCCCGGTCAGCGTCGACGGCCAGGTCGGCCACAGCTGGGGCAAAGCCCCCACGGTCGCCATCGCGACCGTCGAGGACGGGACCATCACGTCCTGGCGCACAGAGGCAGTCCACTGGGACGTCTCCCATGACGAGGGCACCCCGGGCAGCCACCACGCCCGGGTGGCGCGCTTCATCCAGGACAACGACGTGACCGCGGTTGCGGCCGGGCACATGGGCGAGCCCATGCAGAACATGCTCGCCAAAATCGGCGTCACGGTACGGCTGGGTGTCGACGGTGACGCTCGCGCCGCCGCCACGTCCGCCTGGCTCAGGGGCGACACGCGTACCGCCGCACTCGACCTCATCGCCCGGGGCCGCGCCGACGAGCTCTCGTCCTGAGGGACCTCGTCGCGCCATGCGCCGGCCGCTCACAATGCCCGCACAAGGGGATCGGCCCCCGCGTGCACGACTGCCGCGGCAGTCGCTGACTCATAGCCTTCCGTCGGGTTCCTGACGCAGGCCCAGGACGGCGATGGTGATCGCGCCGCCCGCCGTCGGCCGGATGACTTGCGTGTCGAGCCCGACCTCGTCCACCAGCGCAGGCAGGCCACCTCCCCGCAGGTAATCGAGCGAGTTGGCAGCGTGACGCGGTCCAGCAGCCAGTTCGGCGAGAACCGCGATCCCGCGGCCCAGCCATCCTCGAGGGAAGCGCAGACCCGACGTGCCGAAGTCGACCACGAGCACCCGCCCGTCGGCGACGAGCACCCGCGCCGCTTCGCGCAAGATGCCCACGGCATCGGCCCGCGGCACAGAGTGGAGCACCAGTGAGACCAGCACCAGGTCGACCGACGCATCGTCGACCGGCAACCTCGACCCGCGGATGAGCCGCAGGTCGGCGTCACCGCCCAAACGGACACGCGCCTGAGCGATCATGGCCGGTGACGGATCGGTGCCGATGACCCGGCAGCCAGCCTGTTCGTACTCCGCCAGCGCCGTCCCGGTGCCGCAGCCGACATCGAGCACTGTCCACTCCGGCCGCGGCGGGCATACCCGACGGGCCGCCGCACGCAGCGGTGCGTTGAGCGGCTCGACGACGAGGTCGTAAAACCGCGCCTGGACCGCGTAGGCGTCAGACATTGCGAACTCCTCCGTCCGCTGATGTTCATCCAGGCTCTCGCATGTCGAGTCGTCGTCGAGCTGCTTCGTGCGCGCCCCCCATGGGGCGGTGGGCCCCGCCCGCTCCGTCACGCATCACCTGGCGCCCACCGTCATCGGCACGCTATCGACGTTCCACCCGCCTGGTTCACACTCGGAGAATGACCCCCTCCGGCGAGCAGTCGATGCGAACCGCTCAGACGCGGGCCCGGTCTCGCTCCCTCGCCAGGTGTGCCACAGAAGAGCAGGACTGGGTTCATTCTGGGTTCGAACGTGCGGTCAGCGCTCTACTCAGGGAAGTTCAACACGCCCTGAGACGACTCAGGCCCGTCTTCGAATCCGCGGGTTCTGGGTTCGATCCCCAGGCGGCCCACCCGTGCCCTGTTTGATTCCGCCCCGGTAGGGAAGGCCGCTGGCACAGCTGGCGGCGACGGCGTCCACCAGGTCGACACCGCTGTGACGGTCGAACACGACCGGTTCACCGTGCTGCCGCCTGCTCGCAGCTCGTCGACCTGTGTTGCGAGATGCAAGCCCCAGCCCACCGGAGTCAGGGATCAGCCGCCGAAGGGTGACAGCACCAGCACCCGCCCGTATCCGTCTGCCAGATCGGCATTCTCGGCGTTGGACCGTTAGCCGCCGTCGATGTACCGGTTGTCGCCGATCCTCTGGCGCTGACGCCCACGACGTAGTCTCGAGGCGTGGACCCCGTGGAGGCGCTGCGCCGCGCCGCGTTCCTGCTGGAGCGGGAGAACGCCGAGTCCTACCGCGTGCAGGCCTACCGCAAGGCGGCCGCGGCGCTCGAGGGCATCGGACCGGTCGAGACGCGTCGACGCATCGAGGCAGGGACGCTGACCGAGCTCGTCGGCGTCGGCCCGAAGACGAGCGCGCTGGCCACGGAGGCAGCAACCGGTGCGGTTCCTGCGTACGTCGAGGAGCTCGAGGCGAGGCCGTCGCCGCGCGACTCGCTGGACGCGCACGGCCTCGCGCTCCTCGCGCTGGTCCGCGGCGACTGCCACACGCACTCGGACTGGAGCGACGGCGGGAGCCCGCCGGTCGAGATGGCGCGGGCGTGCGCGGCGCTCGGTCACGAGTGGACCGTGCTCACCGACCACTCGCCGCGTCTGACGGTGGCGCGCGGCCTGACGCGTGAACGGCTCGAGACCCAGCTCGACCTCGTCGCTCGCATCAACGCCGACCTCGCACCGTTCCGCTATCTCACCGGCATCGAGGCGGACATCAACGAGGACGGCACGCTGGACCAGGACGACGATCTCCTCGCGCGGCTCGACGTCGTGGTCGCGAGCATCCACTCCAAGCTGCGCGCGCCGTCCTCGAGCATGACCCCGCGGATGGTCCGGGCGATCGCGAACCCGCACGTCGACGTGCTCGGCCACTGCACCGGACGGCTGGTCGTCGGGCGCGGACGGCCGGAGTCGGAGTTCGACGTCGACCTCGTGATCGAGGCGTGCCGACAGTTCGACGTCGCTCTCGAGATCAACAGCCGACCCGAGCGGCTCGACCCGCCGCGCCGCATCCTGCGCGCGGCGGTCGAGGCCGGCATCCTGCTCTCGATCGACACCGATGCCCACGCGCCGGGGCAGCTGGAGTGGCAGCCGTACGGCGTCGCCCGGGCGGTCGAGTGCGGGGTCGATCCCGCGAAGGTGGTCACCACCTGGCACGTCGACGACCTGCTGGCCTGGACCGGCCGTCACGCCGCCTGAGCCGCGGTCCGCGTGACAACCGGCGAGGCCCGGGCGCGAGTGGCTGACCACGATCGGCCGGGCGCTGCTTCTCCCGGTCGTCATCGAGCCGGCAGGTGGATCCGCAGGCGACGCGGTCAGAACATCTCGTTGAGGTAGGGGCTGGTGCCCGCGAACAGCTGAGCGAGGGTCGCGAGCTCCTCGTCCGAAGCACCGGTGAGCATGCCGGTGCGGGCGGCGTCGTACGGCGACAGCCACCCGGAGTACAGCGAGGCGAGCCCGTTCACCGTCACGTGCGCGGTCCCCTGCGAGGCGGGCCCGACCTCGGCCTGGCCGTCACGAACGCGCACGGTGATGGCGCCGTCGTTGCCCGGCACCACGGGGTCCACCACGCGCAGGCGTACCTCGGCGTCGAGCTCCGCGGGATAGCCGCGCAGCCGAAGCGCCTGCGCCACGTGCACCAGCCGCATCATCCAGGTGTAGCCGCCCTGCAGGGTCGGGTGGTGCTCCGGGAGGAACGAGATCAGCGGGTCGTCGGCCGGGCCGTTCCAGTAGAGATCGGTCCCGATGGTGCGCTGCGCCGCGAGGAAGCCGAGCAGGGAGCGAGCGGCGGACGGCGTCTCCCACACCAGCTCGCGGGCGACGAGGGCGAAGCACTCCTGCTCGGGCGCCCAGTGGATCGGGAAGTCGGGTCGGCTGTCGGGCTTGAGGGTGTAGACGACGTAGCCCGTCGTCCGGCCCCCCTCGCGCACGCGGAAGCGGTAGAGGAACGCGTCGGCCGGCACCTGGCCGAACACTCGCGCCTCCCACCACCACTCGGGGCGTTCCATCATCCCGTTGCGCTCGAGTGAGACCCGGCGGTAGCAGTCGCCCACCTCGGCCAGGTCCCCGTCGTCCCACGCCTCGACGGCGAGCGGCTGATCACGCGGCAGGTGCTCGAGCGGCAGCTGGTAGCTCATGCGCGTGCCGGCGAGCTCGTACCCGACCGGGCGGTACGCCGCCATCGTGGACATGTACAGCGTCGACAGCGGCACGCCGGAGTCGTGGCGGTCGCGCAGCCAGCCGGACATCAGGCCTCGGCTCACGCCTCGGCTGCGATCGGTCAGCCCGACACCGACCGCGGCCACCCAGGACGAGGGGACGACGCGACCGCCGAAGCCCTGACCCACCCGCAGCTCGCGCATCACCCCGACGACGCGACCGTCGTCCTCGCCGACCCAGCGGTCGGTCAGCGGCAGCTCGGCCATCGACGCCAGCATGTCCGGACCGCCGCCGTAGGAGTCCAGGTAGATGCGGAAGGCCGCGTCCCGGTCGGCCTCGGTCATGCGTCGCACGGTGACAGCCATGTCGCCCCCTGGTCCCGGTCACGTGAGCATGGCACCGGGACCGAGGGCGTCGTGCCCGTTCGGGCAGGAAGGCTGTGGGGGATCGTGGCTCAGATGGCGAAGTCCGCCTCCTGCCAGTCGCCGGAGGCGTTGACGTAGAGCTCGGAGACCTGGTGCCGACCGGACACGGAGTCCTCGAGCGCGTCGACGCGCGCCAGCAGGGACTGCAGGGTCCGCAGGACCGGGTCCGGGTCGGCCTTGCCCCGACCGGTCGAGGCCGGCTCGGCCGCCGACGCGATCACCTGACCCGGGACCCCGACCACGACCGAGCTCTCGCCCACCGACCTGACCAGCACCGCGTTGGCCCCGATGCGGGAGTCGTCCCCGACGACCAGGTTCCCGAGCACCTTGGCGCCCGCGCCGATGACCACGCGCGCGCCGATGGTCGGGTGCCGCTTGCCGGGCTCCAGCGTCGTACCGCCCAACGTCACGCCGTGGTAGATCGTGACGTCGTCGCCCACCTCGGCCGTCTCGCCGATGACGACGGCGGCGCCGTGGTCGATGAACACGCCGTCGCCGATCTGCGCCGCCGGATGGATCTCGATGCCCGTGGCCCAGCGCGCCGCCTGCGAGAGGGCGCGCGCCGGGAAGGGGGCGCCCCTCTCCCAGAGCCAGTGGCTCGCCCGGTGGGCCCAGATCGCGTGGACGCCGGGGTAGAGCAGCGCGACCTCCCACTCGTTGCGCGCCGCCGGGTCGCGTTCGACGACGGTGCGCAGGTCGCGCCTCAGCCGCGCCAGCATGATGCTGCTCCTCCGCCGCTCGGCTCAGTCCGCCAGCCCGGCGAAGAGCACGGTGCTCAGGTAGCGCTCGCCGAAGGACGGGATGACGACGACGATCAGCTTCCCCACGTTCTCGGGCCGCGCGGCGACCTGGGCCGCGGCCCAGAGCGCGGCGCCGGAGGAGATCCCGACGAGCAGGCCCTCCTCGGTGGCCGAGCGGCGCGCTGTCACGAGAGCGTCCTCGTTGGCCACGGTGATGACCTCGTCGTAGATCCCCGTGTCGAGGATCGCCGGCACGAAACCGGCGCCGATCCCCTGGATCGGGTGCGGTCCCTTGGCCCCGCCGGACAGCACCGGGGACGCGGCCGGCTCGACGGCGATGATCTGCACGGAGGGCTTGCGCTCCTTGAGCACCTGGCCCACTCCGGTGATGGTGCCACCGGTTCCCACGCCCGCGATGACGATGTCGACCGTGCCGTCGGTGTCGTCCCAGATCTCCTCGGCGGTCGTGCGCCGGTGGATCTCGGGGTTCGCCGGGTTCGCGAACTGCTGGGGCATGAAGTACTTCGGGTCGGACTTCGCGAGCTCCTCGGCCTTGGCGATGGCGCCCGCCATGCCGTCGGGGCCCGGCGTCAGGATGAGCTCGGCGCCGTAGGCCCGCAGCAGGATCCTGCGCTCGACGCTCATCGTCTCGGGCATCGTCAGCACGATCGGGATGCCGCGGGCCGCGCACACCATGGCGAGCGCGATGCCGGTGTTGCCGCTCGTCGGCTCGACCACGACCGTGTCGGGACCGATGAGACCGGCCTCCTGCGCGGCGTCGATCATCGAGACGCCGATGCGGTCCTTGACGCTGTGCGCCGGGTTGAAGAACTCGAGCTTGGCGACCACGGTGGCGCCGCCCTCGGGGACGAGACGGTTGATCCGGACGAGCGGGGTGTGCCCGACGAGCTGGGTGACGTCGCTGGCGATGCGCATGGTGAAGCCTGCCGTTCCGATGTGAGTCGCATGAATGAGGAATCGAGACCTGGAGCGGTCGGTGCGGACGCGACCCCCGACGGGCGGAGGTCCGCCGTTCCCTTCAGTGGTGGGGACGAGCGGCTACGACGGTCGACAGCTCATGCTCGACGTGCGGCAGTAGTCCACCTCGCGGCAGCGGACCAGGACACGGGCGGACGCCGCGGGGAGTCGGGTGCTCTCGGCTGCGGTCACGGGGCCATCATCCTCACGCGCTCGGGTAGGACACGCCCCACCCCCCGGGACGTCGCGAGGTCCACCAGCGCCTGAACACACGATAATCAACCGGTGCGCATCACCGCGAAGTCGGACTACGCCATCAGGGCGCTGATCGAGCTGGCTGCCGACGACGGCACCATGCTGACCTGCGACTATATCGCCCAGCAGCAGGGCATCCCGAACAAGTTCCTCGGGACGATCCTGACCGACCTCAAGCATGCCGGCCTCATCACGAGCCACCGCGGCGCCGAGGGCGGCTACCGCCTGGCCCGTCCGGCGCGGACCATCACCGTCGCCGACGTCATCCGCGTCGTCGACGGACCCCTCGCCTCGGTGCACGGCGAGCGGCCGCAGGACCTCGAGTACGAGGGGAACGCCGCGATCCTGCAGCCGCTCTGGGTCGCCGTGCGCGCCAGCATGCGCGGCGTCCTCGAGCACGTCACGATCGCCCACCTCGCCGACGGCCGGCTCCCGCGCAAGGTCGCGAGGCTCACCGAGGACGACGAGGCCTGGCAGGACCACTGATCCCACTCCGCAGGTCCTCGGCGGACGCGGTCCGGCCGTCTTCGCGTCGCCGCGCCCGTGGTCGGGCGCAGGTGACGGAGATCGCGTCGGCGTCCGGCCGTGGGCCCGGCGTGGCAGACCGCGGCTGCGTAGGGTCGAGGTCATGCGCATCGGGCTTCTCACAGGGGGCGGTGACTGCCCCGGGCTCAATGCCCTGATCAGGGCGGTCGTCAAGCAGAGCACGCTCCACGGGGACACCCTGGTGGGGTTCCGCCACGGCTGGCGCGGCGTCGTCGACGGCGACCTGTTCCCCCTCACCGGCGACCACGTGCGCGGCATCGTCAACCAGGGCGGCACGATGCTCGGCACTGCCCGGTTCCACCCGCACGAGGACAACGGCGGCATCGAGGCGGTGCTCGAGACTCTGCGCCACGAGCGGATCGAGGCGCTCGTGTGCGTCGGCGGCGACGGCACGCTCGAGGCCGCGGGCAAGCTCGCCGAGGCGGGGGTGCGCATGGTCTGCGCACCCAAGACGATCGACAACGACGTGTGGGGCACCGACCGGTCGATCGGGTTCGACACCGCGGTGAGCATCGCCACCGAGGCGCTCGACCGCGAGCGCACCACGGCCGAGTCGCACGACCGCGTCATGGTCGTCGAGGTCATGGGCCACCACGTGGGCTGGATCGCGGTCGCGGCCGGCATCGCGGGGGGCGCCGACCAGATCCTCATCCCGGAGGACCCGTTCGACATCGACGAGATCGCCGCCCGGCTGCGCCACCGCCACCGCTCCTACGCGACGTCGTCCATCGTCGTCGTGGCCGAGGGAGCGACCGCCAAGGAGGGGACCCTGGACTTCGAGCCGCCCGAGGGGCCGTTCGGCTCCATCGTGGCCGGCGCCGTCGGCGAGCGGATCAAGTACGAGCTGGCGGAGCGCACCGGGTTCGACACCCACGTCACGATCCTGGGGCACATCCAGCGGGGCGGCAGCCCGACCGCGACGGACCGGATCCTCGCCAGCAGGTTCGGCGTCGCGGCGTCCGACGCGATCCACGCGGGCGCCACGTCGAAGATGACCGCTCTGGTCGGCGACCGCATCGAGCTCGTCGACATCGCCGACGTGGCGGGCCGGCTCAAGGTGGTCCCAGAGGATCTGCGCCGGGTCGCGCGGGCCCTCTACTGAGGGAGCCCGGCTGCTCGGGCGGGCCCACTACTCAGGCAGGCCCCACTACTCGGGCGGGCCCCAGTAGAAGAGGTCGAACCGGTCGGCGCCGGCGGCCACGGCCTCGGAGTAGGCGAACGCTCCGTCGTAGAGGGCGTCCCCGATGATGATGCCGTCGAGGCCGTGCGGGACGAGCTCGTGCAGCGCGTGCAGGTCGCCGAGGTGGGAGACCCCGCCGAAGGCCATGACCGGTCGGGTCGTGTGCGCGCAGAACTCCGCGAGCAGGTGGCGGTCCCCGTGCTTCCAGTGGTCGGTCTCGGCCCGGTCGGTGACGACGAACCGGCCGCAGCCGGCGCGCTGGAGGTGTCCCGCGACCTCGAGGACGTCGGGCCGGCGGATGTCGAGACCCACGGCCAGCCGGTCGTCGCGGGACCCGACGGCGGCGAGCGCCCAGTCGAGGTCGACGGCCTCGATCACGACCCGGCTCGCGCCGGTGGCCAGCGCCGCGGTCAGTGAGGCGTCGTCGTGGATGTCGCCGGAGTACTGCAGGTGGGCGCCGCTGCGCACGATGTGGTGGTGGTTCGCCGGCCCGCCGTCGATCGCGTCCTGGTCGATCACGTGGATCCAGGCGGCGCCCTGGGCCACCCACCCGGAGATCGCCTGCTCCGGCGTACCAGTGGCGTCGGAGGCGCCGTAGCCGTGCGGGGGGAGCCGCGTCTGCGACCCGGAGATCGTGACGACCGGCAGCAGGGCGAGTGGGTAGGTGGCCATGTGCGAACAGTAGCGACGACGGACCGGAGCGACCGGCGCCCGGTCCGTCGTCGCGACGTGCTCACTCGGCCGCGGGGGCCTCGGTGCTCTCCTCGACGACCTCGAAGACCTCGACGACCTCGCCGTCCTCGTCGAGCGTGGCGATCGCGTCGACGGTGCCGTCGCCGTCCACGTCGACGAGCAGGACGTCGGCGGTGCCGTCGCCGTCCTCGTCGATGGCCACGACGGTCTGGCCGTCCGCGGTGGTCGTGATGACTGCGTCGACGGTGCCGTCGCCGTCGATGTCGACGAGGGTGACGGAGCCGCCGTCGTCCTCCAGCACCACGACCGCGTCGACGGTGCCGTCGCCGTCGATGTCGACCAGTGCCACGGCCTCGACCGTGGCCTCCGCGGCTGCCTCGTTGTTGTCGCTCATGAGTCGGTCGACGTCCTCTCGCTCGGTGCTGCCCCGCGAGCGCGGGACGGTGTCACGTCGAGACGGTAGGGCAGCGTCGGGCGACGCGCGACGGCAGGTGCCGGGGAGTCGCTGGTCAGGAGTAGAACTCCATCAGGCCGACGACGCTGCCGGCCGCGGCACCCACGACGAACACGAGGAACGGGATCCAACCCATGAACTTCGGCATGGCCCCATACTCGCGCGTCGACGCCCCGTCATGCAGCCGGGGTGGCGGCGCAGGGTGCCTCACCCGGTCAGCGTGAGCGTCGCCACCAGCGGCAAGTGGTCCGACGCGGGCACGGTGCCGATCGCGACCGAGCTCACCTCGAGACCCGTCGTGAGCAGGATCCAGTCCGGGCGGTCGCACGCGCGGATCGGCTGCGCCGACGTCGCGCGGCAGCGGTCGCCCGTCGCCTCGACCACGTCCACGAGCCCCGCGAGCTCGGCGACCTCGGGCTCGTCCGGGTGCAGGTTCAGGTCACCGGCGATGACCGCCGGGGTCGTGCTCCCGACCACGGCGCGCAGCGCCTGGATCTGCGGCGCCGAGCGGTCCTCGAGGTGCGAGCCGACGACGAGCAGCGGCTTGCCCGCGACGTCGATCCGTGCTGCGGCGTAGCTGCGCCGCTGCCCGCCGACGTCGGGCAGGATCCCGGTGCCCACGGTCGTCATCGGCAGCCGGGACAGGACGAGGTTGCCGAACTGGTCGTCGGCCGACCCGACGAAGAGCGCGGTGAGACCGAGGTCGTTCTCGAGGTAGGCGGCCACGTCCGTGCCCGCGTGGATCGCCCAGCCGCGGCCCACCTCCTGCAGGACGACGACGTCCGGACCGAACGACCGGATGACGTCGGCGATCACGTCCGGCCGCACCTGCCCGTCGGTGTCGGCGGCGCTGCGGATGTTGTAGGTCATCACCCGGACCGTCGGGCTCGAGGCCGTCGTCACCACGGTGCTGGGCCTCGTGAGCCAGAGGCCCACGGGGACCACGACGGCGAGGCCGAGCGCACCGGCGACGAGGGCTGCGAGGGGGCGACGTAGCTCCGGCAGGGTCGCGGGCGAGGAGCTCGGACGCGACGCGCGCACGGCGGCCAGCCCGACCGCCGATGCGCCGACCAGCGCGATGACCCAGCGCGGGAACGGCAGCGCGGTGTCGATGTAGAACTGCCAGAGGAAGATCAGGACGAGGGCGAAGGTCGCCGCGGCAGCCGCCTTCGCCGGCCCGGCCACCGGACGCGCCCTCGCGGGCTCCTTCACCTCGCCGAGGAAGGCCACGCCGAGCGCGAGCGAGACGGCGACCTGCGCGGCGAGCACCGCGACGACGGTCGCGACCCCGGTCACGACCGCCACGGCCACGACGGCGAGGGCGGCGCCCACGGCCACGGCGACGGCGAGCCCGCGCGAGGACAGGACCCGCGGGGCGAGGATCAGCGCGGCCAGGGCGGTGGCGTCGCCGACGAGGACGACCAGCACGCCCAGCCAGAACGGGATCGATCCCACCGACGAGACGAAGCCCGGCGCCTGCAGGAAGAGGACCTGCAGCGCCACGAACCCGCCGAGGCCGAGGACGGCGGGGAACCGCGCGCTCGAGGTGCGCGACGGACCCTCGAGCCGGGAGGCGAGGAT
The DNA here is from genome assembly GCA_036510975.1 of Candidatus Nanopelagicales bacterium. GTDB lineage: Bacteria > Actinomycetota > Actinomycetes > S36-B12 > CAIYMF01 > Longivirga. The sequence continues at coordinate 21,892 of DATCCY010000010.1, forward strand.
CCAGCCCACCACCAGCGCGGCGATCGCGGGCACGGCGGCGACGAGGGCCCACGCGACACCCGGGTGCCACACGAGGTCCCATGTGTACGTCGCGCCGCGGATCGCCGTGTCGACCGTCAGGCCGACCAGCAGCGAGGCGAACAGCCAGTGCCGGCTGATGCCGACGGCGGCGAGCCGGTCCAGGACCAGGGTCACGCCCGCGAGCGACAGGACCGTCGCAGCACCCGCGGCCCAGCGCGAGATCGGGTCCGCAGCCAGCACCGCGACCACGCCGACGGCGACGAGGACCACGCCGGCGATCACTCCGGCGCGCGGGCCGGCCCGCCAGGCGAAGGCCGCCAGGAGCGGTGCGCAGTAGAGCACCAGCCCCACCGCCCCGACCCCGGGATAGCTCCAGTCCTCCCCGATCACGTAGAGGATCGGATAGAGGGAGCGCAGCACGGGTGCCACGGCCACCACGAGCAGGGCCACCAGCACGAGCGGCAGCAGCGGCTGAGCCGACAGGACGGGGTTGTGCGCCTCAGAGGCTCCCACGACCGGAGTCTCGGGCGGCTCGATTCGAGTCATGACCGCCTCCACGGACCAAGATCACGCTACCCGCGCGGGGTCCGGTGAAGCGCGCCCGACGGCGCTGGATCAGCCGGTGATGACCTCGCCCGGGACGACGCGCGGGTCGCTGGCGTCGACCCGGCCGTTCTCCCACATCCGGTACGCCGAGGTCGCCCCCAGGAGCGACGCGACCAGCCACGCGGCCACGGCCGCGTCGTCGGCGAGGCCCGGGATCGTGAGGATCGCCTCGGGCAGCAGATCGACCGGCGACACGATGTAGAGCACGGCGGCGAGCATGAGCAGCAGGCGACCGCGGCCGAGACCGTCGTAGTCGCCCTTGAGCACGTCGCGGACCATGCGGGGGATGGAGCCCACCCGGGCCATGAACCCGGTGGGGCCGTCCTGCATCGCCGCGGCAGCCGCTGCGGCCGCTGCCGCCTTGCGCCCGGTGCTGGCCATGGTTCCTCCGTGAGGGTGTCGTGCGCTCGACCGGACAGACGCCGGCCTCGCGGCCGTGGTTCCCGCGACGCGGGTCCCCCAAACCTCGGCGCTACGCCGAGGCCGCCTCCCGGGCGGCGACGAAGGCCTCCACGGCGCGGTCGACGTCGGCATCGGTGTGGCCGGCCGAGAGCTGCACGCGGATGCGGGCCTGGCCCTGCGGCACCACGGGGAACGAGAAGGCCACGGCGTAGACACCGCGGGCGAACAGCTCCTCGGCGACCCGGCCGGCCACGAGTGCGTCGCCGAACATCACCGGCACGATCGGGTGCGAGCCCGGGAGCAGGTCGAACCCCGCGGCGGTCATGCCGGCACGGAAGCGCGCGGCCGCGGCGTGGACCTGCTCGCGGAGGTCGGCCGAGGTCTCCAGCAGGTCGAGCACCGCGAGCGACGCCGCCACGATCGGCGGGGCCACCGAGTTGGAGAACAGGTAGGGGCGCGCGCGCTGCTTGAGCAGCTCGACGATCTCGCGGCGCGCCGCGACGTAGCCGCCCGAGGCACCGCCGAGCGCCTTGCCCAGGGTGCCGCTCACGATGTCGACCCGGTCGCGTACGCCGAAGTGCTCGGGCGTGCCGCGGCCGGTCGGCCCGACGAAGCCGACGGCGTGCGAGTCGTCGACCATCACGAGGGCGTCGTAGCGGTCGGCGAGGGCGCAGATCTCGTCGAGCGGCGCGAGGTAGCCGTCCATCGAGAAGACGCCGTCGGTCACGACCAGTCGGTAGCGCGCGTCCTTCGCCTCGACCAGTCGTGCCTCGAGCTCGGCCATGTCGCGGTTCGCGTAGCGCAGCCGCTGGGCCTTGCACAGCCGGATGCCGTCGATGATCGAGGCGTGGTTGAGCGCGTCGGAGATCACGGCGTCGCGCTCGTCGAGCAGCGCCTCGAACACTCCGCCGTTGGCGTCGAAGCACGACCCGAACAGGATCGCGTCCTCGGTGCCGAGGAACTCCGCGAGGCAGTGCTCGAGCGTGCGGTGGATCGTCTGCGTGCCGCAGATGAAGCGCACCGAGGCCATGCCGTAGCCCCACTCGTCGAGCGCGGTGCGCGCGGCGTCGAGCACGCGGGGGTCGTCGGCGAGGCCGAGGTAGTTGTTGGCGCAGAGCACGAGGACGTCGCGGCCGTCGGCGTCGAGCACGTGCGTGCCCTGGGGCGAGGCCATCACGCGCTCGGGCTTGAAGACGCCGGTCTCGCGCATCTCGGTCAGCCGCCCCGCGAGCTCCGCGCGCAGGCCCGCCAGGGTCGATGCCGTCGTCATCGCGCCACCTTCCGTCCGGGGTCGACCGTCACTCCCACGAGATCACGACCTTGCCGCCACGGCCGCTCGCCGCGGTCTCGAACGCCTGCTCCCACTCGGTGAAGTGGAAGCGGTCGGTGATGACCGGGGAGATGTCCAGGCCCGCCTGCACCAGCACGGACATCGCGTACCACGTCTCGAACATCTGCCGACCGAAGATGCCCTGGATCGTGAGCATCGAGTGGATGACGCGGTCCCAGTCGAACTCGATGCTCGTCGACGGCAGACCGAGCAGCGCGATGTCGCCGCCGTGGGCCATGCACGCGATCATCGAGTGCAGCGCGGCGGGCGCGCCCGACATCTCGAGCCCGACGTCGAAGCCCTCCAGCATGCCGAGGTCGGCCATGACCTCGGTGAGCGACGTCGTGGTCACGTCGACCGCGCGGGTGACCGCGCCCATGGACCGCGCGAGCTCGAGCCGCTCGGGGCTGATGTCGGTGATCACGACGTGGCGGGCACCCGCGTGCCGCACGACCGAGGCCGCCATGACGCCGATCGGGCCGGCACCGGTGATGAGCACGTCCTCGCCGAGGACCGGGAAGGCGAGCGCGGAGTGCACCGCGTTGCCGAACGGGTCGAAGATCGCCGCGACGTCGGGGTCCACGGGGAAGCGGTGGCGCCACACGTTGGTGGCGGGCACGGCGACGTACTCCGCGAAGCCGCCGTCGCGGTCGATGCCGATGCTCACGGTGTGGGGGCAGAGCTGACGACGGCCCGCGAGGCAGGAGCGGCAGCGACCGCACACGATGTGCCCCTCGACGCTCACCAGGTCGCCGACGTCGACGGTGTCGACGCCGTTGCCGAGCGCCTCGACCCGGCCGGCGATCTCGTGGCCGAGGACCACGGGCGGACGGATCGCGCCCTGCGCCCAGGTGTCCCAGCTCCGCACGTGCAGGTCCGTGCCGCAGATGCCGGTGCGCAGCACCCGGATCAGCACCTCCCCGGCACCGACCTCGGGCTCGGGCACGTCGCGCAGCCAGAGCCCCGGGCCCGCCTCGACCTTGACCAGCGCCTTCATGCCCGTGCCCTCCCCTCGAGCCGACCCCCTCACCCTTGCACCTCGCGAGGCCCGGTCGCAGGCGGGTTCGCCGGGGTCGCGCGCGGGCCACCGGCATACGCCGAAACGCGGTGGCAACACGGCGCTGGTTGACTTCCTCCCCGGGACGGCGAGGGGAGGCGAGCAGGTGAGCACGCACGCACGAGGGCCGATCGACCAGCTGCTCGAGGACGTGCGGCTCTCGGTCGCCTCGCTCGACGGCGGCGAGGTGGCGACGTACATCCCCGAGCTCGCCAGGGCCGACCCGGGCACCTTCGGCCTCGGGCTCGCCACCCTCGACGGCCAGGTCTACGTCGCCGGCGACCTCGTCCCCTTCACCATCCAGTCGGTCTCCAAGCCGTTCGTCTACGCCCTCGCCCTCGCCGACCAGGGGCACGACGCCGTGCTCGCGAAGGTCGGCAACGAGCCCACCGGCGACTCGTTCAACAGCATCAGCATCGACGAGCGCACCGGCCGCGCGTCCAACCCGATGGTCAACGCCGGCGCGATCGTCACGACGTCGCTGTTGAGCGGCGCTACCCGCGCCGAGCAGCTCGAGCGGGTGGTGTCGGGACTGTCCGCGTTCGCCGGGCGCCCGCTCGACATCGACGACGAGGTGTTCGCCTCCGAGCGGGCCACCGGCGACCGCAACAGGGCCATCGCCTGGTTCATGCGCTCGGCGGGGCTGCTCGACGACGACGTCGACGAGCAGGTCGACCTCTACTTCCGCCAGTGCGCCGTCGTGGTCACGGCGCGCGACCTCGCGGTGATGGCGGCGACCCTGGCCAACGGCGGGGTCAACCCCGTCACGGGCGACCAGGTCGTGCCGCGCGACGTCGTCGCCTCGGTGCTGACCGTCATGACCACCTGCGGCATGTACGACTACGCCGGCGAGTGGCTCTACCGTGTGGGGCTGCCCGCCAAGTCCGGGGTGAGCGGCGGCGTCGCTGCCGCGCTGCCCGGCCAGCTCGGCCTGGGCCTGCACAGCCCCCTGCTCGACAGCCGCGGCAACAGCGTGCGCGGAGTGGCTGCGGCAGAACGGATCTCGCGGACCCTCGGGCTGCACCTGCTGCTGCCCAGCGAGCGCACCCGCAGCGGAATCCGGCGCTCCTACCGCGACGACGTGGTGCGTTCACGTCGCGGCCGCACCCGCGCGCAGACCGCTCTGCTCGACGCCGAGGGATCGGCGATCGCCGTGGTGGAGCTCACCGGCGACCAGGGATTCGCGAGCGCGGAGCTCCTCGTGCGCCTCGTCCTGGAGGACCCGACCCCGACCGGCTGGTGGATCCTCGACCTGCGCCGCGTCACCCGCATCGACACGGCCGCGCAGACGCTCCTCGAGGGTCTCATCGCGCAGCTCGTCGCCGCCGACGTCGCGGTGGCGGTCGTCGAGCCCAGGGCCGACACGGCGCGTGCGGCCGCTCGCGCCCTGGCCGCCGGCGTCGAGCGCTGCGCCGACCCGGACACCGCGCTCGAGTGGGCCGAGACGGCGCTCCTGCTCCACCACGGCCTGGTCGACGAGCTCCCCGAGGGCCTCGTGCCGCTCGCGCAGCAGGACCTCCTGCACGACCTGGCCCCGGACGTCGTGGCGCAGATCGAGTCGCGGGTCGGCACGCACGTGTTCCACGCCGGCACCGTGGTGTTCGAGGAGGGCGCCGTCGCCGACGGCCTGTACTTCATCGGCGCCGGGCAGGTGAGCGCCGACGTCCGGACCCGCTCGGGCCCGAGGCGGCGCGTGTCGACCATCGCCGCGGGCTCGTCGTTCGGCGAGCTCGCCATCGTCGACGGCAAGCCGCGCAGCACCCGCATCAGCGCGCTCGAGCCGACGATCTGCTACGTCCTGACCCCCGAGGCGTACGCTGACCTGCAGGCGAACGCGCCGGTCGCGTGCGCCGAGCTCACCCGCACCATCGCGCGCTCGCTGTCCCAGCGGCTGCGCTACTCCACCGCGGACGTCGCCGCCTTCGAGGAGACCTGAGCCGCCGAGCGCTCGGCCGGGCCCGGACCTGGCCGGAGTTGTCCGTTTCTTGGATGTGCCCCGGACGAGAACGGGCAGGCCCAGGCGCAGAGTCGGACCTGTCGGAGGAACCACCCGCGTCGGGTGCCGAGGGGACAGCGACAGGGCTCGGCGACGACGAGGGCGAGAACTGAACCACCCACCCCGCGTCGGCACGGGCCCCCACCTCGGGCTGACGCGAGACCCCCGCCGCGGCGTCCCCTGCGGCGGGGGTCTCACCGTCCACGCGGCCGGTTCTGACGGATCGGCCCCACCCCCATCAGCCGGAGGGTCAGATTGTGAGCAACCGCAGTGCGGCGACCGCCGGGGTGTGGGATGAAGGACGCGTGTCGCACGCATCCCCGGACCGCCCTCGGGGCTGGTTCGCGCGCCTTCGCCGGCGCAGGGAGCCGGCCCAGACCCAGAGCCAGACCCCGGCCGAGCCGACCATCGACCTGCGCGACTCCGCACGCCAGAGCGCCGAGGACCCCGCCGTGGTCCTCGAGCAGCTCACCCGGATGCGCGACGCCGGACTCATCACCAACGCCGAGCTCGACCGCGAGCGGCGCACCCTGCTCGGCTCCGGCGGGAGCGGGCAGCGTCGACCCGACGACACCGACGGTCGAGGATCCAGCACCCGGGACTGACGCTCGGTGAACATCGCCCGCGCGGATTCGACCGACGACGTCACCGTGCGTTCCCGGAACCGTCATGGACCTCGCGGATCCTTGCCCCGCAACGCAGGAGAGGCCCCTCGAAGTATGAGTTCGAGGGGCCTCTCCATCGACCGTCGGCTGACCCCGGGCAAGCCCGGGACCGGCACGACCCGCGGGTGTCACCGCGACCGCCGCACTCGTTCCGGCAAGCCGGACGTGGCACGAGCGGATGTCTCCCCACCGGTCCTGACGGTCCCCTGCGCTGACACCCGCAGCCGGTGAGGTTGCCCCCTCCGGGATGGACCGCCGTTCTCCGATCGAGCCGCTTCCCTCCGCGGTTCCCGCCCCCGAGTTGCCCCGGTGCCGTTCCCCGCCTCGTTCGGCGTGGGGCAAGTTCTAGTCGCCTCCGGTCAACCCCCACAAGGGGTTTCTCCGACGAATTCTTATGCACAGGTCCACGCACAGGATCGTCCACAGCCGCGCGTGCTCAGCGGCCACGTCGTACACACCCCTGTTGACAACATTCGTGGATAACCCACCCCCTGCCCGCCGTCGCGAGTACCTGACGCAACTGTCGCTGCGGACAGCCTCAGAGCGACAGTTACGCCAGGTACTCGCGGGCGACGGACACTTACGTCAGTGACGTCGGGACCAAGTCGGCGAGGAGGTCGGCGACGAGGCCGATGACGTCGGGGTCGGCGCCCATCGACATGTGGGTGGCCGAGACCTCCACGGTGTCGGCCTGCGGGTCGAGGCAGGCACGCCAGTCGATGACGCCGTCGTCGAGGGAGAACACCGAGGTGTAGGGGATTGCGGCGAGCACGTCCTGCTCGAGCAGCGCCTTGATCTCGCGGGCGCAGTCGCCGCTGAGGCAGTCGTCGCCGAGCAGGCCGGGTACGCCGAGCGCGGAGAGGCGCGTGATCAGCTGCAGCTGCGCGGCGAGCGTGGCGTTGACCGCGAGCGGGTCGGTGTTGGGCGTCCCGAGCGTGGTCAGGGACGCGACGAGGTCGGGACGGCGCACGGTCACCACCTTGCCGAGAGTGCCGCCGCGCGACCAGCCGACGACCGCGACGCGACGCCCGGTGCGCGCCGCGGTGGCCTCGAGCCGGCGCTCGACGGCGTCGGCGAGCTCACGGGTGCAGCCGACGTTGGGCGCGATGCCGGAGCGCGCCGTCCAGTGGCCGCGACGGCGCAGCTCCTCGGCCATCGGCGCCAGGGCGAAGTCGCCGGACATGAAGCCGGGCACCAGCAGCACCGGCACCCGGTCGGGGTCCGGGGTCGTCTCGACCCGCTGGTGCGGGAGCAGCCGGCCGGCCACCTTGAAGACGGAGAGGTTCTCGCGCACAGCGGTGATCACCGGCGGGTGGAAGCCCGTCGGGTGCGTGAGGAAGTCGCCGAGCTCCTCGAGCGAGCGACCCACCGGACCGGACATGCCCCCCAGTGTGCGACACCGGCGCGCCCGCGGCACGCGGTCCGGGCCGCTTCCCCGCCCGATTCCGGCCCATGGCCACGGTGCAGCGGGGTCCTCATCGGGCTCACAGGGTTCTCACGGAGTGCAGATCGGGACCCCACCCCGGCCCGAGGCCGTTGCCAGGGAACCGCCAGCGGGCGCCTCGACCTTGGATGCATGACCACGACAGCCGACTCCCCCATGGTGCAGGCCGGGCCGCGCGCCCGCCTCGCGGACCGTCACCCGCCGGTGCTCGACGTCGTCGTGCCGGTGTACAACGAGCAGGACGACCTCGTCCCGAGCGTCGAGCGCCTGCACGCCTACCTCACGGCCCACCTCCCCTACACCTTCCGCATCACGATCGCCGACAACGCGAGCACCGACGCGACGCTCGCGCTCGCGGTCGACCTCGCCGACCGGCTGCCGGGAGTCGCGGTCGTGCACCTCGAGCAGAAGGGTCGCGGCCGCGCGCTGCACCAGGTGTGGTCGCCCAGCGACGCCGAGGTGCTCGCCTACATGGACGTCGACCTCTCGACCGACCTCGCCGCGCTGCTGCCGCTCGTCGCGCCGCTCATCTCCGGGCACAGCGACCTCGCGATCGGGACTCGGCTCGCCCGCGGCTCGCGCGTGGTGCGCGGCCCGAAGCGCGAGGTCATCTCCCGCTGCTACAACCTCCTGCTGCGCACCACGCTGGCCACCCGGTTCTCCGACGCGCAGTGCGGCTTCAAAGCGATCCGCGCTGACCGCGCCCGCGAGCTGCTGCCCCTGGTCGAGGACACCGGATGGTTCTTCGACACCGAGCTGCTCGTGCTCGCCGAGCGCAGCGGCCTGCGCATCCACGAGGTGCCCGTCGACTGGACCGACGACCCGGACTCGCGCGTCGACATCGTCTCGACCGCGGTCGCGGACCTGAAGGGCATCGTGCGGCTGGCCCGCGGCATGGCCTCCGGGCGCATCCCGGTGACCGGGCTGCCGGCGTACGCCGGGGACGACGTCCCTCGCGGCCTGACCACCCAGCTCGTGCGCTTCGCCGTCGTCGGGATCCTCTCGACGCTGGCGTACCTCGCCCTGTTCCTCCTGCTGCGCGGCCCGATGGGCGCGCAGGGCGCGAACTTCGCGGCGCTGCTGCTCACCGCGGTGGCCAACACCGCGGTGAACCGTCGCTTCACCTTCGGCGTGCGCGGCGCGGTCGACCGGTTCCGCCACCAGCTGCAGGGGCTCGTCGTGTTCGCCGTGGGCCTCGGGCTCACCGCGGCGTCGCTCGCGCTGCTGACCGCCGTCGCGCCGGACGCGCAGCGCTGGCTCGAGGTCGGCGTGCTCGTGGCGGCCAACGTGACCGCCACTCTCGTGCGCTTCCTGCTCTTCCGCTCGTGGGTCTTCCCGCGTCGCGGCACCACCCGCACACCCGCCGACGCCCAGCCGCTCCTGGCCGGGCCCGACCCGAGGACCACCCGATGACCACCGTCGACCACGGCCCCGCCTTCGTGCCCCCGCGCACCGACCTGCACCCGGTGCTGCTCCCCGACCCCGACGAGCCGGCCACCGACCAGGCGCCGCACCGCCCGGCCGCTCCGATGCCCACCCCGCGACTCGGCCGGCTGTGTCGCGGCCGCGAGCAGGACGCCGCGTGGGTGCGCCCCTCGCTGATCTCCCTGCTCGCCGCAACCGGCGTGCTCTACCTCTGGGGCCTCGGCGCCTCCGGGTGGGCGAACGCGTTCTACTCCGCCGCCGTCCAGGCGGGCACGCAGAGCTGGAAGGCCTTCCTGTTCGGCTCGTCCGACGCCGCGAACTTCATCACGGTCGACAAGCCGCCGGCGTCGCTGTGGGTCATGGAGATCTCCGCGCGCATCTTCGGCCTGAGCTCGTGGTCGATCCTCGTGCCGCAGGCGCTGATGGGCGTCGGGAGCGTGGCGCTGCTCTACCTCGCCGTACGCCGCTGGGCCACGCCCGCCGCGGGCCTGATCGCCGGCGCGGTGCTCGCCCTGACGCCGGTGGCGACGCTCATGTTCCGCTTCAACAACCCCGACGCGCTCCTGGTGCTGCTGCTCACGGCGGCGGCGTACACGACGGTCCGCGCGACCGAGTCGGCGTCACGTCGCTGGCTGATCGCGACCGGCGTCCTCGTCGGGTTCGCGTTCCTCACGAAGAGCCTGCAGGCGTTCCTGCCCCTGCCGGCCTTCGCCCTGGTCTACCTCCTCGCCGCCCCGACGACACTGGGCCGACGCATCCGCGACCTCCTCCTGGCCGGCGTCTCCCTCGTGGTGGCGGCGGGGTGGTGGATCGCGCTCGTCGAGCTGTGGCCGGCCGAGCGCCGCCCCTACATAGGCGGCTCGCAGACCAACTCCGTGCTCGAGCTGATCGTGGGTTACAACGGGCTGGGCCGGATCACCGGCGACGAGGTCGGCAGCGTCACGGCCGGCGGCGGCATCGGCGGTGGGGCCGGAAGCGTCTGGGGCGCAACCGGTTGGAGCCGTCTGTTCTCCTCCGACTACGGCGGCCAGGTGGCGTGGCTCATCCCCACGGCGCTCGCCGCAGCGGCTGCACTGCTCTGGATCAGCCGCCGTGCGCCGCGCACCGACCGGCTGCGCGCGAGCGCACTGCTCTGGCTCGGCTGGCTGCTCCTCACGGGGCTGACCATCTCCTTCGCGCAGGGCATCATCCACTCGTACTACACGGTGGCCCTCGCCCCCGCGATCGGTGCGCTCGTCGGCATCGGCGCCACGGTGCTCTGGTCGAAGCGCGACGTCGCGGCGGCTCGGATCGCTCTCGCGCTCGGTGTCGCCGGCACCGCGGTCTGGTCGTCGGTGCTGCTCTCGCGGTCCGCCGAGTGGATGCCGTGGATCCGCTACGCCGTCCTGGCGGCGGGGATCGCGAGCGCGCTCGCGATCCTCGTGGCCGACCGGCTCACCCGGCGCGTCACCCTCGTGGTCGGCGCCGCGGCGCTGGTGTCGGCGCTGCTCGGGCCTGCGGCCTACGCCGTGCAGACGGCTGCAACCGCGCACACGGGGTCGCTGCCGAGCGCGGGTCCGACGGTCGCCGGTGCACGCGGCTTCGGCCCCGGCGGTGGCGGTCCCGGCGGGCTCGGCGGTGGACGCGGCGGATTCGGCGGCCAGCCGCCGACCGGCCAGGCACCCCCTGCTCTCGGCGGTGGCACGGGCGCGGCACCGACGACGACCGGCGGGGCCACGACCGGCGGGACGACCGGCGTCGGCCCGACCGCGACGGGGGGCGCGGGCGGCCTGCTCGAGGCCAGCACCCCGGGCGCCGCGCTCACGACCCTGCTGGAGACCGACGCGTCGTCCTACACCTGGACCGCTGCGGCCGTCGGCGCGCAGACGGCCGCGGGCTACCAGCTCGCGACCGGGCTCCCGGTGATGTCGCTCGGCGGCTTCAACGGCAGCGACCCGTGGCCCACCCTCGCGGTGTTCCAGCAGTACGTCGCGAACCACCAGGTGCACTGGTTCATCGGCGGTGGCAACGGGTTCGGCGGTGGCGGCGGTTCCAACGGCGGGTCGTCCGCGACGAGCGAGATCACCTCGTGGGTCTCGTCGCACTTCACCGCGCAGACCGTCGACGGCGTCACCGTCTACGACCTGACCGCACCCACCTCGAGCACGACCAGCTCGAGCACCGGGGCCTGATCCCACCTCGTGCTGCGGGGCCGAGGGGCCGTCCGCCCCTCGGCCCCGCAGCACATCTGACGGTACGCACGACGATGCTCACCCTGAGTGACCGGGCGTCTCACCCGTCCGGCTCAACCTGGGCGGCCGCGGCTGCGACTCTGCGTGAGGGCTTGCGACAATCGCGGGGTGCGCGAGGCCGATCCGGGCTGGATGACCACCGTCGCGGCCGAGTACGCCGCCCACGGTGCGATCGACGACGCCCTGGTGCGGGCCGCCACCGCGAACGAGGTCGGCCTGGCCCAGATCGAGCCCGACGGCTCGGTGTGGTGGTCCGACGAGACCTACCGGCTGCACGGCCGGCCCCGCTGGATCCGCGTGCGCACGCTGGCCGACCTCGCGCGCAGCCTGCCGCCCGCGTCGGTCGCCGCAGTGCGCTCGGCGTACACGGACTCGCTCACCGACCAGGACCTCGAGCTGCGGTTCACCGCCACCGGCGAGGACGGTCGCGAGCGCGCTCTTGTCCTGCGCGCCCTCGACGAGGGCGTGCTGCTCGTGCACCAGGCACGCGGCCCCTCGTCACGCGCCTCGGCGCCCGTGATCGACATCCGGGAGGAGCGGGAGGAGCCGGGCCAGGAGCCCGCGCAGCTTCCCGCACCGGTGGAGCCGGTCGACGAGGACCGTCCCGAGGCCGCACCCCCTGCCGAGCCAGCACCGTCGGTCGAGGTCGCGCCGTCGGACACCGAGGCGGTCGTGGCGGTCGAGGCCGTCGCACCGCGCACCGAGGACGCCGAGCAGCAGCTGGCCTCCGCCGTCCTCGAGGCGACGCCGGACCTCGTGCTGCTCTACGACCTCGTCACGAGCCGCGTCGTGACGATGGCCGGGAACGAGCGCGACAGCCTCGACATCGTCGCGCACCTGCGCACCGGTGGTCGGCTGGGCGACAACGTGCACCCCGAGGACTACGCCGCGCTCGTCGAGTGGCGCCTCGCCCTGCGCGAGCTGGCGCCGGCCGAGGTGCGCCACATCGACGTCCGGTTCCGGCAGGACGGCGAGTGGCGCTGGCGCGAGATCCGCGCGTCGGAGTTCCGCCGCCTCGGCGACGATGTCGCGGAGGTCGTGCTCGTGGTGCGCGACGTGCACCAGCGGGTCGAGGCGGGCCGGCGTATCGCGGAGAGCGAGCGGGCCTTCCGCGAGGTGTTCGACGCGAGCCCGGTGGGTCTCGCCGTGCTCGACGCCCACGGCCGGTTCACCGACGTCAACGACGCCTTCTGCACGCTGGCCGGCCGCACCCGGGAGGCGGTCCTCGCCACCGTCTACGAGGCGCTGCTGCACCCGGAGGACCGCGCCGCGGCCGTCATCTCCCGCGCCCGCACGCAGAGCCAGGGCGGCGCACCGCACTCGCCCGCGGAGCGACGCCTGTCGCGCGCCGACGGGTCGACGATCTGGGTGCGGGTCCGCACCTCCGAGATCGACTACGCCGGCGACGCGCGCATACTCGTCTCCCTCGAGGACGTCTCGGCCTCGAAGGCCACCGAGGACAAGCTGCGGCACGACGCGCTGCACGACGAGCTCACCGGCCTGCCCAACCGGCGCCTGCTCGTCGACCGGCTCGAGCGCGCGCTGACCCGCTCGCGTCGTGGCAACGCCCGGCTCGCGATCTTCTTCATCGACCTCGACGACCTCAAGCGCGTCAACGACACGCACCCGTGGCAGCACCGCGCGGGTGACGTCCTGCTCACCGCCACGGCCGCCGCGATCCGCGAGACGCTGCGCGAGGCCGACACCCTCGGCCGGCTCGGTGGCGACGAGTTCGTCGCGATCTGCGAGGACGTCGGCGACGACTCGACCATCACCGACCTCGGCGAGCGCATCCTCACGTCGGTGCGTCAGCCGCTCACGATCGGCAACGAGACCGTCCACGTGGGCGCGAGCATCGGCGTCGCGGTGGCCGACGACGACGCCGAGACCGCGGAGCACCTGCTGAGCCGGTCCGACGCCGCGATGTACGCCGCCAAGGCGGCGGGCGGGTCGCAGGTGGTCCGCGCCGACGCGCCGGGCGACGAGGTGACGGTCGACCTCGTCGGTGCGCTGGCTCGACGTGAGCTGCGCCTGCACTACCAGCCCGTCGTCTCCCTCGGCAGCGGTGCGGTGCTCGGCGTCACGACGGTCGTGCGTTGGCGGCACCCCGAGCGCGGCATGCTCCCGGCCGACGAGGTGCGCGCCGCGCTCGGCGCGGGGGCGGCAGGGCTGCCGATCGTGCACTGGTCGATCGACCGGGCGATCTCCGACGTGCGGACCGTGGCACCCTCGCGGGTCGACCACATCTCGGTCTGGCTGCCGATCCCGGGACGCGCCGCGCTGGCCGCCAGCACGCGCACCGCCGTCGCCACCGCGCTCGCGGGTCCCGACGGCACGCTGACGCCCGAGTCGGCGCCGTCGATCGTGCTCGACATCCACGAGCAGGACATCGCCGCGCTCACCAAGCGCCGCGCGCTGAACCACCACCTCGACGCCCTCCTGTCCGAAGGCCCGATCGCCCTGGGCGTGGAGCGGTTCACGCCGGACGCCGTCCCGATCGGCATGCTGCAGCTGCTGTCCGCTGCCTCGGTCTCGATCGACCCGGATCTCCTCCTCGAGGCCGCCCGCAACGAGTCGACCGAGGAGCTCGTCCGGTCCCTCGTGCACGCCGCCGGGGCGCTCGGCGTCATCACCATCGCGATGAACGTCGAGTCGCAGGCGCAGCTCGACGTCGCGCGGAGTCTGGGCGTGCACGCGGCGTACGGCGACCTCATCGGTCCACCGGCACCGCTCGACACCTACTCCGACCTGCTGCACGGCGGTCGGATGGCGCTGCCCGCCGACGTCCTCGCGGCGTCGGAGTCGGACGGCGAGTCGCTGTGGACGTCGCTCGCGCGGACCGACCCGGCCCAGGCGCCGACCCCGCAGCTCGAACAGGTCGAGCCCTCTGCTGGGAGCTCGCGGCCGCCGGCTCCCGCGGAGGCGACCTGGACCGCACCCGAGTCCTCCCCCGACGCGGCGCCGCTGCCCCCGATCGACGCGCTGCCGGACCCGCAGACGCGGGTCGACCTGCCGGCGCCGGCATCGGAGCCCTGGGTGGATCCAGGCGCGGCCCCCGAGCCGCACGTCGACGCGGGCGTGGACATCGGTGCCACGCTCGCCGCCGAGCTCGGGTTCGACCTGCCGCCTGCGCCGTAGCCGAGGGGTCTCGCGGTCCGGCTGCGACGAGGGACACGCCCTCTCAGCCGTAGCCGAGGTCGTGCAGCTCGTCGTCGTCGATCCCGAAGTGGTGCGCGATCTCGTGCACGACCGTGATGCGCACCTGCTCGACGACGTCGGCCATCGTGCGGCAGACCGAAAGGATCGGGTTGCGGTAGATCGTGATGCGGTCCGGCATGACGCCGGCGTACCAGGAGCCGCGCTCGGTCAGCGGGACGCCCTCGTAGAGGCCGAAGAGCCGCCCGCGCTCGTCGTCGGAGTCGTCCTCGACCACGAACACGACGTTCTCGACGAGCCGCGCGAGCTCGTCCGGGATCCCGTCGAGCGCCTCGGCGACGAGGTCCTCGAACTGCCGCGGCCCGATGTCCAGCACGATCCGATCCTCCCTCACCCGTCGCGGCAGCGCCGGACCGACCGCCGCACGAGGCAGGTCCGACGTCCGGTTGCGTTTTGGAGGGGAGCAGGCCTGTCCCGTATGCTCTCCCGGTCCCCCGACAGGTGACGTCGGAGGCCACCCGGCCCCCATCGTCTAGTGGCCCAGGACACCGCCCTTTCACGGCGGCAGCACGGGTTCGAATCCCGTTGGGGGTACGGCACGCTCAGCACCACAGCAAGGCCCCGTAGCGCAGTTGGTTAGCGCGCCGCCCTGTCACGGCGGAGGTCGCCGGTTCGAGCCCGGTCGGGGTCGCCACACCAAGGGCGCCGCATCGCACGTGGATGCGGCGCCCTTCGGCGTAGTCCCGGACCCCCGAGGGAGATCGGAGTCCGGACAACCCGTCAGCCGTCGCGCAGGGTGGCGTAGGCGGTTCGTACGTCGGGGGTGGGGGTGGCATCGACCCAGCGGCCCGCGGCGGCGGGCCAGGTGGCCGACGCCCAGGCGTTCTCGCCGAGCAGGGTGCGGGCGGCCTGGCGCGCGGCGCCGTCGGCGACGTACTCGCCGGGGTCGGCGACGAGCACCGGGTGGCCAAGGACCGCCGGCGCGATCGCCGCCACCGCCGCGGAGCGGGCGGCACCGCCGATGAGGATCACCCGCCCGATCGGCACGCCCTGCGCGACGAGCGCGTCGACGGCGTCGGCGAGCCCGCACAGCATCCCCTCGACCGCCGCGCGGGCCAGGTTGCCCGGCGTGCCGTTGCCCAGGGTGAGCCCGGCCAGCGTCCCGGTCGCGTCGGGCCGGTTCGGGGTGCGCTCGCCGGCGAGGTAGGGCAGCAGCGTCAGGCCGTCGGAGCCGACGGGCGCGGCCAGCGCGAGGGAGTCGAAGGACTCGGTCGAGACACCGAGCATCCGGCGTACGACGTCGAGCACCTGCGCGGCGTTGAGGGTGCACACGAGCGGCAGGAACCGGCCGGTCGCGTCGGCGAACCCGGCGACGACGCCGGAGGCATCGGCCGTCGGGGTGTCGGACACGGCGAACGCCGTGCCGCTCGTGCCCAGGGACACCACCACGTCGCCCGGCCGGGCCGCGAGCCCGAGCGCCGCCGCCATGTTGTCGCCGGTGCCGGGCGCCAGCACCGCACCCGGCGCCGTGCCCCACGACCCCGCGACCTCCCCGACGACCTCGTACGCCGAGGCCACCCGGGGCACGCCGATCTCGCGGCCGAAGGCGAGGGCGAGCAGGTCGGCCCGGTACTCCCCCTCGGACGGCGACCAGTAGCCCGTGCCGCTGGCGTCCCCGCGGTCGGTGGTGACGCCCTCGACCGTGCCGCGCAGCCGCGCGGTGAGCCAGTCGTGCGGAAGGCACACCGACGCGGCGACGTGCGCGGAGTCGGCGTCGTGCTCGGCCACCCAGCGCAGCTTGGTCACGGTGAACGACGCGACGGGCACGGACCCTGTCGCGTTCGCCCAGTGTTCGGCACCGAGCTCGGCGACGAGCTCGTCGGCCACCCGGGCCGAGCGGGTGTCGTTCCATAGAAGCGCAGGTCGCACGACCGCACCGGACTCGTCGAGCAGCACCATCCCGTGCTGCTGCCCACCGACGGCTACGGCGGAGACGTCGGCGAGACCACCGGCGTCGGCGAACGCAGAGCGCAGCGCGACGTCCCACGCCGCGGGGTCGACCTCGGTGCCCTCGGGGTGCGGCGCCCGACCGGACCGGACGAGCTCACCGGTGCGGGCATCGCGGACGACGACCTTGCACGACTGGGTCGAGGAGTCGACGCCCGCGACGAGGAGACGCTCCACCACGGTCAGGCGGTGCCGAGGATGTGCTCGATCGCGAGCTGGTCGAGCTGCGCGTAGGAGTAGCCGCGAAGCCCGGCTGCCTCGACGTCGAAGTGCGCGTCGACGTCGGCGACGAGGTCGCCGTAGGTCTCGCCCGGCGCCAGGGTCGGCACGGACGTGCCGGCGACGCGCGAGGCCTCGAGCGCCTCGACAACGCGCGGGTCGGCGCGGAAGGCCTTCGCCTTCTCCTTGAGGATCAGGTAGGTGCGCATGTTGGCCGCGGCCGACGCCCACACGCCGTCGATGTCCTCAGTGCGCATCGGCTTGTAGTCGAAGTGGCGCGGACCGGTGTAGTCGGAGTTCTCGAGCAGGTCGACGAGGTAGAACGCATTGATCAGGTCGCCGTGGCCGAAGACGAGGTCCTGGTCGAACTTCGGGCCGTGCTGGCTGTTGAGGTCGATGTGGAACAGCTTCTTGTGCCACAGCGCCTGCGCGATGCCGTGCGCGAAGTTGAGGTTGGACATCTGCTCGTGCCCGACCTCGGGGTTGAGGCCGACCATCTCGGAGTGCTCGAGCTCGTTGATGAACGCGAGCGCGTGCCCGACGGTCGGCAGCAGGATGTCGCCGCGCGGCTCGTTCGGCTTGGGCTCGATCGCGAACCGCAGGCCGTAGCCCTTGTCGATCGAGTACTGGCAGAGCAGGTCGAGGCCCTCCTTGTAGCGGGAGAGCGCGTCGCCGATGTTCTTCGCGGCGTCGACCTCCGAGCCCTCGCGACCGCCCCAGAAGACGTAGGTCTCGGCGCCGAGCTCGGCGGCGAGGTCCATGTTGCGCATGATCTTGCGCACGGCGTAGCGGCGGATGTCGCGGTCGTTGCTCGTGAACGCGCCGTCCTTGAACACCGGGTGGGTGAAGGTGTTGGTGGTCGCCATCGGCACCTTCATGCCGGTCTCGTCGAGCGCGTCCTTGAACCGCGCGATGTGCTTGTCGCGCTCGTCGTGGTCGGCGCCGAACGGGATGAGGTCGTCGTCGTGGAAGGTGACGCCGTAGGCACCGAGCTCCGCGAGGCGGTGCACGGACTCGACCGGGTCGAGGTGCGGGCGGGTGGCGTCGCCGAACGGGTCGCGTGCCTGCCAGCCGATCGTCCAGAGACCGAACGTGAACCTGTCGTCCGGTGTCGGTGCGGGGATGGTCATGGCGGCCTCCGAGGTGATGGGCTAGAGTTCGTACAGCGCCTAAACATACTCGCCGGGAGGCCACGTGTCGACAGGTCCGACGCCCGGATCCGTGCCGCGGGCCACCGAGCGGCCGCGCCCCACCGACCAGGCCGACGTACGCCGCCACAACGCCGCCCTCGTGCTCGGCTGCGTGTCGGAGGCCGGGCCGCTCAGCCGCGCACGGGTCGCCGCGCACACCGGCCTCACCCGCGCCACCGTCGGCACGATCGTCGACGAGCTCATCGCCGGTGGACTCGTCTCCGAGCAGGGCACCCGCGCACCCGCGGGGGTCGGGCGCCCCGGCACCGACCTCGCGCTCCGTCCCGACGGCGCGGCCGGCGTGGGGCTCGAGATCAACGTCGACGGCATCGTCGCGGCGGTGGTCGACCTCGGCGGCACGGTGCGGCACCGCGCCGCGCGCAGCGGCGACCTGCGCGGACGCACGGCCGCCGCCGTCCTGCGCTCCGCCGCGCGGATGGTCGACGACGCCGTCGCCGCCGCCTACGACCTCGGCCTCCCGGTGCGCGGCATCGGCGTCGCGGTCCCCGGACTCGTCGACCTCGGCGAGCAGGTGCTGCGCCTCGCGCCCAACCTCGGCTGGACCGACGTCGCCGTCGCCGAGCGGCTGCGCTCCTACGCCGTGACCTCGTGGCCGTGCCCCGTGGT
Organism: Candidatus Nanopelagicales bacterium; assembly: GCA_036510975.1. Classification (GTDB taxonomy): domain Bacteria; phylum Actinomycetota; class Actinomycetes; order S36-B12; family CAIYMF01; genus Longivirga. The sequence continues at coordinate 40,268 of DATCCY010000010.1, forward strand.
GCTCGACAACGAGGCCAACCTCGCCGCGCTCGGCGAGCTGTGGACCGGAGGGCACGGCAGCACCGACAGCTTCGTGCTCGTCAACGGCGACGTCGGGGTCGGTGCGGGCGTGGTGCTCGAGGGTCGGCTGCACCGCGGGTCGCGCGGCTTCGGCGGCGAGCTCGGCCACCTCACCGTGGCACCCGACGGACCCGAGTGCCGCTGCGGCGCGCGCGGCTGCCTCGAGCAGGTCGCGGGTCTCGACTTCATCCTGCGCCAGGCCGGCGTGCGCGACGCCCCACGCACCGGCGAGGACGCCGTGGCCCCGTTGCTCGCGCGGCTCGCGCGGGGCGACGAGCGCGCGGTCGCCGCGGTGCGTCAGGCCGGCGAGTCGCTCGGCGTCGGCGTCGCCGCGCTGGTGAACCTCTTCGACGTCGACACCGTGATACTCGGCGGCGTGTTCGCCCCGCTGTTCCCGTGGCTCGACGAGCCGCTGCAGGCCGTCGTGCACCGTCGCGTGCTGTCGGCCGCGTGGGCGCCGCTCACCGTGCGGCCCTCGCGCCTCGGCCGCGACGCCGCGGTGATCGGTGCGGCGTACGCGCCGCTGCGCGACGTCCTCGCCGACCCCCTCGGCGCCGACGCGTCGGTGGCTTGAACGGCCCTCAGCCGCGCCGGGCGGCGGCTGCCTGACGCCGCTCGGTGATGACCACTGCGGCCATCTCGGGGATGAGGTTGAGCGCCCGGCGCAGCAGCCACGGCACGCCCGTGCGCACCGCCCAGCGTGCCTCGTCGAGCCTCGAGGCCTCCGCCCGCACGTAGGGGGTCATGGCGCCCGGCGAGGCGAACCCGCGCTCGTCGAGCAGGTCCGCGACGACCTGGGCGAGCATCCGGTGGCCGGCGGGCGACGGGTGCATCCGGTCGACGTGCCACAGCGCACGGCTGGAGAGGTCGCCGAGCGCCGTCGGGTCGACGACGAGAACGAGCTCCAGATCGTCTGTGGCAGAGGCGATCGCCGCGTTGAGCCGCTGCGCGCGCCAGGACATCACGGCCGCGAGGTCGGGCAGCCAGGTCGGAAGGGTCGTGGCCGGGTCGTGCAGGAGGACGACGACGACGACCTGGTAGCTGCGCGCGAGCGTCTCGCAGATGTCGCGGACCGAGGCGGCGAGCGCGTCGACGTCGAGCCCGAGCCGGATGATGTCGTTGCCGCCCACGAGAAGGGTCGCGACCTCGGCATCGATGCTCGTGGCCACGGGCAGCTGCACGCGAGCGACCTCCTCGACCTGGGCGCCGCGCGAGGCGAGCACGACGGCGGGCGGGCCTGCGAGGAGCACGGCGAGATGTCCCGCCCACCCCGGCACGTAGCCCTCGGGAACCGAGTCGCCGAGCCCTTCGGTCACGCTGTCGCCGAGTGCTACGACGCGAGGTCCCCCCACGTCAGGCCGCCGGCCACAGGCGTGGCTCGGGGGCACCGAGGCGGTCGTGCAGCTCGAGCATGAGGTCGACGGTGCGGGTCCAGGGGAAGTGCTCGGCGCGGCTGCGCGCACCGAGCCGACGCTGCCGGACGTCCTCGCCCAGCACTGCGCGCACGGCGTCGGCCAGCGCGATCGGGTGCGCATCGGCGACCCGGCCGCCGCTGCCGCCGACGACCTCGCCCACCGCGCTCCCGGAGCTCGCGACCACCGGGGTGCCGCTGGCCAGCGCCTCGAGCGCCGCCAGGCAGAACGTCTCGATGGGGCCGGGGCTCACGACGACGTCGGCGGCCGCGAGCAGGTCCGCGACCTCGTCGCGCGAGCCGAGGTGCCCGAGGAACGTGACGGGCAGTCCCGCGGCGCGCCGCTCGAGCCGCGCGCGGGCAGGACCCTCGCCGGCGACGACGAGCCGCGCCCGCAGGCCCGATGCCCGGAGGTGGCGCAGCGCGTCGACGGTGAGGTCGACCCGCTTCTCCTTCGACAGCCGGCTCACCGAGACCACGAGCACCTCGTCGTCGGGCGTGAGATGGCGTCCGCGAACCGACGTCGCCCGTCGCTGCGGGTGGAACTGGTCGAGGTCGACGCCGAGCGGGACGACCGAGACCTCGCGCCACCCGATGCGGTCGAGCTCCGCACGTGCGAAGGACGTGGAGCACACGACGTGCTCGAAGTGGTGCATGGTCGAGCCGTTCCACCGGTCGGCGAGCCAGGTCGTCGGCCACGGTCCCGGCAGCCACGCGTCGAGCACGCCGTCGACGCGCTCGTGCGCCCACATGACCGTGGGTACGCCGTAGGCACGGCCCCACCGGCCCAGCGAGCGCAGCGTCAGCCGGTCGGACACCTCGATGCGGTCCGGGCGCAGCCCCTGCAGCACCGTGCAGACCGCGTCGACGTCGGTCAGGACGCGGTAGCCCCCGCTGCCGGGGACGCGCAGGGCGCCCAGCGTGACCACCGTGCCATACGCAGACTCCTCCACCGAGTCGGCCGCGCCCGGGACGACGATCGTCGAGCGGTGACCGCGCTCGGCGTACCCGCGACCGAGCTCGCGCATCGTGGTGCGGATGCCCCCGCTGACAGGGCCGTAGAAGTTGGCGACCTGGACGATGTGCATGACTGCTCCTCAGACCCGCTGGCGGCGCGACCGTTCTCGGACGAGCCGGGCGTAGAGGGCGACGAGCCGCCCGTTCACGGCCGACCAGGTGCGGTGCTCGACCGAGCGCCGGGCGGCGACGCCCATCGCCCGTCGCTTGTACTCGTCACCGACGAGGTCCCCGACCCAGCGACGCAGGTCGGCGGCCGACCCGGGATCGAACAGCCAGCCCGTGCGGCTGGGCTCCACGAGGTCGAGCGGACCACCGGCCGCGGCCGCGACGACCGGCACCTCGCTGGCGAGGGCCTCCTGCACGGACTGGCAGAACGTCTCGTGCCGGCCGGGGTGCACCATCACGTCGAACGACGCGACGGTGCGAGCGAGCTCCTCACCGCGCAGCAGCCCCGTGAAGTGCGCCGTGGGCAGCAGGCCCTCGAGCCGCGGACGCATCGGCCCGTCCCCCACGATGACCAGGCGTACGGCGGGCAGGTCGTGCAGCGCCGCGAGCAGGTGCAGCTCCTTCTCCGGAGCGAGCCGACCGACGTAGCCCACGAGCACGCGGCCTCGGCCGATGCGCGCCCGCAGCAGCCGCGATCGCTTGGCCGGGTTGAACAGTGCGGCGTCCACGCCGCGCGGCCAGTTCTCCAGCCGGCTGAACCCGTGCTGCTCGAGCAGGTCGCGCGTGGCGCTGGACGGGACGAGGGTGACGTCGGCGGCGTCGTGGATGCGCCGCAGCCGTCGCCACACCAGGCCCTCCGCCGCCGACAGTCCGATCTCGCGCGCGAAGCCCGCGACGTCGGTCTGGAACGCCGCCACCACCGGCACGTCGAGCCGCTGCGCCGCCCGGACAGCCGGAGGACCGGTCATGAACGGGCTCGCGAGGTGGACGACGTCGGGGCGGAACGCCTCGAGCTCCTCGAGGATCCGACCCGTGCCGGTGAGGCTCATGCTGACCGGCGTACGACCCGCGAAGGCGACCGATCGCAGGCCGACCACCGGGCTGTCGGCGTACTCCCTCGGCTCGACGGGGTCCGGCGCCAGGGTCAGCGCGTCATGGCCCTCGGCGGCCAGATGCTCGAGGAGCCTCAGCACGGAGTTCGTCACCCCGTTGACACGGGGAAGGAACGACTCCGCCACGACGGCGACGCGCACGGTTCCAGGGAAGGGACCTCGTCGGCACGGACGGGTACCGACCGGTGGCGTGTCGGCGACGACCCGGTGAACGTCGCGCGCCCCGTTAGCCCGGACGGGGCAGCGAGAGCCGGCGCACCCGGGTTTCTAGCCGAGCACGGCCGTCGGCTACGATCTGCGGGCTGTCCTCGGGCAGCGCACCACGGCCAGGTAGCTCAGTTGGTACGAGCGTCCGACTGAAAATCGGAAGGTCGGCGGTTCGACCCCGCCCCTGGCCACCACATCACCGCAGGTCAGAGACCTGATGAAAGTGACGACGCCCGGGTCAATTGCCCGGGCCTCTCACAATCTCTCACAAAGCTCGTGACAGGCCCGGTGGCCGGCGCAGGATGCGGTCGAGGGTGTCCATCGCCGCGACGGCCTCCGCCCGTTGGGTGTGTGCGTAGATCCGTTGGGTGATGACCGGGTCGTGGCCATGGATGCTGGCCACGACGTGGACCGGGATCCCTGCGCCGAGGAGCAGCGTCACGCTCGTGTGACGCAGGTCGTGCAGTCGCACGCGCCGCAAGCCTGCGACTGCCGCGATGCGGTGGAAGATGTTCGAATACGTCTCGGGTCTCGGTGGTCGTCCGGACGGGTCGGCGCAGACGAAGTCGTCGTCCAGATAGGTGGCACCCATTGCCGCTCGAAAGTCTGACTGCTGTCTCCGAGTCGTTTGAAGCGCCTGTACCGCGAACGGCGCCAGTGGGACGACGCGCTTGGACCGGGCCGACTTCGGCTCGCCTTCGACGACTCCTCCCCCGTCGTGTCCCAGCTGGACCCGTGACCGGCGTACGACGAAGTGCGGCTGATCGCCGTCGAGGTCGATGTCGGACCACCTCGCCCCGAGCACCTCGCCTCGCCGCAGCCCCGACAGGCTCAGCGCGAACGGTCCGGCCCACGGGTGGCGGGCGGTAGCGGTGAGGAACGCCGAGGCCTCCTGCTGGGTCCACGCCTGCATCTCCTGCGTCGGCTGCGGGAGTAGATCGACGAGCTGCGCCGGGTTGCGCACCAGCAGCCCCTCGCGGACCGCGGCACCGAACACCTGCCGGAGGACCCCGAGAGTGAGGTTGACCGATCTCGGCGCCAGTGGCCGAGGGCCGCTGCGCATGGCGTCGACCATCTGGAGCAGGTCCGTCTTCGACACCTGGTCGAGCCGCCGATGCCCGAACGTCGCGAACGCGCGGTTGAGAGCAACCCGGTAGCCCTCGAGCGTCTTCGGTCGGACTGCGTGCCGGCGTGACTGCAGCCAGGACGTCGCGTACTCCTCGAGCGTCACCTCGACGCGCCCGACGTAGGTGCCCGAGTTCACCGCCACTCTCGTCGACGCGACGAACGCCCGAGCCTCCTTGAGCGTGTCGAACGTCTTGGTCGCTTGACGGCGCCGCCCGTCGCGATCGAGGCCGGCGTCGATGACGCAGCGCCAGCGCACGGTGCCGTTCGCGTAGACGAGCTTGCGGATGGGCTCTCTCCGACTTCGACTCACTGCAACCCCTCGACGTCGGCAGCCGACCAGCGTGACTCGGGCCACGAGCCACGTCGAAAGACGTGTCCCTGACCTGTGGACGAACCGCCCGTCCCCAGCAGCCGGCACGTCGAGGGTGCTCAAGTTGTCCGTCACCACCTCCGTCACCAGGCCGACGCCCACGGCAGGGTGCCGGCTTCGGATCCCGAGCTCCGTCATAGCGTCCGTCACCGAGCCAGGCCGCCGGCCGTTTGCTCGGCCCGCCAGGTTCGCGCCCTGTGAGAGAGGAGCCCTCACGCTCCGTTCGGCCCGTCTTCTGGTTTCTCTCGGGTGGGCCGTCACCCAGTCAGCGTCGAGTTCCATGGCAATGGAAAGCGCAGCCGCTATGCCCTACCGTCACCCGTCCTTGGTATGGTTTAGTCATCATCCCATACCAAAGGGTTCCGGAGGGTTCGGTCTATGAGAGGCGCGCTACAGCGGACGACCTGGCAGTACGACCCGGCGTTGTACGCCCCGGCTCGCTATCGCAAGGCCTGTGCCTACGACGCGTTCATCCCCGAACCCATCGCCGCCTTCGCTGACCCGATCAGCGCTGAGACCGCGGCGGCTGTGTCCGACGCGGAGACCGCCATCCACGCGCTGAACGCCCGGGCACGGCCCGCCCTGGCCCCACTTGCGCGCCTGCTCCTACGCACCGAGTCGATCGCGTCGTCGAAGGTCGAGGGCATGCAGATCGACGGACGAGACCTGGCTCGGGCAGAAGCCCGTGCCGAGACCGGCGGCAAGACCGGACCCGATGCCCGCGAGATCCTGAGCAACATCGACGCCATGGAGCTCGCGGTCGAGACGGCGAGCTCCAGCGGGGAGGTCACCGTCGATGTCGTCACGGCCATCCACCGGGCACTGATGTCCGGTGCTTCCAACGCGAAGATCGCCGGGGTCGTGAGAGCCGAGCAAAACTGGATCGGCGGCAACGACTACAACCCCTGCGATGCCGAGTTCGTCCCTCCGCCCCCGGATCAGGTGCATCCGCTGCTAGCCGATCTTTGCGCCTCGGTTGCTGAGGAGTCGTTGCCTCCGCTCGTGCAGGCAGCTTTGGTGCACGCGCAGTTCGAGACGATCCACCCCTTCGTGGACGGCAACGGACGCACGGGCCGAGCCCTGATCCACGTAGTGCTGCGCCGACGAGGCCTGACCCCCGCATACGTGCCGCCCGTCAGCGTGGTGCTCGCGGCCAACAAGTCCCGCTATATCGCAGGCCTGACCCGCTTCCGGGAAGGCGACGTCGACGGGTGGATCACCCAGTTCGCCGCAGCAGCCGCCCAAGCCGCAGGCCTCGCGCAGAGCTACCTGGAAACCGTGGAGGACCTCCAGTCCACCTGGCGCGAGCAGCTCCGCCACACCGTCGATCCGCGTGCGGACGCCGCTGCGTGGCGCCTAATCGACGTGCTCCCCGCACACCCCGTGATCACGCTGGCGGTCGCCGTCGCCGCTACGCAGCGGACCAAAGCGGTGGTCAACCAAGCGCTCAGACAGCTCGAGCAGGCGGGAGTGCTCCTCCGCGTGTCACAGGGGGAACGCAATCGCGCCTGGGAAGCCGACGGGCTGCTCGACCTGCTGGCCGACCTGGAGGCCGGCGTTCCACCGAACGCTGCACGACGCCCTCGCGAGGAACCACGTCACCATCCCACCTGACGAGCGACAGATGAGCGGCTCTGGCGCACACGATGCACGTGTCCGGCGAGCACGATGTCGCAACGATTGGCTCCGAGGTGATTAGCCCTCGCCCTCCATCGAGACTGAGTAGCTCGTCAGTCGCAACAGCCAGCCGGTTGCCACGGAGCTGAACGAACTGGTCATCAAACGGTACGCGACTGTCAGGGGCGGGCCGGGTGAAAGCTGTCCGCCGTCCGTTGCTCGAATCTCGCGTACGCCTGGGCGAGCTGGCAAGGAGTTGATCTCGGGCGCAGGAATCCCGGAGCGCCTACGGGCGAGAGGCACATCGGGTGCACCCTTTGGCGGCGAGAACCGCCCGCGTCAGCGACAGGATCGGCGTGTGATGGAGGGAACTTCTGGGTGCGCCGATCATCCGGCACACCGCGTTGGTCCGTGAGTACGCTTGTAAGCGTGGGCGATCAGACGGTCGGCTTGGATGAACTCGAGGCGTGGATCACCCAGTGCACGGCCGACACGACCCGGTTGGCGGAACTCAGTGACGATGACCTGAGGAAGCACTACACGGTCATGCTGGTCGTGCGGATGCTTTTGTTCAGTCACCTGCCGCCATCCGGTGAATCAGCCGACCCGGTCGTCGAGGGGCTCATCAACCAGTTGCAGCCGTGCCTGGACACCGCTTACGGCGAGGCAGCCCGTCGTGGGTGGGAACCCAAGGCGCTCCGCGAGACCGCGCGTCAGGTGCTCAGCCCGCCCATGGGTGCCGTAGTCGACCCGGTCGCGATCTTCCGCGCAGGTTGATGCGGCTACGCCACGGCACGTTGAAAGGCGAAGGCCGCCTCCCGGTTGGGGGAGACGGCCTTCCGAGCCGGTGCACCAGCGGTGGGGCTCACGCAGCCGGGATCGACTCGGCCTCGGGAGCGCCGATGAGAGCTTCCTTGCTCACGTTGTTCCCGTGGACGAAGCCCGCGATCGCCAGGACAGCCAGGACGAGGGCACCGAGCAGGGCCACCCACCCGCCGATCAGCGCGATCGTGCCGAAGATCGAGAACGCATACACGTTGAGCAGCAGGCCGCGCAGTGTCTCACCCATGAACAGCGTCTGACGCTGCGCGCCGAGCGCCGCGTCGCGCTTGGTCGGGTCGGCGTTCGAGGCGATCCACTCGTCGCTGACCTGGGAGTAGGTCTTGCCGCCGGCGACCTTGGTCAGGTGGATCGCGATCATGTCCGAGTAGGCCTTCGCCTGAGCACCGGTGGTGACGTCCTGGCCCGCGTACCCGTTGATGGTGTCGCCGTACTCGGCGGCCGGGACCTGGTCGGCGGGCGGGAACTGGATGTGCTGGGCGCTGAGCTGGTCGCTGATCGTGGTGTTGGTGAAGTGCGCCGCGTACAGCAGCAGACCGCCACCGATCGCGAGCACCACCGCCATGACCGCGCCCAGAGTGGCGAGTGTGTAGTCGAGAGTCCTGCGCTTCATGGTGAGCCCCTTTGCCTTGCGTGGTTCGTTCCGACACGAACGACGTTACGCCGGATAGTTCACGGCTCAACATCTGACGGCTGTCTGCTGTGCCACACAGGCAACCCTCACCGGCGCCCACCGGAACACTTCGTCCACGCTTCACAGATCAGTGCCCAGCGCAGTGAACCTGATGCCGGTGCGCGTGCGCTGAGGCTGCACGCGGCCCGTCGTATGCTCCGTGTGGATGTGGACGAAGTTCGTGTGGCGGTCTAGGAGTCCTTCAGCCGCACCGGCTGCGCCCCGGATCCCGGTCGACTCGCCGCCCGGTTCGCGGTTCCCGAGACGGAGATCGAGGAAGCGCTGCGCAGGCTCGCAGACGGCCGACACCTCGCTCTCGGGGCGGACGGGTCCATCGTGATGGCGCACCCGTTCTCATCGGTGCCGCTCGGGTTCTCCGTCATGGGGCGGAACACGCTGTGGTGGGGTGGCTGTGCCTGGGACTCCTTCGCGCTCCCGCACCTGTTGCCTTGGGAGGGTGAGGTCGTCGTCGCGACGCGGTGCCCGTCCTGCGGCCGCCCCCATGCTTGGTCGGTCGGTACGGAGAGCCCGCCCGGCGGGGATCAGGTCGCGCATTTCCTCGTCCCCGCGGCACACATGTGGGACGACGTGGTCCACACGTGTGGCAACCAGAGGATCTTCTGTTCCCGAGGCTGCGTGAGCAGATGGCTCGCCGCCACGGGTCAGGACGAGGGCTATGTGATGGACCTTCCGACCCTCTGGGGCTTCGCCGCCCACTGGTATGACGGACGACTCGACCGCGGCTATGTCCGGCGAGAACCGTCGGCAGCGCACGACTACATGAGAAGCGTTGGGCTTTCGGGTCCTTCTGGGGACTCTGAGCACGTGCCGTCGCTCCGGGGGGAAGCGGGCGATCGACCGCGCAGATGTGCCGTCCTCGCACGGGTGCTAGGAAGCGGGCCCGCGCAGCATCGCGTCCAGTTCGGGGTCCGACCCGATCTCCCGGACCTCCTGGGCGCAACGACACGCGGCGGCCACCTTGGCAGCCCATGCCAGCGCTTCCTCGCGCGTGGGCACCTCGATGACAGTGATTCCGCTGATGGCCTCTGGGTTCGGCCCTCCGGTGACCGTCCCGTCGGGGTACACCATGCTCGATGGCTGATCCTCCAGGCCCCCCGCCAAGACGTAGACGCCGGCGTTGATGGCTTCCTGGCAGACCGCGTGTGCAGCCTTGGCGACAGCGGGCATGTCGCGCTCGGGGATGTGGTCCATCGCGTGGGCACCGAACGAGATCAAGTACTTCGTCATGTCACACCTCTCGCGAGTCGTGTGGACGAGGCTGCGGATCGCCGCTCGATGAAGGTACGCGCGGACCAACGCGATGACTAGACGCGACTTGTCGGTTCCGCTCCGTGCGAGCAGATGCGCGGCGCTGACGGGGCACACACCGTCTGAGCGCGTCACCGGGTGCGCGACGCAGCGGCACGTCGCGCAGACCGCGCCCGATGCCGTGGTTGGCTGAGCGTCGACGCCCATCGGCAGGACGAGCATCGCCGTCCGGCCTCGGCGTCGTACCGTCACGAGGAGGCGTCATGGAGTCGCGCACCTACCGTCAACCAGGCCTGGTCGTCACCGAGCACGTGCTGTCGGTGCCGCTGGATCACGCGGTTCCCGACGGCGAGCGGATCGACGTGTTCGCGCGAGCGGTCGTGGCGGTGGACAAGGCGTCGGACGCCCAGCCGTGGCTGGTCTTCTTCCAGGGCGGTCCCGGCTTCGAAGGACCGCGCCCGGACTCGGTGTCCAACCCGGAGTGGCTGGCTCGGGCGCTGGCGGACTACCGCGTGCTGCTCCTCGACCAGCGCGGCATGGGCCGCTCGACGCCCATCGGCGTCGGGGACGCGCTCGGCTCGGCCCCGGCGGCGCTGGCGGATCGTCTGGCCCACCACCGCGCCGACGCGATCGTCGGTGACGCCGAGTGCTTCCGGGCCGCGCTCGACGTGGACCGGTGGTCGATCCTCGGGCAGAGCTTCGGCGGCTTCTGCTCGGTGGCCTACCTCTCGGCACATCCCGAGTCCCTGCGCGAGGCGTTCATCACCGGTGGACTGCCGCCGCTGGACGCCGGGATCGACGAGGTCTACCGCGAGACCTATCGCACGGTCGCCGAGAAGACCGCCGGCTTCTACGAGCGCTACCCGGAGGACCGCGATCGGATCGCCTCGCTGGCGGCCCTCGTCGCCTCCGACGACATCAGGCTTCCCGGCGGTGACCGGCTCACGCACGCACGCCTCCGCCAGCTCGGGATCCTCCTAGGCATGGGCCCGGGAGCCGAACGGCTGCACCACATCCTCGAGCTGCCACCGACGAGCACGGCATTCCTGCACGACGTGGGGCGCGCGACCGAGTTCGCCCGCAACCCGTTGTACGCCGTCATCCACGAGTCCTGCTACGCCTCGGGGATCAGCACGGCGTGGGCCGCCGAGCGCGGGCTGCCGGACACCTACACCGATGACCCGACGCTGCTCACGGGCGAGCACATCTACCCGTGGATGTTCAACGACATGGCCGCGCTCGCGCCCTTCCGCGAGACCGCGCAGCTGCTCGCGGCCCGACCGTGGCCACGGCTTTATGACGCCGAGGTCCTCGCGGCCAACGAGGTGCCGTGCGCGGCGGCGATCTACGTCGACGACATGTACGTGCCGCGCGCCTACTCCGAGGAGACCGCACGCCGGGTCCGGGGGCTTCGCCCGTGGATCACCAACGAGTACGAGCACGACGGCATCGCCGCCGGCGGACCGAAGGTCCTCGACCGCCTCATCGCCCTCGTCCGCGGCAACGCCTGAGCCGTTCCTGGTGACGCCGCCAGCCTCTCGCCGGCTGCGCGCCCAGCCGCTCGAGCCCGACGCACTCGCCGCCGTACGCTGTGGCGGTGAGTGATGTGCTGGACGAGGGTCCGTTCTTCCATGGCACGAAAGCAGATCTGCGGGTCGGCGACGTTCTCACGGCCGGGTTCCCGTCGAACTACCGGCCCGAGGTCGTGATGAACCACATCTACTTCACCGCGCTGCCCGACGGTGCCGGACTCGCCGCGGAACTAGCGCCAGGCGAAGCTGCTCCGCGCGTCTACCTCGTCGAGCCGACCGGGGAGTTCGAGAACGACCCGAACGTGACCGACAAGAAGTTCCCCGGTAACCCGACCCGGTCCTACCGCAGCACGGAGCCGCTCAGGATCGTCGGCGAGGCGACCGACTGGACGAGGCTGACCCCGGCGGCGCTCCAGGCATGGCGCGACCGGCTGGCGGCGATTCGCGCCGATGATCGCGGCGAGATCATCAACTGATCGGCGAACGACGCTCGCGCGCCCGGCATCCGCGCGGTTGGATCCGAGCCTGGGCTTCGTGGCCGACCCGCGTGTCAACGCCTAGTCGCCAACAACCGCGCGGGCGGCTGGCGCACGATCAAGATGAGCCGTCCGGCCGCCTCATAGCTCACGCTCGCAAGGAGTTCCCATGACGCCACTGACGATGGGCGCGATCGACGAATCTGCGATCGGCCCGTGGCAGGCATCCATCAAGGCCGTCGTCGGCAAGGATGCCGACGTGGACGGCCTGCGGGCGCGGGCGGCGGCGGCGGGGACCTGGCACGACCACGGCGCGGAGTTCGGGGTCCTGGATGCCGGGCGTCTGGTGGCACTGGTGCAGGCCTTCCACTGCCCGCGCGTGAGCTCCCCCGGCTCCTACGAGGTCGGCGTCCTCGTCCTCGAGCCGGCGGAGAGGGGACACGGGGTCGGCACCGCCGCACTCACCGTGCTGACCGAGCTGCTCTTCGTCGAGCGGAAGGCGCACGGGTGTACTTCTTCACCGACGTCGGCAACACAGCGATGCGCCGCAGCGGCGAGCGGGTCGGCTTCCTGCTGGAAGGCATCGTGCGCGGCAGCGTCGAGCTGGACGGCGAGCTGCACGACGACGCCCTGTACGGCCTCTCTCGCGACGACCCACGCCTGCGCGCTGACGCCCGGCCTGAGGCGTAGGTGCAGAGTCGTCGAACATCGGGTCGCAGGTGGCGATAGGGCGGCGTCTGGAACCGTCTGGAACCATCTGGCTGGCGGGGTTGACCAGCGACCGCGGGCCGGGAGGGCGTGAGTGCACGCTCGGCGGCCCCGGACGGGGGGACCGGGACCGCCTCATCCCCAAGAGGGGCGATGGCCGGGGCGCTTGCGGGGGGATCGCTCGCACCCTCGTGCCACTTCCAGGGTAGATCCGCAGTTGCCTCGTTTCCCTGTTGACAGCGCTTTCGCACCTGGACGAAGGTGCCCCTGGCTCCCTCCACGAGGCGCGCGAACCGCTCCCCTGGGAGGGTGATCGGCGTTGCCTCGGGGGAGCGCGGCGATGAAGGACCCTCGTGCGAGGTCACGTTGCCCGCCGCGAGATAGGGGGATCAGTGTGAGTCTGCACGTACGCGACTACCAGGACGCCGACCTCGACTGGCTCGTCGCACTGCGCTATCGCTGGTACCCGGAGGCCCTTCCGGAGGCCGAGCTTCGCAAGGTGCTCGCCGAGCCCGTGCCCAGCGGTGCCGTGCGGCTGGTGGCCGAGCTCGACGGCATGCCCATCGGATACGCCGCAGTGGTCCCTCCGACGTACGACGAAGGCTCCGAAAGCGTGCTGGTCATTGTCGAGGAGGGCTACCGCGGTCGGGGGGTCGGCAGCCGGCTGTTCGTGGCCGTCGAACCTCATCTCGGGATCCGGGGGTTGCCCAGCGTGAGGGCCGTGCCCGAACGCGACGGCGATCCGTCGGTCGACGTCGCCGGGCACTGGGGCTTCCGCGTGCACGAGCGCGCCGTGGCCTCCCGCCTGGTTCTGGCTGAGCCGACGCCGCCGGTCGCACCCGCCGGGGTGTCCGCGCGAGTCGTCGACGACGCCGACCTGACTGCCCTGCTGCCCGACGTGGATGCGCTCATCGACGCGTCCAACACCTCGCCCGAGCGTGCGGCCGGATTCATCGTGACCCACGAGCAGCTCAGTGACTGGTGGCCAGGGCTCGTGTGGGTGGTGGTCAGCGTCCTCTCGGAACCGGTGGCGCTCGCGTGCGCCTGCCCGCACGACGGCGACACCTGGCACGTCATCTACACCGGGGTGCTGCCCGACCACCGGGGCCGGGGGCTCGCCAGGGTCGCCAAGCAGCACCTGCACGCAGACGTCGCCCGACGCGGTGGCCGCGAGGTGTGGACCGAGAACGAGTCCGGCAACGCGGGCATCCTGGCGCTCAACGAGTCGTTCGGTTACCGGCCCTTCCGCACCGAGCTTCGCCTTCGACGTGAACCCGGCCCGCGCGCATCCCACCCTTCTTGGCGACTATGACGCGACTGCGGTGAAGAAGTCCCGGATCACTTGGCTGGCGTCGACCTGGGTGTTGCTCAGGAGCACGTTCTCAGCCATCTGCTTGGGAGTGAGGCCGCTGCCCACCGTTCCGCTGCCGGAGGCAATAGCGCTCTCCAGGGTGTACTCGGAGATCGGCAGCACGTGTCCGGGCCAGGCGTGGCCGTGGGACTTCAACTCGTAGAGGACGGTCGGCACGGCGCAGCCCGTCCAGCTCAGTGTCGTGGCGGTCGAGCCGTGCGCGGCTGTCTGAGGACCGGCGATGCACCCGTTGCGCTTGGCCACGGCAGCCATCACGTCAGCCACCGGCACGAAGACCGAGTTCCCGGCGATCGGGGCCACCTTGTCGTTCAGCCCGTGGAACACCAGGGTGGGCGTCGGCGGCCCTTGCGGGCAGGCGACGAAGTCGTAGCCAACCTCGACGGCTGCGATCCCGGCGATCCGCCCTGGGAGCGCGCACGAGAGCGTGGTGACGAGCATCCCGCCGTGGAGAGCCCGGCGGCGAACACGCGGCTCGGGATGATGCACACGGCGTTGCCGAGCGTGTCGAGCAGCGCGGCGACGAACGCGGGTTCGTCGACCTTCTTGCCCGCGCTGTCCCATCCGTTCACGTTGGTGACCACCGAGTTCGCATCGACGAGGCTGCCCTCGGGGTAGACCACGACGAAGCCGGGGTGGCTGGAGAACTCGTCGATGGATTCCTGAGTGGCGGCGTCCGACCCGGCGCCATGGAAGGACAGCAGGACCGGGAGAGGTTGCGCAGGCTGGGCGTCAGCAGGCACGCGCACGACGGCGTGGCGCACGAGCCCGTTCACCGTCACCTGGAGCCAGTCCGTCGCCGGCAGGGTCGCTGACAGGTGGTCGCACGCCGGACTCGATGACGACACGCCGGTCGGAGTCCCCGGTGCCCCGCCGGTCGACGTCGTACTCGCCGGTTGTTGCCCCGCGCTGCCGCATGCGGCCAGCAGTAGCGCGACCGTCGCGATGACTACGAACTGAGAGGCTCTGAGGCTGTTCATCGCACACCCCCGACCGGGGCGAGCAGGCCATCAACCACCTGGCTGGGAGCCGATCGGCTGAGTCCGCTCCGCTGGTCCATTGTCGTCCTGGCCGCGCCGGTGACGCGCGCCGGTGGGGTGCCGCGGCGAAAGCGATGCCCCCCTTCAGGGAGCCTGCACCGCCCTCAGACCAAGCGTCACGCCCAGATGCTCAGAAGGGTCCTGAGCACCTCTGGCCAGTGGCTGTCGCACATGTCCAGATGCCCCTCGCCGGGGAAGATCACGAGCTCAGAACCCGCAATCTCCTCCGCGTACCAGGGCCCGCCGCGTGCACCCTCGCCATCGCCGTCCCACACCACAGTCGGGGCAACAACGTCGTGCGGGTCCACGTCCCAGGTCCCGCCCCAGGCGAGGTTGTCGAACACATAGCCGTCCAGGCCATCGAGAACCACAGCCATGTTCTCGGCCCAGAGCGCCCGATAGGCGTCGTCATGGAACAGGGGGCTCGCCGGGTCGTCGAGGATGGCATCGACGCGGGCATCGTCGTCGAGCGGCCTCAGCACGCTCATCTCGCGCTCGGCTGTCGAACGAACACCCGCCCAGGCGCCGGCCACGTCGCCGTCGTCGAGCTGTGCCAGGTAGTCGCGGTACTCGCGATCCTCCCGGTCCTCCGCCTTCGGTTCGTCGAGAAGACGCCACGGACCGACACCGCCCACGACGGCCAGGGCGCGAACCGCGTCGGCGTCGGCCACCGCGGTGGCCAACGCGAACGGCCCGCCACCGGAGACACCGAGCACCGCGTACTCCCGCATCCCCAGACCGGCGGCCAGGGCGGCGGTGTCCCGTCCGGTGGCCAGCAAGCTGGGCGCACTGGTGACAGGCGTCGAACCGCCATACCCAGGTCTGCTCACCGATACCAGCCGCACACCGCTCGCAGCGGCCGGCTCGTGTCCCCAATGCCCTAGCAACCGAGACGCCGGCGTTCCCGGGTGGAAGATCACCGGACGCCCGTTGGGGTCGCCGCCTTCCCAGTACTCCAGGACTCTGCCGTCCGGCAGCACGAGGTTGGCATCAAGTCCGTAGTCCGCCACGTCCTGAGGCTACGACGCCATCCCCCTGCCGCGGGGGCCTACGACGCGCCGGACTCCAGCTCATCGATCACCTTCGCGAGTCGTCGTTGGCGTGTCTCGTCGGTCTTCGCACCGGAGACCGAGAGGACATGGCGCTTCTTGTTCGAAGGCGACAAGGCCTCGAACGCTCGACCGGCGTCAGGACTGGCCTTCAACGCCTCGGCCAGGTCCGACGGGACCTCGATGTCACGAGGTGCGTCATCGAGGGTGAGCTGGACGCGGAGCTGGTCACCTGCCTGAACCCCCGCGGCGCCACGATGCTCTGCACTGACCGGGATCAAGTGGCGCCCGCCCATCACGCCGATGGTGGTGCGGTAGGAGTAGCCGCCGAACTCGACGACGACGGCGGGACGCTTCCCGCCGTTGAGCGACTCGATCACGTTCGGCGGCACCTCGATCCCCGTGGCGGTCTTGCCGTTGAGCGCCAACTCCGCGGAGAACTCGACCATGGACGCCTCCCAACCTCGCTCGATGACCGGATCATGATGCAGAAGCACATGCTGCCGGACCCAGGTCGAGAGCACTGCTCGGACCGTCCGGGCGACGACATCTGCGGGCAGGATCGGGCAGACTCGCCCGCGTGGAGACGCGCACCGATCGCCTGACACTTCGGCGATGGGATCCGGACGACGACGCCGACGTGCGCGCAGCATTCGACATCTACCGGCGGACGGCCGTCGTCGAGTGGTTGAGCCGACCGCCGCAGCCGTTGGAGTCCGAAGGCGCGACCCGCGATCGCCTGCGCCGCTGGGTAGGCGTCGGTGTCGAGCGGCCGGGCTTCGGCTTGTGGGCGGTGGTGCCGGCCGTCGTGGGAATGCCCGTCGGGACGGTGCTCCTGGTGCCTCTACCTGGGGCAGGGCGCGTCATGACCGACGATGTCGAGATCGGCTGGCACTTCCATCCGGATCACTGGGGCAACGGGTATGCGACCGAGGCGGCCCGCGCCGTGCTGGATCACGCGTTCGACGACCTCGAGCTTCCCGTCGTCAACGCCATCGCCTATGAGGGCAACGAGGCGTCGTTCTCGGTGATGCGACGGTTGGGCATGACCTATCGAGGGATCAGCGATCGCTGGTACGACAAGACATTCGAGTGGTGGACAGCGGAGCGGGTCAGCCCGACTGCCCACCAGTGAGGGCTCCTCACCTGCACCCCGTTCGCGCGACCAGCCACTGCCTGTACGCCACGACGATCCATCGACTCGAATCGGAGGCACGGTGAAGCTGCTGCTCACATCGGGCGGCGTCTCGAACCCGAGCATCCACGCCGCTCTGGTCGACCTCCTGGGCAAGCCGATCGCCGACTCCCACGCGCTCTGCATTCCGACGGCGGAGTACGGGCACCCCATGTGCACTCCCGCCTCGGCCTGGCGCTTCATCGCCGGCCAGACCCCGGCCCCGATGTGCGACCTGGGCTGGAAGTCGCTGGGCGTCCTGGAGCTCACCGCGCTGCCCAGCATCGGGGAGGAGCGCTGGGCCCCGTGGGTCCGGGAGGCCGACGTCCTGCTGGTCGACGGCGGCGACGCGACCTACCTGTGCCACTGGATGCGGCAGTCCGGGCTCGTGGACCTCCTGCCGTCCCTGCCCGACACGGTCTGGGCGGCGGTGAGCGCCGGAAGCATGGTGATGACCCCGCGCATCGGGGAGGACTTCGTCAGCTGGAAGCCGCCCACAGGTGGCGACAGCACGCTGGGGCTCGTGGACTTCTCGATCTTCCCGCACCTGGGTCACGAGCTCATGCCGGAGAACACCATGGACGAGGCCGAGAGGTGGGCGGCCGGCCTCGGCGGACCGGCGTACGCCATCGACGACGAGACCGCCATCACGGTGACCGACGGCACGGTCGCCGTCGTCTCCGAGGGGCGCTGGAGACACTTCCCCTCGTAGCCACCCACGCCGACCACGAGTGCGCGAGCACCATGCTGTCCGTGCAGATCTGGACAAGGCGGGGGTCCGTGGCGAACAGCAGAATGGTCGGGGACCCAAGGCTCGGGAGGATGACGCGTCGTGCCCAGCGTTGAGCGATACGGCGTGCGGCTGCACTACTCCGACTCCGGAGCCGGCCCCTGCGTGTTCTGGCACACCGGCGGTGGCGGCGACGGACGCATGTGGAGCCTCGCGCAGCACACGGCCGCGCTGCCGGCGTACCGGCACCTCGTCCTCGACCACCGGGGTCACGGCCGCAGCGACCGCCCCACCCGGCTCGAGGAGCACCGGATCGAGGAGTACGTCGCCGACGTGCTCGCGGTGCTCGCCCACGCGGGAGTCGACCGTGCCGTCTTCGTGGGCTACTCGGCCGGAGCCACGGTGGGGTGCGAGGCCCTGGTCGAGTCACCGGGGCGCTGGGCCGGCTTCGTCGCCCTCGGCTGGGTGCCCGTGCCCGACGAGAGCCCGGACGACAGCCTCGACGCCGCCGCCCACGCGCGGGCGGTCGGCATGCGTGCCGCCATCACCGAGATGTCGAAGCTGGAGGGTGAGCCCGCCCCTGCGTGGTTCCTCGACAACCTCGTCGAGACCGAGACCGACATGTTCGCCCTGCTCCTCGAGGCCTGGGCGCCGGCCGCTGCCCGGCCCTGGGACGACCTGCCCCGCATCGATGCGCCCACTCTGTTCCTCGCCGGCAGCGAGGAGTGCTCCGCGGTCGATCTCTATGCCGCAGTCGCCCGGACCCCCGCGGCTCGCGGCGTACGGCTCCCGGGCTTCGGTCATCTGCAGACGTTCTGGCGCAGCGACGTCACGGCGCCGCTGGTCGCCGACTTCGTGGCCGAGGCCTGGGGCAACGATCACCGGCACTAGGGGTGCTGCTCATGCGCCCGGGCGCTACGCGACTCACGGTGAGATCGGTGGCGGGCCGGGTGCCCGGTAGGTCGGCCGAGCGGCGGCGGCCTAGGAGGTGGAGTCGCGCAGCGGGAGCGCGGGCCTCGGGGGGAAGGTCGGGATCTCCGGCTCGGACAGCCCGTCGATCGACATGGCCTCGGGAACCGCGCCCGCAGGCGCCCGGAACCCGCGGGACGCTGAACGGTCTCGTCACAGCGTCGATGTCGCTCGTCGGGCCGAGACCCATCCAGCAGGTCGAGGCGGATGCCCTTCCCGAGTCCGAGGACCGGCGCCACATCACCAAGCCGGGGTTCACGGGACTCTGGCAGATCAGCGGCCGCAACAATACGACGTGGGACGAACGGATGCGGCTGGACCTCTACTACGTGGAGAACTGGTCCCCCGCCCTCGACCTGGTGATCCTGATCAAGACGGCGAAGGCCGTCGTCAGCGGCCGCGGCGCCTGCTGAGCCGGGCGGGACGACGAGTCAAGGCGTCCCCCGTGTGAGGATGACGTCGTGACGAGGCACGCTCACGAGCGCAGCCGTCGTCGGACCGTCGGCATCGCCGTCGTCGTCGCCCTGGTCCTCGTCGTGGTCCTGCCGGCGGCGTGGCTCGGCGTGCGGGCGCGCCAGGCCTCGAGCACCGCGTCATCGCTGAGCGCCACGGCCGACCAGGTCAAGGCCGACGCCAACGCTCTCGACCTCGCCGCCGTGGCCCACGACATCACGACGCTGCAGGACCAGGCGTCCTCGCTGCACCAGATCACCTCCGATCCCCTGTGGGGCATGGCGACCGGGCTGCCCGTGGTCGGTGCGCGCGCCTCCGCAGCTCGACAGGTCGGATCGGTCGCCAACAGCCTCGCCTCTGCGGCCACGCCTCTCTCGCAGCTGCTGCCACGCTTCGACAAGGACGCCATCGCGGCCTCGGGCGGCCGTATCGACGTCGCCGCCGTGGCCGCTCTCGGCCCGGTGCTCACCACCCTCGCGACGAGCGCGAGCACTGCCACGCACGACCTCGCCGACATCGACCCCGCGGGCCTCAGCGCCGCACAGGCCGACGAGATCGCCCGGCTGCGCACCGCGCTCGCCGACGCCGAGAAGCCGCTGCGCGCCGCCGCCGCAGCGGTGCCCCTCGTGGCCCATCTGCTGGGCTCGACCGGGCCGCGCACCTGGTTCGTCGCGCTGGAGAACCTCGCCGAGGCGCGCGGCACCGGCGGTCTCGTCGGCGCCTACGCCGTGCTCCGCACCGACGCCGGCAAGGTCACCCTCGTCGAGGCCAGCCCGCGCAAGACCCTCGACGCCGGCCCGACCATCCCCGACCAGAACCTGCCGACCGACTTCCAGCAGATGTGGGGCGCCGACGCCACCGAATGGGCCGGGCTCAACCTCAGCCCGCACTTCCCCTACACCGCCCAACTCGTGATCGACGGCTGGAAGGCACGCGGCGGCGCGCCACTCGACGGCGTGATCGCCCTCGACCAGACCGTCGTCGCCGCGCTGCTGGCCGGCACCGGGCCGATCACCGTCCGCGGCGTCACCGTCGACTCCGCCTCCGCCGTGAAGTTCCTGACCGAGGACATCTACGCCCGCTTCCCGGTCGTCGCCGACAAGGACGCCGTCG
>DATCCY010000011.1:0-8644 GCA_036510975.1 Candidatus Nanopelagicales bacterium
ACCCTGGTGGAGCGCCGTCGCCGCTGGCCCGAGGAGCGCCCGGACATCCCCGAGACGCTCATCCGCCTCTCGGTCGGCATCGAGGACGTCGAGGACCTCTGGTCCGACCTCGACCAGGCCCTCAACTCCCTGCTCGGCTAGCTCATCTCGGCTTCGGCCTTGGTGGCGCGGCTCATGAAGCTGCGCAGCATGTGGCGCGGGTCGAGCCCGTGGTGCACCACCTGCACGACCTGCTCGGTGATGGGCATGTCGACCCCGTTCGTGACGGCGAGGTCGAGGATCGACTGGCAGCTCTTGACGCCCTCGCAGGTCTGCGTGGTGACGGCGGTCGCCTCCTCCAGCGTCATCCCCTGCCCGAGCCGCTCGCCGAAGGACCGGTTGCGCGACAGCGGCGACTGGCAGGTCGCCACGAGGTCGCCGATGCCGGCGAGCCCGAGGAAGGTGAGGGGCGAGGCTCCGAGGGCGATGCCCAGGCGGGTCATCTCCGCGAGGCCGCGCGTGATGAGCGAGGACTGCGCGTTCTCGCCGAAGCCCATCCCCACCGCCATCCCGTTCGCCAGCGCGATGACGTTCTTGACCGAGCCGCCGATCTCGGTGCCCACGATATCGGTGGTCCAGTAGGGCCGGAAGTACGCCGTGCTGCAGCCGTTGGCGAGCCGTTCGGCCGTCCCCTCGTCCGGGCAGGCCACGGTCGTCGCGGCAGGCTGGCGCAGCGCGATCTCGCGCGCGAGGTTGGGGCCGGAGACGACGGCGACGCGCTCGGCCGGGATGCCGGCGACCTCGGCCGCGACCTCGCTCATCCGCAGGGTCGTGCCCTGCTCGATCCCCTTCATGAGCGACACGAGCACGACGTCGTCGCGCAGCGCCGGGGTCCAGACGCCGAGGTTGGTGCGCAGCGACTGGGCCGGAACGGCCAGGACGACCACCTCAGCGTCGGACAGGGCGGCCGCGGCATCGGTCGTCGCCGCGAGGGCGGGCGGGAGCGGGATGCCCGGGTGGTAGGAAGGGTTCTCGTGCTGCTGGGAGATCGCCTCGGCGAGCCGCGGGTCGCGTCCCCAGATGACGACCTCGTTGTCGGCGTCTGCCAGCACCATCGCGAAGGCCGTGCCCCACGACCCGCTTCCCATGACGGCGATGCGCATCAGTCCTGCGTCCCTTCGGGGTCGGTACCGGACTCGGCTGCGGCCTGCGCGGCGCGGTGCGCCCGCAGGTCGAACCGTCGAGCGGGGGCGGACTCGCCACGGATGCCCTCGAGCAGGCCGGTGATCGCGGCGACGATGCGCTCGGTGGCCTCGCGCAGGGTCGCCGCGTCCATCGACCGCTCGCGCAGGTCGTCGAGCTCCACCGGGGGCCCGGCCACGACGCGCATCGTCTTGCGCGGCAGGATCCGGAACTCCTTGCGGTAGGGGCCGATGACCTCCTGCGCGCCCCACTGCGCGAGCGGGATCACCGATGCACCGGTCATGAGCGCGATCCGGGCGGCGCCGGTCTTGCCCGTCATCGGCCATAGGCCGGGATCGCGGGTGATCGTGCCCTCCGGGTAGACGACCACGCACTCGCCCCGCTCCACCGCGGCGACGGCCGCCCGTACCGAGCTCGCCGCGTCGCTCGTCTCCCGATAGACAGGGATCTGACCCGCGCCGGTGATGATCCGCCCGACGACCGGCACCCGGAACACCGACTCCTTGCCGAGATACCGCGGAGGGCGGCCGTTGTCGTAGAGGAAGTGCGCCGACTCCAACGGGTCGAACCAGGAGATGTGGTTCGGGCACACGACGATCGGCACCTGGGTGCCGTCAGGCAGCGGTCGCGCGCGCAGGTGCTCCGCACCGTGCCAGTCGCGCTTGGTGAGGGCGAGCATCCCGGGCCTCAGCAGGCCGATCGCGAGGACGTACCAGAACCCCAGCTTCTTGCCGCTCCGCACCCTGCGCACGCGCCCACCTCCCTGCACCGGTCGTCCGGCCCCGCACGGTGCCGGTGGTCGATCCTCGTCCGACACGGGGCGCGGGTCCAGCGTGACACCACCATGGGAGAGGATGTCGCGCATGCGGGCAGCCGGGGCGGGTCCCACCGAGTGGGTCGTCGTGATCCCGGTGAAACGCCTCGACCGCGCCAAGACCCGACTGTCGACCCGACCGGCGCCCCAGCGCGGTGCGTTGGCGCTGGCCTTCGCCCTCGACACCGTCCGCGCCGCGCTGGCCTGCCCGCGCGTGGCCGCCGTCCTCGTGGTGACCGACGACGACGAGGTGCGGGCGTCGACGGTCGCGCTGGGTGCGAGGTCCGTCCTCGACGCGCCCGACGCGGGTCTTCTCGCAGCGATCGCCCACGGCGCCGACGTCGCTCGGGCGAGCTCCGACGAGGTGGGGGTGGCCGCGCTCGTCGCGGACCTGCCCGCCCTGCGCACCGACGAGCTCGAGCGGGCCCTCGACGCGGCGGCCGTCGTCGGACGTGGGTTCGTCGCCGACGCCGCGGGGATCGGCACCACACTGCTCACGGCCGCACCCGGCCATGACCTCGGTCCACGGTTCGGTGCACGCTCGAGGGCGGCTCACGCGGCCTCCGGGGCGGTGGAGCTGCAACCGCTCGACGTCGCGGGACTGCGTCGCGACGTCGACGGCGAGGTGGACCTTTGGGACGCCGCCCGCCTCGGGCTCGGCGTCGCCACCGCGGCGTTGCTCGGGGTCGACCCGGGGCGCCTGGGATGAACGACCTCGCGGCGACCGTGCGCAGCCACGACGTCACCACCAGGAGCGGCACGCTCCTCCTCGACGACGGCGGGCTACTGCACTACGCCGCGGCCGCCTTCGACGCCGGGGGCCTGCGCCTGCTCCGGTCCGGTCAGCGCGTGCGGGTCCGCGTCGAGCCGGACGGGGTCACGGTCGCTGCGATCACCCTGTCGAGCTTCGACCTGCCCTGACCGACCGCGGACACGGCGCAGGGCCGGATCCCTGTCGGGATCCGGCCCTGCGCGACGTTCGGTGCGAGGTCAGCGCTTCCGGGCGGGAGCGGCCTTCTTCGCGGGAGCGGCCTTCTTCGCCGGGGCAGCCTTCTTAGCGGCGGCCTTCTTGGCGGGAGCGGCCTTCTTCGCCGGGGCGGCCTTCCTCTTGCCGGCCACGGCGTTCTTGAACTCGGCACCCGCGCGGAACTTGGGGACCGAAGTCGCCTTGATCTTCACGGTCGCACCGGTCTGCGGGTTGCGGCCCACGCGAGCGGCCCGGTCGGCCTTCTCGAAGACGCCGAAGCCGCTGATCGCGACCTTGTCGCCCTTGGCGACGCTCTTGGTGATCTCGTCGACGATGGCCTCGATGGCCTCGCCGGCGAGCTTCTTGGTGACGTCCAGGCGCTCCGCGAGACGATCCACGAGCAGTGCCTTGTTGACGCTTTCAGTCACGGTGTTCCTCCGGTGGGACTGCCGGACCCACCGTCCGGCGCACACGGCAACCTAACCCTGTCCGAGCGCCATGGCGAGGGAGGCGCGCCGGTGTAAACCGCTGTGTCGCAACGTCTTCTGGCGTGCCCTTGGTCACGTCGGGCGACAGCAGGCGCCGAGAAGGCCTGAGAACGGGTCTTCGGACGCCGCGGAGCTCAGCGGGTGACGGGCTCGAACGAGGGCCGGGAGGCCTCGAACGCGGTGATGTCGGCCTCGTGCTGGAGGGTCAGGCCGATGTCGTCGAGGCCCTCGAGCAGGCGCCAGCGGGTGTAGTCGTCGACCTCGAACGGGGCCACGACGTCGCCCGCGCGAACCTCTCGCTCGACGAGGTTCACGGTCACCTCGGTCGACGCGTCGGCCTCGACGACGGCCCAGATCCGCTCGATCACGTCCTGGTCGACGGCGGCTGTGAGCAGGCCGATCTTCCCGCTGTTACCGCGGAAGATGTCGGCGTAGCGCGAGGACAGGACGACCTTGAAGCCGTAGTCCTGCAGCGCCCAGACCGCGTGCTCGCGGGAGGACCCGGTGCCGAACTCCGGGCCGGCGACGAGGACGGAGACCCCGTCGTAGGTCGGGTCGTTGAGGATGAAGGACGGGTCCTTGCGCCACGCGGCGAACAGTGCGTCCTCGTAGCCGTGACGGGTGATCCGCTTGAGGTACTCGGCGGGGATGATCTGGTCGGTGTCGACGTTGCTGCGGCGCAGCGGCAGGGCCCGACCGGTGTGGACCGTGAACTTCTCCATGGCGATGTCTCCTCGTGGATCCGGGTCAGGCGCTCAGGTCGGCGGGCGAGGCGAGGTGGCCGAGGACGGCCGTGGCCGCAGCGACCTGCGGCGAGACGAGGTGCGTGCGCGACCCGGGGCCCTGGCGTCCCTCGAAGTTGCGGTTCGAGGTCGAGGCGCTGCGGCCTCCCGGGGCGACCTTGTCGGCGTTCATCGCCAGGCACATCGAGCAGCCGGCGTTGCGCCACTGCGCGCCCGCGGCCTCGAAGACCTTGTCGAGTCCCTCCGCCTCGGCCGCGAGGCGCACGCGCACCGAGCCGGGCACGACGAGGGCGGTCACACCGTCGGCCACCCGGCGGCCCTCGAAGACCGCGGCGGCCGCGCGCAGGTCCTCGATGCGTCCGTTGGTGCAGGAACCGATGAACACGGTGTCGACCGTGATGGCCTTCATGGGGGTTCCGGCGGTGAGACCCATGTACTCGAGCGCCCGCTCGGCCGCCGTGCGGTCGACCTCGTCGGCGTAGTCCTCGGGCGAGGGCACCGCGGCCGAGAGCGGGACGCCCTGACCGGGGTTGGTGCCCCACGTGACGAACGGGGCGAGCGTCGAGGCGTCGATGCGCACGACCTTGTCGAAGACGGCGTCGTCGTCGGTCACCAGCGTGCGCCAGTAGGCGACGGCGGCGTCCCACTCACCACCCTTCGGGGCGCGCTCGCGACCCTCGAGGTAGCCGAAGGTCGTCTTGTCCGGCGCGATGAGCCCGGCGCGCGCACCGGCCTCGATCGACATGTTGCAGACGGTCATGCGGGCTTCCACCGACAGCGAGCGAACTGCCTCACCTCGGTACTCCAGGACGTAGCCCTGCCCGCCGCCGGTGCCGATCTCGGCGATGACGGCGAGGATGAGGTCCTTCGCCGTCACACCCTCGGGCAGCCGGCCGTCGACCTCGATCGCCATGGTCTTGAACGGCTTGAGCGACAGCGTCTGCGTCGCGAGGACGTGCTCGACCTCGCTCGTGCCGATGCCGAACGCGAGCGCGCCGAACGCACCGTGGGTCGCCGTGTGCGAGTCGCCGCAGACGACCGTCATGCCCGGCTGGGTCAGCCCGAGCTGCGGGCCCACGACGTGGACGATGCCCTGCTCGACGTTCCCCAGGGAGTAGATGGGCACGCCGAACTCGGCTGCGTTACGGCGCAGGGCGTCGACCTGCGCCCGCGAGATCGGGTCGGCGATCGGCTTGTCGATCTCGAAGGTGGGGACGTTGTGGTCCTCGGTCGCGAGGGTGAGGTCGGGACGGCGGACCACGCGACCGGCGTCGCGCAGGCCGTCGAACGCCTGCGCGCTCGTCACCTCGTGGATGAGGTGGAGGTCGATGTAGAGCAGGTCGGGCTCGCCCTCGACGCGGCGCACCACGTGCGCGTCCCAGACCTTCTCGGCCAGCGTCTTCGCCATGTCCCTGCTCCTTCGTCCGCGCCCTACTTGCCATCTCGTATAGTGAGACGGCAGTATCAGTACATGGACAACACTAGCGGAGTCGGCGTTCTCGACAAAGCGGCGATCGTGCTGGGGGCGCTGGAGGCCGGGCCGCTCACCCTGGCCGGCCTCGTCCAGGCCACGGGGCTCGCCCGACCCACCGCCCACCGTCTCGCCACCGCTCTCGAGCACCACCGCCTCGTCGCGCGGGACCTCCAGGGCCGCTTCGTCCTCGGCCCCCGCCTCGGCGAGCTCGCCACGGCGGCCGGCGAGGACCGGCTGCTCGCCTCGGCCGGTCCGGTGCTGATCGCCCTGCGCGACGCCACGGGCGAGTCCTGCCAGCTCTATCGCCGCCAGGGCGAGCAGCGCATCTGCGTCGCCGCGGCCGAGCGGCTCTCGGGCCTGCGCGACACGGTGCCGCTCGGCTCGGTGCTCTCGATGCAGGCCGGGTCGGCGGCCCAGGTGCTGCTGGCCTGGGAGGAGCCCGAGCGGATGCACCGGGGCCTGATGGGCGCCAAGTTCAGCGCCACCACGCTCGCCGGCGTGCGGCGCCGGGGCTGGGCCCAGAGCGTCAGTGAGCGCGAGGTCGGCGTGGCATCGGTCTCGGCGCCGGTGCGCGGGCCTGGCGGCCGCGTCGTCGCCGCGGTGTCCGTGAGCGGCCCGATGGAGCGCCTCGGCCGTGCCCCGGGACGTCTGCACGCCCAGGCGGTCGTGACCGCGGCCGCGCGTCTCACCGAGGCGCTGCGCCGCACCGGCGGGAACTGATCGGCATGGCTCGCACACGCCCTGCGCTGTTCGGCGGCGAGTCCCGCTGGCTCGACCGCTTCGGCTCGGTGCTGCTGCTCTCCACGATCAGCGCGGTCGGGCTGTCCCTCGTCGACATCAGCGGACCCGAGGAGTCGGTGACCCGGCTCGCACGCGAGCTGGGGTCGCTCACGGCCGCCGTCATCGTGGGCGCGACCCTGCTCATCGCGATGCGCGCCTCGGGCATCCATCCGCGACGCCAGCGCCTGCTCGACATCATCGTCGGCCTGACGATCGCCGGCTACACCGTCACCGTCCTCGCCGACGTCACCGTCGGATTCGCGTCGGACCAGCGCAACGGCATCTCCGGCGCCATCGCGGTCCTGTCCGTCGCGGCACCTGTCATCGTGGTGCTGCGCCTGCTGCGGCACCGGACCATCTCGACGGCGACGCTGTTCGGCGCGATCGCCGCCTACCTGCTCGTCGCCGTCGCCTACTTCTTCGTGTTCCTCACCGTCGGCCAGTGGCAGGGGACGTTCTTCACGACTCCCGATCAGCCGTCGTCGTCGTTCATGTACTTCAGCCTCACCACTATCACGACCGTGGGATACGGCGACCTCACCGCGCAGACGCACCTCGGTCGACTGCTCGCGACCAGCGAGGCCGTGGTCGGCCAGGTCTACCTCGTGACCTTCGTCGCGATGATCGTCGGCCTCCGCGCCCAGGAGTGGCGTGCGCGGGGCAACGGCCGCCTCGACCCGCCGGCCGACGCCGAGGAGCCCGCGGAGTCCTGAGCCGGAACCGACGAACGGCCCGCCACCGTGAGGTGGCGGGCCGTTCGCGAACGTGGCCCCGACGGGGTTCGAACCCGCGCTACCGCCTTGAGAGCCCCTTCAGACCCCCTTTTCGCAGGGTCCGAAAGCCCGCCGCCCACCCGAGGCGGCGCTGGACCGCAAGGCCGAGGTGGAGATGGAGCTGCGGCGCGGCAAGTACGTGCCCCGGGAACGGCGCGAGGTCGCGTTCGCCGACTACTACGCCCCGTGGGCCGCCGCCCGGCAGATCGCCGTCACCCGCCGCTACACCGACGACCAGCGCGCCGCCAAGCACGTCCTGCCCTACTGGGGCAGCTGGCCGATCTGCGACATCCGCCCGTCCGACATCGACGACTGGATCGCGATCCTGTCCCGGTCGATGGGACCCCAGTCGGTCCGGGCCTGCTACGGGCTGCTGCGCGGCCCGCTGCGCCCCGCTGTCAAGGACCGGATCATCGACAACCCCTGCATCGACATCGTGCTTCCGAAGCTGCCCAGCCTGCGCAAGACGTTCGACGACGTCCTCACCGCCCAGGAGGTCGACCGGCTCGTCGCCGCCATCCTGGACCCCGACCCCCGTTACGCCCGGCTGAAGACCAACGGCCGCTACGAGGCACTCGTGTTCATGGGGGCCTGGCTGGGCCCGCGAGGGAACGAGGCGATCGGCCTGCGGATCTGCGACGTCAACCCGCTGCGCAAGGAGTTGACCTTCGGACGCATCGTGGTCAACCAGAACGGCACCCACACCTTCGCCGAGGCGTTCTCCAAGACCGAGGACTCCCGGACGGTGCCGGTGCCCGGTCCGGTCATGGACGTGCTGCTGCGCCACCAGGCGGTGTACCGCCCACGAAGCGAGACCCGGCGTCGACTGGTCGATGTTCGCCTACGACCGGGGAACGAAGTCCACGACTTTGCTCGCTCGCGCGCCGAAGGTCGCTGGCTACGCCCGACCTCCCGGGGTGCCGGGCACGACCGCCCCGGTGCTATTCGAGGGCCGCGTCTACTGGACCGAGGCACACACCCAACCGAAGGGGATCGACCTGCCGGTCGTGGAGATCATGTCCATCCCGGTGGTGGGCGGACCGAAGCGCGCCGAGGTCATCAACGCCTGGGAGCCGTCACCAACGCGGGCCGGACTCGTCGCCCTGCGCTCGCCCGCTCTCTATGGCAAGCGCGTTGGCGGCTCGTTCCAAGTCCTGCTCGTCTCGGGCCCCCATCAGGTGTCCCCGCTCTACCCCGGGACACTCGGCGACGCCGAAGCCATCGTGTCGCTCACAGCCTCCGATAGCGGAGTCGCGTGGCTGACGCAGACCGGGTTCGACCAACCGTCCGGTGTCACCGGAAGCGCCCTGCACCTACTGACCCCTGGCAGAGCTGCTGCGATCGAGGAGCACTCCAGCGCGAACGAGGTCTGGGGCAACCTGATCAGCTCGTCAAGCCTGATCGGCTGGTACGACTACGGCGG
>DATCCY010000012.1:0-4704 GCA_036510975.1 Candidatus Nanopelagicales bacterium
GAGCGGGAGCTCGCGCTGGTGCGCCATCGCTACGTCGCCGTCCGCGGGCGCGACCTGCGCGCCGCCACCGACACCGCGCTGGCCGCGATGGGCGGTGCACGTCTGACCGCGCGGGCTCTCGCCGTGCGCGAGGACGCGCGCGGCGCTGTCGTGTCGACCGACGAGGGCGATGTGCGCGCCGACCTCGTGCTCGACTCCGTCGGCCTGCATCCCGACGTCCCCTCCGCGCCGCACGCGTGGATGTCGTTCACCGGCTGGGAGGTCGAGTCCGACCACCCGGCCTTCACGCCCGATCGCTTGCGGCTCATGGACTTCCGCGTCCCGCAGGACGACGGCGTCTCCTTCGTCTACACGCTGCCGTGGTCAGCGACCGCCGCCGTCGTCGAGCTGACCCGGTTCTCCGCCGCCGCGTCGCCGCAGTCGATGGAGTCGTCGCTGTCGGCGTATCTCGACGGCAGTCTCGGGGCCGGTCGCTACGCCGTGACACGACGTGAGGCCGCCACGGTGGCGCTGCGGCCGCACGTGCACCGTCACTCGACCGCGCACTACGTCGCTCTCGGCGGGAGCGCTGGGCTGGTGAAGGCGAGCAGCGGCTACGGCTTCGAGCTCGCCCGTCGCGACGGCGCGCGCATCGCTGCCGACCTTCTCGCCGGCCGACGCCCGACCGGGCTGGTGCGCAGCGCTCGCCACCAGGCGATGGACGCCGTCTTCCTCGACCTCGCCCTACGCCGGCCGGCCAGGCTCGTCGCTGCGCTCGAGCACCTCTTCGCGCGCAACCCGGCCGACCTCGTGCTGGCGTTCCTCGACGAGCGGACCACGCTGCGCGAGGAGGCCCGGCTGGTGTCGTCGCTGCCGGTGCGCCCGTTCCTCGCCGCCGCCGCGCACGCGGCCGCGCACGCGGCTGCGCATGCGGGCGCGCCTGCCGCGCGGTCGCGGCGTCACCATGACGCGTGAGCGGCTCGGCTGCGCGGTCGCGGCGTCACGACGACGGGTGATCGGCCTACCCTCGTGCCCGTGTTCACCGACGTCGCGCGCGTGGTCCGCGCCTCCGCCCTGCCCGACTCCGAGCTCGACCTCGACGCGCTCGACCCCGCGCAGGTGGTCGACGGCGCGCCCGAGGTCCGCTCGCTCTCGCTGCACGAGGGCGACGGCCTCGCCGTCGGCATCTGGCAGCACTCGGCCGGCGTGAGCACCGATGTGGAGGCCGACGAGGTCTTCGTCGTCCTGCGCGGCCGCGCGACGGTCGAGGTCGACGGCGGTCCGACCCTCGAGGTCGGCCCCGGCGACGTCGGTCTCCTGCCCGCCGGCGCCCGCACCACCTGGACCGTCCACGAGACCCTCCGCAAGATCTACGTCGTCCGCCCCTGACTTGGTCGTCGGCGACGTCGGCGTACCCCCTCTGACCTGCGACGATGTGCGCCCACGAACCCGTGGGAGTGACACGGTGACCGATCATTGGCGGGTGAATGACAGCCGTGGGATTCGACCCGTAGAGTGGGCCCACGCACCCGGGCCGGGTGCGGTCGTGTCAGGGTTCTCGCAGGCCCACGTCACGCAGTTCACCGAGAGGGGATCGCTCCGATGGACGCCGCGCACGCGGTCGACCCGATGCCGTCCGACGACGCGCTCTCGGATCGCGATCGCGCGATCCTCGAGTTCGAGCGGCAGTGGTGGAAGTACGCCGGTGCCAAGGAGCAGGCGATCCGCGACCTCTTCGACATGAGCGCCACCCGCTACTACCAGGTGCTCAACGCGCTGCTCGACAACCCGGCCGCGCTCGAGGCCGACCCGATGCTCGTCAAGCGACTGCGCCGCATGCGCGCCTCCCGCCAGCGCGCGCGGTCCGCCCGCCGCCTCGGCATCGAGCTATAGCCGTCCGCACGACAGCCCGCCCTGGGAGTCCGCGATGACGACGACGTCCGACCGTGACGGCCGCACTCCGGCCGATCCCGATCCCGACTCGCCGTTCCCGACTCCGTCCGCTACCGCCGGCTACGACGACGCGGATCTCGACTCGCCGTTCCCGCCTCCCCCCGCCCCCGCCCCCGCCGGCGCCCCGACTCCGCCCGCCCCCGGCGGCTGCGCCGATGCTGACACCGACGAGCAGCCGACCGTCGTCCTCGAGACCGGCCCCGAGCCGCCGGCGTACTCCCACGACGACGTGCTGCCCGTCGGCCCGGTCGGCGGCGGACGCCGCGCGGCCCGCGAGGCGTCGACGCCGTCGCGGCGTACCGGTCCCACACCGCTCGGTCGGGTCGTGCTGCCGGCGGCGCTCGCCGTCGTGTCCGGCGTGGCGCTCGTGTTCGGCTGGGTGACGCTGCAGGACGAACGCGCCCAGACCGCCGCCCGCGCCGTGCCGACGGCGTCGGCAGGTGCCTCGGTGCCGGCTGCGCCGGTCGTGTCGACCTCGCCGACGGCCGTGACGTCGACGGCGCCCGTGGTCGCCGATAGCCCGTCGGCTCCCGCCGCGTCCGCGCCGGCCGCGTCCGCTCCCGCAGCATCCGGATCGGCTCCCGCGGCGTCGGGATCCGCTCCCGCGTCCTCGCCGTCGGCGTCGGCGTCGGCGACTGTCGACCGGTCGGTCCCCGTCGTCGTCCTCAACTCCACGACGCGCACGGGTCTCGCGGCGAAGGTGGCAGCGCAGCTGCGCAAGGCCGGCTGGACCGTCGTATCG
This sequence comes from Candidatus Nanopelagicales bacterium, assembly GCA_036510975.1. Classification (GTDB taxonomy): domain Bacteria; phylum Actinomycetota; class Actinomycetes; order S36-B12; family CAIYMF01; genus Longivirga. The sequence continues at coordinate 2,675 of DATCCY010000012.1, forward strand.
ATCGGCAACTACCGCACGAGACTGGCCGCCACCACGGTGTTCGCCGAAGGCCACGCCAACGCCGTGGCGACGATCAAGGCCGACCTCCCGACCGACGAGTCGGTGAAGCCCCCGGCCGGAGCGATGAACCCCGCGCGCCTGACCGTGGTGCTCGGCCCCGACTACCCGCGAGGCTGACCCCGCACCTTCACGCCCTGCTCCTAGGGGTGAGGGCGTCGCAGGGGGCGCGGGGCGTGCTCGTGGTAGCCGCCGTCGGTGAGGCCGGCTCGTCGCTCGAAGGTGTTGCGGCTGTAGTGATCCCCGGTGCGGGCGTAGGACCAGAGCGCGGCCAGCCAGTAGAGCGGCAGGAACAGCACGACGCAGCACGCCCACTGCGTCGCGTGCCGCGACTCGTGGCGCAGCAGCTCCGCGCTCGGGGACGGCGTACGCAGGATGACGACGTTGCCGACGGTGAACGCCGACGCGCGAGGGAACGAGCCGTGCGCACCGGTCGCGAGCACGATGCCGTCCGCACCCCGCGAGAGCGCCGCGCCCGAGGCCTTCGCGACGAGCAGCCCGAGCAACGTCGACAGGTTGAGGACGTTGACCACCTGCCGGACCCGGTACGCCGATGACATCACGCGCCCACCCCTCTGCCGAGACTGATCGTGTGGAGGTGCAGGACCGCGCATGACCCCCGCACGATCAGTCTCGGCAGGGGGGTCATGGGCTCGCGGCCGCTCAGGACCGGGTGCGCGCGGTGTAGGCGGCGATCGTGGCCATCGGCGGGCGCTCCAGGCCTGCGACGCTGTGCTCCTTCGAGGAGAAGCCGGTCGCGCCGCGGTCGAACTGGGTGAGGGAGTCGCCGAGCGCTCCGAGGTCGACGAGGTCGCCGCGGCGCGCGAGCCGCTCGAGCGCGGTGCGCATGATCTCGGCAGCCATCCGGCCCAGGCGCCGCTCGTCGTGGTGGCGGTGCACGCGCACGCCGAGGTCGACCTGCGCGAGGCCGTCGAGGCCGACGAGGTCGAGGGTGTCGACGAGCAGGGCCAGCTCGACGCCGTAGCCGCAGGGGAACGGCAGCCGCTCGAGCAGCGAGCGCCGCGCGGCGTACTCACCGGCGAGGGGCTGCACGACTCCGGACAGCTGCGGCCAGAGCAGGTTGAGCAGCGGCCGCGCGACGAGCTCGGTGACGCGGCCGCCGCCGGCCGACACGACCGACGAGCCCTCGACGAGCGGGCGCTCGTAGACGGCCTTCACCAGCTGCACCGCGTCGTCGGCGAGGAGCGGCCCGAGCAGGCCGGTGACGTAGGCCGGGGTGAAGGACTGCAGGTCGGCGTCGACGAAGACGACGACGTCGCCGGTCGTGGTCGCCAGCGAGCGCCACATCGCCTCGCCCTTGCCGAGCACCGCCGGCCAGTCGGGGAGGATCTCGTCGCGCTGGACGACGCGCGCGCCGGCCGCGCGGGCGACCTCGGCGGTGCGGTCGGTGGAGCCCGAGTCGATGACGACGAGCTCGTCGACCAGCCGACGGCTGACCGGTGCGCCGTCGCCCAGCGCGTGGTGCACGGCCTCGACGATGCGGCCGACCGTGGGCTCCTCGTCGAGCGCGGGGAGCACGACGCTCACCCGGGTCTGGCCCTTGAGGGTGAGCAACAGGTCGAGCGGCCACCGGTCGGCGGTCGAGGTGCGGGCGTCGAACCACGCCGCTACGTCGTCGCGCATGGCACGCTGCCTCCCGCCTGGTCTCGCTGCCGCCGCCGTCGTCGTCGTCGCCCGACCGTCGACCGACCCGTCGTCGGCGGTGCCGTCTCAGGATCCGGACCCTCGTCGTCCCGAGGGCCGGGACTCCCGTACAGTCTCCCGTACTCGGGAACGGCGCGCTCACGCAGGCGATCCCGACGACGGCCCCGCGGGACCGGCACAACTGAACAGTCAGCTCATCCAGAGGGGCAGAGGGATACGGCCCTGCGAAGCCCCGGCAACCATCGCCGACCTCTCGAGTCCAGCACGCACGGCGCGCGAGGCCGACGGCGAGAAGGTGCCAACTCCGT
>DATCCY010000013.1:0-61873 GCA_036510975.1 Candidatus Nanopelagicales bacterium
AAGCCGTCATGAGAAGCCAGCCCGATCAGCCCGGCCACGCAGATGTGCCTGCATCGCCTTCGAGACGCTGAGGTTGGTGCTGCGTGGTGATCTGGTGCGGTCCTTGTGGTCACAAGATTGGTCACGGTGACCGCGGACTCGTCTGGATTTCCACACCCCCCTGTGGATCCACAACCAGCTCTGACCTGCGGCGATGCGTCACCGGTGGTTACGGGCAACCAGGCCCGGACACCCGTCTTCGGAGTTCAACTCCCCCCTCGCGCACCACACGACAGGCTCTCGTCCCCCGGGGCGGGGGCCTTCGTCGTTCCTCGGCGGGGAGGGTCAGCGGGACAGGCGCTGCGTGAGGCGCGCGTGGCCGGCTGCGACGAGGCGGCCGTAGTGCCCGGGCGAGATCCGGGCGAGGGCGTCGAGGACGTACGTCGATGCGCCGATCAGGACGCGTGGCTTGCGCCGCTCGGCACCGTCGACGATCTTCCGTGCCGCGATGGCCGGGTCCATCGAGAGGAGCTTCGTCCATGCCGCGCGCCCCTGCTCGTACTCCGTCGGGTCCACGCCCGCGCCGATGCGCGCGCTCTCGGCGATGCTCGTCGCGATGCCGCCCGGGTGCACGGTCGTGACCCCGACCTCGTGCTCTGCGAGCTCTGTCCGCAGCGCGTCCCCGAAGCCGCGCACCGCGAACTTGCTCGCGCTGTAGGCCACCTGACCGGGTGGGGCGATGAGCCCGAACAGGCTGGAGATGTTGACGATGTGCGATCCGCGGGTTGAGACGAGGCTGGGCAGCAGGGTGTGCGTCATCAGGAGCACGGCGTGGAGGTTGACCGCGAGCAGCCACTCGACGTCGTCGAGGCTGACCTCGGCGAAGCGGCCGCCGAGGGCGACGCCGGCGTTGTTCACCAGCAGGTGCACGTGCGGGTGGGCGTCGCGGATCGCCTCGGCCGTGGCGAGCGCCGCAGTGCGGTCGGCGAGGTCCACGGCGTAGGTCGTGACGGCCCGGTCGGCGCGGCCGGCGCGCACCTCGTCGGCGAGGGCGGCCAGGCCGGGTTCGTCGCGGTCGAGCAGCACGAGGTGCGCGCCGCGCGCGGACAGCTCACGAGCGGTGGCGCGGCCGATGCCACCGGCCGCCCCAGTGACGATGGCGGTGGCGCCGTCGACCACGAAGCGCTTCACGAAGGCTTCTCCTGTCGGAAGTGAAGGCGGAGTCTGTTGTCCTCTATGCAACCAAGGCGTCCTTCATCGCTTCCGGGTGAAGGTGACGCCTTCGTCGGTGAGGGGGGACCGGGTGAGGAGGCGGACGTCCTGGCGGTAGTTCTGCAGGAGGCGCCACGGGGGACGGGTGCCCTGGGTGGGGAGGCTCGCGGCGGCGCGGCGGACGTAGCCGGCGGACAGGTCGAGCAGCGGGAGACGCGCGTCGTCGGGCGGAGGCACCGGGGTGACGGCGGCGCACCCGTGGGTGTCCAGGTGGTCGAGGAGGCGGCACACGTAGCGGCTCACGAGGTCGCACTTGAGGGTCCACGAGGCGTTCGTGTAGCCGACGGCGAAGGCGAAGTTCGGGACGCCGGTGAGCATCATCCCCTTGTAGGCCACGGCGGACGGCGCGTCGACCGGCACGCCGTCGACCGAGAGCGCGATCCCCCCGATGAGCAGCAGGTCGAGCCCGGTCGCCGTGACGACGACGTCGGCGTCGAGCTCCTGGCCCGACTCCAGGAGCAGCCCCGTGGTGACGTAGCGCACGACCCGGTCGGTCACGACCGATGCCTGGCCTGCGCTGATCGCCCGGAAGAGGTCGCCGTCGGGCACGACGCAGAGCCGCTGCGTCCACGGGTCATAGGACGGCGTGAAGTGGGTGGCGACGTCGTAGCCCTCGGGCAGCTGTCGACGCACGCCGCCGACGAGCACGCGCCTCATCAGCCCGGGCCAGCGCCGCGAGAGCCGGTAGCTGAGCCCGGCGGTCGCGATGTTCTTGCTCCGCACCACCGTGTACGCCGCCTCCGCCGGCAGCACGCGTCGCACGAGGTCGGCGACCGCGTCGCGCGACGGGAGCGACACGACGTAGGTCGGCGAGCGCTGCAGCATCACCACGTGCCGCGCGGTGCCGGCGAGCGCTGGCACGAGGGTGATCGCCGTGGCACCGCTGCCGATGACGACGACCCGCTTGCCCGCGACATCGAGGTCCTCGGGCCAGTGCTGCGGGTGGACGACCTCGCCGCGGAAATCGTCGCGGCCGGGGATCTGCGGCTCGTGGCCGTGGTCGTAGCGGTAGTAGCCCGTGCAGGAGAACAGGAAGCGGCAGCTGAGGGTGACCCGTTCACCGGTGTCGGTGCGCAGCACCTCGACGGTCCAGCGCGAGTCGGTGCTTGACCAGTCGGTGGCCACGACCCGGTGGTGCAGCCGCACGCGTGCGGTGACGCCGTACTCGTCGGCGGTGTCCTGGACATAGCGCAGGATCGACGGACCGTCGGCGAGGGCCTCGCCGGCGAGCCACGGGCGGAACGGATAGCCGAGGGTGTGCATGTCGGAGTCCGAGCGGATCCCCGGGTAGCGGAAGAGGTCCCAGGTGCCGCCGATCGTGTCGCGCGACTCGAGCACGGCGTAGGTCGTCCCAGGACGCTCGAGCTCGAGGCGGCAGGCCGCGCCGACGCCGGACAGTCCCGCCCCGACGACGAGGACGTCGAGGTGCTCGGTGGCCATGCGCGGACGCTACCGCCCCGCACGCTCGGTGAGCGGTCTCAGTCGACGTCGAGCCGCAGGGCCCGCAGGTAGCCCCATCGCGCGTCGGTCGTGGCGTCGCGCTCGTGCTCGCGCTGGAGTGCGCCCGCGAGGCTCGCGACGTCGGACAGCACCCACCCGACCCGGTAGAGGGTGAGGACCGCGGGATCGACGTCGATGCCCGAGAGACGCTGGTAGGTCTCGAGGAACGCGGCGTCGACGGGGCCGTCCCACCCGCCGGCGGCCAGCCAGAGGTCGCGCTCCGGGGGCGCGGTGGCGACGGTGTCCCAGTCGATGAGCCGGCACCCGGCGTCGCCGATCAGGACGTTGCCGGGGTGCGGCTCGCCGTGGGTGACGACGTGCGGGCGGCCCGCGGCGTGGGCCACGAGCGCGGCATGCCGGTCGAGGAGCCGGCGTACGTCGTCCGCGTGCTCGTCGAGCCAGGCACGCGCGGGCTCCGACCACGGCCCACCGGTCCACGGCGCGTCGACCGACGCGAGCAGCATGGCGACGGCGTCGCGGTCGCCGCTGCCGACGTCGTCGCGCGGACGCACCCCGATGGGCAGGGCAGCGTGGAGCTCCGCGAGGAGGAGCGCCATCTCGTCGCGGCGCTCCGCGGGGAAGGTGTCGGCGAACCCGCCCGTCTCGCCGGCGCTGTGGGGCACCACGGAGACCGCCCATCGGTCGGTGACGGCGAGCAGCGGGGTCCCGTCGCGGGCGGGCACCGGCGACAGGACGAAATGGAGGCCGCAGCCGTCGCGCAGCACGGCAGCGGTCGCGTACGCCGTGCTCAGGCCGGCGAGGACGCCTGCGCGGTCGTCGCCGAGCCACGGCTTCGCGTCGAGGTCGTCGGCCGAAACGAACCAGCGCCGACCTGCGGTGTCGACGACCTCCCAGTGGTGGCTGCCGAAGCCCACAGTGGCGTACTCGCGACGGCGGACCTCGATGCCCCAGTGGCCGCTCAGCGCGGCGTCCACGACGGCCTCGTCGAGGTCGGCCGGCGGGGTGAGCACGTCCTGACGCTAGGCGCCGGGGGCGGACACCGCGAGGCAGTTGCCGCCGGTGTGCTGGACTGTCGCCCGTGCCCGCGCTCCTCGCCCTCGTCTCGGCGATGGTCTGGGGCGTCGCCGACTTCGTGGGCGGGCTCGCGTCGCGGCGCTCGACCCCGCTGCAGACCCTGGCGCTCACGACCCCGGCCGGTCTCGTGCTCATCGTCCCGCTCGCCCTGCTGGTCGGGGGCGACCCCAGCGGTTCGGCGCTGCCGGGCATCGGCTCCGCGCTGTTCGGCTCGATGGGCATCCTGCTGCTCTACGCCGCGCTCACGATCGGCCCGATGGGCATCGTCTCGCCGGTCGCCGCCGTGATCGGCGCCGCGATCCCGGTCGTCGTGGGACTGCTGCAGGGCGATCGACCGGGGACCGCGGCGTACGTCGGCATGGTGCTGGCGGTCGTCGCCATCGTGACGGTGGGGCTCGAGCCGCAGGCCCCCACCGACGACTCGCGGCACCAGAAGGTGTCGACGAAGGCGCTGCTGCTCGCGATCGCGTCGGGCATCGGGATCGGCGGGTTCATGGCCGTCATCTCGCAGGCCCCGGACGACTCCGGGCTCTGGTCCGTCGTGTGGGCGCGCGGCACCTCGACCCTCATCATCGCGGTGCTCGGCGGCGTTGTGGCGCTGCGCTCACGGACGCCGTACCTCGCACCGGGCCGGTCGATCCGGGTGCAGGCGTTGTCCGCGGGCCTGCTCGACGTCGGCGCGAACGCCATCTACGTCCTCGCGCTGCAGATCGGCCTGCTCTCCGTCGTCTCCGTGCTCGGCTCGCTCTACCCGGCGGCGACGGTGCTGCTCGCGCGGTTCGTGCTCGCCGAGCGGCTGCACCTGATGCAGAAGGTCGGCATGGCCACGGCGATCCTCGCCGCCGCCCTGCTCGCCCTCGGCTGAGAGGATCACCGCGTGAGCACCGCACCCCTCCTCGCGTCCACGTGGCCCGTCGCGACGGTCCAGGTCGTCGTCACGGTCCTTGCGCTCGCCCTGGCCGTCGTCACCGGCGTGCTCGCCCTCCTCGACCGCAAGCTCCCCCGGTGGGTGCTCGGGCTCGTGGCCCTGCTCGAGGCCGCGCTGCTGGTGATGCTGGTGCAGTGCGTCGTCGCGTGGGTCGGCGGCAACGGACCGGCGGACCCCGTCGTGTTCCTCGCCTACCTCGTCGTCGTGCTGGTGGCGGCTCCGGGCACGGTCTGGTGGGGTGCCGCCGAGCCGGGACGCTGGGGCACCGGCGTCGTGTGCATCGCTGGGCTGCTGATCCCCGTGCTCGTCGTCCGCCTGGAGCAGGTCTGGACCGGGGCGTCGGTGGCGACCGGTGGCTGACGACGTCGAGGTGACCGAGCCGGGGTCGACCCGGCACGGGCCCGGCCGGGCGCTCATCACGGTCTACGCGATCCTCGCCGTCGCGGCCACGGCCCGCTCGCTGTTCGAGCTCGCCACGAAGTTCTCGCAGGCACCCGTGCCCTACCTGCTCTCCACGTTCGCGGCGGTGGTCTACTGCGTCATCACGGTCGCCCTCGTGAAGGACACGCCCGGCTGGCGGCGGGTCGCCTTCGTCGGGATGGTCGTCGAGCTCGTCGGGGTGCTCGTCGTGGGGACGTGGAGCCTCGTGCACCCGGAGACGTTCCAGAACACCGTGACGGGCAAGGGCGTCCACAGCGTCTGGTACTGGTACGGGCTCGACTACCTGTTCGTGCCGCTCGTCCTGCCCGTGCTCGGGCTGAACTTCCTGCGGCGGACCCGGCCGCACGTCGCCGAGATCTGACGGATCCCTGACGTTCGCCCGCCGAGGCTGGTGCCGGGCCACGTCCGTCGCGCAGGCTGTCGGCATGGAGCCCACGCACAGCGCCGACGTCGTCGTCCTCGGTCTCGGTCCCGGTGGTCAGCAGGTGGCGGAGGATCTCGCCGCCGCGGGCGTCCCGGTCGTCGGGATCGACGGCGGTCTGGTCGGAGGCGAGTGCCCGTTCTGGGGCTGCGTCCCGTCGAAGCGGATGGCGCGGGCCGCCGGCGCCCTCGCGGAGGCCGACCGCGTCGACGGGCTGGCTGGCCACGCCGAGGTCGCACCCGACTGGACGCCGGTGCACGCCTGGATCCGCGACTCCGCGACCGACGACTGGGACGACCGGGTGGCCGTGGAACGCCTCGAGGACAAGGGCGCGACCTTCGTGCGTGGTCACGGCCGGCTCGACGGCCCGCGCAGGGTCGTCGTCACGACCCCGGAGGGTGAGCAGGTCGTCGTCACCGCGACCCGCGCTGTCGTGGTGGCGACCGGATCGGCGGCCGCCGTGCCGCCGATCGAGGGGCTCGCGGGCACGCCGTACTGGACGAACCGGGAGTTCGTGCAGAGCCCGACGCTGCCGGCGTCGCTCGTGGTCCTCGGCGGTGGCGCGATCGGCTGCGAGCTCGCGCAGGCGGCGGCGCGGTTCGGCGTGACGGTGACGGTCGTGGAGTACGCCGCGGGGCTGCTGGCCCTCGAGGAGCCCGAGGCCGGCGCCCTGCTCGCCGAGGTCTTCGCGCGCGAGGGGATCTCCGTGCGCACCGGGGTCGGGGCGCGGCGCGTCGAGCACGCCGCCGACGGGTTCGTCGTGACGCTGTCCGACGGGTCGGTCGTGCGCGGCGAGCGGCTGCTCGTGGCCACCGGCCGCCGGGTCGACCTCGCCGCGATCGGTGCGGAGTCCCTCGGGGTCGACGTCACGGCGCGGTCGTTCACGGTGGACGACCGGCTGCGCGTGATCGGGTCGGACGGCCCGGTCGACGGCGTCTTCGCCATCGGCGACTGCGCGGGACAGGGCGCGTTCACGCACGTGGCCGTGCACCACGCGCGGGTGGTGGTCGAGTCGTTGCGCGCTCCCGGCGCCCCGCTCGCGTCGAACCCCATCACGGCTCTGCCGCGCGTGACGTTCACCGACCCCGAGGTCGGCGCGGTCGGGCTGACGGCTGCGTCGGCGCGCGCCCGTGGGCTCGCCGTCCGCGTCGTCTCGGTGCCGCTCGCGGGTGCGGCCACGCGTGGCTGGATCCACGGTCCGGGCAACGACGGGTTCATCACGCTGGTCGAGAGCGACGGCGTCCTGGTGGGCGCCACGAGCGCGGGCCCGACGGGCGGTGAGGTGCTCGGCGCGCTCTCGGTGGCGGTGCAGGGCCGTGTGCCGGTGTCCGAGCTGCGCCGGATGGTGTGGGCCTACCCCACGATGCACCGCGGGATCGACTACGTCCTCTCGCTGCTGGAGTGAACCCAGCCGAGATGTGTGACCAGCGGCATCGACACCCGCCGCTGGTCACACGTCAGCGACGGCTACAGGCTCTGGGCGGTGACGGCGTTGGACATGCGCAGGCGCAGCGGGTCTAGCCGCATGATGCCGGGGCCGTCGGCCACGAGGTCGGGGAGCTCGTTCATCAGCCGGTGGAACAGCGGAGCGCTGCGGTGCGCCTCGAGCGACTCCTCGTCGCGGAACCACTCGTAGAGCCACACGACGTCGGCGTCGTCGGGCTCGACGCAGAGGAAGAACGCCTCGGTGCCCGGCTCCGAGTCGAGGTCGTCGACATAGCGGTTGAGGACGTCGAGCGCGGCCGCGCGCAGGCCCGGCTTGATCGGCACGCGGACCAGGAGCCCGATGCGACCGGGCAGCACAGCATCGACGCCGGGTCCTGCGTGCTCGGTCACGGGGAAAGTGTCACCCATCGCCGACCGCGGTGGCAGGCCGACCCGGCGAATCCCACGACGGCCTCCCGCGGAGCGGCCTGCGCCTGGCAGGCTCGTCCTGTGCCCGAGCTGCCCGAGGTGGAGTCCCTCGCCGCCTATCTGCGCGCCACCGCCACGGGGCTGCGCGTCGCCCGCGTGGAGCTCGCTGCGATCAGCGCGCTCAAGACCTTCGACCCGCCCGTGACCGACCTGGTCGGGGCGCGCATCATCGATGCGACCCGGCGCGGCAAGTACCTCGACGTTGTGCTGGCCGACGAGGACGGCGAGGTGCTGCACCTCGTCACCCACCTGTCGCGGTCGGGCTGGCTGCACTGGCGCAAGGAGATGAGCGCCGCGCCGCCGAAGCCGGGGAAGGGGCCGCTGGCCTTCCGCGTCGTCCTCGTCGACGACGACGGCGTCGCCGCGGGTGGCTTCGACCTCACCGAGGCGGCGACCCGCAAGGGGCTCTCCGTCTACGTCGTGCGCGATCCGGAGACGATCGACTGGGTCGCGCGTCTCGGGCCCGAGCCGCTGGCCGAGGACTTCACCCTCGAGGCCTTCACCCGGATCCTCGCCGAGGCGGGCGGCAAGCAGCTCAAGGGCGTGCTGCGCGACCAGTCGACGATCGCCGGCATCGGCAACGCCTACAGCGACGACATCCTGCACGCCGCGCGGCTCAGCCCGTTCAAGGCCGCCGGCAAGCTCACGCCCGAGGAGATCGCCACCCTCTACGCCGCCGTGCACGACGTCCTGACCGACGCCGTCACCCGCTCCGAGGGCCTCGGCGCAGCCGACCTCAAGGCCGAGAAGAAGCTCGGCATGCGCGTGCACGGCCGCACCGGGCAGCCGTGCCCCGTCTGCGGGGACGTCGTGCGCGAGGTCAGCTTCGCCGACTCCTCGCTGCAGTATTGCGCGACCTGCCAGACCGACGGCAAACCCCTCGCCGACCGCCGCTACAGCAAGTTCCTCAAGTAGCCGGGCAGCGGGGGAGGATGGCGGGGTGACCGAGGCGTTGGTGCGGGGGCTCGTCGGCGTGGTGGGGGCCTCGCAGGTGCTCACCGAGGCGGACGTGGTGGCGCCCTACGCCGTGGACTGGTCGCGGCGGTTCTCCGGAGCGGCCCTCGCCGTGGTGCGCCCGGCAGACACCGCCGAGGTGGCGGCGGTCGTGCGGGCCTGCGTCGAGGCGCGGGTGCCGGTGCTGGCGCAGGGTGGCAACACCGGGCTCGTCGGGGGCTCGGTCCCCGGGGCCGACGGCCCCGCTCCGGTGATCGTCTCGACCCGGCGCCTCACCCGCCTCGACGACGTCGACGAGCTCGCCGGCCAGGTCACCGCCGGCGCGGGCGTCGTGCTCGCCGACCTGCACCGGCACGCGAGCCACGCCGGGTGGGAGTATGGCGTCGACCTCGCGGCCCGCGACAGCGCCACCGTCGGCGGCACCATCGCCACCAATGCGGGCGGCATCCGCGTGTGCTGTCACGGCATGACGCGCGCCCAGGTCGTCGGCGTCGAGGCGGTGCTGCCCGACGGCTCGGTCGTCTCGCACCTCGGCGGCCTCCCGAAGGACAACACCGGCTACGACCTGACCGGGCTGCTCGTGGGCAGCGAGGGGACGCTCGGCGTGGTCACCGCCGCGCGGCTGCGGCTCGTGCGACCGGCCACGGCGTCGGCCGTCGCGCTGATCGGCGTGCGCGACGCGACCGACGCGCTCGACCTCGTGCGCACGGCCGTGCCCCGCGGCGTACGCCTGCTGGCCGCGGAGATCCTCGACGCGGCGATGCTCCGCCACGTCTGCGACGTCGCCTCGCTCCCCTGGCCGCTCGCGGGGCCGTCGGACCACGTGCTGCTGCTCGAGACCGAGTCGCCCCGCGACGGCGCCGTGGCGATGGACCTGCCCGACGACTGCGACGCCGTGGTGGCCCTCGACGCCGCCGACCGGGCGCGCTTGTGGTCCTACCGCGAGCGCGCCGCGGAGGCGACCGCGGTCCTCGGGGTGCCGCACCGGTTCGACGTGTCGGTGCCGATGGGCGGCTGGGACGCCTTCGTGACGGACCTGACGGCGCGGCTGGGTCGGCTCGAGGGCATCACCGAGGTGCTCGTGTTCGGCCACCTCGCGGACGGCAACCTGCACGTGGAGGTCCTCGGGCCCGAGCCGGACGACGAGCGGGCCGACGCCGTGGTGCTCGGGACCGTGGCCGAGCACCGGGGATCCATCTCGGCGGAGCACGGCGTCGGTCGCGCCAAGGCGGCGTACCTGCACCTCAGCCGCTCGTCCGCGGAGATCGCCGCGATGCGCGCGGTGAAGGGCGCGCTCGACCCGTTCGGCCTGTTCAACCCGGGCGCGCTTCTCCCCTGATTCGCCCGCCGGTCGCGGTGTCGTCGCCTCCTGGTCGCACGGGGATGCCACGATGGATCGCGTGACCGAGGTCGTGGCGCACCGGGGTTCGAGCGCAGACGTCCCCGAGCACACCCTCGCGGCGTACGTGCGGGCGGTCGACGACGGCGCCGACGCTCTCGAGTGCGACGTCCGCCTCACCGCCGACGGGCACCTGGTCTGCGTGCACGACCGCCGCATCGACCGCACGAGCGACGGCTCCGGCGTCGTGTCGGTCATGACGCTGGAGGACCTGCACCGCCACGACTTCGGCAGGTGGCGCGACGCAGGAACCTCGCGCCCCACGTCGAGCGGACCCGACCTGTCCGACCCCGTCGTCATCGACGAGGACCTCAGCCGGGTCCTCACCCTGGAGCGCCTGCTCGAGCTCGTCGTCGACTCCGAGCGCGAGATCGGGCTCGCCATCGAGACCAAGCACCCGACCCGCTACGGAGCGCTCGTCGAGGAGCGCACGATCGAGCTGCTCCGCCGCTTCGGCCTGGCCCGGCCCCGCAGCGAGCGCGACTCCCGGATCCGGATCATGAGCTTCTCGCAGCTGTCGATGCGGCGGGTGCGTCAGCTGGCCCCGGGCCTCCCGACGGTGTTCCTCATGGACCGCGTGCCGCTGCGCTTCCGCGACGGCTCGCTCCCCTTCGGCTCGGCGATCGCGGGGCCCTCGATCGACATCGTCCGCGCGCACCCGCACTACGTCGAGCGGGTCCACCGGTCGGGCCGGGCGATGCACGTCTGGACGGTGGACGACCCGTCCGACGTCGAGCTGTGCGCCCGGCTCGGCGTCGAGGCGATCATCACCAACCGCCCCGGCCCGGCGCTCGCCCAGCTCGGCCGGGCGAGCTCGGTCGCGTCCGTTCCCGACCCGGCACGGGCGCACGGCTGACGCTCGTCCGCGGCGCCCACGCCACGGACGGCTCGTGCGTCCCCGTCGCGTACGCTCGCCGACCGTGGCCCAGAACAAGAAGTCCTCGCGTCCCGCCCCCGCTCTCGCAGTCACCCCGGACGCCGCCGTCCCGGTCGTCGGGATGCGCGAGCCGTGCCCCTGCGGGAGCGGCCGCCGCTACAAGGCCTGCCACGGTCGCGCCGCAGCGAACGCGGGCCAGGTGCTGGTCCGCCGGCCGTTCGCGGGCATCCCGGGCGAGGCCGACTGGATCGCGCTGCGCGAGATCGTCCCCTCGGCGACCGCTCCGCTGACCCTCGTGGGGGAGTACGCCGACCGGCTCGGCGACCGCCCGCTGACGGTCGCGACCGTGCTGCCGCTCGCGTGGCCGGCCCTGGTGCGCACGGACGGCGCGATCTTCCTCGGCCTGCAGACCGCGACCAGCACCGGCGACACGAGCCGCGACGTCGCCGACGCCCTGATCCGAGCGCTGGACTCCGAGGCGGGCACCCCGGTGCCGCCCCAGCGGCCCGGTGACGGCCCGCGGCTGCAGGACGTCCTGGACCTCGGCGCACCGCTGGAGGTCACCGTGCACACCGGGTTCGACTTCTGGATCGACGGCAGCGGCGCGGAGATCACCGACGACGTCTCGGCGTCCCTGGAGCGGGCCAACGCGTCCGTGGTGCCGACCGTGCGCCTGTCCGGCGTCGAGGCCGCCTACTGGTGCCGGATCGGCACGAAGGAGCACCTGCGCTGGGTCCTGCCGCACGACGAGGAGCCGCTCCTCGACGCGCTCGCCCGACTGCACGCGCGCGGCGAGGACACCCTCGGCGAGGGGACGCGGCTGATCGGCACATTCCGCGCCGACGGCCTGCTGGCGCCGGTCTGGGACCTCGTGCCGGGCGCCGAGGCGGACGACGTCGAGACGCCCGCAGCGTCCTTCGCGACCAGGCTCGCTGCCGCGCTGACCGAGACCGGGGAGCTCTCCGAGCCGGAGCGCCGCGCTCGGGCAGGGCTCGCCAACCGTCAGGTCACGCTGCGCTGACCCGCGCACCCACGGTTCGGCGGAGCGCTCCCGATCCGTCACCGTGAGTGGGGGACACGTCCCGACGACAGCGCGTCCTGCCGCCATCCGACCCGCTCCGTCGCGTTTCGGTCTAGACCGAAGTCCCTGACACCGTCGCGACCGGTCGCGTTTCGCCGCCCGTTGGTCAATTTTCTCTCAAGAACCTCCGTCGATTCCCTCGTGGTGGTTGAGCCGCGGCGGAGGAACGCCTACGGTCTATCTCGATCGGACGCTGCTGCATCCCCCGTCGGCGGCGTCCGATCACCTATGTCCGGGCCCGTCCGCCGTCCCGTCCCGCCCTCCTGCCGGCCCCGCCGGCGCCGTCCGGTCCGGTCCGCCGGGACCGTCAACCGCGCCGCGCCGGTCCGCAGCAGCACACCGGGTGACCGAAGGTGTCCAGAGTCACGTCGTCGCGTCGCGCAGCCCCCGTGTGGCGCGCCGCCCCAGGGGGAACGACCACGTCGGCGACGGTCGGGGGGCCGCGGGGGTGTCACCCGCCCGACGACGTCGCGCGAGCCCGCACGGCGCGACCGGATCGCCCGGGCCGTACGGGCCCACCCTCTGACGGGTGGGCCCGTACGGCCGCAGCCCCGGCCTCAGCCGCGGACCAGCTCCACGAGGGTGATCACCGCGAGGATCGCGAGCAGCACGCCGGAGAAGACGCCGATGCGCCACAGCGGCACCCGGCGCTGCAGCCACGCGCCCACGAGCACGCCGATCGCGGCCACCGTGCTGAGCGCGAGCCACGCGCCGAGGAACACCGAGAGCGGCGAGTCGGTACGGGCCGCCTGACCGGCCGTCACGAGCTGGGTGAGGTCGCCCCACTCGGCGGCGAAGATGACGGCGAAGGTCGTCGTGAACGCCGCGACGCCGTGCCGGCCCGGCGTCGCCCTCGCCGCGAACTCCTCGATCTCCGCCACCTCCGCCGACTCCTCGTCCGACCTGGCCCGCAGGCCGCCACGGATGAGGAGCACGGCGCCCACGGCGAACAGCGCGGCGGTCACGCCGAGGACCAGGGTGCGCGGCAGGAGCGAGAGCAGCTGGCCCGCCGCGACGGCGATGAGCATCTGCACGCCGAAGGCCAGCGAGGCCCCGAGCCAGACCCACAGCCGCGGGTAGCGGGTGGCCAGCACGAGGGTCGCGATAAAGGACTTGTCGGGCAGCTCCGCCGGGAAGATGATCGCGAACGTCGCGACCAGCACCGCGAGGTCGAGCGTGAGGCTCACGCACTCACTCCCCGGGCGCCGGACGCCCCGTGCGACCGCCCGGCATCCTGTTCGTGGGCCGCTGCGGCATGATCACTGGCAGGGGCGGTCGGCGTACGCCCATCCAGGCGGCCGGTGGCGCGTCGATGCGCTCGGCCAGCGCGTAGGCGGCCGCCTCGTAGTTCACCCGCCACCCGCGGAAGTGCGGCCACGCGTCCGCGGCGTTGCGCGCCATCGCGTAGCCCGCGGCCGCGACGTCGTCGTAGGCGTCGGCGAACTCCTCGAACGTCAGCGAGATCGGGTGGTCCGGGTCGGGGTCGTCGTCGACCTCGATGCCCTCGGCGCGGGCGATGTCGCGCACGGCGACGAAGCCCTGACGGATGGCGACCCGGGGTGAGGCCTGCGGGATCTGCGGGTTCACCGCCATCTGGAACGCCGCGGCGTCCATCACCGACACCAGCGCGACGAGCCAGTTGCGCAGCGGCTGAGCCGAGCGCACGTGGATGAGCACGGGGTAGTTCACGTGGCTCTCGGCGATGTCGGCCGCCCACCGCTCCCAGCCGCGGAAGAGGGTCATGAGCTCCTCCGAGGAGTTCACGATCGCGTGGCGGGAGAGGATCTCCGGCCCCCAGTTGGGCTCCCCGGCGCGTGAGTGGAGCAGCGCCACCTCGACCTCGCGCCGGTTGTAGGAGGCGTAGAGGCTCGGCAGGTAACCGACGAGGAGACCGACCACGACCGGCCCGGTGGCCGCGGCGACGAAGTCGACCGCGGTGAGCTGCGAGCGGTCCGTGCTGGCGAACCCGAGGGTGAACAGGCTCGAGCCGGCCTCGCGGAAGGACTGCGACCAGTCCAGCGGCGAGAAGGAGAACAGCAGGCAGGCGAACCCGACGAACAGCAGGGCGAGCCAGGTCATCAGCGTGATGATCAGCGAGACCGGTGCGGCGTAGGCGAGGACGGCGTCACGGGCCTCGTAGGTCGACGTGCGCCGGGCCACGAGGCGGAAGGCGCCGAGGGTCGCCGTGAGGACCAGGGCCGAGAGCTTGCTTCGGACGCCGCGCGGCACGACGAGGGTGCGCAGGATCGACGACCCGACGGCGAGGACGATCACCAGACCGAGCAGGAAGCTCAGGATCGCCACGGGGGTCGAGGTGGTCACCGGACGACCCCGGGGAATGCGCGCACGAGTGCGACCCTACGCGCGGATACCCTTGCCCACGTGTCCCTCGACCCGCACGTGCGCGACGCCCTCGTCATCGCCGGCCTCGCCATCGGCGTGCTCGCCCTCGTGCTGGCCGCGACGGCGCTGGTGTCGCTGCGGCGGATACGCCGCGACCTCGTCCTGCTCGCGGCGGACGGGGACGCCCCGTCGTTCGTCGAGGCGGTGGCGCGCAAGACCGAGGAGGTCAGCGCGCTGCGGATCGAGGTCGACGACCTCGCCTCCCTGCTCGCCCGCACCCGCACCGAGCTCGCCGACGCGCTGCGGCACGTGAGCGTGGTGCGCTACGACGCGTTCGGCGACATGGGCGGTCGGCTGTCGTTCTCCGCGGCGATGCTCGACGACGGAGGCGACGGCCTGGTGCTCACCGCCATCCACGGGCGGTCCGAGACCCGGTCCTACATCAAGGGCGTGAAGGGCGGGACGAGCGAGGCCTCCCTCTCGCCCGAGGAGCAGCAGGCCGTGACCTACGCGCTGCGCGGAGGCCAGTCGTGACGTCGGCACCGCTGACGATCGCCTACCTCGGGCCGCGCGGGACCTTCACCGAGGAGGCGCTGCGGGCGATGTCGGTGAGCGAGGGCGCTGCGCTGCACCCGCTGGCCACGGCCGAGGCGGTCCTCGACGCCGTGCGCTCGGGCGAGGCCGCGCGCGGGCTCGTCGCCATCGAGAACTCGATCGAGGGCGGCGTCAGCGCGACCCTCGACAACCTCGCGTCGGGCAACCCCCTCGTCATCGTCGACGAGGTCGTGATCCGGGTGCGCTTCGCGCTGCTGGCCCGTCTCGGCACCGAGCTGGCGGGCGTGCGGCGTATCGCCACGCACGCGGTCGCGGCGGCCCAGTGCCGGGCCTGGGTGCAGACCACGCTGCCCGACGCCGAGATCGTCCCGGTGTCCTCGAACGCCGCCGGTGCCCGGGCGGTGGCCGAGGGCACCTACGACGCCGCCCTCGCGCCGTCGATCGCCGCCGGCGTCTACGGCCTCGAGGTGCTCGCGGACGACGTCGCCGACAACGACGAGGCCTGGACCCGCTTCGTGCTGATCTCGCGGCCCGGCGTCGTCCCGGCGCGGACGGGGGCGGACAAGAGCACGCTGTTCCTGTACATGCGCGAGGACCACCCGGGTGCGCTGCTCGAGATCCTGACCGAGTTCTCGGTGCGGGGCGTCAACCTCACGCGCATCGAGTCGCGGCCCACGCGCAAGGCCCTCGGCGACTACTACTTCTCCGTCGACTGCGAGGGCCACGTCGCCGACGCGCGGGTGGGTGAGGCGCTCGCCGGCCTGCACCGCATCTGCGCCCAGGTGCGCTTCCTCGGCTCCTACCCGCGCCACGACGGCAAAGCCCCGCTCGTGCGCCCCGGCGTCACCGACACCGACTACGCCGCGGCCGAGGCCTGGCTCACCGAGGTCCGCGGCCCCGCCTGACCCTCGTTCTCACTGAAGGACGCCTTGGTTGCATAGAGGGCAGCAAACTCCGCCTTCATCTGCCCGAGCGGCGCGTCACCGTGTCCCGCACGATCCGGAACAGGGCGACCAGTGCGAACAGGCACCCGATCGCGAGCACGGCGAGAGCGAGACGGCTGAGCACGACCGCCACGCTACGGGCCGGCCTCAGCGCACGCCGCGCTCCCGCGCCAGGAACTCGAGCACCTGCAGCTCGCGGTCGACCCACGGCAGGTGGTCACGCTCGCGCGCCAGCACGGCCCGGTTCGTCGCGATTGCCTCGGCCCACGTCACCCACGCCTCCTGCAGCCCCTCGCGCAGCTCGGACGCGCTGAGCGCAGGGCTACGCCGTACCTCGGAGACGACGCAGTCGTAGTAGCGCGACTCCATCTCGAACCGTCGTGCGGGGTCCTCGCGCGCGGGGTGCGCCTCGACCACGGTGAGCACGAGCGGACCCGTGCGCAGGACGTCGCGACCGCACTCCTCGTCCAGCTCGCGCGCCAGGGCCGCGCCGTCGTCCTCGCTGGGCTCGGCGCCACCACCGGGGAACTTGTAGTCGCCGCCGGTCCCGGACCGCAGCAGCAGCAGGCGACCGTCGACCTCGATGACCCCCTTGACCGCGCGCCGGCGAATCACGCCCACGGTGTCCGCCCGGACGCCGAGGTGGATCGATGGTGCCCTCATACGCGCTCCTCGCCGTCGATGAGGGGCGCGACAGGTGCCTCCATCGCGCGCCGGGGCACATTCAGCCGGATCGGGAGCCTGGGTCGCGCGGTCAGTGGAAGCGGCGGAGGCGGAGGCTGTTGCTGACGACGCAGACGCTGCTCAGCGCCATCGCGAGGCCGGCGATCATCGGGGTGAGCAGGCCGGCGGCGGCCAGGGGGATCGCGGCGATGTTGTAGCCGAAGGCCCAGCCGAGGTTCTGCTTGATCGTGCGCAGCGTCGCGCGGGACAGGCGCACGGCGTCCCCGGCGGTGCGCAGGTCGTCGCGAAGCAGGGTGATGTCGGCGGCCTCGATGGCGACGTCGGTGCCGCCGCCCATCGCGATGCCGAGGTCGGCGGCCGCGAGCGCCGCGGCGTCGTTGATGCCGTCGCCGATCACCGCGACGACGCGTCCGGACGCGCGCAGCCGCTCGACCTCGGCCACCTTGTCCTCGGGGCGGGCGTCGGCGATCACCCGGTCGATGCCGACCTCGGCCGCGATCGAGCGGGCGACGGCCTCGGCGTCGCCGGTCACCATCACCGGCTCGAGCCCGAGCCCGCGCAGGGCCGCGACCGCCTGGTGCGTCGTGGCGCGTACCTCGTCCCCCACGGCGAGCATCGCCCGGACCTCGCCGTCGACGGACACGGCGATCGCCGTGAGCCCGTCACTACGCCAGGCGTCGGCCTCGGTCCACCAGGGCTCGTCGACGCCGACCCACTCGGGGCGCCCGACCCGCACGTCGTGGCCGGAGATCCGCCCGAGCACGCCGTCCCCGCGCACCGCCTGGTGGCTGTCGGCGTCGGCCACGAGGCCGGCTCCGCCGGGTTCGGGAGCCGCGGGAGCGGCCGGCGTGCGGCTGCCGAGCCGGTCGGCGTACGCCGTGACCGCGCGGGCGATCGGGTGCGTGGAACCCGCCTCGAGCGCCCCGGCGAGACCGACCGCCTCGTCGTCGCCGCGTCGGTGCACGACGGTCATGACCCCGGTCGTGAGAGTGCCGGTCTTGTCGAGCACCACGGTGTCGACCCGACGGGTGGACTCGAGGACCTCGGGACCGCGCACGAGGATGCCGAGCGTGGCACCTCGACCGGTGCCGACGAGCAGCGCCGTCGGCGTCGCGAGGCCCAGGGCGCACGGGCAGGCGATCACCAGCACGGCCACGGCCGCAGTGAAGCCCTGCTGCCAGCCGGTGGTGACGCCCCAGCCGAGCAGCGTCAGCGCGGCGATGACCAGGACGACGGGCACGAACACGGCCGCGACCCGGTCGGCGAGGCGCTGCACGGGCGCCTTGCCGCTCTGCGCGGCGGTGACGAGCGCGGTGATGCGGGCCAGCGCGGTGTCGGCGCCGACCCGGGTGGCCCGGACGATCAGGAGGCCGTCCTGCACCACCGTGCCGCCGGCGACCTCGTCGCCGACCGTGACGTCGATCGGGACGGACTCGCCGGTGAGCATGCTCGCGTCGACGGCGCTCGAGCCGTCGACGACGACGCCGTCGGTCGCGATCCGCTCCCCGGGGCGCGCGATCACGAGGTCCCCGACGTGGACGTGCGACGCCGGCACCTCGGTGTCGCCGGTGGGCGTGCGCAGCCAGGCGGTCGCCGGCGCGAGGTCGAGCAGGGCGCGGAGCGCGGCGCCGGAGCGGCGCTTGGCCCGGTGCTCGAGCCACCGGCCGAGCAGCAGGAACGTCACGACCACGGACGCCGACTCGAAGTAGAGGTCGGGGTGGCCGTGGGCCGACACGTCGGCCATCGGCAGCCACGAGACGGTCATGGTCATGCCGAGCGTGCCGGCGCTGGTGAACAGCACGGCGAACGCCGACCAGAGGTACGCCGACAGCACGCCGATCGACACGAGCGTGTCCATCGTCGTCGCGCGGTGTCGCGCGTTGGTCCAGGCCGCGCGGTGGAACGGCTTGCCGCCCCAGAGCACCACGATCGACGCGAGCAGAAACGCGACCCACTGCCAGCCGTAGAACTGCAGCGCAGGGACCATCGACATCAGGAGCACTGGCACGGTGAGCACGGCGCTGATCCGCCAGCGTCGACCGAGCTCGTCGGGGTCGTCGTCGACCTCCTGCTCGGGCTCACGCACGCCGTAGCCTGCGGCCTCCACGACCGCGACCAGCTCGTCGAGCGCCACCCCTGCGGGCGACTCCACGTGGGCGGTCTCGGTGGCGTAGTTCACCGTGGCGACCACGCCCGGCACCTTGTTGAGCTTCTTCTCGATCCGCATCGCGCACGACGCGCACGTCATCCCGGTGATCTGCAGGTCGATCGGAGTGACGGTCTGCGTGACCGTGGGAGTGGGCATCGACATGGACATGGACATGGCAGCGGCTCCGGGTGCGGGCAGTGCGGTGACGAGCCGGCGGCGAGCGGGACGGGCGGTAAGCCGGATCCTCAGGCGGTCACGAGCGTGTAGCCGGCCTCGTCGACCGCCGCGGCGACGGCGTCGGCGGAGGGGTCGGCGTCGGCAGTCACGGTGACCAGGCCGGACGTGAGGTCGACCGCGACCGCCGAGACGCCCGGGATCGCGGCGATTTCCTCGGTGACGGCATTGACGCAGTGGCCGCAGGTCATCCCCTGGACGGTCCAGGTGGTGGTGCTCATGCGGAGCTCCCCTCGGTAGACGGGTGGGTCAGGAACGGACGAGCCGGGCGATGGCCGCGGAGGCCTCGGCGAGCCTCTGGTCGGCCTCGGGACCGCCCTGCATCGCAGCGTGGCGGACGCAGTGGTCGAGGTGGTCGTCGAGCAGCAGCAGCGCGACGTTCTCGAGCGCGCGGGTGGCCGCCGAGACCTGGGTCAGCACGTCGATGCAGTAGGTGTCGTCGTCGACCATCCGGGCGATGCCGCGCACCTGACCCTCGATCTTCTTCAGGCGCGCGAGGACGGCGTCCTTGTCGGCGCTGTAGCCGGGTGCCATCGGAGCCTCCACTTCGTCAGAAGGACCATACCCCCCTGGGGTATTCCGACGCGAGGTCGGCCGACGTGATCCGGGACACCGGGGGAGTCACGGTTCGAGGGCCGCCCCGCTCCACGACGAAGCCCGGCCCCCTTCAGGGGACCGGGCTTCGTCGTGGAGCGGATTCCGCGTGCCGGGTCAGACGAGGCGGCCCGCCCCGCTGTAGCGCTGGCCGTACCAGCCCGAGAACACGGCGTCGATGTGGACGCCGCCGCTCGGGTTGGTGGCGCTGACCATGCGGCCGGCGCCGATGTAGATGCCGACGTGGTGCGCGCCGTGACGGAAGAAGAAGACCAGGTCGCCGGGGCGCAGCTGGCCCTTGCCGACTCGCTTCGTCGCGGCCATCTGGGCCCGCGAGTAGTGCGGCAGGGTGCGGCCGGTGGCCCTCTTGACCACGTAGAGCGCGAGGCCCGAGCAGTCGAAGCGGGTCGGGCCGGCGTGGCCGGCGCTGTAGCGCGAGCCGACCTTGCTGCGGGCGATGCTCACGGCGCTGAAGCGGATGTGGGCGACCCGGGCGACGGCGATGCGGGCGGCAGCAGCCTTGCGAGCGACGAGGACGGCCGGGGAGACGGTAGTGGGGGCGACAGCGGCGCTCGCGACCGACCTGGTCACGACCGAAGTGGTCGAGGCGGTGGCGGCACGGGTGGTGACCGAGGCCTGAGCCGGGACGGTCGTCCCGACGACACCGGCGGCGATCGCCCCGGTGGCCAGCAACGAGGCCGGGAGGACCCGACGACGGGTTGCGGACAGCACGAATGACTCCTCTCCACGCTGACCGGGTTAGCTGACGGGCTCGGGCTAAGAGGTGCCCTACGCCGCAGGCCGTGAGGCCGTACGGTGATTCGCCCCGCGAGACTGGGTCCCCGGCTCACCGAGCGGGAGGGCCCGGTGATTGAGCGCGTCGTCCGTGCACGGTGGTCCCGTACTGCGGCGAACGACAGGTGAACGGTAGGCAGATGCCCCCGTCGCCCACCCATCCGGCTGTCCGGACTACGGACGAATCGCCGGGATCTGTGGGTCTCGTCACCCGGTGGGCGTGACCGCGGTCACACCGACCGAGGTCGGTCGGGCGCGTCCAGCACCGCGGCGACGAACCGGGCCACGCCGTCGTCGGCCGGTCCCGGCAGCACGGCGTCGGCGGCGTCCCGGGCCCTCGGGTGCGCGCCCTCGACCGCGAGCCCCACGCGCGCCCAGCGCAGCATGGGGACGTCGTTGGGCATGTCGCCGACCGCGGCCACGGCGTCCGGCCCCACGCCGAGCCCGGCCGCGTGCACCGCGAGGGTCGAGCCCTTGGAGACGCCGGCGGCGCTGATCTCCAGGAGCACGTCGTCGGCGCTGGAGTGGGTGACGGTGACGAGGTGCGCGACGTGCTCGATCGCGTGGTCGAGCAGGCTGTCGGCGTCGTGGCCTCCGCCGACGACCCGGGCGAGCAGCTTCACGACTCCGCGGTCACGGGTCAGGTCGCGCACGTCCGGGGCCTGGGCGGGCGCGCCCACGGGGTAGCGCGGCCGGTAGCCGTCCTCGTGGGCGAAGTGGGTGTCGGGAGCCTGCGCCGCGTCCCCGAGCGGGACCCACTCCACGGCGAAGGCGATGCCCGGCACCTCGGTGCGCAGGGTGCGCACGACCTCGTCGAGCACGGGCGCGGCGATGGGGTGGGAGCGCAGAACCTCGCCCGTGACCAGGTCGAGCAGCACCGCACCGTTGGCGCAGATCGCCACCCCGCCGTGGCCGGTGGCCTCGACCACCACCGGGAGCCACCGCGGCGGTCGCCCCGTCACGAAGACGACCGGCAGGCCGGCCGCACGAGCCTGCGCGAGCGTCTCGACCGTGTACGCCGACACCGACCCGTCCTCGCGCAGCAGGGTGCCGTCGAGGTCGGTGGCCACGAGGTCGATCCCGCCGGTGAGCCCGGTCCAGTCGGCGCGGGTCATGACCTCATCCTCTGCCGGGCGGGGACCACGTCGGTGTCAGGGTGCCCACGACCCCGAGCGCCTCCTCGACCACGTGCCCCACCGCGAGCAGCGCGGCCTCCGAGTGCGGCCGCCCGAGGAGCACGATCCCCACGGGCAGCCCGGTGACCAGTCCCATCGGCAGGCAGAGCACCGGCCAGCCGGCCAGCGACGGCGCCGTGCTCGCGGCACCTCCGCCGAGGAAGTGGTCCCCGGCCGACAGGTCGCTCTTCCACGCGGGCGCGTAGGCGGGTGCGACGAGAACGTCGGGCGCGAGGTCGTCCGCGAACGCCGGCTCGAGCATCTCCTCGACCGCCCAGGCGAGGCAGGCCGCGCGGGCCTCGGCGTAGCCCGGGTCCCCGACTCCGCCGGTCGCGAGGGCCGCCTCGAGGAACTCGTGACCGAAGTGGGCCAGCTCGAGGTCGGCGTGCTCGAGGTCGAAGGCGACGACCTCGGCCAGGCTGCGCGGGCCGTCGCCCCCGCGACCGGCGAGGTAGCGGTCGAGCCCGTCCTTGAGCTCGCACAGCAGCACGGTCAGCTCGGCCTGGCCGGCGGCACCCGCGGGTGCCACCTCGACGGTGCCGACCCTCGCGCCGGCGGCCTCGAGCCGCGCCATGCTCGCCGTGAACAGGGCGTCGGTGCCGGCGTGGCCGCTGACCCATCCCCGGGCCACTCCGAGCCGCAGGTCCGCCACGGCGCGCGTGCCCGGGGCGGCGGAGTACGCCGAGGAGCCGGTCATCGCGTCGAGCAGCAGCGCGGCGTCGCGGACCGACCGGGCCATCGGCCCGGGTGCGTCCTGGCTGGCGGCGAGCGGGACGACCCCCGCGGTGCTCACCAGGCCGACCGTCGGCTTGAGGCCGACGACGCCGTTCAGCGAGCTCGGGCACGTGATCGACCCGTCGGTCTCGGTGCCGACCGCGAACGGGGCGAGCCCGGCGGCCACCGCCGCCCCGGACCCCGACGACGACCCGCCCGCGCTGCGGTCCAGGGCCCACGGGTTGCCGGTCAGCCCGCCCACGCCCGACCAGCCGCTCGCCGAGTGGGGCGAGCGCATGTTGGCCCACTCCGAGAGGTTGGTGGACGCGAGGACCACGAGCCCCGCGGCGCGCATCGAGGCG
Organism: Candidatus Nanopelagicales bacterium; assembly: GCA_036510975.1. Lineage (GTDB taxonomy): Bacteria > Actinomycetota > Actinomycetes > S36-B12 > CAIYMF01 > Longivirga. Next base: position 22,351 of record DATCCY010000013.1, read on the forward strand.
ACGAGCGTCGCGTCCTGGTCGACCGGCCGTCCGGCGAGCGCGAGGGAGCCGGCGGTGGCCGGCAGGCCGACCGCCTCGATGTTGTCCTTCACGAGCACCGGGATCCCGTGCAGCGGTCCGCGCAGCGTGCCGGCCGCGCGTTCGGCGTCGAGGGCGGCGGCCTGGTCGAGGGCGTCGGCGGACACGGCGAGGACGGCGCGCAGCTCGGGGCCGGCGTCGTCGACCGCCGCGATCCGGTCGAGCAGCGCGCGCACCAGCGCGACGGACGTCGTCTCACCGGCCGCCAGGTCGGCGGCCAGGGACGACGCGGTGGCGGTCGCGAGGTGGGCGGTGGCCGGGTGCGGGTCGGCCGCGGACGCGTCGGCGCCGCACGGGTCGGAGGGTGTCATCACGCCCTCAGCGTCGCAGAGGGCGACTGGACGGACCACCGCGGTCGGCTCGACCCGTTGTCCTCACGCCGACGCCGACCAGGCGGCATGATTCGCACCGCCGGTCCCGGAGCGGGCCGGGAGGACCGGAGGACCCATGAGCCAGCGCAAGCGTCATGCCGCCCACCCGCACGGGAGCATCCCGGCGAGCGTCGGCACCGACGCAGCATTCGCGCCAGGCGTGCCCACCAGGACGCGACGACGCACCCTGCGCAACATGTCCGAGGTCCGGCACTTCTTCCGCACGAACGACGTCCCGATCTACTTCGTCGGCGCGACGCCGTTCAACCTCCTCGGCCTCGACCGCTGGGTCCGCAAGCTGTCCTACGTCGCGTACTACGACGCGTGGGACGGCGCTCACCCGCGTGTCTTCACCCCGAAGGACAAGCCCTACGTCGAGTTCTCCAGCGGCGAGGACATCAACAACTGGTTGCTGGCGAACCCCGAGGTGCGGGCCCACATGAGCCGCGGCCTGCGTCCCGGCGTACGCCCCAAGATCGCGATGGTCTTCTTCAACGAGGAGACCGAGGCGATCTGCGAGGAGCTCGGCTACGACCTCATCCTCCCGAAGGCCGCGCTGCGCGAGCACCTCGACTCCAAGCTCGTCACGACCCGGCTCGGCAACGAGGCCAAGGCCCGCAGCGTGCCGAACGTCCTCACGAAGGTGGACGACTGGGCCGGTCTGCTCGCCGCGGCGCGCAAGGCCAAGCTCGGCGAGGACCTCGTCGTGCAGACGCCGTACGGCGACTCCGGGAAGACCACGTTCTTCCTGACGTCGGAGGCCGACTGGAACAAGCACCGCAAGGACATCGAGGGCCAGGACGTCAAGGTCATGAAACGGATCAACAACCGCCCCGTGGCCGTCGAGGCGGTGCTCACCCGGTGCGGCACGGTCGTCGGGCCGTTCATGAGCGAGCTCACCGGCTATGCCAAGCTCACGCCGTACCGCGGCGGGTGGTGCGGCAACGAGATGTTCCCCGACGTGCTCGAGGGGAAGCTGCGGACGAAGGCGTCACGACTCGTGCGTCGTCTCGGCGACCGGCTGGCGGCCGAGGGCTACCGCGGGTTCTTCGAGGTCGACGTGCTCGTCGACACCGACGCGGACGAGGTCTACCTCGGCGAGCTCAACCCGCGCATCAGCGGCGCGTCCGCGATCACGAACGTCACCGCCGGCGCCTATGCCGACGTCCCGCTGTTCCTGTTCCATCTCCTCGAGTTCATGGACGTCGACTTCGACCTCGACGTCGACGAGATCAACGCGCGGTGGGAGGAGCTCGCGGCGGTCGACGTCTGGAGCCAGATGATCATCAAGGAGACCGCGGGCGTCGTCGAGCGGCTCGACTCGACCGCGGCCACCGGCCAGTACGCCCTCGACGCCGGCGGAGCGCTCGGGTTCCGTCGCGCCGCTCTCGACTGGCACCAGCTGCAGCACGACGACGAGGCGTTCTTCCTGCGCATCTACGGCCCCGGCGACTACCGGTGGAAGGGTGCCGACCTCGGCGTGCTCGTCACGAAGGGTCGGCTGCAGACGCCGACGTCCAACGGCGGAACCTCCCTCACGATCCGGGCCCGCCACCTCATCGACTCGATCCGGGCGCAGTACAGCGGCACGGCCATCACCGAGCCTGCGACGGCACGCACCGGCACGAAGACGGTCTGAGCGCACGACGGCGGTGTGACCGGCACGACGCCGGTGCGACCGCCCCGGTGCGACGACGACGGGGTCGGGTGTGCGACGCTCCCGCCGTGGTGCGAGGAGCCGAGCAGTGCTAGGCAGCGATCCCGGTCGCGTGCCGGGCGGCGTCAGCCTCGACAACTGGCAGGCGTCGCCGTACCTGCACTGGTCCTTCCAGCACGTCGCCGAGCTGCTGCCGACCGCGACGATCTCGCGCGGCGCAGGCCCGGTCGCGACCCTGCCGAACGCACCCTCCACCCTCGGGGAGGTCGTCGTCGCCGACCCGCCCGAAGGCCACCACCGGCACTGGTTCTGGCCGTGGCGCGGACCGCACGAGCGGACGGTGGCCGACGTGATGGCCGAGACCGCGACCGACGGCTGGATCGTGTGGCACGACGGCACGGTGCTCGCTGAGGAGTACCTCGGCGGCATGGAGCCCTCGACTCTCCACATCCTCATGTCGGTGAGCAAGTCCCTCGTCGGCTCGGTGGCCGGGGTGCTGGCCGCGTCGGGGGCCCTCGACGTCGACGCGCCGCTCACGGCGTACGTGCCCGCCCTGGGGTCGAGCGGCTACGCCGGGGCCACCGTGCGCCACCTGCTCGACATGCGCACGGGCATCGACTTCTCCGAGGACTACCTCGACCCGGACGCCGAGGTGCGGGTGCTCGAGCAGGTCATCGGCTGGGCCTCCCAGCGTCGCGAGGGCCTGCCGACGACGATGTACGACTACCTGCTGACCCTGCGGGCGTCCGGTCCGCACGGAGGTGCCTTCGACTACAAGTCGTGCGAGACCGACGTGCTGGGCTGGGTCCTCGAGGCCGCCTCGGGCGCACGGATGCCCGCGCTGATGAGCGACGTGCTGTGGGGGCGCCTCGGCGCCGAGTTCGACGCGAACATCGGGCTCGACCCGGTCGGCACCGGAATGTTCGACGGTGGCGTCAGCGCCGCGCTGCGCGACCTCGTGCGCTACGGCGCGCTGCTGGTCCGCGACGGCGCCTCGCTCACCGGCGCGCAGGTGCTCAGCCCGGCCTGGGTGGCCGACTGCTTCGCGGGCGCCCCGGACTCGCGCGAGGCGTTCGCGGTCAGCTCGTCCGCGGGGCCTATGCCCGGCGGGATGTACCGCAACCAGTGCTGGATCCCGTCGTCCGACCCGGACGTGCTGGTGTGCCTCGGGATCCACGGCCAGATGGTCTACGTCAACCGTCGTACCCGGGTGGTCGCCGCGAAGCTCTCGAGCTGGCCGACCCCCCAGGACGCCGGGAAGCTCTACTCCACCCTCCACGCCTTCGACGCCCTCAGCGACGCCCTCACCTACTGACCGCTCGTAGTCACTGAAGGACGCCTTGGTTCCATAGAGAGCAAACTCCGCCTTCATCGCCCGGTGCCCGAGCTCCGCCCTCCACGGCGCGACCAGATCCGACCCGCGGGCGCGACCTCCGGGCTAGCCTCGCGCCATGCCCTCCGCCCTCATCACCGGTACGTCGTCGGGTCTCGGCCACGACGTCGCACAGCGGCTGCACGACCTCGGCTGGGACGTCCTCGGCACCGTGCTCGACCGCGCGGACGAGGACCGCGTGCCCTGGTCGACCGTGGTCGTCGACGTCACCGACGACGACGCCGTGTCGGCGCTCGGCCTGGTGGTCCAGGAGCGGCTCGGCCGGCTCGACGCGCTCGTGAACAACGCCGGCATCGCGATGGCCGGACCGTGGGAGGAGATCACGCCGGCGGAGCTGCGTCGCTCGCTCGGCGTCAACCTCGTTGGCGCGATGGCCGTCACGCGCGAGTGCCTGCCGGCGCTGCGTGCGGCGCAGGGCGTGATCGTCAGCATCTCCAGCGTGTCCGGGCAGGCGGGCGACCCGCTCATGGGTCCGTACAACGCCTCGAAGTTCGGCCTCGAGGGGGCGAGCGAGGCGCTGCGCCTCGAGCTCAAGCAGTTCGGCGTCCGCGTCCATCTCGTCGAGCCGGGACCGTTCCGCACGCCGATCTCGGCCGCGAGCCCACAGGCGGCGGCGAAGGACCCGGACGGGGTCTACGCCGAGCAGTGGACGGTGATCGACTCCTGGCTGTCCTGGCACGCGGAGTCGAGCGCCGACCCCGCGCGATGCGTCGACGCGATCGTCGGCGCCGTGCTGCGCCCGGACGCGCCGTTCCGTATCCCGGTCGGCGAGGGCATCAGCGACGTCGTCCGCAAGCACGCCGCCGGCCTGGTCCGCCAGGCCGACGCCGCCGACGCATGGCTCCGGACCCTCTGACCCCGCCAGACCCGCACGTCACCGCGACACGTGGGCTGTCAGTAGCCTGCGCGGGTGGACTCGCTGCCTGTTCTCGACGTCGCTCCCCTCGTCGACCCGGCGTCCTCGCGCGAGGCGCGGGCGGCCGTCGGGCGTGCGATGGACGCCGCGTGCCGCACGAGCGGGTTCTTGCTCGTCACCGGGCACGGGATCGACGCCGGACTGCGTGACGACCTCGAGGCGCTGCACCGCGAGTTCTTCGCGCTGCCCGACGAGGTGAAGGCCGCCATCTCCATGGACCGCGCGGGACCCGCGTGGCGCGGCTGGTTCCCCGTCGGCGGCGAGCTCACCTCCGGCGTCCCCGACCGCAAGGAGGGCGTCTACTACGGCGTCGAGCTCCCGGCCGACGACCCGCGCGTGGTCGCCGGTACGCCGCTCCACGGCGCCAACCAGGTGCCCGACCGCCCGCGCGGCCTCGGACCCACGGTCCTGCGCTGGATCGACGAGGTGACCGCGCTCGGCCAGGCGCTGTTGCGCGGCCTCGCCCTCGGCCTCGGGATCGAGGAGGACTGGTTCGCGCGCCACCTCACCGCCGACCCGACGGTGCTCTTCCGCGCGTTCCACTACCCGCCCGGCGACACCGACTCGTGGGGCGTCGGCGAGCACACCGACTACGGGCTCATCACGCTGCTCGCGCAGGACCACCACGGCGGCCTTCAGGTGAGGAGCGACGGCGAGTGGCTCGACGTGCCGGCCGACCCGTACGTCTTCGTGGTCAACCTCGGCGACATGCTCGACCGGATGACGCGCGGCCGCTACCGCTCCGACCCGCACCGCGTGCGCAACCTCTCCGGCCAGGACCGGGTGAGCTTCCCGCTGTTCCTCGACCCGTCGTGGGACGCGCGGGTCACGCCGCTGCCCGAGTCGGTCTTCGCCGGCGACCCGACCCCGCCCGACGACGCCGACTCGCGCTGGGACGGCGCCAGCGTCCACGAGTGGGACGGCGTCTACGGCGACTACCTCACGGCCAAGGTCGCGAAGGTCTTCCCGGCACTGTTCGCCACCGTCGTCGACTGACCCCACGCCGGCGTCTCGAGCGGGTGCATCCCGCGAGTTCACCGACCGTCCGATGCCGCGCCATCTACGCGGGCGACACGCTGCACATCCAGCGCGGAGCGCTCGACTCCGGCTACGCCGTCGACGTGACCCACGACTGGTCCGAGGCTCTGCGCCCACGCGCCTCCTCGCGGAGGGCCGCGACGCCTCGGCGACGCTCGACTCGGCCTTCGTGGGCTCGACGGGCGACGGCGACCCGTCGGTCGACGGTCTCCTGAGCCGGAGGGTTCCCAAGCCGTTCCACGACGGCACCAGGATCTTCTGGACCCAGCAGCACGGCGACAACGTGACCTACGAGATCGTCCGCGCCCTGCGCGGAGCCGACCAGAGCTAGCCGCACCCTGCCTCACCACGTCGCTGGTGGTGCGGTCGTCTCCCGGCCCCGGGAACAGCCGCACCACCAGTGACATCGGCAGCGGCTTGGGGCGTCGGCTCAGGAGCGGGACGGGGGCTGCGCGAGGTCCCATCTCGTGGCGTAGTCGGCAGCGCCGATCTCGTAGACGAGCTCGAGGCCGTCCTCGTCGTCCCACTGCTCGCCGACCTGCGCGAGGCCGGCCGCCTCGATGATCGCGCGCGAACCCTCGTTGTCGGGCGTGAACGTAGCGCGCAGCACGCGGACCGCGGGGTGCGTCACGGCGTAGGACCACATCGTCGAGGCCATCTCGGTCGCATACCCGCGGCGACGATGCTCGGGGAGCACGCTGTATCCGATCTCCACCATGCCGCTCTCGTCGGGCGCGTCGTGGAAGTTCACCAGTCCGACGATCTTGCCCGTGCCGCGCAGTACCGCGAGGCGGACCAGCCAGGGGTTCACCGACGGGTCGGCGAGCACCTGCGGCACGCGGTGGTGCAACGGGGAGTCGCGCGGCCCGAGAACGTCGTGCGGATCGTCGTAGCCGAGGTCGACCGGGCCGTCGGAGGCCGCGCGCGCGAGCAGCTGCTCGACCGTGACGAGCACGAGGTCGAGCCTCGGTCCGGAAAGGACCGGCGGGGGTGCATCGGCGGTGTCGCTCATGCGCCGATCCTCTCCTGCCTGCGCGACCCGGTGCGCGCAGGTTCGGCGTCCGCCAGGGTCGATAGCGTGCCGTCGTGGCCCACCCGCTCCTCGCCGTCCTGCTCGCCGCCGCCAACGGCGTCTTCCCGGACCCGGACGGCCGCGCCGAGCTGCTCCCGCCGCTGGAGGACGGCTCCACGGTGGTGCTCGCCCTCACCGCCCACTCTCTCGTGGCGACCCACCTGACGCGAGCCGATCTCGTGCACGTGCCCCTCGACGGCTACGGCGGCACCGTCTCACCGCGCACCCTGCTGCGCCTGGCCGACGGCGGCTCGATGGGCGTGCACGACGTCGTGCTCGTGGCCCACGGCCAGGGTGGCGGCGGCACTGGCAGCGGCCCTGGCCTATCGGCGACGTCGCGCTGGGACGACCACCCGCGGGTGCGCTACGCCCGGTCGATGCGTCACGACGTCGTCGTCCACGGCGACGAGCGCGGCTTCGTCACCCTGGGCACCGGTGTCGCTGGACGACGCGAGCTGAGCATCGAGGTGGTGTCCGGGCTGCGCGGCACGGGCGCGGGGCGCGCGCTCCTCGGCGCGGCGCTCGGCGCGGTGCCGCACGGTGAGGCCGTGTTCGCGGTCGTGAGTCCCGGCAACGCGCGCAGCCTGCGCGCGTTCCTGTCGCAGGGGTTCGTGCCGATCGGCAGCGAGGTCCTGATCACGAGACCGGGCCGACCCGACCCGAGCCGGGACCGCGGGGTCGAGGCGGACGATGTCGATCGGGACGATGTCGGTCAGGACTGAGGTCCGCCGAGCACCTTCAGCGCCGCGAGCATCCCACCGCGGTGACGGGCCGGCACCTGGTCGAAGTACGCCGAGTCCGCGTCCTCCACGGCGGCGACGGCGCGCCGCGCGAGGGCCGTGCCGGCCCTCGTCGGGCGCAGCCGCCAGGCGCGACCGTCGTCCGGGTCGACCTCGCGGACGAGCAGCTCCTTGGAGACGAGGGCGCGGGCCACCTGGCTGGTCATCATCGGGTCGGTGCCCGCGTGGTCGGCGAGGTCGCGCTGCCGCGGTGGTCCGGCGTGCTCGCACAGCCACCAGGTGGAGGCCAGCAGTACGAACTGCACGTGCGTGAGCCCGAGCGGCTCGAGCGCCTCGGCCATGGAGCGCTGCCAGCGCAGCGTCGCGTGCCAGAGCAGGAAGCCGGGGCTCTCCCAGGCGTCGGAGTGCCGGGATGCGCTGTCGGTCACGCGGACTCGGCGATCCGCACGAGGGCGCCCATCGCCTCGGGCGTGTCCGAGGTGACCATCGGCCCGAGCTGCGCCGCAGCGGGACCGTCGATGCTCACCTCGTGGGTGACGGCGGACCCCTGACCTCGCGGCTCGATGCGGTGCACGAATGTGAGGGTAGCGACCCCGGGGATCTCGGTGACGTCGGTGAACAGCGCGTTCTCCACGACGTCGGTGAGCACCCAGGTCAGCGGCGGCTGGCCCTCGACCTGCAGCGTGCCGCTGCTCCCGACCGCGAACGGGCCCTCGAGGGTGACCGCCTCGAGGCCCGAGTCCCACTCGAGCCAGCGGCTGACGTCGGTGTAGAGCGGCCAGATCTGCTCGGGAGCCGCGGTCGTGGTGACGGTGTGGGTCCAGGTGAACATGATGCTCCGATCTCCTATGCGCGCATATTGAATGGCAGTAGATAAGCACGCATAGGACTTTCGGTCAACCCCTACAGAGGGGTCAGGAGCTCGCGGCCGCCGAGGTGGGGGCGCAGGGCGACGGGCACCCGCACGGAGCCGTCGGCCTGCTGGTGGTTCTCGAGCAGCGCCACGATCGCGCGGGTGACGGCCACGAGCGTGCCGTTGAGCGTCGCGAGCGGGCGTACGCCGTCCTCGTCGCGCAGCCGGATCCGCAGGCGCCGGGCCTGGAACTCGGTGCAGTTCGACGTCGACGTCACCTCGCGGTAGCGCCCCTGGCTGGGCACCCACGCCTCGATGTCGAACTTGCGCGCCGCGGACGCACCGAGGTCGCCGGAGGCGACGTCGATGACGCGGTAGGGGATCTCGAGGCTGTCGAAGTACTGCTGCTCCCAGCCGAGCAGGCGTCGGTGCTCCTCGACGGCGTCGTCGGGGCGGGCGTAGGTGAACATCTCGACCTTGTCGAACCAGTGCACCCGGAAGATGCCGCGGGTGTCACGCCCGCCCGAGCCGGCCTCGCGGCGGAAGCAGGGCGAGTAGCCGACGTAGCGCCGAGGCAGGGTCGAGGCCTCGAGGATCTCGTCGGAGTGATACGCCGCCAGCGGCACCTCGGCGGTGCCGACGAGGTACATGTCGTCGGCCTCGAGGCGGTAGACGTTCTCCGCCGCCTGGCCGAGGAAGCCGGTGCCCTCCATCGCCGACGGCTTCACCAGCGAGGGCGGGATCATCGGCGTGAAGCCGTTGCCGCAGGCGAGCGCGATCGCGTGGTTGACGAGGGCGAGCTCGAGCAGCGCGCCGATGCCGGTGAGGTAGTAGAAGCGCGAACCCGAGACCTTGGCGCCGCGCTCGATGTCGATGGCGCCGAGCAGCTCGCCGATCTCGACGTGGTCGCGCACGGTGATGCCCTCGGCGGCGAAGTCGCGGGGGGTGCCGACGAGCTCCACGACGGTGAAGTCGTCCTCGCCACCGACCGGCGCGTCCGGGTCGATGACGTTGGAGAGCTCGCCGAGCAGGGCCGCGGCGTCGGCCTCGGCCGCAACGCGCCGTGCCTCGGCGGCCTTCACCCGCTCGGCGAGGTCCGCGGTGCCGGCCATCGCCACGTCGAGCTCGGCCTGCGCCTGCGGCCGTGCCTCGTCCGATGCCTTCTTCAGCCGGCCCTGCAGGTGCCCGATGTGCTTGGACAGCGCGTTCTGCTCGCTGCGCAGCGCCCCGAAGGACTGCTCGGCCGCGCGACGCATCTCGTCGGCATCGAGGAGCCGGTCGACGACCGACGGGTCCTCCCCGCGGCGGCGCTGGCTCTCGCGCACTCGGTCGGGGTCGTCCCGGAGGAGCTTGAGATCGATCACGGGCAGAGCCTACGGGCCGAGGGGCCTAGAGGTAGAGGCCGTTACCGCCCTCGTTCGGTCCGGGGACGCCCGGGACTCCGCTGTCGCCCTGACCCGGCCCGGAGATGGCGCGCCTGCGCATCTGCTCGAACTGCGCCTGTGCGGCCATCTGCTGGGCGAACAACGCGGTCTGGATGCCGTGGAAGAGCCCCTCGAGCCAGCCCACCAGCTGCGCCTGGGCGATGCGCAGCTCGGACTCCGAGGGCACCCGGTCGTCGGTGAAGGGGAGTGTCAGGCGCTCGAGCTCGTCGACGAGCTCGGGTGCGAGACCCTGCTCGAGCTCGGCGATCGAGCGGCGGTGGATGTCGCGCAGGCGCGTGCGGGACGCCTCGTCGAGCGGCGCCGAGCGCACCTCTTCGAGCAGCTGCTTGATCATGCTGCCGATGCGCATGACCTTGGCAGGCTGCTCGACGAGGTCGGCGACCGATCCCTCCGCAGACTCGTCGCGGACCCGTTCCGCGGGCAGGACGCCGACCGGGCGTCCGTCAGGACCGACGATCACGATCCGCTCGTCGTCGCCCTGTGCCGTCGCGGGGTCGACGGGCTCGCCGTTCGATGTGCTCTGCGTCATGGCGCCATCACATCACCGTGCCGCACGTCAGTCGAGGTGGCCGGCGACCGGCTAGAGATCCTGAACCGACATTCAGTCATACGGGGTAAGGGGTTCCGCGATTCTGCGCTGTTCACCTTCACGTGGTCCAATAGGTCGGCACGACGTGCGACAGGGCACGCACCGGCGTTCACCGTCAGGGGTGAGGGCACCGGACCCGAGGGGGCACCGGGCCGCGCGATCGTCATCGAAGGAGACGACACGTGGACTACAACTGGCTGCACCCGACGGCGGACGCCCGTCCCGTCGGCGCGAAGGGCTGGGGCTCGTTCGCCACCGAGCCGATCGACGCCGGCACCACCGTCGCGGCATTCGGCGGGTGGATCGTGACCCACGACACGCTCGAGACCTTCAGCGACGACCGCCAGGGTCGCTCCATCCAGGTCGACGAGGACCTCTACCTCGTGTCCGACGACACCCCCGAGCCGGGCGACATGCTCAACCACTCCTGCGAGCCGTCCTGCGGACTCGTCGGTGCCACGCTGCTCGTCGCGATGCGCGACATCGCGGTCGGCGAGGAGCTCACGTTCGACTACGCCACCTGCGACTCGAGTGACTACGACGAGTTCGAGTGCCTGTGCGGCGAGACGTCCTGCCGCGGCGTCGTGACCGGCCTGGACTGGATGAAGCCCGAGCTGCAGGAGAGGTACGCCGGCTGGTTCTCGCCGTACCTCCAGCGTCGCATCGCCGCGCTGCCCGTCCCGCGTCACTGAGCCGACCTACATGGCGCAGTTGTCGCTGACACCGGCCCGCGAGCGACCGTTGGACCAGGTACACGGGGTCGTCAGCTCGTCGCGAGCAGGACCTTGCCGACGTGGTCGCTTGCCTCCACGACACGGTGCGCCTCGGCGGCGTCGCGCATCGGGAGGACCCGGTCGACCACGGGCACGAGCGCCCCGGCCTCGACCAGCGGCCACGCCTGCAGGGTGACGGCGGCGCAGATCGCCGCCTTCTCCGCGACGGGACGGGCTCGCAGCGTCGTGCCCGCCACGCTCGCGCGCTTGGCCATGAGCCGGCCGAGGTCGAGCTCCGCCTTCGCGCCGCCCTGGAGCCCGATCACCACGAGGCGACCACCCGGGGCGAGGACCTCGAGGTTGCGGGCGAGGTACGCCGCACCCATGTTGTCGAGCACGACGTCGGCCCCGCGGCCGTCCGTCGCCTCCTTCACCCGCTCCACGAAGTCGGCCTTCGAGTAGTCCACGAGGATCTCGGCGCCGAGATCGCGGCACCGCGCCAGCTTCTCGGGCGAGCCCGCGGTCACCGCGACCCGGGCACCGAGCGCGACCGCGACCTGGATGGCGAACGTGCCGATCCCGCCGCCACCGCCGTGCACGAGGAACGTCTCACCGGCGCCGAGCCTCGCGAGCAGCACGACGTTCGACCACACCGTGCACGCGACCTCGGGCAGCGCCGCGGCGGTCACGAGGTCGAGGCCGCGAGGGACCGGCATCAGCTGTCCCGAGGGTACGGCGACCATCTCGGCGTAGCCGCCGCCGGCCAGCAGCGCGACGCATGGGTCGCCCACCGACCAGCCGTCGACACCCTCGCCGACCGCTGCGACCGTGCCGCTGCACTCCAGGCCGAGGATGTCCGATGCACCGGCCGGAGGCGGGTAGAACCCCTTGCGCTGCAACAGGTCGGCGCGGTTGACGGCCGATGCAGCCACCTGGACGAGGACCTCACCGGGTCCCGTGTCCGGCGTCGGCACCTCGCTCCACTCGAGCACCTCGGGCCCGCCCGGCCCGCGCGCGACGATCGCGTGCACGGTCAGGCCCTCGCTGCGGGACGGATGACGACGATCCGGTCGCCGGTCTGCAGCTCGGAGATCGAGCGGGCGTCGAACCGGTGGACGTCGTCGCCGCGCACGACGGCGAGCACGATGATGCTGCGCGCCGACAGCGACTCGGGAGAGGCGCCGACCTCGTCGTCGCGCACCGAGCGCTCGACGATCTCAAGGCCGTGGTGCGGCTCGAGCAGGTCCTCGACGAGATGACCCGCGATCGGCGAGGTGAGCGAGAGGCCGAGCATGCGGCCCGCGGACTCCGCCGTCGGGATCACGACGTCGGCACCGCTCTGCCGCAGCACGCCGATGTTCTGGCTCTCCCGCGCGCTCGCGACGAGGGTCGCCAGCGGGGCGAGCCGACGTGCGGTCAGGGTGACGAGCACCGAGGTGTCGTCGCGGTCGGTCGCCACGACGATGCGCGAGGCGGTCTGCACCGACGCGGTCCGGAGGACGTCCTCCCTCGTCGCGTCGCCGACGACGCCGATGGCGCCGAGCGCCGTCGCCTCGTCGATCTCGCTCGGGTCCGCCGATACGACGACGATGGTGTGCGGGTCGGCGCCTTGGTCGACGAGTGCGCTGAACGCGCTGCGACCCTTCACGCCGAACCCGACGACCACGGTGTGGTCCTTCACGTTCTGCCTCCAGCTCCTGGCGCGGAACTCGTCCCTGCTGCGCTGGGTGAGCACCTCGACGGTCGTGCCCACCAGCGTGATCAGGAAGACGAAGCGCAACGGCGTGATGATGAGGACGTTCGCGAGCCGCGCCTGCTCGGTGACGGGGACGATGTCGCCGTACCCGGTCGTCGAGAGCGTCACGGTGGCGTAGTAGAGGGCGTCGAGCCAGCTGATCGGCGTGCCGTTGGAGTCCTTGTAGCCGTCGCGCTCCAGGTAGACGAGCGCGGTCGTGATGGCCAGGCACGCGACCGCGACCCCGATCCGCAGGGCGAAGGAGCCGAGCGGACCACGGCGTCGGGCCGGCAGGTGCAGGGAGCCGGGACTGCTCACGGGGTGACGGTAGCGAGGTCAGGTCGGGTCACGGGAGCGGGAGCACCGAGACGCTGGTGCCTCGGGTGCCGCCCTCCGGTGTCACCACGGCGACGCCGTCGGCGAGCGACAGGCCGCGCAGCATCGCCGGACCGGCGTGGAGGGTCGGCGTCGCTTCCACCACGAGGTCGCGACGGCGCTGCGAGACGGGGATCAGCCGCACGTGCTCGGGGTGCGTCGTGACGTCGACGGCGAGCACCGCCTGCTCGATCCGCGACTCGTCTGCGCCGACCTCGCCGCGCAACGCCGCCACCAGCGGCACGGCCAGGGTGAGCAGCGCGGACACCGCGGCGAGCGGGTTGCCGGGGAGGCCGAGCACGTGGCGCCCGTCGGGCAGGGTGGCCAGGCACATCGGCGTGCCGGGGCGGACGGCGACGCCGTCGACGACCCAGTGCGCGCCGAGGCGGTTGAGAGCGGCGTGCAGGTGGTCGGCCGGGCCCGCCGCCGTGGACCCGGTGGTGACGACGAGGTCGGCGTTGGCGTCCTCGAGGGCATCGAGCAGCGCCGCCAACGTGTCGGGGACGCGGACCGGTGGGAACGCGCGCGCCCCCAGCGAGGCGAACCAGCCCGGCAGCATCGGCCCGAGGGCGTCGCGCACCCGGCCGTCGCGCGCCGGACCGCGCTCGAGGAGCTCGTCGCCGAGCACGAGGAGGGCGACGTCCGGCGGTCGGACCACCGGCAACGCGTCGTAGCCCGCGGCGGCGGCCATGCCCGCGACGACCGGCGTCACGACCCCGCCCGCCTCGAGCAGCTGCTCGCCGGCGGCGGACTCCTGCCCGCGGGAGCGGACGTCGGTGCCGGGCTCGACGTAGCCGGGGTGCGGGGCCTTGAGGCCGCGCACCGGGTCGCCGACCCAGAGCTGTACGCCGTGCGGGCCGGCGTCCTCGAGCAGACCGCGCTCGCGGCGCAGCACGGCGTCGGCGCCGGTCGGGAGGGCTGCGCCGGTGGCGATGCCCACGGCTCCGCCGTCCGCGAGCCGCTCGAGCGTGTTGCCGGCGAGCAGCTCGCCGACGACGACCCAGGGCCCGGGTCCGGCGACCGCCCAGCCGTCCATGCTCGCGGAGTCGAACGGCGGCAGCGGGGTGGCGGACACCAGCGGGTGCGCGAGGACGGCGCCGACCGCCGCGGCGAGCGGGACCGCGACGACGGGCAGCGGGCTCGCCGCCTCCCGCGCCGCCCGTCGGGCACGCGCCCACGGCGTCAGGTCGCTCACAGGTCGATCTTCGCCGCCACCCCCGACCAACACCCACCGACCCGCCGCACCCCGACGCTCGGTTTCGGATTGACCGCAGTGGCAGCGCCGGGCGTGGGGTCGATTCCGAGATCTTGACGTGGGTATCAAGTTGACATTAGCGTCAAGTCTCCCGGAGGAGGGTCATGAGCAGGATCACCAGCCGCGTCGACGCGCGCTCGTCGGCGTACGCCGAGAACCGCGACGCCATGCTCGAGGCGCTCGGCGAGATCGAGGCGCTGCAGGCACGGGTCGTGCGCGGCGGCGGCTCGGGCGACGCCGCGAAGGACGCCGCGTCGGTCGCGAAGCTGCGGCGGCGCGGGAAGCTGCTGCCCCGGGAGCGGATCGGGCTGCTCGTCGACCGAGGCTCGGCGTTCCTCGAGCTCTCGCCGCTGGCCGGCTGGGGCACCGACGACCCGCTCGGCGGCGGCATGGTCACGGGCATCGGGCGGGTCAGCGGGGTCGAGTGCGTGATCTCGGCGAACGACCCGACGGTCAAGGGCGGCGCGCAGGGTCCGACGTCCGTCGCCAAGGGCTTGCGCGCCATGGAGGTCGCGCGGGCGAACCGGCTGCCGCTCGTGTCGCTCACCGAGTCGGCCGGCGCCGACCTGCCGAAGCAGGCCGAGATCTTCGTCCCGGGCGGGGCGTCGTTCAAGAACCTCACCCGCCTGTCCGCGGCCGGAATCCCCACCATCACGCTGGTGTTCGGCTCGTCGACCGCGGGCGGCGCCTACGTCCCGGGAATGAGCGACTACGTCGTCCTGCAGAAGGACGCGGCGCGGGTCTACCTCGGTGGTCCGCCGCTGGTCAAGATGGCGATCGACGAGGACGCCGACGAGGAGTCCCTCGGCGGCGCGGAGATGCACGCGCGGGTGTCCGGCCTCGCCGACTACCTCGCTGCCGACGAGCCGGACGCTCTGCGCATCGGCCGTGACATCGTCGCGCATCTCAACTGGCGCAAGCTCGGACCCGGACCGAACCGTCGGGCAACCGCACCCGCGTACGACGTCGACGAGCTGCTCGGCATCGCGTCGGCAGACGTGCGCGTGCCCTTCGAGGTGCGCGAGGTGATCGCCCGCATCGTCGACGGCTCCGAGCTCGAGGAGTTCAAGCCGCTCTACGGCACGACGCTCGTCACAGGGTGGGCGCACCTCGACGGCATGCCGATCGGCATCCTTGCCAACAACGGCATCCTGTTCAGCGAGGAGGCGGAGAAGGGCGCGCAGTTCATCCAGCTCTGCGAGCGACACGACGTGCCGATCCTCTTCGTGCAGAACATCACCGGCTTCATGGTCGGGACGCGGTACGAGCAGGGCGGCATCATCAAGGACGGCGCAAAGCTCATCAACGCGGTGTCGAACTCGACCGTCCCGCACCTCACGCTCATGGTCGGAGCGTCCTACGGCGCGGGCAACTACGGCATGAGCGGGCGCGCCTACGACCCCCGCTTCGTCTTCACGTGGCCCAACCACCGCATCGCGGTGATGGGACCCAAGCAGCTCGGCGGTGTGCTCTCGATCGTCGCGAGACAGCGCACGGAGGCCGCCGGCGCGACGTTCGACGAGGCCGCGTTCGCGCCGATGCGCGAGGCCTTCGAGTCGCAGGTCGAGGCGCAGTCCACGGCGCTCTATTCAACCGGTCGACTGTGGGACGACGGCATCATCGACCCACGCGACACCCGCACAGTCCTGTCCCTCGCGCTCTCCGCCGCGCACTCCGCACCGGTGCAGGGCACGAGCTCCTACGGCGTCTTCCGGATGTGAGGGCCGTGAGCCGAATTATCACGCGACTCCTGGTCGCCAACCGCGGGGAGATCGCCCGCCGCGTCATCCGCACCTGCGACGAGCTTGGGATCGAGACGGTCGCCGTGTTCGCCGAGCCGGACCGTGCTGCGCCGTACGTCGACGAGGCGACCTACGCCGTGGCCCTCGACGGGTCGACGTCCGCGGAGACCTACCTCGACGCGGCGAAGGTCCTCGATGCGGCACGCCGAGCCGGGGCGGACGCCGTCCACCCCGGGTACGGATTCCTCTCGGAGAACGCTGACTTCGCACGGGCAGTGACCGACGCCGGCCTTGTGTGGGTCGGTCCGACGCCGGACTCGATGCTCTCGATGTCCCTCAAGGTCGAGGCGAAGCGGATCGCCGCGGCCGCCGGCGTGCCGCTCGTGCCGGGCGCCGAGCTCCCGGGCGACGTGTCCGGCGACGAGCTCCGCGCGACCGCTGCCGACGTCGGGTATCCCTTGCTGGTCAAGGCTTCCGCAGGTGGCGGCGGCAAGGGCATGCGGGTCGTCGGAGAGCCGGCGTCGGTGGTCGAAGCGGTCGCAGGTGCACGTCGCGAGGCCGCGGCGTCGTTCGGCGACCCGACGGTCTTCCTCGAGCGCTACGTCGAGCGGTCCCGCCACGTCGAGGTGCAGGTCTTCGGCGACGAGCATGGCGACGTCGTCCACCTCTTCGAGCGCGAGTGCTCGATCCAGCGCCGCCACCAGAAGGTCGTCGAGGAGTCGCCGTCGCCCGGTGCGACGCCGCGGACCCTCGAGGCGATGTACGTCGCTGCCGTGTCCCTCGCCCGCGCGATCGACTACGTCGGCGCGGGGACCGTGGAGTTCCTCGTGAGCGGTGAGGGTGACGCGCAGGAGTTCTTCTTCCTCGAGATGAACACGCGCCTGCAGGTCGAGCACCCCGTCACCGAGATGGTGACGGGTGTCGACCTCGTCGAGTGGCAGCTCGCGGTCGCGCAGGGTGGACGAATCCCTTTGCAGCAGAACGAGATCGACCGTTCGGGTCACGCCATCGAGGTGCGTCTCTACGCCGAGGACGCGGCTCGCGACTTCCTCCCGAGCACCGGCACGCTCTCGTCGTGGGACCTCGTCAGCGGTGACGGGTGGCTGCGCGTCGACAGCGGGTTCGAGCAGGGCGGCGTGGTGTCGTCGTACTTCGACCCGATGCTGGCGAAGGTGATCGCGCACGGGGAGGAGCGGGGCGACGTCGCGCTCGCGCTCGCCGAGTACCTGCGCGGGGTCGCCGTCGTCGGCGTGACGACGAACCGGCTCTCGCTGGCCGCGACGCTCGAGCATCCGGCGTACCTCGCGGGTGACACGCCCACCTCGTTCCTCGACGAGCACCCCGAGGTGCTCGCTCCGCGCGTGCCGGACGACGTGCGTGCCGAGCACCTGCTCGTGGGCGCTCTCGCTCTGCTCGGTGCGGGTGGGTTCCGCAACGTCGCGGGCGCTCCCGAGACGGTGCGGGTCTCCTACCGCGACGGGGCCGACGACGTCGTTGCCGTGCTCGGCGTGGCCTGGACGCGCGAGGGAGCCTGGACCCTCGCACTGCGGGCCGTCCCCGAGGGCGTGGATCCCCATGCGGCGCAAGAGATCGCAGTTCGCGACGATCTGGTCCAGACGGTAGGTGCGCGACTCGAGGCCATGTCCGACGACGCTGCCGAGGACGGCTTCGTCCGGTGCCGCCTCGAGCTCGACGGACTGCGGTCGTCGGTCTTCGTTCGACGTGCCGACGACGCCGACGGCGAGACCGTGAGCGTCGACCACCGTGGCTGGGTGACGACCGTCCATGTCCTGCCGCTCGGTGCGTCCTCCGGCCACGGCGACGCCGGTGGCGGCCCCTCGACGCCGGTGCCCGGGACAGTCACGCACGTGGCCGTCGCCGTGGGCGACATCGTCGTGGTGGGTGCTGCGCTCGTGGTGCTGGAGGCGATGAAGATGGAGCACACCATCCGCGCCGACATCGACGGTGTCGTCGCCGAGCTCCACGTGACCCTCGGCCAGAGCGTCGACGCCCACACCGTCGTCGCCACCCTCACCCCTGAGGCTGACGTCGGGGCACCTTCACACGGAACCGGGGGGGTCGAATCGTGAGTGCTGGACAGCGGGCGGTTCGGGTGGCCAACTGCAGCGGGTTCTTCGGGGACCGGCTCGACGCGGCGCGCGAGATGGTCGAGGGCGGTCCGATCGACGTGCTCACGGGCGACTGGCTCGCCGAGCTCACCATGCTCATCCTCGCGCGGCAGCGGATGAAGCACGGCGCGGGAAGCGGCTTCGCGCGCACGTTCCTCACGCAGATGGAGCAGGTCCTCGGCACCTGCCTCGAGCGCGGCATCAAGGTGGTCTCGAACGCCGGCGGCCTCGACCCGGCCGGGTGCGCGGCCGCCCTGCGCGCTATGGCGGCCGAGCGCGGGCTCGACCTCACCATCGCCTACGTCGAGGGCGACGACCTCCTGCCGCGGATCGCCGAGCTCACCAGCGCCGGCGAGAGCTTCACCAACCTCGACACCGGCGAGACCTTCGCGAGTTTCGGGATGCCCGCCCTCACCGCCAACGCCTACCTCGGTGGTCGCGGCATCACGGCAGCGCTCGCAGCGGGGGCCGACGTCGTCATCACGGGTCGCGTCACCGACGCGGCACTGGTCGTCGGGCCCGCGGCCTGGTGGCACGGCTGGGACTACGACGACGCCGAGAGCCTCGACAAGCTCGCCGGCGCGGTCGTCGCGGGCCATGTCATCGAGTGCGGAGCGCAGGCGACCGGCGGCAATTACGCGTTCTTCCAGGAGGTGCCGGGACTCGAGCACGTCGGCTTCCCCTGGGCCGAGGTCGGCGCCGACGGCTGCAGCACCATCGGCAAGCACGACGGCACCGGGGGGCTCGTGAGCGTCGGGACGGTGACGGCCCAGCTGCTGTACGAGATCGCGGGGCCGAGCTACGCCAACCCCGACGTCACCGCGCGGTTCGACACGATCGCGCTCGAGCAGGTCGCCCCCGACCGCGTGCGCATCAGCGGGGTGAAGGGCTACGCCGCACCGCGAACGGCCAAGGTGGCGGTCAACACCCTCGGCGGCTTCCGCAACACGGCGTCGCTCGTCCTCACCGGTCTCGACATCGAGCCGAAGGCCGATCTGGCGCTCCGCACGGTCGCCGGAATCCCTCTGGTCCAGGCACTCTCGAGCACGCCGCAGGAGAATGCGGTGGCATCGCAGTTCGACGTCCGCGAGCTCGACGTGCAGCTGCTGCGCCGTGATCGCGAGGACCCGCGCACGACCTCCGACGCCCAGGCCGAGCTGCGCCTCACGGTGAAGGCGTCGGACCCGAAGAAGGTCGGCAAGGCGTTCACGGCGCCGATCGTGGAGAGCGCCCTGGCCGGCTACCCGGGCATGTTCCCGACCGCGCCGCCGGCGGAAGGGACGCCCTACGGCGTCTACTGGCCGACCACCGTGCCGGCCGGGCTCGTCACGCAGACCGTGCACCTTGACGACGGCTCCGGATCGATCGCCGTGCTCGACCCCGTCCCGTCCGGACGCAGCGCGCAGGTCGACCGGTTCGACGACGGCGCCGCTCCCGGCAGCTCCGCCTGGCGTGACGACGCGACGGTGCGTTGTCCTCTCGGCACGTTCGTCGGCGCGCGCAGCGGTGACAAGGGCGGCAACGCCAACGTCGGGTTCTGGGTCCGGCGAAACGACGACCCGACCCTCGACGAGGACCGCTGGGCGTGGCTCTGCGACCTCCTGCAGCGCGACCGGCTCGTGTCGCTGCTGCCCGAGTCGGCCGGCCTCGACGTCCGGGTGCACGCGTTGCCGAACCTGCTCGCCGTCAACGTCGTCGTGCACGGCCTCCTCGGCCGCGGCGTCGCGGACTCCACGAGCCTCGACCCGCAGGCCAAGGGCCTCGGCGAGCATCTGCGGGCGAGGTACGTCGAGGTCCCGGTGAGCCTGCTGGGCGTCGACGGCGCGCATGTGGTGGACGGCGGGGCATGAGCACTGCCACGGGCACACGGGCGCAGCCGCTCACCGAGCGGGGTCGGCGTACCCGCGAGAACCTGCTCGCGGCGGGACGGCGGGTGTTCGAGGAGCGCGGCTACGCCAACACCCGGATCAGTGACATCGCCAAGGCCGCTGGCGTCTCGCACGGCACCGTCTACACCTGGTTCGACGACAAGGAGTCGCTGCTGCGCGCCCTCGTCGACGACATCGTCACGGAGGTGTTCGCCGCGCTCGCGATCGGCGACGACGTGCCCGAGCCCGAGCAGCGCATGCTCGAGGCGAACCGCCGCTACCTCGCGGCGTACCGGCGGCACGGTCGGATGCTCGAGGTCGTCGAGGAGGCCGCGGCCACCGATGCGCGCTACCGCGACGCGCTGGCCGGCGTACGCCGCGACCACGTCGGGCGCGTCACGCGCGACATCGCGCGGCTGCAGCGCGACGGCATCGCGGAGCGCGACGTCGATCCCGCCGTCGCCGCCGGCGCGCTCTGCGCGATGGTCGAGGGCTTCGGCCGGCACTGGTACGGACGCGGCGAGCAGGCCGTGTCGACGCACGACGACGAGACCGCCGTCGAGACCCTCACCCGCCTGTGGGCACGAGGTCTCGGCATCCGGACCGCACGCGAGGAGCAGCGATGATCACGACCCCCGAGCACGAGCAGTTCCGCAAGGTCGTCCGCGATCTCGTCGAGAACGAGATCAACCCCCACGTCGACGAGTGGGAGGCCGCCGGCACGTTCCCCGCGCACGAGCTGTTCCCCAAGCTCGCGGCGATAGGTGCCCTCGGTCTCGAGTACGACCCGGAGTACGGCGGCCAGGGTGCCGACCACTCCTTCACGGTCGTCCTCGCCGAGGAGCTCGGCAAGGCCGACTGCGCCGGCGTGCCGATGGCCATCGCCGTGCAGGTCGCGATGGCCACGCCCGCGCTCGCACGTTTCGGCAGCCACGAGCTGAAGAAGGCCTACCTCGAACCGGCACTGCGCGGCGAGATGGTGTGCTCCATCGCGGTGTCAGAGCCGGACGCCGGCAGCGACGTCGCGGGAATCCGCACGAGGGCGGTGCGCGATGGCGACGACTGGGTCATCAACGGCCGCAAGATGTGGATCACCAACGGCACGCAGGCCGACTGGCTGTGCCTGCTCGCGCGTACCAGCGACGAGGGCGGCTACGCCGGCATGTCGATGATCGTCGTCCCGACCGCGACTCCCGGCTTCAGCGTCGGCCGCAAGATCACGAAGATGGGCAACCGCTCCAGCGACACGGCCGAGCTCGTGCTCGAGGACGTGCGCGTGCCGGTGTCGAACACGATCGGCGAGCCCGGTCGCGGCTTCCAGCAGCAGATGGTGCAGTTCCAGGACGAGCGCATGATCGGCGCCTACATGGCGGTGTCGGGTGCGCGTCGTGCGATCGACCGCACGATCGACTACCTGCGCGTGCGCGAGGCGTTCGGCAAGCCGCTGCTGGCCAACCAGCACCTGCAGTACCGCCTCGCCGAGCTGATCGCCGACACCGACGTCCTGATCGAGTACTGCCACTCCGCCGCCGACCGCATCGTCGCGGGCGAGGACGTGACTCGGATGGCCACGATCGCGAAGCTGAAGGTCGGCCGGCTCGTCCGCGAGGTCGGCGACGCCGCCGTGCAGTACCACGGCGGCATGGGCTACGCCGAGGACCTGTGGGTCGAGCGCTACTTCCGCGACGCGAGGCTCGTGTCGATCGGCGGCGGCGCCGACGAGGTCATGCTCCGCGTCATCACCATGCTCGAGGGGATGGGCAAGCGATGACCCCACACCGCACCCGAGTACCTGGCGCAACTGTCGTCATCGAGGTGTCGTCAACGACACCTGGGCAAGGTACTCGAGGGTTGTCAGCTGGGGAGGGAGGGCGATGACCGTCAGGTACGACGTCGTGGGCGGGGTCGCGACGATCACGCTGGCGTCGCCCGAGTCGCGCAACGTGCTGTCGCCCGACTCGATGCGCGCGCTCGTCGAGCACTTCTCCACGGCCGCCAACGACGACGCGGTGCGTGTCGTCATCCTCACCGGCGAGGGCAACACCTTCTGCGCCGGCGCCGACCTCGCGGGGGCGTCGAACGCCGACGCCGAAGGCTTCGCGGCTGCCGGACCCCGCGCGCTGGTCGCGGTCCTCGAGACGATGCTGCTGCTCCCGAAGCCGATCGTCGCCCGCGTGCAGGGTCACGTCGCAGGGGGTGGCAACGGGCTGGTCGCGGCGGCCGACCTGGCCGTGGCGGCCGAGACCGCGAAGTTCGCCTTCAGCGAGGTGCGCGTCGGCGTCGCGCCTGCGGTGATCTCCGTCGTGTGCCTCGCGAGGATGACGCCGTCGCACGCGCGCGAGCTGCTGCTCACCGGCGAGCGCGTCACCGCGCAGCGGGTGCTCGAGGCCGGGCTGGTCAACGCCGTCGCGGAGGACGAGGCGCTCGACGCCGTGGTCGCGTCCTACGTCGACCGGCTCCTCCTCGGCGGGCCGGAGGCGCTCGCGCACACGAAGGAGCTGCTGCGCCGCGTGCCCGGCATGCCGCACGACGAGGCGTTCACCAGGACCGCGGAGCTGTCCGCGAGCCTGTTCTCGAGCGCCGAGGCGCGCGAGGGCATGACTGCCTTCTTCGAGCGCCGCCGGCCGAGCTGGGCACCGCCCGAGCAGTAGTCGGTGCGCCAGGGAGCACCGCGGCTCACGGGATCTCGGCGGCGAGGTCCTCCACGGTGTCGATGTCGCGCGCGTGGCGGTCGAGGTCGGGGACCTCGACGACGTGCAGGCCGTCGAGCAGCTCGCTCGCCGCACGGTTCGCCGGGTCGACCCCGACGATCCCGCCGAGCAGCGGCACCGGGCGGTACGCCGCGAGCAGCGGCTGCCGGAGTCCCGACGAGTCGAGGGCCACGGCGGCCTCGGCGCCGGCCTCGACCGCCGCCACGAGCCGCGGCAGCAGGGCCCCGGGATCGACGAGATCGCCCGCGAGCACGAGCACGACCGACGCATCCGGGTCGACCGCGCCGAGCCCGGCGGCCACGGCGGCGTAGGGACCGGAGTACGGCGGGTCCTCGCGCACCACGGTCACGTCGTCCGGCAGCCCAGGCCCGGGGGGGCCGACGACGACGACCTCGGCACCGAGCGCCCGCGCGGCCGCGATCGCGTGCGAGACGAGGGGCGAGCCGTTGAGGGAGACCGCGAGCTTGTCCGAGCCGAAGCGCGTCGAGCGCCCCCCGGCCAGGACGATCGCGGCGAGGCGGCTCACCGGGCGGGGACGTTGCCGCTCGTGGCGGTGGCCAGTCCGGGGACCACGCGGTCGAGCGCAGCCTGGACCTCGTGCGCGGGGGCGTCGGCGACCACGTGCAGGCGGCTCCCGTCGGCCGGGATCCCGACCGAGGTGATCGACAGTGAGTCCGCGAGCGCCCAGACCCGTTCACGGGCCACGAGGAGGTCGTCGCGGGTGTGCGGCGCATCGGCGATGTGCAGCGTGACGTCCCGGCTGAGGAGACCGCGCAGGGCGTCGTCGAACGAGGCGTCCGGGACCCGGTAGACGGTGATGGAGCGCCGCTCGTGGTCGGCGGTGACGCCGGCGTAACGCATCCGGCCGAGGTGGTGCCCGTACTCGCGCGCGACGGCGGCGACGGCTGCGACCTCGGGGTCGGGCTCCACCGGTGTCTCGGTCATGGGTCGATGATGCTCCTGTGCGTCGCCCGAGGGCAGGATTCGCGTAGGTCCGCGAGCGTCGTGCACGGTCTGTAACGTCGCTGACCCGTTTCAGCACGGCGGGTCACCGCACCGCCCGCCACCACGGGGCCGTCGGCGGCCGATCCTCGTCCCGAGGCCGGAAACGTGCACGCCAGGGCGGGGACGCGGCGCCTGCCGGGGGCCGGGTCCGCGGTCCGGAGTCCGGCGTAAACGCTTGCACAGGAGCCGCTGGTTGCCTACTCTGACCGGGCACGCCAGCGAAGGAGCCCGGGCCATGGCTATGACCATCCGCGACATCGCGCGCGAGGCCGGGGTCTCGACCGCCACGGTGTCGCGTGCCCTGCGCGGGCTGCCGAACGTCGACCCCGTGACCCGCGAGCGGGTCCGTCAGGTCGCCGAGCGGCTCGACTACGTCGTGTCGCCCGCCGCCTCGCGCCTCGCGTCGGGACGCGCGGGCAGCATCGCCGTGATCACGCCGTACATCGCCCGGTGGTACTTCGGCCGCGTGCTGTCCGGCATCGAGAAGGTCCTGCAGGGCTCCGACCTCGACCTGCTGCTCTCGAGCATCGGCGACCCGAGCGAGACCCACCGCGTGCCGCCGCACCGCAAGCTGCGGCGCCGGGTCGACGGGTTCCTCGTCATCTCGCTGTCGACCGACACCGAGGGCGTCAACGAGATCTTCGAGGCCGACGTGCCCGTCGCGCTCATCGACACCGAGCGCGAGGGCTGCTGGTCGGTCGGCATCGACGACGTGGCGGGCGCGCGGATGGCCGTGCAGCACCTCATCAACCTCGGCCACGAGCGGATCGGCCTCATCTCCGGGCGCCCGCTACCGACGCCGTTCCGTCCCGAGGAGAACCGCTGGGTCGGCTACCGCGACGCGCTCCTCGACGCGAGCCTCCCGGTGGAGGCCGACCTCGAGGCCTGCGGCCACTTCACGATCGAGGGCGGCGAGCGCGCGATGACGACGCTGCTCGCGCGTCCCAACCCGCCGACCGCGGTGTTCGCGATGTCCGACGAGATGGCCTTCGGCGCGCTGCGCGCCCTGCGCGCCCACGGGCTGCAGCCGGGGCGCGACGTCTCGGTCGTCGGCTTCGACGGGCACGAGATGGCCGAGCACCTCGACCTCACGACCATCGTGCAGCCCGTCGAGGAGATCGGCGCCCGGGCCGCGGTGGCACTGCTCGAGGCGCTCGACCACCCCACGCGCGAGCCGCAGCAGCTCACCCTCCCCCTCGGCATGGTCGTACGCGGCTCCACCGCGCTCCGCCGCGACCGCGCGACGATCTAGGCGTCAGTAGGTCGGGATACGCCGCGAGGCGAGGTCGTCGGCCCGGGTCGCGACGTCGGCGTCGCCGCGGACCGCCGCGAGGAACGCGTCCCGTTCGAGGTAGAGCAGCACGCTGTCCTCGTCGGCGGTGACGGTGGCTGTGCGAGGCACGTCGCGCAGCAGGGCGATCTCGCCGAACGGGTCGCCCGGACCCTGCGAGGACAGCACCCGCCCGTGGTGCGTGGCCGTCGTGCGCCCGCTCTCCACGACGTAGAAGCGGTCGCCCTCGTCGCCCTCCTGGATCACGACGTCGCCCGCGTGGACCGGCAGCCGGCCGAGCTGCTGGGCGATGGCCTCGAGCTTCTTGGGCTCGAGCGGCGCGAAGACCGGGACCGTGCGCAGCAGGGCCAGACCCGCGGGCTCGCCGAGGACGTCGTCGAGTCGGTGGAAGCGTGGGAAGGCGGGGAGCACGACAGCCGCGATGGCGAGACCGAGGATGGCCAACGACCAGCGCAGCCCGGTGAAGTGGATGAGGATCGGCATGAGGACAGAGCCGATCGCCATGCCTGCGGTGAGGCCGGTGTCGAGCGCCCCGAAGACGCGACCGAGCACGGCGTCCGGCGTCAGTCGCTGCAGGATCGTGGAGGCGTTGACGTCGACGATGGGGTTGGCGAACCCAATGATCGCCATGGCCAGCAGGGCCGGCAGCGTCTGCGGGAACGCCGCCGCGACGAGCAGCGGCAGGGCCCAGAAGACGACCCCGACGCCGAAGTCCGTCGCGAGCTTGCGCTTGGTCGCGCGACCGATGGCGACGAAGCCGCCGAGGATCGCCCCGACGCCGAAGGCGCTGTCGATGTAGCCGACGCCGTTGGACCCGAAGCTGGTGAACTGCACGGCGATCTCGATGCCGAACACCGCGGAGGCACCCGCGACGACGGTCTGCGCGCAGTAGACGAGCGAGATCACCGTGAGGTCCCGGCTCGCGAAGATCGTGCGGAAGCCGGCGAGCACCTCGGTGAGGAACGACTCCTCGTCGGCGGAGACCGAGGACTCGACGTCGGTGGACGACGCGGACTGGCCGCCGGCGGAGGCGGCGACGTCGGCCGTGACGAGGTCGGGGTGCTGCACCACGATCCGGCTGATCAAGGCGGCGGACCAGACGAACGTCAGGACGTCGAAGAGCCCGACGACGGGGACGCTCGCGACCGTGAGGAGCAGGCCGCCGAGCGCGGGTCCGACGAAGATCGCAAGGCTCTCGATGGTGCTCGTCGCACCGTTGCTCGCGGTGAGCTCCTCGGGCGAGTCGGCGAGGGTGGGCACGAGCGCGGCGACGGCCGGACGGAACGGCGTCGCCACGATCGCGGCGATGCTGGCCAGCACGAACACCGCGAGGGGCGGGGCGCCCTTCCAGATGAGGGCCGAGTTGACGAGGACGATCGCACCGCGGGTGAGGTCGCAGCCGATCATCACCAGCTTGCGCGGGTAGCGGTCGGCGAGCGTCGCGGTGAACGGTCCGACGACAGCCATGAGCGCCAGGCGCACCGTGCCCCAGACGCCGACGGCGACCACGCCGCCGACGCCATAGGCCCACACCGTGATCGCCGTGGCATAGGCCCAGTCGCCGATCGCCGAGCCTGCGAAGGCGAGGTTGACACGCCGGAGTCCCGGGTTGCGGAAGACGGTGGCCAGCGACTTCCACGTCTCGCCGACAGCCTCCCCGACGCGCGACATGTCAGCTGTCACCCTCCCTTCGAACGGACACGCGGACGCTAGCGCGGGCTCGAGCCGTCCGCCCGCGAATCCGGGGGTTGGCGCCACGGGTGTCGGCAACCGGACATAGCATCGGCGCACCAGCCCGCTGCACCGCGACTCGGAGAATCCATGAGCTCCCTGCCTGTGACGCTGCGCGCCCTGGGCGGGACGGGCGGGCTGCGGCGAGTCCTCGCCGCCTACTGGTTCTTCGACTTCATCGAGTTCAGCGCCTGGCTCGCGATCATCCTGTACTGCTACGAGAAGGGCGGCGCGCGCCTCGCGGGCCTGTCCGCGGTCGTGCAGCTGGTGCCCGCCGCGATCGTCGCGCCCGCGCTCGCCGGCGCCGGCGACCGGATGCCGCGCGGCCGGGCGCTCGTGCTCGTGCACACCGGCGTGGCGATCACGAGCCTCCTGACCCTGGCGGCCCTGGCCTTCGACTCCCCCGTCTGGGTCGTGCTGCTGGCCTCCACCACTGTCACCACCACTCTCGCGACGGTGCGGCCGGTGCACTTCGCGTCGCTGCCGCAGCTCGCGCGCACGCCCGAGGAGCTCGTCTCGGGCAACGCGCTGTCCTCGATGGCCGACGGCTTCCTGAGGTTCCTCGGTCCGGTCGTCACCGGGTTCGTCGTCGCCTTCTCGGGACCGTGGCTGGTCTTCGTGATCACGACGGCGTGCGCGTCGATCGCGGCGCTTCTGTGCATCGGGCTGGGGCTGGGTGCGGCCTCGGAGGAGGCCGAGGCGGAGGGCTGGACGGCGGCGCTCGAGGGACTGGTCGCGCTGCGCGGCGACTGGGGCTCGATCGCGTTGCTTCTCGTGCTGACCGTCGACTTCCTGATCGCGGGCGCGCTCGACGTCCTGGGCGTCTCGTTCTCGACCAAGGTGCTCGACGGCGGGACCGAGGGTGCCGGTCTGATCATCGGCGCGGTCGGCATCGGCGGTCTCATCGGCGCCCTGTTCGCCGCGTCGTTCGCGCGCCGACTCATCCTCGCGCCGATCATCGCCGGCGGCGCGATCCTCGAGGCCGTCGCCGTCGTCTCGGTCGCGACGATGTCGACGCTCGTGCCCGTGATGGTCGCGCTCGCGGTCGCGGGCGTCGGGGGCGCCCTCACGATGGTCACGGGACGCACGCTGCTCCAACGAGCCACCGACGACCGCATCCTCGCCCGAGTGTTCGCGGTGCAGGAGAGCACCACGCTGCTCGCGACCGCCGTCGGCGCCGTCCTCGCACCCGTGATGATCACGCAGTTCTCGCCGTCTGCCGCGTTCGTGCCGTTCGGCATCGGCGCGGCCGTCCTCGGGCTCGTCGGTCTGCTCCTCATCCGCAGCCTGGACGCGCGCGCGGTCGTGCACCCGGTCGAGGCCGCGCTCCTCGCTCGCGTGCCGTTCCTCGCGCTGCTGCCGCAGTACGAGCTCGAGCGCCTGGCGTCCAACGCCACCTGGCTCGACGTCGAGCGGGGCGACGTCGTGGTGCGCCAGGGCGAGCCGGGGACCGAGTTCTTCGTCGTGGGTGACGGCGTGTTCGACGTCGACATCGACGGCTCGGCCCGCCCGCAACTCACCGCCGGCGACGGCTTCGGCGAGATCGCGCTGCTCCACTCCGTCCCCCGCACGGCGACCGTCTCGGCCGCGTCGGCCGGGCGTCTGCTCGTCGTCCGCTCGGCGGACTTCCTGGCGGCGGTCACCGGGAGCGAGGACGGTCACGCCCTCGCCCGCGAGATCGCGGCCTCGCGCGTCGAGCGAGATCACCGCTAGTCTCCCGACAACGGATCACCGGTCTGTCGGGGGACGGTTCGGGTTCGATCGTCACGGGGGCTCCATGCCATGTCCGGATCTCCAGCGGCTCTGACTGCGCTGTCGTCACGCACGGGCCTGCGGCGGGTCCTGGTGGCCTACTGCCTGTTCGACTTCGTCGAGTTCTTCGTCTGGCTCGTGGTGATCCTCTGGGCCTTCGAGGTCGGTGGCGCCGGCCTGGCGGGCCTGGCAGCTCTCGTGCAGCTGGTGCCCGCGGCGTTCCTGTCACCCGCGATCGCGAGCGTCGGCGACCGGATACCCCGGGGCACTGCGCTCGTGCTCGCGTACGGGCTGATCGCGGTGAGCTGCCTGCTGACGATGGTCGCGCTCCGGCTCGACGCACCGGGCGGCGTCGTGATCGCGGCCTCCACGGCTGCGACGACGGCGATCGCCGTCGTGCGCCCGATCCACTTCGCCGCCCTGCCGCAGCTGGCCGCGACGCCCGACGAGCTCGTGTCGGGCAACTCCCTGTCGTCTGTGGCGGACGGGTCTTTCCGGTTCCTCGGCCCCGTTGCGGCGGGCATCGTCGTGACGACGCTCGGCTACTGGCAGGGCTTCTGGATCGCGACGTTGCTCTGCCTTGCCGCAGCCGGGCTCTGCACCCGGCTCGAGCTGCTCTCGCCGGTGATCGACGACGAGGACGAGGTCGGCGGCCTCCGGGTGGCGCTCGAGGGGATCCGCACGTTGTGGGGTGACTGGGGCTCGCTCGCGCTGCTGCTCGTGATGACGGTCGACTTCGTCGTGACCGGAGCGCTCGACGTCCTCGGCGTCGCCTACGCCCAGGACGTGCTGGGGCTCGCGGCCACCGGCGCCGGCCTCCTGATCGGGTCCCTGGGCGTCGGTGGCCTCGTGGGCGCGGTCATGGGTGCATCGCTGTCGCGGGGCCGTCGGCTCGCGCCGGTGGTCGTGGTCGGTGGGACGGTCGAGGGCTGCGCCTTCGCCGCCGTCGCGCTCGTCGGCCTGCTCACCCCGGCCATGGTCCTGCTCGCGACCGCAGGCACCGCGGGCGCGGTGATGATCGTGTCGGGTCGCACCCTGCTCCAGCGTGCGACGGACGACCGCGTGCTCGCCCGGGTGTTCGCGATCCAGGAGAGCACGACGCTGCTCGGAACGGCGCTCGGCGCGATCCTCGCCCCGCTGGTCATCGACTGGTTCGGCCCGCGCGTCGCGTTCGTGCCGATCGGGCTCGGGTGCGCACTGGTCGCGCTGACCGGAGTCGTGTTCATCCGCCGGCTCGACGCCCGCGCGGACTACCGACCCGAGGAGACGAGGTTGCTGCGCGGCGTGCCGTTCCTGTCGGTGCTGCCCGAGTTCGACGTCGAGCGGCTCGCGCAGAACTCGCGCTGGGACGTCGTCCTCCCCGGTGCGGTCGTGATCTCCCAGGGCGAGGCCGGCCGGGCGTTCTACGTCGTCGCCGAAGGCGAGTTCGCCGTGACCGTGGACGGCGTTCGCCGGCCGTTCACCCTCGGCCCCGGCACCGGGTTCGGTGAGATCGCGCTGCTGCACGCCGTACCCCGCACCGCGACCATCACGGCGCTCACCGCCGGGCGGCTGCTGGTGATCGACGTCAGCGACTTCCTCGCCTCGGTCACCGGAAGCGCGGACGGTCGCGCGATGGCGGCCGAGGTGACGGCTCGGCACCTCGAACGCGACCGCCGCTGACCGGGTCGCGGGATCGACCGCCGTCGGACAGAGTGACGGGCATGACCTTCGCCCCCGCGCCCGGCTCCGTCCTCATCGTCACCGGCGGGTCGTCGGGCATCGGGTTCGCGACCGCCGTGGCCGCGGCGCAGGCAGGCTTCACCGTCGTCGCGACCGCGCGTGACCTCGCACGCTCGAGCGCGCTCGTCGATGCTGCGGCTGCGGCGGGTGTCGAGGTCGACGTGCGTCGGCTCGACGTCATCGACCCGGAGTCGGTGCGCGCGTGCGTCGGCGGAGTCGTGGAGTCCTACGGACGCATCGACGCGCTCGTCAACAACGCCGGAGCCGCGCACGTATCGACCTTGGAGCTCGACACTCTCGAGGAGATCCGGGCGACCCTCGAGGTGAACTTCTTCGGTGTCGTCGCGATGAGCAGGGAGACGTTGCCGCACCTTCGGGCCAGCGGCGGCCGCCTGGTCGCGGTGACGAGTGTCGGCGGCGTCATCGGGCAGCCGTTCAACGAGGCGTACTGCGCCGCGAAGTTCGCGGTGGAGGGCTACCTGGAGGCGCTGGCTCCTGTGGCGGCGACGGTCGGGGTGCGCGTCAGCGTGATCGAGCCGGGCGCGGTCGCGAGCGCGTTCGTGGCCAACGCCGGGCTGGATCCGGAGGCGATGCTGGCCGCCGCAGGACCGTGCGCCCTCGCGCTGGCGGGCTACCTCGAGCGCACGGCCGGGGCGTTCGCTCACGCGCAGTCGTCCGAGGACGCCGCGGCTGTCGTCGTCGACACCCTGCTCGCGGCCAACCCCGCGTTCCGGGTGCAGACCTCGGACTCCGCGCGGTCCTTCATCAGCGTGAAGCTGGCCGACCTCACCGGTCACGCCGTGCAGGGCATCACGGGCGGCTGGGTCACCGCGCCCGAGACCGCTTGATCGTCCAGCGCAACGCGGGCCCGACGAATCAGGCAGTGACGTGAACACTGCTCTGACAGGAGTCGAGGTCAGATCAGATCAGAACGGTAGCGGCCGTAGTCGAGGAGGTGGCCGTCGACCGGGTCGGTGACCAACTGCCGCCACCAGGTCCCGAACCGGGTGACCCCGGGGCCGATCTGTCCGGGGACGGGCTGACCGTCGAGGATCGCGATCTGGTCGGACTCCCCGCGCAGCGTGCGAGGCGAGCGATGGTCGAGCGACCTCGCCGGCGAACCCACGCGCGGTCAACCGCCGCGCCTTCGGCAGGACCCGGCGCTCGACCAAGATCGAGCGGTGCCCGTCGCGTAGCGGGAGGTCCGGCGGGCGACGGAGATCTCGTGCTCCAGCGCCACTTCGGGCAGGTGGGCCTCGCTCGAGGTCTCGCCGACCATCGCGACGACCGCTGCATGCCGCATCGACGCGACCCACGCGCTGATCCGGTCGAGGGCGCGGAGGTAGTCGACCCGGACCAGGTTTCTCCGACAGGTCCCGCGGATCGATCGACGCCAGCAGCATCAGGTCCGCCTCGTGCACCGACCGACCCAGCGACGACACCAGGTCGTCATCGCTCACCACCGCCTCGTCCCACGGCGGTGGCTCGTCGGCGTCCCCGTCGCAGAACGCCCCGGACTCGCGGTCGAGGCGGTCCAGCTCAGCCAGGTCGGCGACGAGAGCGATCTCCTCCGCAGTCGTCTAGATGGGCAGCCCAGCATCGTCGAGCCCGTCGGACGAGGTCCGCGGGTCGAGGTCGTGGTGCTCGGGGATCCGTCCATTCTCGAACAGGTGTCGTATTCGTGTCAAGATTCCATGCGCCCGATTTCGCTTGCAGCGCAACGGAAGTTCGGTCCCCTCGCGGGTGTGCCCTCGTGATCCACGAACCCTCTGACAGTCCTCGCACGACGCGTTGGTGACGGTGCAGCAGGGAGTCGCGGCCCTCGCGGCTCCCGCTGTCCGGCAGACTGTGCGGGTACCGAGGAGGGCTCGCATAGTGGCCGAGTGCGGCGGTCTTGAAAACCGCTAGGTAGCGATACCTCGAGGGTTCGAATCCCTCGCCCTCCGCTTCTCTGACCTGCACCGATGCACGTCTGCGACCCGAATCGCATCATCCTGCGCGGAGATCAAAGTGCGTTTCGTGCCACATCCGTGCCAGATCTCACGGCGAATGGTGGTCCCAATCCCGTCGCCGGACCGCTCCGGTCCGGCACGGCGCGGACTGGAGGCGCCGGCACGTCGGTAGCGCCGGAGTCCGAGCTAGTGGATCACGAGACCGAACTGGGCAGCCGTCGAGGCGAGCGTGCTGTCCTCGGGTGCGAGACCCTGGGACGGGCCGAACTCAAGTTCTGTGCCCTGGAAGATCGCCCAGCACTCCCAGTCTCCGAGGCGACTCTTGTACCGGATCCCGGAGTACATGGGGAGGTCCTGCTCGTCGGTCGCCCCGTACGCCCACAGGGCGATCGCGCGCGTGAGCAGTCTGTTGGCTCCGCGCAGGCTGGCCACGTCGAGCGGGGCGCTGACCCCGAGCGAGACCAACACGGCTGCCATCTGCGAGGTCAGGTAGGTGTGGGTCTGGGGATCCTCGACGTCGAGGAAGGGCAGCGGATCCAGGCACTTGATCTCGAACCTGCAGCGGCGCTCCCGCCAGAACGCCGGGACACTCCCGGCGTTCATGTAGCCGTCGTCGCTGCGGATCGCGGCCAGGACCTTGGGAGAAGGCCTGAAGCGCGCGAGGGTCTCGGCGTAGCAGCCCTCAAGCCTGGTGGCGGCGTACAGGACCCCGCCACCGAGCACGTCGAACCTGTTGCCGGCATTGGGAAGCGCCGCGTCCTGCGGGGTCAGCTCAGCGAACGATCCGGGTGACGCCCGTCGGGCTACCCGCCACGCTCCAGCCGCCGGGAACTCCACCACGGCCGGGGACGACTCCGACTCCACCGTCTATGCCCCCGGAACGTCAGCCTCCGGCGACGAACGCCCGGGCAGCGGACAGCACCTCTCGGAACTGGTCCTCGGCGACGGCCTCGGCCGGGGACACGTCGTCAAGCTGAGGGTTCATCCCCATGAACCACGCGCGAATGGTGGGGGCCGCTTCGACCGGCTCCATGATCAGGAAAGCCTGGTAGGCGATGCGCAGCCGTGCGGCATGCTCGTCACGCGGTCTGTCCTGGCTGGCTGCCCACCGATTCACCGTCCGCGTCTCGACGCCGGCCAGCAGTGCGAGGAGCTTCGCACCTAGGTGTCGCTTCAAGATGCGGGCGATCTCCTGCGGATCGATCCGCAACGTGTCTCGATGTGCCGCATCCGTCGTGCGAGCCGTGGGTGCAATCGTGCTCGTGGTCCTAGCCATCGACGAGGCCTCCCGCTTCCTGATCGGCTGCGACGTGAACCGGTATCGCGACGACGCTTGCTCGTCCCTTCAACGTCCCGGTGTTCGTCGGTGTTCCTGACCCTATCTCGTCGCCCCTAACGTCTCGACTCGGATCCTGCCCCGGTTGAGCCGACAGGTGGGGGAATCGCGTGAACTGGCAGGTCAGACGGCGTGTCAGGTATCGCCATCGCCGCGTGGACGTGCTGCTGCACCCCGTCAGACGACCCACTGCGTGCTCTCACCGCGTGGCCCGTGACGCCATGAGTACGGCGATCTCGGCGTCGCGTTCCTCGGCGGCGTGCTGGTAGCGCATGGCCGCCTGGGTGGAGACGTGCCCTGCCCTGCGCATGACCTCGGCGACGGTCGCGCCAGACTGGGCGGACAACGTCAGCCCGGCGTGGCGAAGGTCGTGGAAGTGCAGGTCCGGGTGGCCGACGCGGGTGCGTGCGGTCTTCCAACGGGCGTGGACGTGGTGAGCTCGCAGCTCCGTGCCGCCGGGCTGGGTGAACAGCGGCGCATCGGGTCTCGTCTCGCCCCGCTTCTCCAGGTGGGCGGCTAGTGCGTCGACGGCGGGAGCAGGCAGGTGCACGGTGCGAATGCTGCCGACCTTGGGCGCGGTGATGCGCGGGCCTTCTCCGTCGACTTCGATCACCTGTCGTTCGATCCGCAGGGTGCCCTTCGCCACGTCGAAGTCACCGACGCGCAGCCCCAGGAGTTCGCCGAGGCGGGCGTGACCCCAGAACGCGACGATGGTGAACGCTTTGAGGTGCTCGGGCATGGCGTCGACCAAGGCCATCACGACGTCGAGGTCGACGAGCGGCCGCTCGGGAGTGTTGGGCTGGCCGGCGCCGCGGATGCGACAGGGGTTGCGCGGCACGAGGTCGTCGGAGACCGCGGTGTTGAAGATGGCGCGAAGCAGCGCGTACGCCTGACGGGCCGCCGTCGGACCGGTTTGCGCTAAGACAAACTGGTGCCAACGGCGGACGTCGGCGGGACCCACATCGCCGAGCGATCGGTTTCCAAGCGTGGGCACGATCCACGCCTCGAGACTGTGGCGATACGTGTCGAGGGTCCGAGGCGCCAGAGGGCGACCCTTGACGGTGCGCTGCGTGAGCCAGGTTGCGGCATACTCGCCGAGGGAGATCGCCGTGCCGGCTGTGGGATCGAACCAGGTCCCGCGGCGCATGTCGGTCTCGACGGAGGCCAGGAACGCACCGGCGAGTGCCTTCGTGGCGAACGTCGTCGGAGCTGTCATCTGAGCACCGTTCGGACCGGGATAGCGCGCCTGCCATCTGCCGGACGACAGTCGCCGGACTGACCCGAACTGTCTGCGGCTCATGGGTAGTGCACCTCCCGTCTCTCGAGCCGGAGTTGGCCTGAATCCCAACGGTCGTGGAGAACCGCTGACGTCTCGCTGCTTCTCGGCCTGGCTGTGGACGACTTAGGGCGTGCGCCAACCTGTGGACTGCGGCCGTGTGCCCGCGGAGGGCTCGATTCGACCGTTGGCGACGAAGGCCTCGAGGTCGTGTCGGTCGATGCGGACGTAGCGACCGATCTTGTAGAAGCGGATGCGTCGTTCCGCGATGAGCCTGCGGATGAATCGGACAGGGGTGCCGAGGTGGTTCGCGGCCTCTTTGACATCGAGCAGGTCGCTCGGGACAGGGTTCGCGACGGCGAGGCTGACGTGGGTCTGGCGGCTGCGCTGGGTCATGACGGTCATCTCCTGGGGTTAGTAGTCGATAGCGGGCGGGTCATAGGTCGGGCCGGCGCTTGTTGCGAGGTCGTAGCCGTGGTCGTGCTGCAGCCGGGCGAGGGTCTGTCGTCGGCTGACGCGCAGGTGCCTGCTGGTGTCGGTCAGGGCGTGATCGGTGATCCAGGCCTGGGCGACCTCGTCTGCCGGGTCGAGGGCTGCGTCCGGGGCGAGGTAGAGGTGGTTCGTGGCCCGGCCGCGGGACAGGGCCGTGTAGGAGGTTTCGCGGGTCAGGGCGGCGCTGCCGGCGACGAGGGTGACGCCGACCGTCTGGCCCTGGGCCTTGTGGGCTGTCATGGCGTAGCCGTGGGTGAGGTGCTCACCGGCCCAGTCCGACGTGACGTCGAGCTGGCGGTGATCGCTGGTCACGAGAACGGCCTGACGCTGCTCGACGTCGACGGCGGTGATCGTGACGTGCTCCCCGTTGAGGAGCCCGCGGTCGTGATCGTTCAACGTCACGAGCACCCTGTCCCCGGCGCGGAGCGGGAGCGGTTCCTCGCCGCCGCGGCAGGTGAGCTCGGGCCCGTGCAGGTCGCCGCGCTCGCTGAGCAGTTCGCGGATCTTGTCGTTGATGCCCGCGGCGTGCCGGCGGGTCGCGGCGACTACAAGGACCCCACCGGCGGTGGGTGCTCGGGTTGGATCGTGGCCGAGTAGGGCGGACGCGATCCCGGGTTGGATGGTCGTCCCCGGATCGGCGGTGTCGGGGTGGGTCGCATGATCCAGGTGAGCGATGTAGTCCTGAGCGATCGTGTTCTGCAGCTGTTGGTGGTCCGGGCTGACGGTGATCCGGTCGTGGCGCAGGTACTCGTCCAGAGCGCCGGGGACATCGCCGTCGCGGAGCCGGGTCAGGGCGCGTTGTTCCCAAGGGGCCACTTGTCGGTGGTTCTCGGTCAGGACGGTCGTGGGGGTCTGCGTCAGCAGGTGCGTGAACAGCCCGCCCGCGCCGATCTCAGGGAGCTGGGCGGGGTCGCCGACCAGGACCATCGTCATGTTGTGCTCGACGGCGTGGGCCAGGAGCCGGGCCAGGTCCCGAGTGCCCACCATCGCTGCCTCGTCGACGACGAGGATCGCGCCGCCGGCGAAGTTCGCCCGCGTCCAGACGGGGCCGGGTTCGAGCTCGTGCAGCACGGACGCGAGGGTGGTGCTGAAGATGAAGGTGGCCTGATTGAGCCCGCGAGCGGCGATCGCTGAGAGCGTGACGCCCCGCACGTACCGGCCCTGGGCTCGCCAGATCCGGTGCGCCAGCGCAAGTGCGGCGGTCTTCCCGGATCCGGCGGGTCCGACAACCATCCGCAACCGCCCGCCATCTGCGGTGAGGTGGGCGACCATCGCGGACTGCTCGGCGTTGAGGAGCTGCTCCTCCTCGAGCACCGCTGCGATGACCGCAGCGTCGGTACCCGGGTCTCGGGCCGCGCGAAGCAACGACGCCTGCTCGAGCGCGTGGGCCTCGGTGGCGAGAAGGTCACGCGTGGTCCATCTCCCCGCTTCCGCGTCCTGTGCCGGGTCGTCCGATTCCCACTCCGGGCCATGGGCTCGAAGCGGGACTGCTCGGGGGTCGGCGAGGACCTCGTCGACCATCGCCTGCAGCCCCTGGTGGTTGAGGCTGGTCGTGGTGGGGAGCCGCTCGCACAAGGCTCGGAGGACGTCGCCTCGGTCGAAGGACGTCGCGTGTCCGGTGAGCCCGCTCGGGCCGAGGAGGTCGGCGAGCAGCCGCGGGGGCACGCCCACCTCGGCGAGAGCCTCCCGCGAGAGGGAGCCGGCGCTGCGCGCGGCTGTCGATGCGTGTGTGACGTCACGGATGAGCTGGTCGGGGTCGATGCCTGCGGCGCGGGCCTTCGCGACCCAGGCCGCCCGCAGGCCGGCCGGGCTCGTGGCCGCGACCGCTGGATCGGCGCCCCCGCCGCCGCGAGCGGCGGCCTTGGTTGGCCGGGTGGTCAGGCACGCAACCTGCGCCGCGCGTCCGCCGGCACCGCCGGACTGCGCGAGCTCGGTCTCGATCTGCGCGCGACGGGTGGAGAACACCGCGAGTGTGTCGCGGGGAACACCGACCAGGTCGGCTTGTCCGCGTCGCACCGACCCCCACGCAACGCCGAGGGTCGCGGTGAGCTCGCTTCGGAGGACTGCTTGGTACAGGTAGCCCGCGGTCCGGGCGTGGCGGTGCAGTGCCCGGGTGTCGATCGCGGACCACTGCCCGTCCACCCCGCGCACCAGGTTGGGTACGACGACGTGGGTGTGCAGCTGCGGGTCCATCGCACGCGAGGTGCGGTGCTCGAACGCGACGCCGAGCAACCCGTCGGTGGCGATGTGACGGGCGGACTGACCGTCACCGTGGTGTCCGCGCAGCCCGTGACCGGCCACCCGGTCGAGGTAGGCGAGCGCTTCGCTGATCGCGGTCTCGTGCGCGTCCCGGACCGCGGTGATCTGGGTGGAGTCGCCGAAGGCGAAGAGCAGGCTGACCGACTTCGGTGCCGAGAACGTCAGGTCCACCCCGGCACGGCGAGCGTCGACACGCTCACCGACTCGGCCCAAGGCGTCGACGAGCAGGTCGGGTGCCTGCGGCGCGGCGGCCGCGTAGATGGCGTGCGCATCGAGACCCGCTGCGGCGGCGACCCGCACAGCCACGTCCGCCCGCACACCGGCACCCGACGTGGGTGACCGAGTGAGCGACCGTGCGACCACCGCGAACTCCCGCGCCGGACCGGCGTCGAGGAACATGTCCGGGGACAATCCCGCGGACGCGGCGGCGGCCCGGACGCCCGCGACGAGCGGCGCGGCAGGGACCCGCGCTCGCGGGTCGGATCGAAACAGGCCGGCGACGAGCCGATCCCCGTCAGGGCCCACCCCGGCGAGCAGTCCCCGCAGAACCGACTCGCCCTCCGGGTCGAGTTCCCCGCTCAGGGCGAGCGCGGCGGATGCGGAGCCGGTCCAGCTGCCGCGGCGTTCCCCGACTCCGGTGTAGTAGTCCAGTGGGCAGCCGGCCTGACGCGCGACGTAGTAGTCCGCCGCGCCTGCTCCGTGACCGATCAGTCCGATCGACAACATCCCTGTCTCCTCTGCCGTCCCTCCCGTTGGAGAGGTGCGCAGCAGAGCAGGGACCCCCTTGCATTTGGTCTGGCCCTACTTCGATCCGACCCTGGCCATCGCTGACGAAGGGCTTGCAGTTGGTCTGGCCAGACGTACTCCACGGATACCCACAGACACCCACGGACGCCATCACCGCATCATCCGCGTCGTTGTGAAGTCGTGACGTTCGATGGCCGCGACGCCACCGAGTCGGGTTGATGCCGGGCAGTGGCCAGACCGGCGGCAACCCTCGTGTCCCGAACGGACGCCGATGCCCGCCGCGGATGGCCAGTAGCGGAGTCATGGCCAGACCGCTGGCAACCCCCCAAACGAGGCGAGCTGCCGGCGTCGCGATCAGGCGGGTAGCCGACCGACGGGACCTGCGTTATGAGTGGCCGGGCTGCGCGGGTGG
The DNA here is from genome assembly GCA_036510975.1 of Candidatus Nanopelagicales bacterium. Taxonomy (GTDB): domain Bacteria; phylum Actinomycetota; class Actinomycetes; order S36-B12; family CAIYMF01; genus Longivirga. The sequence goes on from DATCCY010000013.1 coordinate 61,006, forward strand.
GTGGGCCAGAGCAAACTCCGCAGCTCCGCGGGCGACGCGGGCACCTCGCGCCACACCATCGCCAGGTCAATGCACCGTGCTCGAGGCAGGCAACCCAGCTGATCGACTCCAGGGCCCACCACAGCGAACACGCGTCCGGACTGCCTGCCAGCGACACCGTGTGCGACCGACGCCGTCGGCCGGTCGATCACGCTGTGGCCAGGGACCCCGACTCCGAGGCACACACTGGTATCTGCGATATCGCGGGTGTGCTCGACTAGCTCCGGTGAATTGGGTCGACTCGCCCGAACGCCACCTCGAGTGGCAGCCCGATTGGCCGGTGCAGCGACGATTCAGATAGAGCGATAGCGGCACTTCGGCGTGTGCGTCCTCTACGGCTTGAGCCAATCAAGCGAGTAGCGGTAGTAGGGCCGGCGGCGCAGTCGGGCACCAGGGAGTGTCGCCGTCACTTCGTGGCGTTCCTCAGGAGCCGAGGCCGGCTGTGCGCGCCTTGACGGCTGCGGCCGCGCGGTCATGAACCAGCAGCTTGGCGAAGATGTTCGAGACGTTGTTGCGCACTGTCTTCTCGCTCAGGCCGAGTGCGGTTGCGATGTCGGTGTTGGAGCGACCATCCGCGATGAGGCCGAGGACGTCTCGCTCGCGTGTCGTGAGTTCGGGGAAGGGATGTGCCTCACCGTCGCGTCCGGCTGTGAAGAAGTGGCCCATGCGACGGGCGAGCGCGGCTCCGAAGATCACCTCTCCGGCTGCCACTGTTCGGATGGCTCGCACGATGTCGTCGGGTGTTGCGCCCTTGAGGATGTAGCCACGAGCACCCGCGCGCATGGCGGCGAACACCGAGGTGTCGTCCTCGAGCATCGTGACCATCAGC
>DATCCY010000014.1:0-32247 GCA_036510975.1 Candidatus Nanopelagicales bacterium
GCAAGGACGGCCTGCTGCACATCTCCAAGCTGCGCAGCCTGGCCGGTGGCAAGCGCGTCGAGAACGTCGACGACGTCGTGTCCATCGGGCAGAAGGTCCTGGTCGAGATCTCCGAGATCGACGCGCGCGGCAAGCTGTCGCTCTCGCCGGTCGAGGACAACGCCGACGCGGAGGCCGCTGCGGCCCCGTCCGACGCCGAGTCCGTCGAGGCCTGACCCTTGGCGACCAGCACGACCACCGCTCCGGGCACGCGGCGAGACCGCGTGCCCGGAGCGCATGAGCAGAAGGTCGGCTCCACGCGCACCCTCCTCGTCGAGGAGGGTGCGCGTGTTCGTCGTACCGTCCTGCCCGGCGGCCTCCGGGTCGTCACCGAGAACGTCCCGGGCGTGCGCTCCGCGGCGTTCGGGATCTGGGTCGGTGTGGGCTCGCGCGACGAGACCCCGGCCCAGGCGGGCGCCGCGCACTACCTCGAGCACCTGCTGTTCAAGGGCACCGAGCGCCGTTCCGCGCTCGACATCTCCGCCGCGCTCGATGCGGTCGGCGGCGAGATGAACGCCTTCACCAGCAAGGAGTACACCTGCTACTACGCGCGTGTGCTCGACGCCGACCTGCCGCTGGCCGTCGACGTCGTCAGCGACCTGGTCACCTCCGCGCTGCTGCGCACCTTCGACGTCGACTCCGAGCGCGACGTGATCCTCGAGGAGATCGCGATGCGCGACGACGATCCCGGGGACCTCGTCCACGAGGAGTTCGCCGACGCCATGTTCGGTCCGACCCCCCTCGGGCGCCCGATCCTCGGCACGGTCGAGACCATCGAGTCGATCACCCCGCGCGCCATCCGCGCGTTCTACAAGCGCCGGTACCGGCCCGAGAACATGGTCGTGGCCGCGGCGGGCAACGTCGACCACACCGCCGTCGTTCGCCTGGTGCGCAAGGCCTTCGGCGCTGCGGGGTTCCTCGACGGCGACGCCGTCCCGGCGGTCCCGCGTGCGGGGGAGTTCCGCACTCGCGGCGCCGGCGACGTGCGCGTGCTGTCGAAGACCACCGAGCAGGCCAACGTCGTGCTCGGCGTCCCCGGGCTCGCCCGCGACGACCAGCGCCGCTTCGCGTTGAGCGTCCTCAACGCCGCTGTCGGTGGCGGCATGAGCAGCCGGCTCTTCCAGGAGATCCGCGAGAAGCGTGGCCTGGCCTACTCGGTGTTCTCCTTCGCCTCGCACTACGCGGACACCGGGATGTTCGGCGTCTACGCCGGCTGCATGCCGAAGAAGGTCGACGACGTCCTCGAGATCACCCGCGACGAGCTCGCGAAGGTAGCCGTGTACGGCCTCACCGACGAGGAGCTGCAGCGAGGCAAGGGCCAGGTGCGCGGCGGTCTCGTCCTCGGTCTCGAGGACACGGGCTCGCGGATGTCGCGGATCGGCAAGGCCGAGCTGCTCGCCGGCGAGCTGTGGTCGACCGCCGAGGTCCTGACCGCCATCGACTCCGTCACCGTCGACGACGTCCGTGAGATCGCGGGCGGCCTGCTCGAGGTCACGCCGACCCTCGCGGTGATCGGCCCGTTCGACACCGATCGCGACTTCTCCTCCGTCATCGCCTGAGAGGACCCGTCATGACCACGCGCGTGGGCGTCATCGGTGCACTGGGACGGGTCGGCTCCTCGATCGTCGATGCCGTCGCGGCGGCACCGGACCTCGAGATCGTGGCTGCGATCGACAAGGGCGACCCGCTCGAGACTCTCATCGACACCGGGTGCGAGGTCGTCGTCGACTTCACCCATCCCGACGTCGTCCTGGGCGACGTGGAGTTCCTCGTGTCCCACGGCATCCACGCGGTGGTCGGCACCACCGGATGGGACGTCGAGCGCTACGCCCGGGTCAGCGGCTGGCTCGCGGCGACGCCGTCGACCGGCGTGCTCATCGCGCCCAACTTCGCCATCGGCGCGGTGCTCATGATGCGCTTCGCCGCCCAGGCGGCGCCCTACTTCGAGTCCGTCGAGATCGTCGAGCTGCACCACCCGGACAAGGTCGACGCGCCCTCCGGGACGGCAGCTGCCACCGCACGCGCTGTGGCCGAGGCCCGCCGCGAGGCAGGCGCTGCGCCGATGCCGGACGCCACGACCCAGGCGCTCAAGGGCGCCCGCGGTGCCGAGGTCGACGGCGTGCACGTGCACTCGGTGCGGCTGCGAGGACTGGTGTCGCACCAGGAGGTCCTGCTCGGTGGCACGGGGGAGACCCTGGCGATCCGGCACGACAGCCTGTCCGTGTCGTCCTTCGCACCGGGCGTCCTGCTCGGGATCCGCAACGTCGCGGCGCACCCGGGCCTCACCATCGGCCTGGACTCCTACCTCGGGCTCGGCTGAGGGCGCGCGCGGACATGCGCGCCGTCGTCCGGGACTCCTACGGGTCGCCCGACGTGCTGCGCGTCGAGGACGTCCCCGTCCCCGACATGGCATCCGGTCAGGTGCTCGTGCGGGTTCATGCCACCTCCGTGAACGACTACGACTGGCACCTGCTGACCGGCCACCCGTTCGTCAACCGGGTGGTCGCACCCTGGCGGCCGAAGCACCGGATCCTCGGCTGCGACGCCGCGGGCACGGTCGAGGCGGTGGGGGACGCGGTGACGGGATTGCGCCCTGGGGACCGGGTCTACGGCGACATGTGCACCGCCGGGCTCGGCGCGTTCGCGGAGTACGTGTCGGCGCCGGCGTCGACCTTCGCGGTCATCCCGGGCTCGCTGACGTTCGAGCAGGCGGCCGCTGTCCCGGAGGCGGGCGGGCTCGCGATGCTCGGGATGCGCGCGCGCCGCCTCGTCGGCCCGGGCGACGACGTGCTCATCAACGGCGGGGGCGGTGGAGTGGGCACGATCGCGATCCAGACGGCGAAGTCGCTGGGCGCGCACGTCTCCGGTGTCGACGCCGCGCACAAGCTGGCGACCATGACCGCCGTCGGCGCCGACCGGGTCGTGGACTACCGGGTCGAGGACGTCGCGCGCGAGGGCCGAACCTACGACCTCGTCCTCGACGTGGCGGCGTACCGCCCGATGTCGGCGTACCTGCGACTTCTCAAGCCCGGCGGCTACGCGGCGCTGATCGGCGGATCGATCCCGAGGCTGTTCGCGACCATGGCGGTCGGACCAGTGAGGTCGAGGTTCTCCGACCGCGCCGTAGGCGTTCCGCTCTGGCGACCCAACAACCCCTCCGACGTCGCCTACCTCGGCGCCCTGCTGGAGTCCGGCGCGGTGTCGCCCGTCATCGACTCCGTCCACCCGCTCGAGGACGTCGCCGACGCGATGCGACGCTTCGGCGCCCAGCAGCACACCGGCAAGATCGTCATCGCGGTCTGAGCGAAGTCGGCGCCGCCGGTCGTCGTGCGCGGCTCGGGATGTTGTCCTCGCGACGCCTCTCATCCACAGGCGCTGTGGATGAGAATTCGCCGATTCGTTAATGTTCCCAACGGTTTCCGGCATAGGCGAACGTTAGCACTGGTGTACGATGGGGCGTGAAGTCGCTACCAGCGCCGGCCGCGTCCCGGGTGGATGCCGCGCTGGGGTCGGTGGTGTCGTCGCGTCGGGTCCGCCAGCTCGAGCATGGTCGCCCGGCCGGGTTCGCGGTCCTGGAGCCGGTGTTCCGTGGCGACCGCGCGTCGGCACTGCCGCGCCCTCGTGCGAGGTCAGGACGGCAGGTCGACCGACGGTGCCGTCCGCGCGTCGCGGGCGTCGAGGGCGACGTTGACCGCCACCATCGCAGCGGCGCAGAAGCCGGACACGAGCACACCCTGCGGCACGAACGACGCGAGGAGCAGCAGCGGTACGCCGAGCAGCGTTGCGCCCCGGCCGCGCGCCGACTCCTGCGGCCGCAGGTGCAGCCAGTACACGGTCACGACGTAGATCGACGCCGGCACGGTGACGCACGCCGTCGCGAGCGCCGCGCTGATGTCGGCGTGTCCCATCGCCTGGTCGACGGCGACCGCGATCCCAGCGCCGACAGCGGCTGCAGACGCGTACACCACAAGGTGGCCGTAGCCCCAGACGAACGCCTGCCGGCTGCTCGTGAGCAGGTCCTCGGCCGACCGCGCGAAGTACTTCCACCACATGGAGAACACGAGCAGCAGCCCGCCCAGCGCGATGCCCCAGACCGCCCCGATGTGCGAGTCCTGGCCTACCGCCGCCCCCATCGCGACCGAGCCCGAGAGCACCGACTCGCCCAGCACGATCAAGGTGAACAGGCTGTAGCGCTCGGCGATGTGGCCGGGGTGCCACGCGGTCCGCCCGCGACGCTCGCCGATCACCGGCACCAGCAGCTCGGCGGCCACGAGCCCGACGAAGCAGATCATCTTCACCGACGAGGGCACGAACAGCAGCGCGACCCAGCCGAGCTGGCAGAGCGTGACTCCGAGCGCCATCCGCAGCGACGTCTCGCGGTGGGGCGGGTCGTCGTGGGCCGCGCGCAGCCACAGCAGCACGAGCGACGTGCGCATGATGCAGTAGCCGATCGTCACCACGAGGAAGTCGTGGTCGGTGAACGCGCTCGGGACGCCGGCGGCCAGGACCAGGGCCCCGGCGATCACCACGAAGATCGAGATCCGCCACTGCACGTCTCCGGTGTCGTAGGCGGAGGCGAACCACGTGACGTTCATCCACGCCCACCAGATGGCGAAGAACACCATGAGGTACGACACGACGTCGGTCGTCAGGTGCGCCGCGTGGTCCTCGGCATGGTGCAGCTCGGAAGCAGCGGCGGCGACGGCGACGACGAAGCACAGGTCGAAGAACAGCTCCAGCGGCGTCGACACCCGGTGCGGCTCGTCGGTGTCGCGGGAGACCATCGGTCTGCGCCACACGAGCGCACGGTCGCTCACAGCGCCCACCCGAGGTGGCGGAACACAGCGGCCGTCGCTGCGGCGACGATGACGACGACGAGGAACGGCGCGCGTAGAAGCAGGGCGACGACCGCGGCCGCGAGGCCGGCCGCGCGTGCGTCCAGGACCAGGGTCTGGCCGACCGCGAAGGTCTGGACGGCGACGAGTGCCATGAGCAGGGCGATCGGCAGCGCGTCGGAGATCTCGCGGACGATCGGCCGCTCGAGGAAGTGCTCCGGAACGGAGTGTCCGCCGAGCTTCGCGGCGTAGCAGCCGAGCGTCGCGAGGATCACCGCCCACCAGGTCGCGCTCACGGCTCGACCTTCCCGCGCACGGCCAGCACGCCGGCGACCACCGCGACGATGGCCGTGAGCAGCACCGGCACGCCGGGTCGCAGGAACGGCGTGAGGACCAGGGCGACCGCAGCCGCGCAGAGCCCGATCGTCCACGTGCGCCGGTCGTTGAGCCGCGGCCACACGAGCGCGATGAAGCCGGCGGGGATCGCGGCGTCGAGCCCCCAGATCTTCGGGTCGCCGAGCGCGTTGGCGCCGATCGAGCCGGCCAGCGTGGCGATGTTCCAGAACACGAACACCGACAGTCCGGTCGCCCAGAATGCGAGGCGCGAGGCACGCCCGCCGTCGTGCTCGACAGAGCGACCGACCGCCATCGCGGTCGACTCGTCGATGGTGAGCTGCGCGGCGGCGAGACGACGCAGCCCGTGCACCTGGAGCACCGGCGCCATCGCGAGCGCGTAGAAGGCGTTGCGGAACCCGAGCATCACGCTCGTCGCCACCGCGGAGATCGTGCCTCCGCCGGCGATGAGCACGCCGACCAGCGCGAACTGCGACCCGCCGGTGAACATCAGCGCCGAGAGGAACTGCGTCTGCAGCACCGACAGGCCACCGGTCACGGAGATGGCACCGAAGGACACGCCGTACGCCGCCACCGCCACGCCGACCCCGATCGCGTTGACCACGATCGCGCGTCGTTCCTCGTGCCAGTGGGTCGCGCCGTCGGACCCCACGTCCCCCGCGAGGGAGCTCACCGCGGCTCCGGCGGCACACCGTCGTCGACCGGCCCGACGTGATCGGTGAGCCACTCGACCAGCGGGGTCATCGCACGCCAGCTCTTCTGCACGTGCGTCAGCGCCTTGCGGGTCGAGACCCACGCGGGCGTCCCGTCGTGGCGCTCGACCGTGAGGGACCGGTGACGCAGCAGGTCGACTCTCGGGTGGTCCTCGGCGACCCCGCGAGGGCGCGTCTTCATGACGTCGCCACCCAGGGTCAGGCCGCCCTTCTCGGCGGTCGCGATCGCCTTCTCCAGCACGACGCCTGACGCCGAGTCGACGGCGTCGCGGAAGCGCGCGAGCTGCGTCGGCGCCGAGGACCACCAGCCGCCCGCGACCATCAGGCCGCTCGCGGAGACCTGAACGTAGTAGCCGACGGAATCCTCGGTCGGGACGTAGGCCCCCTGGTGGTCCTTGTACGGCGTCTTGTCCTTGGAGAACCGGACGTCCTTGTAGGGGCGGAAGATCTTGCCCTCGCCGAACTCGTCCGCGAGCTCGGCCAGCAGGTCCTCGATCGGGCCGCGCACGACCGCGTCGTACTGCGACTTGTGCGCCGTCCACCACGCCCTGGTGTTCTCGGCCGTCAGCGCGTCGTAGAACTCGAACGCCTCGACCGGGATGCCCTGGAACTTCGCCGCCATGGCGCGAGCCTAGGGGAGCGGGACGTCGTGCGGTCAGTCGATGCGGGCTGAGCAGCGGACCTGCCGGAGGGCACCCGAACCGAGCCCGCCCTCGAGCGTCCGGCTCGCTCCGTCGGCAGTGAGTCCCGCGGAGGCGAGGAAGGCCAGTCGCGCGTCGTCCCCGGTGGCGACCCAGGTCAGCAGCTCGTTGCCGCCGGTCTCGCGCAGGGTGTCGACGACGGCCGCGAGCAGCCGGGAGCCGTGTCCCCGACGCGTCCGGTCGTCGCGCACGACGAGGTCGACGATCTCGCAGCTCGTGCCGTCCGGGGCGGCGTCAGGGTCGTGCGACGGCTCGGCGAGCGCGTAGGCAACGACGTCGTCGCCCTCCAGCGCGACGAGGACCACGTGCCGGGGGCTCGGCGGTGAGGAGACCGCGTCGACCCAGTCGCGTGCGAGGTCGTCGAGCGACACGGCGTCGAGCGCATCGCGGGGGAGCAGGTCGTCGGGCTGCGCCCGCCACGAGGCCAGGGTGATGGCCGCGATCGCCGCGCAGTCGGCCGGGCGGGCCCGGCGCACCGCCGCATCGGGAGCCGGTGCGGACACGGGCTGCTGATCGCTCATGAACCCCATCCTCGCGGGTAGCGTGCGAACCGTGAGGATCGTGGTCGTCGGCGCGGGCGCGTGGGGGCTCCCTGCCGCTGCCGAGCTCGCCCGCCGCGGGCACGACGTCACCCTCGTCGACCGCCACGGTCCGGCCTCCCAGCTGATGTCCTCGTCGGGGCCGACGCGGCTCTGGCGGGTGACCCACCCCGACCGGCTGCGAGTACGCCTCGCGCTGCGCTCGGTCGAGGCGTGGGAACGGCTCGAGTCGGCGAGCGGGATCACCGCGATCCTGCGACGCGGACTGCTCTGGCGCGACGACGTGACCGCGCCGGCCGTCGCGGCCGCGCTGGCGGCCGAGGGCGTGGATCGCACAATCGTGGACCCCGGCGACGTCGCTCGCTTCTTCCCCGGTCTGCGACCCGACGGCCGGGTGGGCGTCTGGCAGGAGACCGCCGGGCCGGTCCTCGCGCGCGCCGCCCTCGACGCGCAGGCCGGCCTGTTCGCGATGGCGCGCGGCAACCTCGTGGTCGGACCGGTCATCCGCGAGGTCGATCCGAGCGACGACGACGTCGTGCTCCGCGCCGAGGACGGCCGCGAGTTCCGCGCCGACGTCGTGGTGCTCACGCCGGGCCCCGGCGTGGTGCGGCTGGCCGAGGCGCTGGGGATCGCCGTGGAGTTCCGTCCGGTGCTCGAGCAGGTGTGCCACGTCGGGAGCGCGCCGCAGACCGATGACCTCCCATGCCTCTACGACGGCCCGCTCGGGGACGAGCCCGGCATGTACGCGATGACGACCCCGGGTCGCGGCTACAAGCTCGGCATCGACCTGCCGCTCCGCGAGTGGCGTGAGGACGACCAGGACCGGGTGCCCGCGCCCGAGGTGTCCGCGGCGATCTCGGCGCGGGTGGTGCGCAACTTCGTCGACCTCGACCCGACCGTCCTCGACTCTCAGGTGTGCACCTGGACCGAGTCGCCCGACGGCCGGTTCGTCATCGACCGACTCGCTGGCGGCCGCGTCGTGCTCGCCGCGGGCGACTCCGGCGAGGGCTTCAAGTTCTCCGCGCTGATGGGACTCGTGCTGGCCGACCTCGCCGAGGGGATGCCGGTGGACCCGGACATCCTGCCGTTCGGCCTGGCCCGGTTCTCCTCCGACGGTGCCATGCACGGCCACCACGTCCTCGGCCGCTGAGCCCGCCGAGGGTGGGTGGCGCCCGGACCTACGCGGCGTCGCGACCGGCGAGCACCTCGTCGACCGGAGGGATCGTGACGCGTTCCGGGAAGGGGAGTGCGGCGGAGCCGGGCAGCGCGGGGTCGTCGAGGCGGTGCAGGGTCGGGAGGAAGGCGGTCGCCACCGACGCCACGAGCAGCAGAACGGCGAGCAGCGCGAACACCGCCTGCGCACCCCAGGCCTCGACGAGCGGGCCCGCCACGAGGTAGCCGATGGGCCCGGCGGCGTAGGCCGCGGAGCCCATCACCCCGACCACGCGACCGCGCAGCGCCTCGGGCGTGCGGTTCTGCATGGTGAGGTTCGTGATCGGGTTGACCGCCCCGAAGAACGCCCCGGAGACGACGCCGAGCAAGAGCAGAACGGGGTAGGGCGGCAGGAACGCCATGGCGACGACGGGCACGGCGCAGCCGACCAGAGCGACGACGAACGACGGGCGCCGACGCTGCCGCGGCCCGAGCACCGTGTAGCCGAGCGCACCGATGACGCCGCCGAGGCTCATGGCGGTGATGAGGAAGCCGAGGTGCTCGGGCTGGTCGACGGAGCTGAACAGCACCGGCAGCACGACGCCCTCGACCGGGAGCCAGACGCCCACCAGAAGCGCGGTGAGCATCGCGACGGTGCGCAGGACCTTGTCGTCCCACAGAAAGGCCAGCCCCGTGCGGGTGGAGCTCCAGATACCTTGCGGGTAGGCCGATCGCGACGGACGTCCGCTCGCAGGCATCCGCGTGAACGCCATGAGCGCCGCCGACATGGCGAAGGCCGCGGCCGTCGCCCAGAACGTCGCGGTGGTGCCGACCAGCCCGATGAGCACGCCGCCGAGGCCGGGACCGACGAGGAACGCCACCGAGTAGGACGTCTCGTGGATGCCGTTCGCGCGCTCGAGCGACAGCCCGGCGCTGCGCGAGGCCGCCGGCAGCATCGTCTCGCGGGCGGTCAGGCCGGCGGGGTCGAAGACCGCGCCGAGAGCGGCGACGAGCAGCAGCAGGCCGAAGCCGAGACCCACGGTCGCTGCGAGCACCGGGACGAGGACGACGCTGAGCATCGACAGCAGGTCGCTCGTGATGGCGATGGCACGGCGGCCGAGCAGGTCGACGACCGCGCCGGCGAACAGCATCGAGGCGAGCAGGGGGAGCGCGGTGACGGCCGCGATGGTCGCCGTCGCGCGGGCGTCGCCCGTGGTCTGCAGGACGAGCCACGGGAACGCGACCATCGTGATGCCGTTGGCCGTGCCGGAGAGGACCGCCGTCGCCTCGAGGACGACGAACGGACGCCGGGAGCGCATGGTCAGACCTGTCTCGTGGGGGGAGCGACGCTGGCAAGGGTGAGGGTGACGACGTGACGGGTGGCGGTGGCGGGCGCGACGCGGCCGTCGCGCACGCCGTTCCAGACGCCGAGCAGGATCCCGGTGAAGGCCTCGACGACGACCTCCGCCGGGATGTCGCCGCGGATGTCGCCCTCGAGCTGACCCCGCTGGACGAGCGTGTCGAGCGAGGCGGTGACCGACCACCATGCGTCGCGCATCTGGGGCAGGTCCCAGACCTCGGGCCCGCTGTCGAGGAACGCCAGCTCGTCGGAGAGCGGGAGCACCTCCTCGACCACGCGCGCGAGCACGTCGGTGGCGGGACCGTCGTCGAGACGGGCGGCGGCGAGCGCGCTGGTGAGGCGCTCGACCGCCTCGAGCGCGAGGGCCGTCAGCAGGTCGCCGCGGGTGGGGAACACCCGGTGCACCGTGGTGCGCCCGACCCCCGCGGCCGCGGCGATCTCGGCGAGGGAGGCGCCCGAGTCGGTGGCCAGCAGCGCGGCGGCGGCGCGCAGCACGACCTCGCGGACCGGCTCGGGCGGAGCCGGCGTCGTCGGGAGCGAACGGATCGAACCACTCATGTACGTATTGGAACACAAGTGTTCCACCTGGGCAAGCACGGTTCCACCCCGGGTGTCGCGCGAGTCCGCACCCGCAGTGGTCTAGGTTCGGGGCCGTGGCCGAGACCGACACCCCCGAGATCACCTTCCGCAGCGACGTCACCGTCGAGCTCGTCAAGGCGTCGGCCTCCGACGGCGACGTCCTGTTCGCCGCCCGCGTGTCCACCAAGGGCGAGCAGTCGCTCGAGGACGTCGACGGCGACGCGTCGCGCTCGTCCGGCCTCATCAACTACCTCATGCGCGACCGCCACGGCAGCCCGTTCGAGCACACGTCGTTCACCTTCTTCGTGCGCGCCCCGATCTTCATGTGGCGCGAGCACATGCGTCACCGCATCGCCTCCTACAACGAGGAGTCCGGGCGCTACCGCGAGCTCGAGCCGGTCTTCTACGTCCCGGGCCCCGAGCGCCACCTCGTGCAGGAGGGCAAGCCGGGCGCCTACGTCTTCGTGCCTGGCACGGCGGAGCAGTACGCCATCGTCGACGCCGAGGTGCGCCGCAGCTGCGAGCAGGCCTACGCCGCCTACCAGACCATGCTCGCCGCGGGCGTCGCCCGCGAAGTCGCCCGGGTCGTCCTTCCCGTCACGATCTACTCCTCGGCGTACGTCACGATGAACGCCCGCGCCCTGATGAACTTCCTGTCGCTGCGCACCAAGCGCGAGGGCTCGCACTTCCCGTCGTTCCCGCAGCGCGAGATCGAGATGGTCGCGGAGCTCTACGAAAAGGAGTTCGAGCGGCTCATGCCGCTCACCTACGCCGCGTTCCAGTCTAACGGGCGGGTGGCCCCCTGAGCATCGCCGCGCGGTAGCCTGAAGGCCATGCCCGCGACGTCCACCCCTCAACGGCCGTTCGGCCGGATGCTGACCGCGATGGTCACACCGTTCCACGCCGACGGCACCCTCGACGACGTCGCGGCCGCCGCGCTGGCCGTCGAGCTCGTCGACCTCGGCAACGACGGGATCGTCGTCAACGGAACCACGGGGGAGTCGCCGACGACGACCGACGACGAGAAGGACCGCGTCCTGCGCGCCGTCCTCGGTGCGGTCGGTGACCGCGCCCATGTCGTCGCCGGGGTCGGCAGCAACGACACCCGCCACACCGTCGAGCTCGCGAAGTCCGCGGAGAAGGCCGGCGCGCACGGCCTGCTCGTGGTGACGCCGTACTACAACAAGCCGCCGCAGGACGGGATCCTCGCCCACTTCACCGCGGTCGCCGACGCCACGGGCCTGCCGAACATGCTCTACGACATCCCCGCGCGCACGGGCGTGGCCATCGCGACCGAGACCCTGCTCCGCCTCGCGGAGCATCCCCAGATCGTGGCCAACAAGGACGCCAAGGGCGACCTGTTCTCCGCCCAGCAGGTGATGTCGCGCTGCGAGCTCGTCTACTACTCGGGCGACGACGCCATGAACCTCCCGCTCGTCGCGATCGGTGCCGTCGGCGCCGTGAGCGTCACGGGCCACCTCGTCGCGGACCGGATCGCGGCGATGGTGATCGCGCACGAGTCCGGTGACGTCGACCTCGCCCGGGAGCTCAACGACGAGCTCGTCCCGGTGACCGAGGCGATCATGACGCGTACCCAAGGAGTGATCGCCGTGAAGGCAGCACTGGAGCACCAGGGCCGACCGGGCGGCGGTGCCGTCCGGCTGCCGCTGCTCCCGATGCCGTCGGCCGACCGCAAGGTCCTCGTCCAGGGCCTCGCCGACGGCGGCGTCCCCGGGTTCGAGTCCGTCGCATGACCCACGCTCACCCGCAGCTCGGAGCCCCGCCCGTCCTGCCCAAGAACGGCTTGCGCATCGTCCCGCTCGGCGGTCTCGGCGACATCGGTCGCAACATGACCGTCTTCGAGCACGCCAAGCGATTGATGATCGTCGACTGCGGCGTCCTGTTCCCCGAGGATGCGCAGCCCGGTGTCGACCTGATCCTCCCGGACTTCGACTTCATCCGGAGCCGGCTCGACAAGGTCGAGGCCATCGTCCTGACCCACGCGCACGAGGACCACATCGGCGCCGTGCCCTACCTGCTGCGCGAGCGGCAGGACATCCCGATCTACGGCTCGCGGCTCACCCTCGCGCTGCTGGAGGCCAAGCTGCGCGAGCACCGCATCAAGGCCACCACGGTCGAGGTGAGGGAGGGCGACACGGCGAAGGTCGGTCCCTTCGAGCTCGAGTTCGTCGCGGTCAACCACTCCATCCCGGACGCGCTCGCGGTCTTCATCGCCACGCCTGCCGGCACGGTGCTGCACACCGGCGACTTCAAGATGGACCAGCTCCCCCTCGACGGCCGGATTACCGACCTGCGGTCGTTCGCCCGTCTCGGCGAGCGTGGCGTGGACATCTTCCTGGTCGACTCCACGAACGCGGAGGTCCCCGGCTTCGTCGCGAGCGAGCGCGATCTCGAGCCCGCGCTCGACCGGGTCTTCAACAACGCCAAGGGCCGGATCGTGGTGGCGTCGTTCGCGTCGCACATCCACCGGATCCAGCAGATCATCGACGTCGCGCACCGCCACCACCGCAAGATCGCCTTCTTCGGCCGGTCGATGGTCCGCAACATGGGCGTGGCCAGCGACCTCGACTACCTCACGATCCCGGGCGGGATCCTCGTGTCCTCCGAGCAGCTCACCGACCTCCCGGACGACCAGGTCGTGCTCATCTGCACCGGCTCGCAGGGCGAGCCGATGGCGGCGCTGTCGCGCATCGCCAACAACGACCACCAGATCAAGATCGGTGTCGGTGACACCGTCGTGCTCGCGTCGTCGCTCATCCCGGGCAACGAGAACGCCGTGAGCCGCGTGATCAACGGGCTGACCCGGCTCGGCGCCAAGGTCGTGCACAAGGGCAACGCGATGGTGCACGTGAGCGGTCACGCCGCAGCCGGCGAGCTGCTCTACTGCTACAACATCGTCAAGCCCAAGAACGTCATGCCGGTGCACGGCGAGCCGCGTCACCTCAAGGCCAACGCCGAGCTGGCGCTCGCCACCGGCATCCCGGCCGAGCGCATCGTCCTCACCCTCGACGGCGGCGTCGTCGATCTCGTCGACGGTCGCGCCACCGTCACGGGCGCGATCCCCTGCGGCTACGTCTACGTCGACGGCGCGAGCGTCGGCGACCTCACCGAGTCCTCGCTCAAGGACCGTCGCGTGCTCGGCACCGAGGGCTTCATCACCTGCTTCGTCGTCGTCGACTCCGTCGACGGCAAGGTGACCGCCGGCCCCGAGATCCAGGCGCGCGGCTTCGTCGAGGACGACGCAGCCTTCGACGACGTCCTGCCGAAGATCAAGGACGCCGTCGAGGAGGCGCTGCGGCACGGCAACACCGACCAGTACGCGCTCCAGCAGCTGGTGCGACGAGTCCTCGGTCGTTGGGTCAACGACCAGCACCGCCGCCGCCCGATGATCGTCCCCGTCGTCGTCGAGGCCTGAGCGCCCCGAGCCCACCCCGACCGCCGACCCCGAACCACCCGACTCGGCGGCTCGGAGGGCTTGTCCGTGTGCGGGCAGCCCGACGACGGTGGTCCGGGCGGGCGACAGCGGCACGTGGGGGCGCCGCTTGTCCAAGCACAACACGTGCGTGACGCCGGCCCCTAGGCTCGGCTCATGAGCGCGATCGTCACCGTCGAGACGTTCTGGGGCGGGAACACACGCCACGACGCGATGTACGTCGCCGTGTTCCCGGAGCGCTCTGACGGGGCGACAGCTCACCGACTCAGGGTCGGCGAGGTGCCTGTCGACGGCTTCTGGTCGATCAGCGTCTACGGACCCGACGGCTACTTCGTGCCCAACGACGCGGGTCGCTACTCGGTCAACGGCGTGGCCGCCGAGCGCCACGCCGACGGCGGCATCACGGTGACCTTCGGTGCCGAGGGTCCCAACAGCATCCCGGTGACGCAGGGCTGAAACTACCTTGTGCGCTTCTACCGGCCGCGCGCCGAGCTGCTCGACCGCACCTGGACGTTCCCCCCGCCCGAGCCGCTCGTCTGAGGTCGTACCGGCGAGCTCGCCGTCCAGCCCGGGTGCCACCCGCAGGGCACGAGTTGCCGTCGCGACGGGGGGGCGAGGACCGCCTCCCCGCCGGAATCCGCGGTTTCCGCCTGAATCCGCGGACTGGGGTGGTGAAGCGAGCCCACAGGGCCCGGACCGCACGGCGAGCCGCCGCCGAGGCCGGCGTACGGGACCGCTCCTGGTGTGGTGCCGGTGTGGCTGACGGGTCTTGAGGGACTGGAGTGGGTAGCCTGCGAGCATGGCGACCCGTTCGCCCGCGCCGCCGCGTCCCCGTTCGGGGTCGGGACGGCCCGGGACTTCCCCCACGAGCCGCTCGAGCAAGGCCTCGGCCCCCGCGCCCCGGTCGTCCTCGACGCGTCCCTCCTCTGCACGCCCGCGCCCGGCCCCGGCCCGCTCGGGTCCCTCGCCGGTGTCGCGCGTCATCGGCGGGGCCACCGCGGTGGTCGGGGCGATCTGGCTGGGCATCGGGCACGTGCTGGGTGGCGTCGTGCGCCGCGTCGGCCACGGCGCCCGCGACCTCGACCCGGCGCACCGTCGTGACGGCCTCGGGCTCGCGCTCGTCGGCCTCGCGGTCCTTGTCGCGTTCTCGGTGTGGTGGAACGTCAGCGCCGGACTCGGCGGCGTCGTCGGGGTGATCGTCACCGGGGCGATGGGCAGCCTCGACTGGACCCTTCCGTTCCTGCTCCTCGGCCTGGCCTGGCGGGTGCTGCGCCGCCCCGAGGAGAGCGCCGCCACAGGTCGCATCTCCATCGGCTGGACCGCGCTCGTCCTGTCCGCCTGCGGGCTCGTGCACGTCGCGCACGGCACCCCGGTGCCGGCCGAGGGCTCCGCGGCGATGGAGGCGGGCGGCGGCTGGATCGGCTGGATCGCGTCCGCCCCCGTCGTCGCAGCCACCCACCCGGTCGTCGCCGGGCTGCTGCTCGTGCTGGTGGCGATCTTCGGCGTCCTCGTCGTGACGGCGACCCCCGTCGCCGCTGTTCCCGAGCGGTTCCGCCACCTGCGCGACCGCCTCCTCGGCGTCCGCATCGAGGGCGAGGTGGAGCCCGAGCCCACGAGCCCGGTCACGACCACGCGTCGCCAGCGTCGCAGGGCCGCGGCCGACGCCGCGGCCGAGTCCGGCCTCGGTGTCCTCGCCGGCGACCTTGCCTTCGAGACGCCGCTCGTCGCGGACGAGGCCACGAAGGGCAGTCGTCGCGCCCGCAAGGTCGACCTCGACCTCAGCGAGCAGGTCGACCACGCCGAGCACCCCGACGCCAGCATCGACCCGGACCGGACCTCGACCGTCGTCGTCGACCTCACCTCCGGCGCCGTGGTCACCGCGCCGGCGAAGCAGGTGGCCGACCCTCTGCCGGCGAGCCCGTCACGCGTGGAGCAGCTCGCCCTGTCCGGCGACGTCACCTACCACCTGCCGCCGGCGGAGGCGCTCAAGCCCGGCGCCGTGCACCAGCCGACGAGCAAGGCCTCCGACGCCGTCGTGGCGTCGCTGACCGCGGTGCTCGAGCAGTTCGACATCGACGCCCAGGTGACTGGCTACTCGCGCGGCCCGACGGTCACCCGCTACGAGGTCGAGCTCGGACCGGCCGTGAAGGTCGAGCGTGTGACCCAGCTGTCGAAGAACATCGCCTACGCCGTCGCCTCGGCGGACGTCCGCATCCTCTCGCCGATCCCGGGAAAGTCCGCGATCGGCATCGAGATCCCGAACACCGACCGCGAGCTCGTCAGCCTCGGCGACGTCCTCAACAGCAAGGCCGCGACGGGCGACCACCACCCGATGCTCGTGGGGCTCGGCAAGGACGTCGAGGGCGGCTTCGTGTGCGGCAACCTCGCGAAGATGCCGCACATCCTCGTCGCCGGCGCGACCGGCGCGGGCAAGTCCGGGTGCATGAACACCCTCATCACGAGCATCCTCATGCGCTCGACCCCGGACGAGGTCCGGATGATCCTCATCGACCCGAAGCGCGTCGAGCTCACGGCGTACGACGGGGTCCCGCACCTCATCACGCCGATCATCACGAACCCGAAGAAGGCGGCCGAGGCGCTGCAGTGGGTCGTGCGCGAGATGGACCTGCGCTACGACGACCTCTCGCACTTCGGCTTCCGGCACATCGACGACTTCAACAAGGCCGTCCGGGCGGGGCAGGTGCAGCCGCGGCCGGGCAGCGAGCGGGTCATCACGCCCTACCCCTACCTGCTCGTCATCGTCGACGAGCTCGCCGACCTCATGATGGTCGCCCCGCGCGACGTCGAGGACTCGATCGTGCGCATCACGCAGCTCGCACGCGCAGCGGGCATCCACCTGGTGCTCGCCACGCAGCGCCCGAGCGTCGACGTCGTCACCGGCCTGATCAAGGCGAACGTGCCGAGCCGGATGGCGTTCGCGACCTCGAGCGTCACCGACAGCCGGGTGATCCTCGACCAGCCGGGTGCAGAGAAGCTGGTCGGGCAGGGCGACGCGCTGTTCCTGCCGATGGGCGCGAGCAAGCCGATCCGGCTGCAGGGCTCCTGGGTCACCGAGAACGAAATCCGGGCCGTGGTGGCGCACTGCAAGACCCAGCTCACCCCGGCCTACCGCTCCGACATCACCGCGCCGGCGGCGTCGAAGAAGGAGGTCGACGAGGAGATCGGCGACGACCTCGACCTGCTGCGCGCGGCCGTCGAGCTCGTGGTGACGACCCAGTTCGGGTCGACGTCCATGCTGCAGCGCAAGCTTCGCGTCGGCTTCGCCAAGGCCGGGCGCCTGATGGACCTCATGGAGAGCCGCGGCATCGTGGGACCCAGCGAGGGCAGCAAGGCGCGCGACGTCCTCGTGGCACCCGATGAGCTCGAGGGGATCCTCACGCTGCTCGGCGGGGAGTGACGCAGGTCACCCACTCGGTCCGACGACCGGTCGCGGGTTGGCCCCGGCACGCCCCCGCGGCCTACCATGAGGGTTCCGACGGTGTCCGTAGCGGCTTCCGTGCTGCTCGCCGTCGCTCCTGGATCGGGGTTCCGGCGTGACCGAGGCACCGCTGACGGTCGGTCAGACCGTGACGCGCGCCCGGAATGCGGCCGGGATGACCGTCGCGCAGGTCGCCGAGCAGACTCGCATCCGCGGCACGCTGATCTCCGCGATCGAGGCCGACGACTTCCGGCTGTGCGGCGGCGACGTCTACGCCCGCGGCCACCTCAAGAGCATCGCCACAGCGGTGGGCATCGACCCGGTCGCCGTCGCCGCGCAGTTCGACGTGCAGCGCGGAGCCGCACGCACGGCCGCGGCGCCCGTGGAGCCGATCGCTCAGCCCACCCAGGTCGCCGAGCGTGACGGCGGGTCGCACGGGCTGTCCTCCCTCGCCGGCACCCTCGGGGCGTCGGTCTCCGGTGGCCGTCGTGGGGCCAACTGGACCGCGGTGATGGCCCTGGCCCTCGCCGTGATCGTCGGTGTCGGGCTCATCTCGTTCCTGCAGCGGCCGCAGTCCGGTCCCGCCACGGTGGCCGGCCCGTCCTCGAGCCCGACGAGCACGCCGAGCGCCGGCAGCACCCCGTCCACCGCGCCCTCGACCGCGCCCTCGACCGCCCCGAGCACCGCGACGACGCCGCCGGACGTCGTCGCCGCCGCGGACGGCGTGACGGTGAAGCTCGCCACCACCGGTCGCGCGTCGTGGATGCGCATCACCAACGCCGGCGGCAAGACCCTCTACGAGGGCACGCTCACCAAGGGCCAGACCAAGACCTTCACCGACAAGACGAAGGTGAAGCTGCTCCTCGGCAACGCCGGAGCCGTGTCGCTCAACGTCAACGGCCGCGACCTCGGAGCACCGGGGTCGGACGGCCAGGTCATCAAGGTCGAGTTCGTCCCCGGCGACCCGACGCAGACCGCCGCCTGACCCATCGGGTCCGACCTGCCTGCACGTAGGCTCTCGCCATGACCGTGCCGACCGACCAGACCCCGCGGCGCGTGGCTCTGGTCACCCTCGGCTGCGCGCGCAACGAGGTCGACTCGGAGGAGCTCGCCGGGCGGCTGGCCGCCGACGGCTGGGAGCTGGTCGAGGACGCGTCGGAGGCCGACGCGATCGTGGTCAACACCTGCGGCTTCGTCGAGCAGGCGAAGAAGGACTCCGTCGACACCCTGCTCGAGGCCGCCGACCTCAAGGCCGGCGGGCGCCCGCAGGCCGTCGTTGCGGTCGGCTGCCTGGCCGAGCGCTACGGCGACCAGCTCGCCGAGTCGCTGCCCGAGGCCGACGCCGTGCTCGGCTTCGACGACTACGCCGACATCGGCGCCCGGCTGCGGCGCATCGTCGCGGGGGAGCCGCACGTGCCGCACGCACCGCGCGACCGCCGCCTGCTCCTGCCGGTGACCCCCGTCGAGCGCGGCGGGATCGCGGTCGCGCTGCCCGGGCACGCGCAGGCCGCACCCGACCTCCCCGAGGGTGTGGCTCCCGCGAGCGGGCCGCGCGTGGTGCGTCGTCGCCTCGGCCACGGCCCGAGTGCCCCGCTCAAACTGGCCTCCGGCTGCGACCGCCGGTGCGCCTTCTGCGCGATCCCCTCGTTCCGTGGCTCCTTCGTGTCGCGGCGTCCGTCGGACCTCCTCGACGAGGCGCGCTGGCTCGCCGGCCACGGCGTGCGCGAGCTCGTTCTGGTGAGCGAGAACTCCACGTCGTACGGCAAGGACCTCGGCGACCTGCGGCTGCTCGAGACCCTCCTGCCCGAGCTCGCGGCCGTCGAGGGGATCGAGTGGGTGCGGGTCTCCTACCTGCAGCCGGCCGAGACGCGTCCTTCGCTCATCGACGTCATCGCGACCACCCCGGGTGTCGCGCCGTACTTCGACCTGTCGTTCCAGCACTCCTCGGAGACCGTGCTGCGACGGATGCGTCGCTTCGGCGGCACCGAGTCCTTCCTCGACCTGCTCGCCTCCGCTCGCGCGCGCTCGCCGCACGCGGGCGCGCGCAGCAACGTCATCGTCGGGTTCCCCGGCGAGACCGAGGCCGACGTCGAAGAGCTCGAGCGCTTCCTCGTCGCCGCCCGGCTCGATGCGGTCGGGGTGTTCGGCTATTCCGACGAGGACGGCACCGAGGCCGCGACGTACGACGGCAAGCTCCCCGACGACGTCGTGCGCGAACGCGTCGAGCGGGTGTCGGCGCTCGTCGAGGAGCTCACCGCGCAGCGCGCCGAGGACCGCATCGGGGAGACGATGGAGGTCCTCGTCGAGCTCGTGGCCGACACCGAGGACGGACTGGTCGTTGAGGGCCGCGGCGGCCACCAGGCACCCGAGGTCGACGGCAGCACGCTGCTCGTCGCGGGCGGGCTCGACCTCGCGACGCTGAGCGTCGGCGCCCTCGTGACGGCCGAGGTCGTGCGTTCCGACGGCGTCGATCTCGCAGCCGTCCCGCGAGGCTTCGCGCAGTGATCCGTCCGGCCCCACCCGACCACGTCGGCGACCCGGTCGAGTCGCCGTCGGTCCTCAACGTCCCGAACGCCCTCACGATCCTGCGGCTGTGCCTCGTCCCGCTCTTCGCCTGGCTTCTGCTGCGCGACGGCGGGGACGACCAGACCTCGCGGGTCTGGGCGGCGGTGATGTTCCTCGGCGCGTCGCTGACCGATCTCGTCGACGGCGAGATCGCGCGTCGCCAGGGCCAGGTAACCACGTTCGGGAAGGTGGCCGACCCGATCGCCGACAAGGCGCTCACCGGCACGGCGCTGGTCGGGCTGTCCTACCTCGGCGAGCTGCCGTGGTGGGTCACCGTCGTCATCCTCACCCGCGAGATCGGCGTGACGCTGCTGCGCTTCTGGGTGATCCGTCGTGGGGTGATCCCGGCGAGCCGCGGCGGCAAGGCGAAGACGGTCGCGCAGATGGTCGCCATCCTGATGTACCTGCTGCCGCTCACCGGGTGGCTGGTCACCGCGCGCGAGGTGGTCATGGGCGTGGCGCTGCTGCTCACGATCGGGACCGGGATCGACTACGTCGCGCGCGCCCAGCGGCTGCGTGCCGCGGGACGTGCCTGACATGGGCGTGCCGCCGATCGAGCAGACCGCCGCTCAGGTCGTGCGGCTGCTGACCCAGCAGGGACGGACGGTGGCGGTGGCCGAGTCGTTGACCGGCGGGCTCGTCGTGGCCGCGCTCGTCGGCGTGCCGGGCGCCTCGAAGGTCGTGCGCGGGGGAGTCGTGGCGTACATGACCGACCTCAAGGCCTCGCTGCTCGACGTCGACCCGGACCTGCTCGCCCGCGTCGGCGCGGTCGACCCGGACGTCGCGGTGGCGATGGCGCGCGGTGTCGCCGTGCGACTCGGCGCGGACTACGGGCTCGCCACGACGGGGGTCGCCGGCCCGGACCCGCAGGACGGCCAGCCGGTCGGCCGGCTCTTCACCGCGGTCTGGGACCGCACCCGCAGCGACGTCGCCCCCGAGGGCTGCGGCGCCGCCGCCGGCCTCGAGCTCGATCCCGCCCTCGGCCGCGCCGGCATCCGCGAGGCCGCCGTAGCCGAGGCCCTCGACCACCTCGTCGACACGATCGGCCACTGACCCGCCCTGCCCCGCCCCCCGAAACCGCCGGGCTTGATCGTCCCTTAGGGACGATCAAGCCCAGGGCGCAGTTTCCTTGCTTCTGGTGAGCACAACTCGTGATCTTGTGGCGGCTGCGACCGATGGAGGTGCGGTGAACCGGGTCGCGCCCGTGGGAACACTCGCGGATGATTACCGCGTTACACCCGTGACGGCACCGACCGTCGCGCCCCGTCCGGGGCTCCGCAGCACGGCACAGGAGGCGCGTTCCGTGATCAGCACCGTCGCACCACCCCGCGTCGCACCGCGACGCGCCGAGATCGCCCGTCCGGGTGGCGACGCTGCGCACGGCGTCACCGCCGGGTACCGTGGATCCCACGTACCTGTCCAGGTGGACCGACCCGCGAGAGGGGGTGGACCCGTGATCGTGCTACGACGTGTCATCGGCGACGAGCTGCGCCGTCGTCGGCAGGACCAGGGCCGCACCCTGCGCGAGGTCTCCGCGGCCGCCCGGGTCTCCCTCGGCTACCTCTCCGAGGTCGAGCGTGGACAGAAGGAGGCCAGCAGCGAGCTGCTCGCCTCGATCTGCACCGCGCTCGACGTCCCGCTCGCGATCGTGCTGCGCTCGGTCAGCGACGAGGTCGCGGTCCTCGAGGGCGTCGCGCCGGTCACCGAGCTCCCCGTGGCGCCCGACACCGTCGTCGCCGCGGCCTGATCCGACTCGTCGTGCCCGAGCGTTCCCCGCGGTCGCGCGCGGGCAACGCCATGGGCCGGACCCGCACCGCCGCACTCGACGGCGCGCGGCGGACGCTGGCCGAGCACGGCCTGCGCAAGGCCACGATGGGTGATGTCGCGGTGCGGGGCGGCCTGGCCAAGGCCACGCTCTACAACCACTTCCGCACCAAGGACGACCTCGTCGCGGGACTCGTCGCGGACGACGTCGCCGAGCTCGGTGCCGACTGCGTCGATCTCGCGGCCGACGACCTCGCAGTAGCGCTCACGCGTGCCGCCGACGGTGTCGCCGGCCACGTCGTCCTCGTCGGGATGCGCACCGTGGAGCCGACCGCGCTGCTCCGCGCCGCGGTCCCCGGACCCGGTGCTGGCTGGGACGTCGTACGCGCCCAGGTCGCCCTGGTCCTCGACGCCGCCGACCGGTCGAGCGCACCGGAGCACGTCGACCTCGTGTCCCGCTGGCTGGGATCCCACGTGCTCGAGCCGGGAACCCAGGACTCGCGTGCGGCTCAGGCCCGCGCCATCGCCGCCGGAGTGCCGGCGGCGGTCCGCACGACCGCGTTCGCCGCCGCCACCCCGTAGGGATCAGGCGCGCGTCGCCGTCGTGCGCAGGTAGTCGCGTACCTGCTCGGTGAAGTTCGACCCGTCGACCCGCAGCCCGTCGCGCCCGGGCTCGGCGCGCAGCGAGCGCTTCACGGCCTCGGCGTACGCCGCCGGAACCGGTCCGTCGACGTCGGCGAGCAGCCCGGCACGGACGTCCGGGGCCAGCGAGGCCCACCAGTCGTCGAAGGGGTGGCCGTGCGCGGCGACGAACGCCTCGAGGGCGCCCTCGGCCCAGTGGTCCTCCTGGCGGTGCCGCGCCCTCAACCGGCGGACGTCGGCCCACGACGTCACGGGCACGGCGGGCGACCGGTCGTCGAACGTCGCGGCGAAGGAAGCGTCGGGGAGCAGGGCGATCTCGAGCGCGCGTTCGGACACGCCTCGACACTACGCGCCGATCAGCCAGGGCGCGGACCGCGCCGAGCCTGCGTCGGACGGCGGCCGGGTCCCTGCGGCGAGGGCCCCGGTCCTGGCTGGCACGTCGGGCACCACCAGGTGACCCGGTCGTACGGCGGGTCACCCTGCAACGCCGCGGCCACCCGCCCTCCGCAGCGCCGGCACGCCCGGGCACCGCGGCCGTAGACCCAGTGCTCGCGCCCGGGCCTCGGGTCACCGGTGGTCGACTGCGACGCGTGGGTTCTGTTCGCCTCGAGCAGGCGTCGGGCTCGGTCCACCAGCGCGCCGAGGTCGTCGACGTCGGCGACGCGCGCCCAGGGCGAGATCCTCTGCAGGAAGAGGCTCTCCGCCTTGTAGATGTTGCCGATGCCGGCGAGGTTGGCCTGGTCGAGCAGCGCCTGGCCGATCTCGCGGTCGGGGGCGGCAAGCAGCCGCCGAACCGCCTCGTCACGGTCGAACGCCGGATCGAGCAGGTCCGGTCCGAGATGGCCGACGACGTCGCCCTCGCGGGCCGTCTCCAGGATCTCGAGCACCGGCAGCCGGTAGCCGATCGCGTCCCACTCTGCCGTCGACAGCACGACCCGGACCTCGTGGTCGGGGCCGCCCGTCCACCGCGTGCCGGGGCGGTGCAGGTGCCAAGCGCCGTCCATCCGGAGGTGCGAGTGGACCGTGAGGCCGCCCTCGACACGGAGGAGGAGGTGCTTGCCCCGCGGGACGACGCCGAGGACGGCGCGCCCGGACAGGTCGGTGGTGGCCAGCTGTGGCACGCGGAAGTCCGTGCGGGTCAGCCGTTCTCGGCCGAGCGTGCGGTCCAGGTTCTGCGCGACGAGCCACACGGTGTCGCCCTCGGGCACGGCGCACCTCCTCGGGGTCGGGTGCCGGGCGCGGACCGGCGTAGAGGATCCTGCCGGGGAACAACGCGGCGCGCGAGGTGCGTTGGTGCGGATCGGGTGCACTCGCACCGATGAGGGAGGGTCTCGTCATGAGGATCGCCGTCCTGGGCACGGGTGTGGTGGGCACCACGCTGGGCGCCGCGTTCGTCCGCGCGGGTCACGAGGTGCGGCTCGGGTCGCGCACCGCGGGCAACGAGAAGTCGGTGGCGTGGGTCGCCGCGACCGGCGCCGGCGCGAGCGAGGGCACGTTCGCCGACGCCGCGGCCTGGGGCGAGGTCGTCGTGAACGCGACGGGCGGTCTCGTGTCGATCGAGGCGCTGAACGCCGCAGGGGCGGCGAACCTCGCCGCCAAGGTCCTGCTCGACCTCTCCAACCCGCTCGACTTCTCCGACGGCTTCCCGCCGAAGGTCGCCCAGCCCGACGGGCGCTCGCTGGCCGAGCAGATCCAGTCGGCCTTCCCCGAGGCGCGCGTGGTCAAGACCCTCAACACGATGAACGTCTCGGTCAGTGCCGCCCCGCGCTCGCTGTCGGGCCCCCACACGGTGTTCGTGGCCGGCGACGACGCGGACGCCAAGGCGGTGGCCGTCGACCTGCTGCTCGGGCTCGGCTGGACGCGCGAGGAGATCATCGACGCGGGCGGCATCGGTGCCTCGCGCGGCCTCGAGCTCTACCTCTCGCTGTGGCTCAGCCTCATGGGCACCTTCGGGACGCCGGCGTTCAACATCAGCGTCGTCCGGGCGTAGGCCTCGAGGAGTCAGTCCCAGCGCTCCGCGCCCAGCGGTGACACGGAGACGAGCACGTCGAAGCCCTGCACCACTGATGTGGAGAGCGTCACCCGCGCAGGCGCAGGCCCTGGGGAGTCGCGGTGAAGCCGGCGGACTCGAGCGCGGCTCCGAGCGGGGAGCGAGGTGAGAGCACCGACTCGCCGTCGGCCTTCTGCACGGTGAGCCGGCCGAGCACGCCGCCGCGCACGGCCGCCGCGAGGGCTGCGGTGGCGCTGCGCAGGACGTCGGCGTCGTCGGACCAGGTGAGGAACGTGCGACCGCCGCGCTCGACGTACAGCACGAGGGCGCCCTCGACGAGCACCACCAGTGCGCCGGCCTTGCGTCCCGGCTTGTGGCCGCTCGCGACCGCGTCAGCCTGGACCGGCCACCCGAGCGCGGCGCCGTACGGGTTGGCCGGGTCGGTGGCGGCGAGCACCAGCGAGGAAGGCGGTGCCGACGGGCCGCGACGCTCGGGGGCGACGGCGCGGACGCGGTCGATCGCGCCCGGCAGCGCGAACTGGGCGGCACCGAGGCCCTCGACCACGTAGGCCCGACGGCACCGCCCCGCGTCCTCGTACGCCGACAAGACGCGGTAGACGCCGGCGAACCCGCCGCCGACACGCTCGGCCATCACCGCCCCGCGCGTGACGACGCCGTGCCGGTCGAGCAATCCCTCGGCCAGGGCGGCCGCACGCAGCGTGAGGTCGACCGAGCGCGGCTCGACCAGCGACCACCGGCCGCTCACCGACGGCGGCCCGGTGCGGGTCGGCAGCGACGAGCGAGGTCGGGCGTAGCGGGCGCGCGGTCCACCGCGCGAGGGCGCCGCCGCGGTGCGCGGCCTGCGCCCCGGGCCGGCGATGCGTGCGCGCAGCGGTGCCCAGGTGTCGCCGGTGACCTGCCCCGACCACACGAGGTCCCACAGGGACTCGGTCAGCCGCGCGTCGTCGATGCCGCCTGCCCCCGGCGCCACCAGCGGGCCGACCCGGTCGGACAGGGCGCGGAAGAACCAGCCGCCGCCGGATGCGAGGGTGTCGAGCAGCGCCCGGTGGACGTCGTCGAGCTCGAGCTCCGCGATCTCCGGCAGGAGCAGCGCGGCCGAGTCCGCGGGCGCTAGCGCGACGAAGCCGTCACCGCCCGTCAGCGCACCGGCTCCGGCCCAGACCACCTCGCCGGAGGAGGTGAGCTCGTCGAGCATCGCGGGCTGGAAGCCCTCGACCCGCGCGGGCAGCACGAGGGTCTCCCAGGCCGACGCCGGGACGACGACGCCGGCCAGCTGCTCGACGACGCGCAGCACGCCGTCCGGGCCGCGCAGGCGACCTCCCACCTGCTGCCAGGCGGGGAGGAAGATGCCGAGGGTCTCGGGCGCCACGGGCTCTGCCTCGCGCCGCAGCGCTGCGACCGACCGGCGGCGGACCAGCCGCAGGACCTCGGCGTCGCACCACTCCGTGCCGGACCCGCCGGGCCGGAACTCGCCGGTGACGACGCGCCCGGAGGCCGCGAGCCGGGTGAGCGCGCCAAGGACGACGGCGTTGCCCAGGCCGAAGGCGGCGGCGACCTCGGCGGCGTGGAACGGACCGTGGGTGCGCGCCCAGCGCGAGACGAGGTCGCCGACGGGGTCGGCCACGATCTCGAGGAACGCGTCCGGCAGCCCGACGGGCAGGGCGGTGCCGAGCGCGTCGCGCAGCCGCGCGGCGTCCTCGACCGCGGCCACGTGGACCTCGCCCCCGATGCGCACCTCGATGGCGCGGCGCGCCGCGAGCAGCGAGTCGACCCACTCGGGCGCGGCACCGCGCTCGGCGAGCTGGGTGCGGCGGAGCGGTCCGAGCATCCGCAGCAGGTCGGCCACACCCTCGGCGTCGCACGCATGCCTGTCGCTGACCAGTCGCTGCAGCTCGACCTCGACCTGGGCGAGCGACTCCGGGTCGAGCAGGTCGCGCAGCTCGGCCTGCCCGAGCAGCTCGGCGAGCAGGGTCGGGTCGAGGCTGAGCGCGGCGGCGCGGCGCTCGGCCAGCGGGGAGTCGCCCTCGTAGAGGTAGGCGGCGACGTATCCGAAGAGCAGCGAGCGCGCGAAGGGCGACGGGGTCGGCGTCTCGACCTCGACCACCCGGACCTCACGGGACTGCACCGATCGCATGAGGGCCACGAGACCGGGGACGTCGTAGACGTCCTGCAGCACCTCGCGCATCGTCTCGAGCACGATGGGGAAGGAGCCGTACTGCGACGCGACCGACAGCAGCTGCGCGGACCTCTGGCGCTGCTGCCACAGGGGTGAGCGCTTGCCCGGGTTGCGCCGGGGAAGCAGCAGTGCGCGTGACGCCGACTCGCGGAACCTCGCCGCGAACAGCGCCGATCCGCCGGCCTCGGCCGTGACCAGGGCCTCGACGTTGTCCGGGTCGAGGATCACGGCCTCGACGACGTCGCGCAGGATGTCGTCGTCCTCGACGTCGGGCAGCCGCAGCACGATGCCGTCGTCGGCGTGCATCACCTGCGCGTCGACCCCGAACCGCTCGCGGATCCGCGCTCCGACGGCCAGCGCCCACGGCGCGTGCACCTGCGCCCCGAACGGCGAGTGCAGCACGATGCGCCAGTCGCCGAGCTCGTCGCGCACCCGCTCGACGAGCAGGGTCCGGTCGTCGGGCAGGTGCCCGGTGGCCGCGCGCTGGTCGTCGAGGTAGGCGAGCAGGTTGTTGCGCGCGCGCTCGTCGAGGCCCGTCGCGGTGAGGCGGGCCAGTGCGTCGTCGCGGGGCAGCGCCGCGACCTCGCGGACGAAGCCGCCCATCGCGCGGCCGAGCTCGTAGGGCCGGCCCAGGGAGTCGCCGTGCCAGAACGGGAGCCGGCCGGCCAGACCGGGTGCGGGCGAGACCAGGACGCGGTCGTGGGTGATGTCCTCGATGCGCCAGCTCGAGGCACCGAGGGAGAAGACGTCGCCGATCCGGGACTCGTAGACCATCTCCTCGTCGAGCTCCCCGACGCGAGATCCCTTCTCTCCCACGAGGAAGACGCCGAACAGACCCCGGTCCGGGATCGTCCCGCCGCTGGTCACCGCGAGGCGTTGCGCTCCCGGTCGACCTGTGAGGGTGCCCGTGGTGCGGTCCCACACGAGGCGGGGCCGCAGCTCGGCGAACTCGTCGCTAGGGTAGCGACCGGCGAGCATGTCGAGCACGGCGTCGTACGCCGACTGCGGGAGCGAGGCGAACGGCGCGGCGCGGCGCACGAGCGCGAGCGCGTCGTCGACGTGCCAGCTCTCCATCGCGGTCATGGCGACGAGCTGCTGGGCGAGGACGTCGAGCGGGTTGCGCGGCATGCGCATCGACTCGATGAGGCCCTCGCGCATGCGCTGCGCGACCACCGCGGTCTGCACGAGGTCGCCGCGGTACTTCGGCAGCACGACGCCCTTGCTCACGGCACCGACCTGGTGCCCGGCGCGCCCGACGCGCTGCAGCCCGCTCGCCACCGACGGCGGGGACTCCACCTGGATCACGAGGTCGACCGCGCCCATGTCGACACCGAGCTCGAGGCTGCTGGTCGCGACCACCGCGGGGAGCCGACCGGCCTTGAGGTCCTCCTCGATGATGGCGCGCTGCTCCTTGCTCACCGACCCGTGGTGCGCACGTGCGAGCACGCTCGGTGCGCCGCCCGTGGAGCCGGACTGCCCCATCGACGCTGCAGGTGCTGAGCCGGTCTCCAGGGACTCGCCGCTCTGGCGCTCCGCCCAGATCTCATTGAGCCGCGCGGTGAGCCGCTCGGCGAGGCGGCGCGAGTTCGCGAACACGATGGTCGAGCGGTGGGCGGCCACGAGGTCGACGACGCGCTCCTCGAGGTGCGGCCAGATCGAGGTGCGGGTCGGGTCGGCGGCGGCAGACCCGCTCACCTCGCCCGTGCTGGCTCCCAGCTCGGCCATGTCGTCGACCGGCACGACGACCTCGAGCTGCCACGACTTGGTGTTCGGCGGCTGCACGACCGTGACCGGGCGCGACCCGCCGAGGAACGATGCGACCTCCTCGACGGGACGCACCGTGGCCGACAGGCCGATGCGCTGTGCCGGCTGGGGGAGCAGAGCGTCGAGGCGTTCCAGCGAGATCGCGAGGTGGGCGCCGCGCTTGGTGCCGGCCAGCGCGTGCACCTCGTCGACGATCACGGTGGTCACGCCGCGCAGCGAGTCGCGTGCGGCGGAGGTCAGGACGAGGAACAGTGACTCGGGGGTCGTGATGAACACGTCGGGCGGCCGGGTGCCGAAGCGCCGTCGCTCGTCCGCGGGCGTGTCGCCCGACCGGACGCCCACCGTGACGTCGGGCTCGGCCAGGCCGAGCCGCACGGACTCGCGGCGTATCCCGGTCAGCGGGCTGCGCAGGTTGCGCTCGACGTCGACGGCGAGGGCCTTGAGCGGCGAGACGTAGAGCACGCGGCAGCGCAGCCGCGGGTCGTCCGGCGGCGGTGCGGCGGCGACCTGGTCGAGCGCCCACAGGAACGCCGCGAGGGTCTTGCCCGAGCCGGTCGGGGCTACGACGAGGGCGTGCTCGCCCGAGGAGATCGCGTCCCAGGCGCCGACCTGCGCTGGTGTTGCGGTCTCGAACGCCGAGCCGAACCAGGCTCGCGTGGCGGGGGAGAAGCGCGCCAGCACGTCCTCGGACGGGGGCGGCGCGGTCCTGGGCACGGGACCATCCTGTCGTGCCCGCCCGACACCGTGGCACGCTGTGCGACGAGGACGGCGCCCGACCGCGCGCCGCGAGGACCGGCGGGAGGTGACGCACGTGCTGACGTCGTACGCCGTGCCGCTGGGCGAGGCCACGACGGCCGGACCACTGGCGGCGCTCGTCGTGACCGTCGTCCTGCTCCTGCTCCTCGGCGCGGTCTTCTGGTCCTTCCTGCGCCGGTCCCGGCGCGACGGTGTCGCCCCGCTCGCGGTCGACAGCCTCGAGCCGAGGCACCTGCCCGAGCCGGCCGACCCGACCGAGCTGCCCCGGCCGAGCGAGCTTCGCGAGGACGGCCGGCCGCCGGCGGAGCCGTCGTGACGAGGCCGGCAGACCCATGCGGCTGACGGACTTCTGGACCCGGCTCGAGCACGCGCTCGGTGCCGGCTACGCCCGGTCGTGGGCGCACGACCATGTGCTCTCCTCGCTCGGTGGTCGCACGGTCGACGAGGCGATCGCGGACGGCGAGGAGACGGTCCACGTCTGGCGTGCGGTCCACGCCGAGCTGCGGCTGCACCCCAGCGACCGCTGAGCGGCGACTGGCGTCCCGGCGGCGCCGGTCATGACGACGCGGCCGCCACCCCCGGGAGGATGACGGCCGCGTCCGGTCCGGCTACATGTCAGTCCATGACCGGCAGGGGCACGGCGGCGTCGTCCGCGAGGACGTGCGCGGTGTCCTGGTGCGTGCGCAGCCGGACCTCGGGGAGGATCAGCGCGAGGACGAACGCCACGACCATGAACGGCACCGCGACCAGGAACGTCGTGTCCATCGCGCGGGCGAACGCACCGAGGACCTGCTCCTGGACGGCGGGCGGAAGCGCGTTGATGTTGCTGATCGACGACGTGACGTCGCTGCCGGCCGCACCCGCGTTCGGGAACACGCCGGTGAGCTCCGCCGCTAGCCTCGCGGTCCACACCGCGCCGAAGAACGCGGTGCCGAACGAGCCGCCGATGGAGCGGAAGAACGTCGAGCCGCTGGTCGCCGCACCCATCAGCTTCGGCTCGACCGTGTTCTGCACGGCGAGGACGAGCACCTGCATCACGTTGCCGAGACCGGCACCGAGGACGAACATCGCGAGCGCGGAGAACCAGTACGGCGAGTCGACGCCCATGTGGCTCATCAGGTAGAGGCCGATGGCCGCGAGCCCGGTGCCGACGATCGGGAAGATCTTGTAGCGCCCGAGCTTGGTGATGAGCTGACCCGAGAGCACCGACGTGAGGAGCACGCCGACCATGAGCGGCAGCAGCATGAGGCCCGCCTCGGTCGGCGTCGACCCGCGCACCACCTGGAAGTAGATCGAGAGGTAGACGATCGACCCGAACATCGCGAAGCCCACGATGAAGCCGATCATCGACGAGACCCGGAAGACCTTGTTGCTGAAGAGCGTCATCGGGACGATGGGCTCGTCGATGCGCAGCTCGTGCAGCACGAACCAGACGCCGAGCAGGACGCCGGCGACACCGAGGCCGATGATCTGCGGCGAGGTCCAGTCGTACTGGTGGCCGCCCCAGACCGTGACGAGCAGCAGCGCCGTGACGCTCGTGACGAGCAGCGCGGAGCCGAGCCAGTCGATCGGCTTCTTCTCGTGCTTCACCGGCAGGTGCAGGACGGCGCCGAGGACGAGGAAGGCGACGATACCCAGCGGCACGTTGATGTAGAAGATCCAGCGCCACGACAGGTGCTGGGTGAACCAGCCGCCGAGCAGCGGCCCGATGACCGACGAGATGCCGAACACCGCGCCGAACAGGCCGGCGTAGCGACCGCGCTCGCGCGGGGGGATGAGGTCGGCGATGACCGCCATGACCAGGACCATGAGGCCGCCGCCGCCGATGCCCTGCAGCGCACGGGTGCCGATCAGCTGCGCCATGTTCTGCGAGGCGCCCGCGAGCATCGAGCCGATGACGAACACGACGATGGACGTCTGCAGCATGAGCTTGCGGCCGTAGAGGTCGGAGATCTTGCCCCAGATGGGCGTGCTCGCGGTCGATGCGAGCAGGTAGGCGGTGACGACCCACGAGAGCTCGTTGAGGCCGCCGAGGTCGCTGGTGATGGTCGGCAGGGCCGTCGACACGATGGTCTGGTCGAGGGCGGCCAGCAGCATCGTGAGCATGAGCGCGCCGAGGATGAGGCGCAGGTGGCGTCGACTCGACTCCACCTCGGGGTCGAACACGAACGCGTCGGGCGTGGTCACAGGGTCTCCAGGTCGTGGGCGAGGCGGGTCATCAGCGCGGAGAGGGTGGATACGTCGTCGGCCGGCCATCCGGCGGTGGCGGAGGCGAGCAGGGCGGTGCGGGCGCGTACCGCGTCGGCGAGGAACACGCGGCCCTCGTCGGTGACGGTCAGCAGCGAGGCCCGGCGGTCGTCCGGGTCGGGGGAGCGGGTCAGCAGCCCGGCGTCCTCGAGGCCGCGCAGGTGCCGGCTGATCGTCGAGAGGTCGAGCGCGGTGGCGTCGGCGAGGTCGGTGGCGCGCACCGGGGCGAGCCGGTCGACGTGGCCGAGCAGGAACGCTCGGGCGCTCGTGTCCGGGTCTCCCGACCTGCGCTTGAGGTGGGTGACCAGGGCGCTGAGCGCGACCACCAGGTCCGCCGGTCGCTCGGCCGACCCGCCCTCCCCGGCGGTCGCCGGTGAGGTGGTTGCTTGTGTCATGCAAGTAAGGTAGCACGGAACTGAGGCAAGCCTCACCGCTGTCCGCGTCGGCATGCGACAGCTGTTCGACCACGACCGGCGTGTCGCGCTACCGTCGAACACCCGTTCGACCTACAGTGTGCTCCGTACGACAGCGCGACCGCACCACCCCGCAAGCAACCGCTCCACCTGTTCCACCCGACCGGACCGCCCCGCGGTCGACCGTCCCCGGACCTGCTCCACCGGCCGGTCGTCCCCAGGGCCCAGGTCGGCCCGGGAGCGCTGTCGGACCCCGTCCGTAGCGTCCCCGTCGTCGTCATCCGCATCCCACGAAGGCAGGTCCCGATGGCCCCCTCCGACCGCAAGACTCCCGGCGCCACCGGCGGTTCCGACCGCGAGAAGGCGCTCGACACCGCGCTGGCCCAGATCGAGCGCCAGTTCGGCAAGGGATCGGTCATGCGGCTCGGGCAGGAGGGTCGCGCTCCGGTCGAGGTGATCCCGACCGGCTCGGTCGCCCTCGACATCGCGCTGGGCATCGGTGGTCTCCCGCGCGGTCGCGTCGTGGAGATCTATGGCCCGGAGTCCTCCGGCAAGACCACCCTGGCGCTGCACGCCATCGCCGAGGCGCAAAAGCGCGGCGGCACCTGCGCTTTCCTGGATGCGGAGCACGCGCTGGATCCGACTTACGCCCGCAAGCTGGGGGTGGACGTCGATAACCTGCTGATCAGCCAGCCCGACGCAGGCGAACAGGCGTTGGAAATTGCCGATACCCTGGTTCGGTCA
>DATCCY010000015.1:0-16035 GCA_036510975.1 Candidatus Nanopelagicales bacterium
CGGTCCGAAGACCGAGCCTCTGCACACGTACGCCGCGTAGGACTTGAACCTACAACCCGCGGATTAAGAGTCCGCTGCTCTGCCAGTTGAGCTAGCGGCGCATGGTGCGCGGCCACGATACACCGGGCACCGGGGGACGACGAAATCTTGCCCGTCGTCGTCGAGGGTGGCTCAGGCAGCCGATCCCTCGACCTCGTACAGCTCGTGCGAACGTGGGCCGAGCGGGTCCACGAGGTCGAGCAGCAGACTCAGGGGGATGCCCTGACGCAGCAGCTCCATCACGTCTGTTCCACGGCTTTCCTCGATCAACGTCGTCATCGTGATCCACCTCCTCGCACTCACAGAACAGGTGTCGGCGCGCCTGACAGGAACATGTTGCGCCGAGAGAGTGGTCTGTTCCGGGGATTGACATATCCGTGGGCGTGTCGCTCACGGTAGTCGCACAACTACCGTGAGTTCACCTCGCGAACGTCCAAGATCTGTCCTGGAACGGCGTGCGCCAGGCGGTCGAGGTCGGCGTGCACGATGACGGCGATCACGGGATAGCCGCCCGTGGTGGGGTGGTCCGGGCCGAGCAGTACGGGTCTGCCGTCGGGCGACACCTGGATCGACCCGGTGACCATCGGCTCGCTCGGCAGCTCGCGCGCCGGCGCCCGCCGTGGGAGCGGCGGTCCCTCGAGCCGGATCCCCACCCGGTCGGCGGATGCGCTGACCGTCCACCGTGCCGACAGCAACGTGCGGACGGCATCGGCGATGAACCAGTCCTCACGCGGACCGAGCACGACGCGCATCGGACCGGTGGCCGGGCGCGACGGTGCGTGGTCCACGTGCGGTACGGCGACGGCCTGGGACCCGGTGGTGAGCCGGTCGCCGACGGCGACCGGCTCGGGGCCGAGGCCCGCGAGCGTGTCGCGTGCGGCGCTGCCGAGCGTCATCGGCACGCGCAGCCCACCGCGCACGGCGACGTAGCTGCGCAGGCCGACCGATGGCGTTCCCACCCGGAGCAGGTCGTCGGCGAGCAGGTGCAGCGGGGAGCGGCGTACGACGGCGGTGCTCCGGCCGGACCGCTCGACGGCGAGGTCGCCCTCGGCTCCGGTGACGGCCACGACGCACGACGACGTCGCGCGCACGACGAGCCCTGCGCCGAGCGACTCGAGCCCGGGGGCTCCCTCGCGGTTGCCGACCAGGCGGTTGGCCAGCCGCAGGGCACCTCGGTCGAAGGCTCCCGAAGTGCCCACGCCGAGCGCTGCCCAACCGACGCGGCCGAGGTCCTGCACGAGCGTGAGCGGCCCGGTCGCGACCACCTCGAGCGCGCTCATGGCCCGACCGATCGGAAACGCACGCGCGTGCCGGGCGCGAGGAGGGCGGGGCTCGGTCGCGCGAGGTCCCAGAGGGCGACATCGGTGCGACCGAGCAGTCGCCAGCCCCCGGGCGACTCGCGCGGGTAGACCGCGGACCAGGTGTCGGCGATGGCCACGGATCCGGGGGGCACCCGCGTGCGCGGGGTGGCGAGGCGCGGCACGACGAGTGCGGGGTCCAGACCCTTGAGGTAGGCGAACCCCGGTGCGAATCCGCAGAAGGCGACGGCGTAGGTCATGGCCGTGTGGCGCGCGACGACCTCGTGGGCCGTGAGTCCCGTGGCCGCGCAGACGTCGTCGAGGTCTGCGCCGTCGTAGACGACCGGGATCTCGACGGTGACGGCGTCGGCCTCGTCGATGACCTTGGGCTCGAGCTCGAGCAGTGAGCGGGTGAGCGCCGCGACGTCGGCCTCGCCCGTGTGCGTGACGAGGACTGTGGTCGCTCCGGGCACGACGTCGATCACGCCGGGCAGCGGGCTGGACCGCAGTGCGAGGGCGATGCCGCCGACGTCGTCGACGTCGAGCAGCAGCGCACGGTCGCCGCAGCGGCGTACGACGGTCATGGCACGTCGACGAAGGCGGCCACGGCCACCCCCGCCGCCTCGAGGGCGTTTCGCAGCAGGGCAGCAGCGCGCGCGGCACCGGGGGTGTCCGAGTGCAGGCACACCGATCGCGCGCGCACGGACACGTCCACGCCGTCGATGCTCGTGAGCAGCCCGGTCGACGCAAGCCGCACGACCCGGGTGACGAAGGCCGTCTCGTCGTCGATCACCGCGCCGTCCTGCGACCGGGGGACCAGGAGTCCCTGGTCGGTGTAGGCGCGGTCGGCGAACGCCTCGCCCACGACCGGGATCCCTTGGGCCGCCGCAAGATCCGCGAGTGCGCAGCCGGGCAGGGTGAGCACGGGGAGTGCTGCGCCGGTACGTGCCGCGTCGGAGAGGACCGCGTCGACGACCGCTCGTGCGACGTCGGCGTCGGTGGCCGCCACGTTGTAGAGCGCGCCGTGCGCCTTGAGGTAGCCGACCCTGCCGCCCGCCGCCGTCGCGTGCGCACGGAGCGCCTCGAGCTGGTCCAGCAGCTGTCCGACGAGCGTGTCGTGGTCGACGTCGAGCCGGGTGCGTCCGAAGCCCGAGCGGTCGACGTAGGACACCTGGGCGCCGATCGCCACGCCACGGTCGACGGCGAGGCAGCACACCCGTGCCATCGACTCGTCGTCGCCGGCGTGCCCGCCGCACGCGACGTTGGCGCTCGTGACCTGACGCAGCAGCAGGTCGTCGAGGCCCGCGGGGGTGAGGTCGGCGTCGCCGTTCACACCCTCGCCGAGGTCGGCGTTGAGGTCGAGCGTCGTCATGTCCGCACCGTCGCGCGCGCCTGCCTCACGCGAGCCCGGCGACCCAGTCAGAGGTCGACGAGACCGTGGCGAAGCCGTCGCCGAGCACGCCGAGCTCGACCCGGTGCACCAGGGCGGCGGGCAGGTCGTCGGAGACGTCGATGGTCCCGGTGGCGTCGTCGAGGACCGTGACGTCGAGGCCGAGGTGCATCGCCTGCCGCGTCGTCGTGTCGACGCACATGTGGGTCATGTAGCCGACGATCACGACGTGGTCGACACCGCGGTCGGACAGCAGGGATTCGAGCTCCGTGCCGGTGAACGAGCCCGGCAGCGTCTTGTCGACGACCGCGACATGCGGGCGCGAGGCCACGGACTCGTGCAGCTGCCACGCGGGCGAGCCCGAGACGAAGATGCCGGCGGTAGGGTCGGTCTCGGTGTGCCGCACGAGGACGACGGGAAGCCCGGCGGCGTTCGCGGCGTCGATCGCCGCGCCGATCCGCTCGAGCGATCCCTCGACAGGGGGGTGGACGATCGGCAGGCCGCCCGTCACGTACTCGTTCTGGACGTCGATCACGACGAGCGCACTGGTCATGGGCCCACCCTGTCAGGCGTCGCCGCGCGCCGCACCGTCCAGCCGGGAGACGAGGACGTCGACCGTCGCACGCAGCGCCGCGAGCTCGGCAGCGACGTCGGCGTCGTCCGGTCGGGCGCCGGCTGCCGTGGCGGTCGCGGGCTCGTCGTCGGGGACCACGTTGCCGTGCTCGTCGAGCTCGAGCGAGCCGCCGTCGCTGCCTACGCCGAAGAACGCGGACAGCGTTCCGGCGAGGGTCCCCAGGAAGGCGACGCCGCCGAGCATGAGGACGACGGCGGTGACTCGGCCCGCCGCGGTGACAGGATAGAGATCGCCGTAGCCGACCGTGGTGATCGTGACGAAGCCCCACCAGATGGCGTCACCGTACGTCGTGAACCCGGAGGACGGCGGCTCCGCCCACTTCACGATGACCGCACAGGCGAGGACGAGACCGCCGGCGTAGATCGCGACGTTGCCGAGCTGGTTGAGCAGGTGCTTGACCTTGCGGCTGCGCGTGCCCGCGACGGCGAGGCGGGCGATGCGCGCGAGCCGGGCGATCGTGACGAACCCGCTCGTGCCGCCCGTGATGAGGTACCACGGGAACGTGATCAGCACGACCGTCAGGTCGAACATGCCGCGCCTGGTCCTCAGGTAGCCGGGTGCGAGGCGCATGTGGACGCCGAGGTCGGCTGCGAACACCAGCCACGTTGCGATGCCGATCGCGATGCCGATCGGGCTGTCCTTCTTCGTGCTGAAGGCGCCGATGATCGGCAGGATCGCCGAGACCACGAGCCAGGGCGTGGCCCGGCGCTCCCAGTCCGCGAGCTTGGCGCGCCGCAGCTCGGTGAGGTCGACGGCGGTGTCCGTCTCGGTCATGCCCGAATCCTGACAGCGCGGCACCGCCGGTCCGCGTCACGGCCCGAGCACGGATCATCGTGTCGCGTCGAAGAGACGCGTCTGCGACGGATTCGGCGAGCCGCCACCGTCACGCCGCGCTCGGGAGCAAACTGTTCCGAGCATCTCGGCGACGAAGGAGTGAGCGTGTCGGTTCTCGAGCGGGTGGTTCCTCAGGCGTTGCGAGGGTATCAGCGGGCCTGGCTCGGCCGTGACGTCATCGCCGGCATGACGCTGTCGGCGATCGCGATCCCGGAGGTGCTCGGGTATACCTCGATCTCGCAGACCCCATTGGTCACGGGTCTCTACACGATCATCTTCCCGACCCTGGTGTTCGCCCTGCTCGGCTCGTCGAAGCTGCTCGTGGTCGGTGCCGACTCCGCGACCGCGGCACTGCTCGCCGCGGGTCTCACCGGTCTGAGCATCACCGGACTGCAGCCGAACACGACCGAGTGGGTCGCCTACTGCAGCATGGTCGCCCTCATCACCGGCGGCATCCTGGTGATCGCAAGGCTGTTCCGGCTCGGCTTCCTCGGCGACTTCCTGAGCGCGTCGGTGCTGATCGGCTTCCTGACCGGCGTCGGTGTCCAGGTGCTCACCGGTCAGATCCCCGGCATCCTCGGCGTGCCCAAGGGCACCGGTACCTGGATCCAGCAGCAGATCGACTGGCTCAAGGCGATCCCGGACATCCAGTGGGAGACGTTCGCCTTCGGCATCGCGACCATCGTGATCATCCTGGTGTTCAAGCGCTTCGCGCCGAAGATCCCGGGTGCGGTCGTCGCCGTCGTGCTGCTCATCATCGTGTCGACGGTCACCGATGCGGCGGCGCACGGGGTGAAGGTCGTCG
Source organism: Candidatus Nanopelagicales bacterium (assembly GCA_036510975.1). Taxonomy (GTDB): domain Bacteria; phylum Actinomycetota; class Actinomycetes; order S36-B12; family CAIYMF01; genus Longivirga. The sequence continues at coordinate 5,001 of DATCCY010000015.1, forward strand.
GTGACGTGCAGGGCGGGTTCCCGTCGCCGCTCGGAATCCCGCAGGGGATCAGTTCCGACTACCTGGCCGGGCTCATCGGGATCGCTGCCTCCTGCTTCGTCCTGATCGTGGCCCAGAGCGCCGCCACCTCGCGCAGCTTCGCGATGAAGCACGGCGACAAGGTCGACGTGAACCGCGACATCGTGGGGCTCTCGGGCTCGAACATCGCCGCGGGACTCACCGGGACCTTCGTCGTGAACGGCAGTCCGACCAAGACGCAGATCCTCAACGCCCAGGGCGGCCGGACCCAGGTCGCGAACATCACGATGTCGGCGGTCGCCCTCCTGTTCACGCTCTACTTCACGAGCCTGCTCACGAATATGCCCAAGTCGGTGCTGGCCGGCATCGTCTTCCTCATCGGCTTCGACCTCATCGACATGGTCGGGCTCAGGCGCATCCTCGCTCGGCGCAAGGACGAGTTCGCCATCGCGGTCGTGACGGCGGTCGTCGTCTGCGCCATCGGGGTCGAGCAGGGCATCATCCTCGCGATCGTGGTCTCGATCCTCGACATCATCCGCCGGCAGTACCAGCCCAAGGACTTCGTCGTCGGCACCACGGACATCGACAACCCGACGTTCATGAAGGCCGAGCCGGGCGCGCAGAGCGAGCCGGGTCTCGTGGTCTTCCGCTACGACGCCCAGCTGTTCTATGCGAACGCGAACTCGTTCGTCGACGACATCCAGCGCGTCATCGAGGGAGCCCCGGACCCGGTGCGCTGGCTGGTCCTCGACGCCTCCACGCTCGACGACGTCGACTACTCCGCGGGCATCTCGCTCGGCGGCCTGCTCGACTACCTCGAAGCCCGGGGAGTGGTGCTGGCGCTCGCGCGCGCCGACTCGGGGCTGCTGGACACGTTGCAGATCTACGGTCTGCGCCCGCGCATCCCGGACGACCGCTTATTCGCCAACCTCAGCGATGCCCTCGACGCGTTCCACCGGAGCACGGCCGACGCCTGACGGAGGGCCCAGGTCGGCGACGCCGTCAGAGGGTCGGGTCCTGCGGTGGGTTGAGCACGAGCACACAGGAACCCGACGAGTGCGGGAGCCGCGAGCCGGTCGCTGTCACGGTCCAGCGCAGCCCCGAGCCGACGATGCGCGGCTCGCGCACCTGGAGCGGCACGGGCCCGCCGGCTGCCGGGGTGACCCGGAGCAGGCCGAGGGTGGCGCGCGTCGAGGACCGATGCTGCGTGCACCAGAGGTCGAGGAACTCCCCGGTGCTGAGGTAGGTGACGCCGCGGTCCTGCGTCCACGAGACCCGGATGGTCGACGGCGCGAGGTCCACGAGGTCGAGGATCGCCTCCTCGGCGATGGCGCCGCGCGCGACCAGGACGAAAGTGTCGTCCCTCGTGAGCTGGCTCGCGCGCCACGGGCGCATGTCTGCCGACATCGGGATCAACCGGAGCCGGACGCTCGGGACGCGGTCGCGGCGACCAGCTCGGCCACGGCATGCGCGTTGTCCTCCTGCAGGTAGTGCTTCCCCGCAACGACCGTCATCGATGCGAGACCCGTCTTGCGGACCACGGACATGCCCTGGCGTCGCAGCGACAGGATCGGGTCGAGCGCGCCCCACATGACGGACACCGGATACGGCGTACGGCGGCTGTCGACGACGGCGGCGAAGCCCTCCGACTCATGGCTCGGGCGCAGGTTCCGCATGATCCGCAGGTAGCCGGCACCGCTTTCGGGTCCGAGCGCCAGCACCCGCCACGCATCGAGCTCGGAGTCCGACAGGGCGTCCATGTCGGCCACGCCCACGCGGCGCATCATGAGTCGCCAGACGTCGGGCCGTTCATCGGGCCGGGCATCCCGCCCCGCGACCCGGGCGAAGAGCTCGCCGGGATACGGGACGCTGCTCAGCTCGAACGCCGTGTTGAGGATGGTCAGCGAGCGGACCCGCTCGCCGACGAGCCGGGCCAGCTCGAAGCCGACCGGGCCACCCGCGTCGTGCACGACGAGGTGGAACGACCCGAGCCCCAGCGAGTCGACGGCGTCGGCGGAGAAGCGGCCGAGCCCGCCCACCGAGTAGTCGAGGTCGGCGCCGCGGTCGGCGAGCCCGAGCCCGGGGAGGTCGAAGCTCAACGCGTCGAATCCTCGCCGGGCCAGCTCAGGCACGACCTTGCGGTAGAGGAAGCTCGACGCCGGGACGCCGTGCATGAGCACCACCGGCTCACCGCTGCCGGACCGCAGCACGAACGAGTCGACGCCGCCCGCGCTGAACCGTCGCCCTGCTGCCTCATGCGCGCGCAGGACCGCGTCGACGCCTGCGACCTGCTCCATGGTCACCCCTGCATGTGGAGAGTTCGGCCGAAGCCCCGCCGACGTCCGGTGCCTCGTGGCTGATGTCGAGCCCGGGCTCACGGTGCGACGGATCATCCGATTCGGACGATCCGTCGGACGGCGCGACGCCATCACGATGGTCGACGCACCACCGGGCGGGCCGACCGGGTGTCGCGGGTGCACCGGAGGGTGGCGACATGAGGGTCCGGACGGTTGCGGCGCTTGCTGGGGGGTGTTCGCGCTGACTGCCTGCAGCGTGCGCACGGGTCCGCTCGACGGTTCCGCCCCGAGCCGCCCGGCGACGGCGTCCGCCGGGCCGACCGCGTCGGCCTCCACCGCCGTGAGCGGCAATCAGTGCCCGATGGCGTTCGACGCGTCGGAGGCCGACTTCTACCCCGTGCAGCCGAGCTTCTCGGCCGGCTACACCATGTCGATCCAGAAGCTCGACAGCACGACCGCGAGCTGGGCGTATGAGATCTCGGGCGACTTCCCATACTCGCAGTGGATGGCGTGGTACCTCTACGACATCAAGGGCGTGCCGCTGTTCAAGTTCTCCGACACCGCGATCACCGCCGATCCCGGGTCCACGAACCCGTACGTGCCGGGCAACAAGATCCTGGCGGCTCCGCGCAGCTACCACATCTACCTCATGCCCAGCACCACTCCGTCGTCCGTCGTGTCGAGCATGCAGTCGGCCGGCACGAACGAGGCCGTGATGCCGTCGAGCTCCAGCACGCCCGGCGTGTCGATCGTCAGCCGCAGCTACTGGTCGTCCTCGAACGACAACCTCGGCAGCTACGACCGGTTCGGCTACCACGGCCGACGAACACGCCCACCCCGACGATCTCGGCGTTCCTCACGGATCCGACGTCCGGGGAGCTGACCTCGACGCCCGTCGATGACTGCGGCTCCGCGAGCGACCTGCCGCAGAAGGTCTGGTACGACGCCTCGACGAACTCGCCCATCATCACGTTCAAGGACGCCCCCGTGCCGACCGAGCAGGAGCTGGCCGACATCCCGCACTTCCTCGCGCAGACCGGGTCCGGCGGCGGCAGCTTCGGCAAGGAGTTCCCGCCGTCACCGGTGGCGAGCGAGGTGCAGTTCTACCGCAACGTCGCCGGCAGCTCCCCGTACGCCGACGGGAAGTCGGCACCTGCTCCGGGGAACCCCCCGGACAAGTGCGGAGGCTACGTGATGGCCAACCTGCCGAACGACGTCGTCTCCCTGGTGCACATCCCGCAGGTGCCGACCTTCCCGGACTACACCGGAGCCACGGCCGACACGGTCAACAAGTCGAGCGACTACCAGGTGCAGTTCTACAGCGTCGTCGTCTACGGAGCGACGAAGCAGCTCGACGCATACGGCACCAACGACAACTCGCAGATCGGCAACACCCAGATCAAGGTCGCTCCGGACGGAAGCGCCACGGTGGTGCTGTGGCCGCAGTCGGCGACCTCGCAGCAGGTCGACAAGATCGCCGCAGTGGCGAAGGCCAACGGCTGGAACCTGCTCAAGAGCGGCATCCAGAGCGCCGTCGCCCCGAACCTCATGGTCATCCGCGAGAAGGGGCAGAACAAGACCTGGGCCAACGCCCTGAGCGCGAACCAGGTGACTCAGGGAGCGCCGTGCCCGCAGTCGGCGACGCCGACGCTGCCCCGTCCTCAGGACCCGCCCAGCGCCCAGGTGACGCAGTTCAACGGCATGGGCCTCTCGGCCCTCAGGGCCAGAACTGCACCGTCGAGGAGTTCCTGTCCTGCACCTGCCTCGCGAACTTCGGCAAGCAGCTCGTGAAGACGGGCGGGAAGTGGTCGGCGACGTCGGCCGTGCCACCGATGCAGGTGCCCGCCGCCTGACGTCCAGGAGCCGGTCAGGCGCGCATGGGTGCCTCGACCAGGCTGAGGACCTGGGCGCGGGTGACGGCCTCGTTGCGAGAGGTGGCACCGAGCTTGCGGTAGATCGAGAGCGCATGCGTCTTCACGGTGTTGGCCGAGAGGAACAGGTGCTCGCCGATCTGCGGGAACGTGAGGTGGCTCGGGAGGAACTGGAGCACGCGCATCTCCGCCGCAGTCAGCGGAACGACGTTCGTCGACTGCAGCATGGAGGACGCGAGCACCGCCTCGGTCGCGTCGAGCATGTCCTGGGCGGCCGACTCCGCGAGATCGTCCGTCATGTACGACCGCGCCTCGGACAGCAGGAGCCTGGCGAGCTCACCGTCGCCGAGGTTCAGAGCGGCCCGGGCCTGGACAAGTCGTCCGCACACATGGAACCACCGGGCGATTCCGTCCCCTGCGACCGTGAGTCGGCGTGCGGTGGCGAGGGCCACGGCCGCCCGGTCGCGATCACCGCGCAGCGAGTCGGCCAGCGACTGCGCTGTGAAGGAGTTCGCCGACGTCACGAACCGTTAGAGGTTGTGCTCCTCGACGAGCGCGGTCGACTCGGAGATCAACGCCACTCCGCCGGTGACGTCACCAGCCAGGAGCGACAGGATGCCGCGCCACGCGAGGGAGTCCGCCTCGAGCAGCTGGACTCCCAGGGCGCGCGCGAGGCGCTGCGCCTCGAGCAGCAAGGGCAGCGCCGCAGGGTCGCGGAGCAGGGTCAGGCACACCGCCCCGATGAACGCCGCGACCGCACGCCACGGGTCGTCGGGGTCGAGGCCGTCGAGGGCTCCGCCAGAGCTCGGCGCCGTCCCGCAGGGTGACCTGGCCCTCGATGGCCGTGAGCGTCGCGAGCGAGGCTGCGTACTCGTCGACCGCCACCCGGTCGCGCCAGCCGCGACCCGCATGGGTCTCCGAGCGGAGGATCCAGTGCCGCATGGAGTGGCGGTCGGCGGACTGCAGCGCCGACCACGCCGCCGCCATGCTCAGCCAGCGGTTGGTGGCTGCGACCTGGGGACCCAGGTCGTCCAACCAGCGCGTCAGGCGGTCCGGCCGACCCGAGGCGACGGAGAAGACGACGTCCGGCCAGATGAGCGCCGCGGTGGCGTCGGCATCACCGGCCAGACGCGAGTGCCGGACCGCCGAGTCGATGTCACCGTGTCCCGCGTACCACTGCGCCGCCCGGGCGTGTAGGGCCGAGAGCGTGTCGGCGTCGCAGGTCGTGGTGAGCACGGACCGCAGGGTCTCGTGCAGCAGGTGGTGGTAGCGGTAGGCCGTGCCCTCCGCGCCCAGCGAGGTGACCAGCGGGGTGCTCCTGCGCAGGCCGTCGAGGACGCCGGCCGAGTCCGTGCGACCGAGCACGGCGTCGCAGGTCGCGGGCGCGATGTCATCGAGGATCGACGTGCGCACCAGGAAGTCGCGGGTCTCGCGGGGGAGCGGGTCGAGGATCTCCGACTCGATGTAGTCGCGCGCGAAGCCGAGGTCGCCGACCTCCCTCAGCCCGCCCTGCTGCGGCACGACCGTCCGTGACTGGCGCAGCGCCAGCGCCTCGAGGTAGAGCGCGACGGCCCAGCCCTCCGTGCGGTGCAGCATCGCCTCGCGGTCCGTCGGGCGCAGGCCGATGCCCTGCGAGACGAGGAGGGCCTCGAGCTCGTCGGCGTCGAACGCGAGGTCGTCGGTGGTGAGCTCGAGCAGGCGGCCGTCGGCGCGCAGCCTCGCGACCCAGGTAGGGGTGGACTCCCGCGACAGCAGCGCCACCGAGGAACCGCTCGGGACCGCATCCGCGAGCGTCCGAAGCAGGCGTACGCAGTCGGGGTGGTGCAGCAGATGCACGTCGTCGAGCACCAGGGCGTACGGCGTCGCCCGGCTCGCCGCCAGGGTGGCGAGTCCCGGCAGGACGACCGAGGAGTACGTCGGCTCCTGGCCGGTAACGGACGCCCGGGCTAGCGGCTCGCGCGGGCCGATCGCCTCGAGCGCCGCGAGCACGACCTCGGCGAGCGCGGCGGGGTCGTCGAGGTGCGCGGCGAGCCGCACATGGTGGTGCACGCGGGGATCGACGGCCGCCCACTGCTGCGCCAGGGTCGTCTTGCCGGAGCCGGCGGGTCCGCTCAGGACGATCACCGTCGCTCCGGCCTCGAGCGACAGCCGGTCGAGGAGGGCGGTGCGGGGCACCGACATCGCGCCCGAAGGTGCGCCCAGCAGGACGAGTGCGTCGTCGGATCGCGACGGGAGCGTCATCGGGCCCTCCCCTCGCCCCGTCGGCACGTCGACGCAACATCCTGGCACGGCTCGGGAGGGCAGGTGAGGGTGCCCTCAGAAGTCATCCGGATCGGTGGATCCCTCCCGCCCCGTGACCGGGAAGGCTCGGCGGACAGGGTCCTGCGGGAGCGGAGCGACGCAGGCCGAGACGCCGGAGGGCACATGGCCACACGCGAGATCCTCGGACGCGGCCAGCAGGTGGGCATCGTCGTGGCGGCGGGGGTCGTGCCGACGACGTTCACCCGGTCGCTGTCCGAGCGGTCGTGGAAGGACCAGGGCCTGATCACGGGCCTGGCGACCGGGTCGCACTTCCTGCTCACCGTGCTGGCGCAGGACATCATCGACACTGCCGGGACCGCTGTCTCGACCGTTCTCCCGTTCCCGGACTCGTGGTCCCTCGAGCGGCGAGCGCTCGCGGCGACGCTGCTGCTCGACATCGCGGCCGTCCCTGCCGGGTTCGGCGTGGCCGCGCTTATCGACGCCCGCGACCACGAGCCGACCGCGCGGGCCGTGGCCCGGCAGGCGGGCTGGCGCTTCGGGCTCACCGGGCTCGGCGCCACGATCCTCGCCGGGGCGGTCGCCGTGCAGCGCGGCCTGGACACCCGTCTCGGGGCCGACGGCCGGATCGCGCGCCTCCCGATCGGGATCCCGGTCGGCCTCGCGACGTCGGCGGTCATCGAGCGGATCCGCCAGCGCGACACTCCGCCCGACCACCTCGCGGACCCGGCACGGTCGAACCCGCTGCTGGGGCTCGCGGCCGGTGCCGGCGTCGTCCTGGCGCTGAGCGGGCTGACGATCGGCGAGAGCCGGCTCGCCCGGCTGCTCGGCTCGGTGGGCAGCCGGGTCCTCCCCGGGTCGGAGACGACGTGGCGACGGGCCGGACACCTCGTGGCCGCGGGTGCGGTCGTCGCGGGCACGCACGCCGTGTGGACCCGGGGCATGCGCGGCATCGAGGCGGGGACGTCGAAGTTCGACGAGGGCATGGACGAGTCCGCACCCGGCCTCTGGACCGGGCCGACCGTCAGCGGCGACCCGTCGAGCCTCGTCGCCTGGGACACGCTGGGCCGCGAGGGGCGCCGGCACGTCGTGGCGATCGTGCGTCCGGAGCCGCTCGTCGACCGACCGGCCGAGGTGGTCGGGAAGGCTCGGCCCGAGCTGTCGATCTCGACGGTGATGCAGGAGCCCGCCAAGGCCACGCCGATCGCGATCTTCGTCGGGCTCGACAGCGCCGCGAGTGCGACGGAGCGGGTCGACCTCGCGCTCGCGGAGATGGATCGCACCGACGCGTGGTCGCGGTCCATGATCATGCTGATCTCGCCGACCGGGACCGGCTACGTCAACTACGTGGCGACGTCGTCCGCGCACTACCTCACCCGGGGCGACATCGCGACGGTGACGCTGCAGTACTCCAAGCGCCCGTCACCGCTCTCGCTGGGGAAGATCGGCCAGGCCAAGGAGCAGAACAGAGTGCTCTGGCTGCAGATCCTCGAGCGGGTCCGGCTGATGCCACCGGAGCGCCGACCGAAGGTAGTCGTCTTCGGCGAGTCCCTCGGGGCGCACACCAGCCAGGCGCCGTTCCAGGGCTGGGGCACCCTGGGTCCCGAGGCGCTCGGCATCGACCGGGCGCTGTGGATCGGGACCCCGGCCAGCAGCGGCTGGATGAAGGAGGTCGCGGGTCCGGACCGGGTGGGCGTGAACAAGTCGCTCGTCGCCGTCGTCAACGACTACGAGCAGTTCGTGGCGCTCGGCGACGAGGCGCGCGCCCGCACGAGATTCGTCCTGCTGAGCCACGACAACGACGGCGTCACGAAGTTCAACTCCGACATCCTCACGCGGCGCCCAGCATGGCTGGGTCCGGACCGACCGGTCGAGGAGGAGGTTCCGCGCCGTTCACCGCGCGGCATCCCGGCGTCGATGCGCTGGCGTCCTGTGACGACGTTCTTCCAGTCGCTCGTCGACATGAAGAACGCGCAGATCCCCGGCGCCTACCGAGCCTGGGCGCACGACTACCGGCCGGACCTGCCGGACTTCATCCGCGACGTCTACGACCTCGAGTGCTCCGAGGAGCAGCTGGCCCGGATCAAGGGCGCGTGCGAGCAGCGCGAGGACTTCCGCCAGGCCGTCTTCTCCTGATCCGCCTGCCTGCGCCCGGAGGATCTGAGACGCCAGACGCCAGACGCCAGACGGCCGGGGCCGCGCGATCGCTCGCGCTGCCCCGGCCGTCGTCCGATCGCGTGGGGTACTACACCGACGGCTGGGGGGTCCAGCGCAGGTAGGGCTTGACCTCCTCGACCTCACCGAAGCGCGCCTTGGCGTCCTCGGTCGAGATCGCGGGGGAGACGATGACGCGGCCGCCGGGGACCCAGTCGACCGGCGTCGAGACAGGGGCGAGGTCGGTGAGCTGCAGCGCGTCGATCACGCGCAGGATCTCGTCGAAGTTGCGACCCACGGACTTCGGGTAGGTCAGGGTCAGGCGGACCTTGTTCGCCGGGTCGATGATGAAGACCGAGCGGACCGTCGAGGTGTCGCCCTCGCCCGGGTGGATCATGTCGTAGAGCTCGGAGACGGCCCTGGTGGGGTCCGCGACGATCGGGAAGTTGAGGTCGGTGCCGCCGACGTCGCCGATGTCGCCGGCCCAGCCCTGGTGCGACTCGAGCGGGTCGACAGAGATGGCGATGGCCTTCACGCCGCGCGCGTCGAACTCGTCCTTGAGGGCCGACGTGCGGCCGAGCTCGGTGGTGCACACCGGCGTGAAGTCGGCCGGGTGGCTGAAGAAGACGGCCCAGGAGCCGGCCTTCCAGTCGTGGAAGCTGATCGTGCCCTCGGTGGACTCCGCGGTGAAGTCGGGCGCGATGTCGCCCAGACGGATGCTCATGGGGTGGTTCTCCTCGTGTCAGGTTCGGCTGCGCCGCCATTGTGCCGTGCGTCCGGTCCGCGGGGTCGCCGCAGGTCGCCTTGGCGGCGCTCGGCGACCCCGGGCGACCGCCGAGCGCCGACGGGCGGGCCTCGGCGGTCAGGGAGGCGCAGAGCACGAGGAGTGACTCGTGCTCTCCCGCTACTCCTCCTCGTACTTGAAGGACAGCTGGATCTTCGTCCGGTAGACGAGCTCGCCGGCATCGCCGACGACGATGTCCTGCTTTGTCACTTCGGCGACCCTGAGGTCACGCAGCGAGCCCGCTGCCGTGCTGATCGCCTCCGCTGCTGCCTCCTCCCAGGACGTCGGGCTCGTGCCGATGACGTCGATGACCCGATACACGCTCATGAGGACCTCCTGTGGGTGACTGACGAGTCCATCGTGGTCCGACATGAGCGTCCGCGTGCGGGAAACGGCTCCCTCGGGCGTCGCGGTGAGCGCCGCAGCTCGTCACCTCCCCGGGAGGGACCCCGAGGATGCGCGGCGGCCCCCGGGCTGGCATGGTTACCCGTGAGTAACGAGGGAGAGGACACCATGCGCCGTACGACGTTCAACGAGGACCACGAGGCGTTCCGCCTCATCCTGCGCGACTTCATCGCCAAGGAGGTCACCCCCCACTACGACGAGTGGTACGCCGCGGGCCTCGTGCCGCGCGAGCTCTACACCAAGCTCGGCGAGCTGGGCATGTTCGGCATCGAGGTGCCGGAGGAGTACGGCGGCGCCGGGCTGACCTCATTCAAGTACACGGCCATCATGACCGAGGAGGTCACGAGCGCGGCCGTCAGCTTCGGCGGGTCCGGCGTCCACACGGCGCTGTGCCTGCCCTACATCCTCTCGCTGGGCACGGAGGAGCAGAAGCAGCGGTGGCTGCCGCCGTTCGTCACCGGTGAGCAGATGTGGGCGATCGCGATGACCGAGCCCGGGACCGGTTCCGACCTCGCGGGGATGCGCACCTCGGCGAAGCTGTCCGAAGACGGCAGCCACTACGTGCTCAACGGTGCCAAGACGTTCATCACTGGCGGCGTCCACGCCGACCGCGTCATCGTCTGCGCACGCACCTCGCCGCAGTCGGAGACCGACCGGCGCTTCGGCATCTCCCTCCTCGTGGTCGACACCGCGTCGGACGGATACGCCGTCGGCCGCAAGCTCGACAAGCTCGGCCTCAAGACCTCCGACACCGCCGAGCTCTCGTTCTCCGACGTCCGGGTGCCCGTCGAGAACCTGCTCGGTGAGCAGGACAAGGGCTTCTCCTACCTCGGGCAGAACCTCCCGCAGGAGCGGCTCTCGATCGCGATCGGCGCCTACGCGCAAGCGGCTGCCGCGGTGCAGTTCACGAAGGAGTACACCCAGCAGCGCAGGGTGTTCGGCCAGCCGGTCGCGCACTTCCAGAACACCAAGTTCGAGCTCGCGGCCTGCCAGGCCGAGGTCGACGCCGCGCAGGCGGTCTCCGACCGCGCGCTCGAGGCGCTCGACGCCGGCGAGCTCACGGCGGCGGAGGCGGCGTCGGCCAAGCTGTTCTGCACCGAGGTCGCGCACCGCGTGATCGACCGGTGCCTGCAGCTGCACGGTGGCTACGGCTTCATCAACGAGTACCCGATCGCGCGCCTCTATGCCGACAACCGCGTCAATCGCATCTACGGCGGCACGTCCGAGGTCATGAAGATGATCATCGC
>DATCCY010000016.1:0-74818 GCA_036510975.1 Candidatus Nanopelagicales bacterium
CTACGACGTAGTCGATCGTCGGCTCGAACGAGGCGGGCGTGAGCCGGGTGATGTCGTTCGGGATCTCGTCGAGGCGGTACCCCAGCGCCAGCTTGGCCGCGATCTTCGCGATCGGGAAGCCGGTCGCCTTGCTCGCCAGAGCCGACGAGCGCGACACCCGGGGGTTCATCTCGATGACGACGACGCGCCCGGTGTCCGGGTGCACCGCGAACTGGATGTTGCAGCCGCCGGTGTCCACGCCGACCTCACGGATCACCGCGATCGCGATGTCGCGCAGCCGCTGGTACTCCCGGTCGGTCAGCGTGAGAGCCGGCGCCACCGTCACCGAGTCACCGGTGTGCACGCCGACCGGGTCGACGTTCTCGATCGAGCAGACCACCACGACGTTGTCGTGCTTGTCGCGCATCAGCTCGAGCTCGTACTCCTTCCAGCCGATGATCGACTCCTCGAGGAGGACCTCGGTGGTCGGGGACGCGGCGAGGCCGGCACCCGCGATGCGGTGCAGGTCGGACTCGTCGTAGGCGATGCCGGAACCGGCGCCGCCCATGGTGAACGAGGGTCGCACGACGACCGGGTAGCGCAGGTCGTCGACGGCCGCGAGGCAGTCGGCAATCGTGTGGCAGACCACGCTGCGGGCCGACGCGGCCGCGAGCCCGGACGCGTCGATCCTGGCGACGATCTCCTTGAACTTCTCGCGGTTCTCGCCGGCCTCGATGGCCTCGACGTTGGCACCGATGAGCTCGACGCCGTACTTCTCGAGGACGCCGCCTGCGTGCAGGGCCATCGCGCAGTTGAGCGCGGTCTGCCCGCCGAGGGTCGCCAGCAGGGCGTCGGGGCGCTCCCTCGCGATGATCTTCTCGACATACTCCGGGGTGATCGGCTCGACGTAGGTCGCGTCGGCGAACTCCGGGTCGGTCATGATCGTGGCCGGGTTGCTGTTGACGAGGACGACGCGCAGGCCCTCGGCCTTGAGGACGCGGCACGCCTGGGTGCCCGAGTAGTCGAACTCGCAGGCCTGACCGATGACGATCGGACCGGAGCCGATCACCATCACCGAGCGCAGATCCTCACGCCTGGGCACGGGCGGCCTCCATCAGGTCGCAGAACCGGTCGAAGAGGTACGCCGAGTCGTGCGGGCCCGCGGCCGCCTCAGGGTGGTACTGGACCGAGAAGGCGGGTACGTCGAGGCAGCGCAGCCCCTCGACGACGTCGTCGTTGAGGCAGACGTGGCTCACCTCGACGCGTCCGAACGGCGTGTCGCTCACGCGGTCGATCGGCGCGTCCACCGCGAAGCCGTGGTTCTGCGCCGTGATCTCCACCGCGCCGGTGAGCCGGTCCAGCACCGGGACGTTGATCCCGCGGTGGCCGTAGCGCAGCTTGTAGGTGCCGAAGCCGAGCGCGCGGCCGAGCACCTGGTTGCCGAAGCAGATCCCGAACAGCGGCCGCCTCGCCTCGAGCGTCGCGGTGACCAGCGCCACCGCGTGGTCGGCGGTGGCCGGGTCGCCCGGACCGTTGCTGACGAACACGCCGTCGACACCGACCTCGAGCAGCCGCTCCGCGGTCGTCGTCGACGGAAGGATGTGCACCTCGATGCCGCGCTCGGCCATGTGCCGAGGCGTCGCGCCCTTGATGCCGAGGTCGACCGCGGCGACGACGAAGCGCTTGTCCCCCACCGCCGGGATCACCTCCTCGATGTCGATGCTGACCTCGTCCGCGAGCGATGCGCCGAGCATCTCCGGGCTCGCGAGAACGCGCTCGAGGAGCTCCGCGACCGGACGCGTCGCAGCGCCGCCGCTGAACACCCCGACCCGCATGGCGCCGCGCTCGCGCAGGTGGCGGGTGATGGCGCGGGTGTCGACGTCGCTGATCCCGACGATCCCCTGGTCCACCAGGTCGTCGTCCAGCCTCCGCAACGCGCGCCAGTTCGACGAGATGCGGGAGGGGTCGCGCACCACGTAGCCGGCGACCCAGATTCGGCGCGACTCGGCGTCGTCGTCGTTCACGCCGTAGTTGCCGATGTGGGGAGCGGTCTGGACGACGACCTGCCGGTGGTAGGACGGGTCGGTGATCGTCTCCTGGTAGCCGGACATGCCGGTGGTGAAGACGGCCTCCCCGAACGTCTCGCCGACCGCGCCGTAGGCGCGACCGCGGAAGACCGTGCCGTCCTCCAGCACCAGCAGCGCGGGCACGATCTCGGTGATCGTCGTCATGCGTCGACCGCCGCGCCGACGACCGCACCGCCGAGCACCGTCGCACGACCGCGAAGGAACGTCGCCACGACCGTGACCGGCAGCGTGCGACCGGCGTAGGGCGTGTTGTGGCTGCGACTCTGGAGCGCGTGCGGGTCGACCGTCGTCGGCCGCGCCGGGTCGACGAGCACGAGGTTGGCGGGCTCGCCCACCGCGACGGGGCGACCGTGGCCGTCGAGTCGTCCGATCCGCGCGGGTCGGACCGACATCCGGTCGGCGACGCCGGCCCAGTCGAGCAGCCCGGTCTCGACCATGGCCTCCACGACGACGCCGAGCGCGGTCTCGAGCCCGAGCATCCCCATCGAGGCGGCGCTCCACTCGCAGTCCTTGTCCTCCACCGGGTGCGGGGCGTGGTCGGTGGCGACGGCGTCGATCGTCCCGTCGGCGAGACCGGCCCGCAGCGCCTCGACGTCGGCCACCCCGCGCAGCGGCGGATTGACCTTGAAGACGGGGTCGTAGGACGCGACGTTCTCCTCGGTCAGGAGCAGGTGGTGCGGAGTGACCTCCGCCGTGACGTCGACGCCGCGCGCCTTGGCCGCGCGGATGATGTCGACGGACCCGGCGGTGGAGACGTGGCACACGTGCAGCCGCGAGCCGACGTGCTCGGCGAGGAGGACGTCGCGGGCGATGATCGCCTCCTCGGCCACGGCCGGCCACCCGCGCAGACCGAGGACTCCCGACAGCGCGCTCTCGTTCATCTGCGCGTCCTCGGTGAGCCTCGGCTCCTGGGCGTGCTGGGCGACGACGCCGTCGAACGCCTTCACGTACTCCAGCGCCCGTCGCATGATCACGGCGTCGTGCACGCACCTGCCGTCGTCGCTGAACACGCGGACCTGCGCCGCACTGGTGGCCATCGCGCCGAGCTCGGCGAGCTGCTGACCGCCGAGCCCGATCGTGACGGCGCCGACCGGCTGCACGTCGACGAGGCCGGCCTCGTGCCCGAGGCGCCACACCTGCTCGACAGTGCCGGCGGTGTCGGCTACCGGGTCGGTGTTCGCCATCGCGAAGACGGCGGTGAAGCCGCCCGCCACGGCGGCCCGGCTGCCGCTCTCGACGGTCTCGGCATCCTCGCGGCCGGGCTCGCGCAGGTGGGTGTGCAGGTCCACCAGCCCGGGCAGGGCGACCAGGCCCGCGGCGTCGACCTCGATCGCGCCTTCGGCCGAGGCGGCGCCCGCCGCAGTGATGTCCGCGATGACGCCGTCGCGCAGGACGAGGTCCGCGGGGTCGCCGCCGAGGATGCGGGCGTGACGGATCACGTAGGTGTCGCTGCTCATCTCAGGCCTCCGAGCCGTCGCCGAGGGTGGCTCCGCCGAGGAGCAGGTAGAGGACGGCCATCCGCACGCTCACGCCGTTGGTGACCTGCTCGACGATCACCGAGCGCGGGGCGTCGGCGACCTCCGCGGCGATCTCCATGCCGCGGTTCATCGGCCCGGGGTGCATCACAATGGCGTGGTCGGGCAGCCGGGCCATACGCCGCGCGTCGAGGCCGTAGCGGCGGCTGTACTCGCGGGCGCTCGGGAAGAACGCGGCGTTCATCCGCTCGCGCTGCACGCGCAGCATCATCACGGCATCGGCGTCCTTGAGGTGGGCGTCGAGGTCGTACGACGTGGCGCACGGCCAGGTCTCGACGCCGACCGGCAGCAGGGTGGGCGGCGCGATGAGGGTGACCTCCGCCCCGAGGGTGGCCAGCAGCAGCACGTTGCTGCGCGCCACCCGGCTGTGCAGGACGTCGCCGACGATCGTGACCTTGCGGCCCTCGAGGTCGCCCTTGCCGCCGGCGAGGTGCCGACGCATGGTGAAGGCGTCGAGCAGCGCCTGGGTCGGGTGCTCGTGGGTGCCGTCCCCGGCGTTGACGACCGAGCCCTGGATCCAGCCCGAGTGAGCGAGCCGGTGCGGCGCGCCGCTCGAGCCGTGGCGGATCACGACGGCGTCGGCGCCCATGGCCTCGAGGGTGAGCGCCGTGTCCTTGAGGCTCTCGCCCTTGGAGACGCTCGAGCCCTTGGCCGAGAAGTTGATGACGTCGGCCGAGAGCCGCTTCGCCGCGGCCTCGAAGGAGATGCGGGTGCGGGTCGAGTCCTCGAAGAAGAGGTTGACCACCGTGCGTCCGCGCAGGGTCGGCAGCTTCTTCACCGCGCGGTCGGTGAGCTGGGCGAGCTCGGCAGCGGTGTCGAGCACGAGCAGTGCGTCGTCGCGGTCGAGATCCGCCGCGGACAGCAGATGGCGCTTCACTGGTCCTCCCCGTTCGCGTGTCCGCTGATGCGCACCGCGTCCTCGCCGTCGTGCTCCGCCACCAGGACGTGCACCTTCTCCGACTTCGACGTCGGGATGTTCTTACCGACGTAGTCGGCACGGATCGGCAGCTCGCGGTGGCCGCGGTCGACGAGGACCGCGAGCTGCACGGCCCGGGGCCGACCGATGTCGTTGAGCGCGTCCAGCGCGGCGCGGATGGTGCGTCCGCTGTAGAGGACGTCGTCGACGAGGACGACGACCTTGTCGTCGATGCCGCCCGAAGGGATCTCCGTGGGCAGCAGCGCGCGGGCGGGGGCGCGACGCAGGTCGTCGCGGTACATCGTGACATCGAGCGAGCCGACCGGGACGTCGCGGTCCTCGATCAGGCGGATCCGCTCGGCGATGCGACCGGCGAGGAACACCCCGCGGGTCGGGATCCCGAGCAGGACGAGGTCGTCGGCGCCCTTGGCGCGTTCGACGATCTCGTGGGCCACGCGGGTCAGCGCGCGGGTGATCTCAGCACCGTCGAGCACGGTGCGCGTGTCGTCAGGAGTCCGTGCAGCGGACATCTCTGCGACCCCCTTCCCCGCCTCACAGGACGGACTTAAAGGACGTCGGGCGTCACCGACCCTACCCGACCCGCCGATGCGGTCGACAGCGGACGGCGGACGACCGACGGGTGGCCTCGATCTCGTCACGCACCGTGCCCGGTCGGGCCCCGCTGGCACGCTCCGCATCCGCCCAGGTGTGCTGCATTCACGCGAACATCCACCGAATGGCCCATCCCGCACTGGAGCGAACAGGGGGTCACGCTCTGTAACATTCCCTGTGACACTCGTGTCGACCGGAACCGCACACTCAGTGCGGTTCCCCCCAGGAGGGACTCCCATGGCCAGCGACTACGCGCGCGCCCTCGGCGCGCGGCTGCGCGCGATCCGCCAGCAGCAGGGCCTGTCGCTCCACGGGGTGGAGGAGCGCTCCCAGGGCCGCTGGAAGGCCGTCGTCGTCGGCTCCTACGAGCGCGGTGACCGCGCCGTGACCGTGCAGAAGCTCGCGGAGCTCGCGGACTTCTACACCGTGCCCGTCGCCGAACTGCTTCCCGACGCCTCCCCCGCGGCCGCCGCCGAGCCGCCGCAGCGCCTCATCCTCGACCTCGAGCGGCTCGGCCAGGTGCCGGCCGAGAAGGCCGGCCCGCTGGCCCGCTACGCCGCCGCCATCCAGGCCCAGCGCGGCGACTACAACGGCCGCGTGCTGTCCATCCGCCAGGACGACCTGCGCACCCTCGCGGTGATCTACGACGAGGCCCCCAGCCAGCTCGCCGACCAGCTCATCGCCTGGGGCGTCCTCAACCCCGAGGCGCGCCGGGCCCTGGATTGAGCAGAGGGACACACCTCTCGCACACGTAGCTCAGATCCCGCTCGCGACCGACGTACCAACGCGGTGGATGCGCATGCCGTTGGTGGTGCCCGGGACGCCCGGGGGTACGCCGGCGATCACGACGATGAGCTCGCCGACCGAGACGCGACCGATCTCCTGCAGGCGGCCGTCGACGAGTCGCACCATCTCGTCGGTGCTGGCCACCTTCGGGACGAGGAACGTCTCGACGCCCCAGCACAGCGCGAGCTGGCTGCGCACCCGCGAGTTGGGCGTGAACGCGAGCAGCTCGAGGTCGGGGCGGTAGCGGGCGACGAGGCGCGCGGAACGACCGGTCTCCGTGAAGGCGATGACCGCGCGCGCTCCGACGTCCATGCCCACGTTGACCGCGGCACGGGTGATGGAGCGCGAGGTCGAGTCGTTGCGGTCGACGATCTGCGGGAGCTGGTCGAGCGCCTCGCCCTCGACCTGCTCGATGATCCGCGACATGGTGCGGACGACGTGCGCGGGGTGGGCTCCCACGGAGGTCTCGCCGGAGAGCATGAGGGCGTCGGCGCCGTCGAGCACGGCGTTGGCGACGTCGCTCGCCTCCGCTCGGGTGGGGCGGGTCATCGACACCATGGAGTCGAGCATCTGGGTGGCGACGATGACGGGCTTGGCGCGTCGGCGCGCGAGGGTGACCGCGCGCTTCTGGACCAGCGGCACCTGCTCGAGCGGCAGCTCCACGCCCAGGTCGCCGCGGGCGACCATGATCCCGTCGAACGCGTCGACGATGGACTCGAGGTTGTCGACCGCCTGGGGCTTCTCGATCTTCGCGAGCACGGGGAGCCGCACGCCCTCGTCGTCCATGATGCGCACGACGTCGAGCAGGTCGTCGGCCCGGCGCACGAAGGACAGGGCGATCATGTCGACGCCGAGCCGCAGAGCCCAGCGCAGGTCGGCGACGTCCTTCTCGGACATCGCCGGGACGCTCACCGCGACACCCGGGAGGTTGATCCCCTTGTTGTCGCTGATCCGCCCGCCCTCGACCACCCGGGTCACGACGGTGGTCTCGCTGACCTCGACCGCCTCGAGTGCGACCTTGCCGTCGTCGATGAGGATCGCGTCGCCGGGGCTGACGTCACCGGGCAGTCCCTTGTACGTCGTCGAGCAGATGTCGACGTTGCCGTCGACGTCGTCGATCGTGATGCTGAACGTGGCACCCGGGTCGAGGACGACCGGTCCGCCGGAGAACCGGCCGAGCCGGATCTTCGGCCCCTGCAGGTCGACCATGATGCCGACACCGCGACCGGCGGCGTCGGCCGCGGTGCGGACCCACTCGTAGATCCGCTCGTGGTCGGCGTACGCCCCGTGCGAGAGGTTCATCCGGGCGACGTCCATACCCGCCTCGATGAGCGAGGCGATCCCCTCCTGACTGGCGACAGCAGGGCCGAGGGTGCAGACGATCTTGGCGCGGCGCACAGGGTGACCTTATCTGAAAACGTTTGCAGGCGGGTGGTGAGGGTCACACGGTCGGGCCGCCCCTGCGGCCCGACCGTCAGACTACGAGGGGTCGGGCGGTCGGGGCGATCGGCGCGGGCAGCGTCGTGCTGCCCGACAGCCACCGGTCGACCCCCGCCGCGGCCGACCGGCCCTCGGCGATGGCCCACACGATGAGCGACTGGCCGCGCCCCGCGTCACCGGCCACGAACACGCCGTCGACGCTGGACATGAAGTCGCGGTCGCGGCGCACGTTGCCGCGCTCGTCGAGCTCGACCTCGAGCTGCTCGAGCAGCGGGCCCCGCTCCGGCCCGGTGAAGCCCATCGCCAGGAACACGAAGTCGGCCGGCAGCTCGCGCTCGGTCCCGGGGACCGGCTCGAACCGGCCGTCGCGGAGCTCCACCTCGACGATCTCGAGGGCCCGGACCCGACCCGAGCCGTCGTCGACGAAGCGCGCGGTGTTGACCGAGTAGATCCGCTCCCCGCCCTCCTCGTGGGCGCTCGTGACCCGGTAGGTCATCGGGTACGTCGGCCACGGCTGGCTGTGCGGGCGGGTCTGCGCCGGGTGCGGGAGGATCTCGAGCTGGGTCACCGACGCCGCACCCTGGCGGTGCGACGTACCGAGGCAGTCCGCCCCGGTGTCGCCGCCGCCGATGATGACGACGTGCTTGCCCGCGACGTCGATCGGGGCGACCTCGAGGTCGCCCTGCTGGACACGGTTGGCGCCCGGGAGGAACTCCATCGCCTGGTGGACGCCGGCGAGCTCCCGGCCCTCGACGGGCAGGTCGCGCCACTGGGTCGCCCCGACCGCCACGACGACCGCGTCGTAGCGTCGCCGCAGGTCCGCTCCGGTGACGTCGGTGCCGACGTCGACGCCCGCCCGGAACTTCACACCCTCGGCCTGCATCTGGGCGACTCGGCGGTCGAGATGGCGCTTCTCCATCTTGAACTCGGGGATGCCGTAGCGCAGCAGCCCGCCCACGCGGTCGGCGCGCTCGAAGACGGCCACGGTGTGTCCGGCGCGCGCGAGCTGCTGCGCGGCGGCAAGGCCGGCGGGGCCTGACCCGATGACGGCGACGGTCTTGCCGGACTGGCGCGGCGCCGGCTGGGGGGTGACCCAGCCCTCGTCCCAGGCGCGGTCGACGATCTCGACCTCGACCTGCTTGATGGTGACCGGGTCCTGGTTGATCCCGAGCACGCAGGCCGTCTCGCAAGGAGCCGGGCACAGCCGCCCGGTGAACTCCGGGAAGTTGTTCGTGGCATGCAACCGCTCGCTCGCCGAGCGCCAGTCGTGGCGCCACACGAGGTCGTTCCACTCGGGGATGAGGTTCCCGAGCGGGCAGCCGTTGTGGCAGAACGGGATGCCGCAGTCCATGCAGCGACCGGCCTGCTTCTCGAGGTGGTCCTTCGGGAACTCCTCGTAGACCTCGCGCCAGTCGCGGATCCGGACGTCGACGGGTCGACGCGCCGGCGTCTCGCGGCCGGTGGTCAGGAAGCCCTTCGGGTCAGCCATGGGTCGCCTCCATCACTGCGAGCTGGACGTCGCGGCCCTCGCGCTCGGCCGCGGCCATGGCCGCGAGCACGCGCGCGTAGTCGCGGGGCATGACCTTGGTGATCCGGCTCCCGAGGTCGCCGTCGGTCAGCAGGGCCTCCGCCACCGCGGAGCCGGTCTCCTCCTGGTGCCGCACGAGGAGGGAGCGGACGAACGCCAGGTCGTCGTCGTCGAGGGCCAGCAGGTCGACCATCTCGGTGTTGACCCGTCCGACCGCGGCGTCGAGCAGGTAGGCGACACCCCCGGACATCCCGGCTGCGAAGTTGCGCCCGGTCGGGCCGAGCACCAGGGCGTAGCCACCGGTCATGTACTCGCAGCCGTGGTCACCCACGCCCTCGACCACGGCGGTCGCGCCGGAGTTGCGCACGCAGAACCGCTCACCGACGACGCCGCGCACGAAGATCTCCCCGGAGGTCGCACCGTAGGCGATGACGTTGCCGGCGATCACGTTCTCCTCGGCCGGGAAGCTCGCCGACCGGTCCGGGCGCACGATGACGCGACCGCCCGAGAGCCCCTTGCCGACGTAGTCGTTGCTGTCGCCCTCGAGCCGCAGCGTCACGCCTCTGGGCAGGAACGCGCCGAAGGACTGTCCCGCCGAGCCGGTGAAGGTGATGTCGATGGTGCCGTCCGGCAGGCCGTCAGCACCGTAGCGCCGGCTGACCTCGGACCCGAGCATCGTGCCGACGGTGCGGTTCACGTTGCGGATGCGGATGCTCGCCCGCACCGGCTCGCCGCGCTCGAGGGCTTCGGCGGCGAGCGCGATGAGCTCGTTGTCGAGCGCCTTGTCGAGCCCGTGGTCCTGCACCGTGGTGTTGCGCAGCGCCGTGCCCTCGGGCAGCTCGGGCACGTAGAGGATCGGCGCGAGGTCGAGACCCGCGGCCTTCCAGTGCGCCTCGGCCGCGGTCGTGTCGATGAGCTCGGCGTGCCCGATCGCGTCCGCGATCGAGCGGAAGCCGAGAGCCGCGAGGTGCTCGCGGACCTCCTCGGCGAGGAACGTGAAGAAGTTCTCCACGAACTCCGCCTTGCCGGCGAAACGTTCGCGCAGGACGGGGTTCTGCGTCGCCACGCCCACCGGGCAGGTGTCGAGGTGGCAGACCCGCATCATGACGCAGCCCATCACCACGAGGGGGGCCGTCGCGAAGCCGAACTCCTCGGCCCCGAGCAGGGCCGCGACGACGACGTCGCGCCCGGTCTTGAGCTGGCCGTCGGTCTGCACGACGACACGATCGCGCAGACCGTTGAGCAGCAGGGTCTGCTGGGTCTCGGCGAGGCCGAGCTCCCACGGTCCTCCCGCGTGCTTCAGCGAGGTCAGCGGCGAGGCACCGGTGCCGCCGTCGTGACCTGACACCAGGATGACGTCGGCGTGCGCCTTGGCCACGCCCGCGGCGACCGTGCCGACACCGACCTCCGAGACCAGCTTCACGTGCACGCGGGCGCGCGGGTTGGAGTTCTTCAGGTCGTGGATGAGCTGGGCGAGGTCCTCGATCGAGTAGATGTCGTGGTGTGGCGGCGGCGAGATGAGCCCGACACCCGGCGTCGAGTGACGCGTCCTGGCGATCCACGGGTAGACCTTGTGCGCCGGCAGCTGACCGCCCTCGCCGGGCTTGGCCCCCTGCGCCATCTTGATCTGCAGGTCGTCGGCGTTGACGAGGTAGTGGCTCGTCACCCCGAATCGACCGGAGGCGACCTGCTTGATGGCCGATCGCCTGGAGTCGCCGTTGGGCAGCGGCTCGAAGCGCTCGGGGTCCTCGCCGCCCTCGCCGGTGTTGGACTTGGCACCGATGCGGTTCATGGCGATCGCGAGGGTCTCGTGGGCCTCCCCCGAGATCGACCCGTAGGACATGGCCCCGGTGGAGAAGCGCTTCACGATCTCCTCGACCGGCTCGACCTCCTCGAGCGGCACCGGCGCACGGTCCCCCTCACGCAGCCGGAACAGCCCGCGCAGCGTCATCAGCCGCTCGGACTGCTCGTCGACGCGCGAGGTGTACTGCTTGAAGACGTCGTAGCGGCCCTCGCGGGTCGCGTGCTGGAGCCGGAACACCGTCTCGGGGTCGAACAGGTGCGGCTCGCCCTCACGTCGCCACTGGTACTCGCCGCCGACGTTGAGGCGACGGTGCGCGGGCGAGATGCCGGTCGTCGGGTAGGCGATGGCGTGGCGGCGGGCCGTCTCCTCCGCGATCACGTCGACGCCGACGCCCCCGAGCTTGGACGTCGTCCCTGTGAACCACCGGTCGACGACGTCGTGCGAGAGGCCGATCGCCTCGAAGACCTGCGCGCCGCGGTAGGACGCCACGGTCGAGATCCCCATCTTGCTCATGACCTTCAGGACGCCCTTGCCGAGCGCCTTCACCAGGTTGCGCACGGCCTTCTCGGGAGCGATGTCGGTGACCACGCCCAGCCGGACGAGGTCCTCGACCGACTCCATCGCGAGGTAGGGGTTCACCGCGGCGGCGCCGTAGCCGATGAGCAGCGCGACGTGGTGCACCTCGCGGACGTCGCCGGCCTCGACGATGAGCCCGACCTTCGTGCGCTCCTTGTGGCGCACGAGGTGGTGGTGCACCGCGGCGGTCAGCAGCAGCGAGGGGATCGGCGCGAGGTCGGCGTCGCTGTCGCGGTCGGACAGCACCACGAAGCGCTTCCCGTGGCCGATCAGCTCCGACACCTCGGCGCAGATCTCGTCGAGGCGCGCCTCGAGCGCGGCTCCCCCGCCGTCGACGCGGTAGAGGCCGGACACCTTGGCGGAGGCGAAGCCGGGCAGGTCGCCGTCGGCGTTGATCTTGAAGATCTTCGCGAGCTCGTCGTTGTCGATCACCGGGAACGGCAGCACGAGCTGGCGACAGTGCGACGGGCTCGCGGTGAGCAGGTTGACCTCGGGCCCGATGTGGCTCGACAGCGAGGTCACGAGCTCCTCGCGGATCGCGTCGAGCGGCGGGTTGGTCACCTGCGCGAACAGCTGCGCGAAGTAGTCGAAGAGCAGGCGCGGACGGTCCGAGAGCACGGCGATCGGCGTGTCCGTGCCCATCGAGCCGATGCCCTCGGCCCCCGTCCGGGCCATGGGCGCGACGAGGATCCGCAGCTCCTCCTCGGTGTAGCCGAAGGTCAGCTGGCGGCGCAGGACGCTCTCGTGCGTGTAGACGATGTGCTCGCGCTCGGGGAGCGCGTCGAGGTGCATCACGCCGGCGTGCAGCCACTCGTCGTACGGCGCCTCCGCGGCGAGCTCGGACTTGATCTCGTCGTCGGACACGATGCGGTGCTGCTCGGTGTCGACGAGGAACATGCGACCCGGCTGCAGACGGCCCTTGCGCACCACCCGCTCCGGCGCGATGTCCAGGACTCCCACCTCGGACGCCAGGACGACCAGGCCGTCGTCGGTGACCCAGTAGCGCCCGGGACGCAGGCCGTTGCGGTCGAGCACGGCACCGATGACGGTGCCGTCGGTGAACGCGACGTCGGCCGGGCCGTCCCACGGCTCGGTGAGGGTGGCGTGGAACTCGTAGAACGCGCGTCGGGCCGGGTCCATCTCGGTGTGGTTCTGCCACGCCTCGGGGATCATCATGAGCACCGAGTGCGGCAGGCTGCGGCCGCCGAGGTGCAGCAGCTCGAGCACCTCGTCGAAGGATGCGGAGTCGCTGGCGCCGGGCGTGCACACCGGGAACAGGCGGGAGATGTCGCCGGGGATCAGGTCGCTCTGGATCTGGGCCTCCCGGGCGGCCATCCAGTTGCGGTTGCCCTTGACCGTGTTGATCTCACCGTTGTGCGCGATCAGCCGGTAGGGGTGCGCCAGCGGCCACGACGGGAACGTGTTGGTGGAGAACCGCGAGTGCACGAGCGCGAGGGCGGAGACGTAGCGCCGGTCGGAGAGGTCGGTGAAGAAGGTCGAGACCTGCCCGGTCGTGAGCATGCCCTTGTAGACGATCGTGCGCACCGAGAGGGACGCGAAGTAGACGTCGGCCTCGTGCTCCGCACGCTTGCGCAGGCAGAACGCCATTCGCTCGAGCGCCATGCCCATCACGCGCTGGCCCGCGGAGTGGACGAACAGCTGCTTCATCCGGGGCATGACCGACAGCGCGGTCGCGCCGACCCCGGTCGTGTCGATCGGGAGGTCGCGCCACGCGATCACCTCGAGACCCTCGTCGGCCGCGATGGCCTCGATCGTCTTGACCGCGGAGGCGAGCCCCTCGTCGTCGGTGGGCAGGAACGCGATGCCGACGGCGTAGGAGCGGCGCGGCGGCAGCTCGACGCCCTGCCCGGCGAGCACGGCGCGCAGGAAGTCGTCGGGGACCTGGGTGAGGATGCCGGCGCCGTCGCCGGAGTCCGGCTCGGAGCCGGAGGCACCGCGGTGCTCGAGGTTCTCGAGGGCCGTGATCGCGTGGCGCACGACGTCGTGCGACTTCTCGCCGGACAGCTGCGCGACGAAGGCGACGCCGCAGGCGTCCTTCTCGTGCTCGGGGTCGTACAGGCCCTGGGGGGCGGGGATGGCCGACCGCATCTGGTCACTCCCGAAGTGCTCGCCTGGTCCGGCACGCGATGTCCGGCGGGGTCGAGCAGGGGACGACGTTGGCCGCACTGCTCGCGGCAGCGTAGCCCACCCCCTCCCCGGCGGGCACGCGGGTAGCGCCCGGCGCGGACACCGTGACGCCGCCCCTACGGCCTCAGCCGAGCGACGCCCCGACGAGGTGGCCGACGCCGAAGGTCACGAGGGCGGCGAGCACCCCCACGACGAGCTGCCGGGTCCCGGAGAACCACCAGGTGCGTGCCGTGACCCGCGAGACGAGCACGCCGGCCCCGAACAGCCCGATGACCGACAGGACGGCGCTGATCACCAGGGTCTGCGCACCGAACATGTAGGGCAGGAGCGGCACGAGGGCGCCGAGCGCGAACGCCAGGAACGACGACCCCGCGGCCACCCAGGGGTTGGGCAGCTCTCCGGGCGCCAGCCCGATCTCCTCGCGCGCGTGCACCTCGAGCGCCGCCTCGGGATTGCGCCCGAGCTGGCGCGCCACCTCCTCGGCGAGCTCGAGGTCGACGCCGCGACGCACCCAGATCTGCGCCAGCTCCTTGGCCTCGCCCTCGGCGTTGCGGGACAGCTCGATCCGCTCGTTCTCGAACTCTTGCTCGGCGAGCTCGGACTGCGAGGCGACGGAGGTGTACTCCCCCGCCGCCATCGAGAAGGCCCCCGCGGCGAGACCGGCCAGGCCGGCCAGCACGACGGCGGCGCGGCCCCCGCCCGTGGCCGCGGTGCCACCCGCCACACCCGCCATCAGGGCGAAGTTCGACACGAGACCGTCCATGGCCCCGAACACGGCTGGCCGCAGCCATCCGCCGGTGACGTCGCGGTGGTGGTCCGCCGGGGGGATGAATCCGCTCACGGGACGACGCTATCGCCACGCCCGGAGTCGGCGTCACCGACGTCCGCCGCGACGGCGTCGCCCACGGCCTCCGGGTCCGGCTCGGTCCCGAGGTCTTCGGCCGTCGGGTCGGCGGCTGCGCCGGTCGCCACGACGCGGTGCGGGTCGAGCAGCTCCGGCTCCTCGCGACCGGGTCGCAGCCGGGCGCTCACGACCAGGTAGACCAAGGCCCCGAGCGCCACGACGACCGCGGTGAAGACGTTGAGCCGGATCCCGAAGAAGTGGTGCGCCTCGTCGATGCGCAAGCTCTCGATGAACCCGCGGCCGACGGCGTAGAGGCCGACGTAGAGCGCGAAGACCCGGGCGTGCCCCATCGTGAACCGGCGATCCGCCCACACCACGATGCCGGCGACGGCCAGGCACCACAGTGCCTCGTAGAGGAAGGTCGGGTGGTACGTCGCGAACTGCTCGTAGCCCACGGGACGGTGCGCCGGGTCGATCTCGAGACCCCACGGGAGGTCCGTCGGTCGGCCGAACAGCTCCTGGTTGAACCAGTTCCCGAAGCGGCCCATCGCCTGAGCGACCGCGATGCCGGGCGCGATGGCGTCCGCGAACGGGGGCAGCGGGATGCCCTTGCGGCGGACGCCGATCCAGGCCCCGACTCCGCCGAGGAGGACCGCGCCCCAGATCCCGAGGCCGCCGTCCCAGATCTTCAGCGCGTTGAGCCAGCCGCTGCCGGTGGCACCGAAGTACAGCTGCCAGTCGGTGACGACGTGGTAGAGGCGGCCCCCGACGATCCCCAGCGGCACCGCCCACACGGCGACGTCGGCGACGGTCCCGGGTGCGCCGCCGCGCGCGACCCAGCGGCGGCCGCCGATCCAGACCGCGACGAAGATCCCCGCGAGGATGCACAGGGCGTACGCCCGGATCGGGAACGGCCCGATGTTCCAGACGCCCTGCGAGGGGCTCGGGATCGACGCGAGGAGGTCGCTCACGTCACGACGCGGGCGTCGACGCGATGAGCTTCTCGAGCGCCGCCATGTCCTGGAGCGTGGCCGAGGGGACCTCGGTGCCGTTCAGATACGCGGTCGGGGTGCCGGGGACGCCGGAGTCGGTGAACGCCTGCGCGGAGTTGGTCACCCACTGGTTGTACGTCTTCGCCGTCACGCACGCCTGGAAGGTCGTCAGCGCGCTCCCGGTGATGCCCGCCGTCTGCGCGAACGAGGTGAGCTGGGCGTCGCTGTAGCCGTCACCCTCGGTCGCCGGCTGGTTGGCGAAGACGGTCGAGTGGAACTCCTTCTTCTTCCCGGCGTCGATGGCGCAGCCCCAGGCCATCGCGGCCCGCAGCGAGGAGTTCGGGTTCGGGCTCGTCGCCGCGAACCGCGAGTCGAGGAACGTCGTGGGACGCCACACGAGGTTGACCTTGCCGTCGTCGGCAAGCTTGGTCACCGAGGCGCCGAAGGACTTCTCGAACTGGGCGCAGCTGGGGCACTGGAAGTCCTCCCAGATCGCCAGGGTCGGCTTGCCCGAGACGCTGTTGTACGGCACGCCCCACGCGTTCGCGTCCGTGTTGGCGTTCACACCCGACGGCACCTTGGCGTCGGCGACGGTTCCCGTGGAGCCCGACGCGGCGCTGTTCTGCCTGGAGCCGTAGATGCCGAGGCCGACGATGAGGGCCACGGCCACCAGGATCGCCGCGCCACCGATGATCCGGATGCGCCGGTCGCGCCGCTTCTGCTCCGCCTCGGCGGCGGCGCGCGCGGCGGCGGCCTTCTCCTTGGTGCTGCGCTTGCTGTCCTTGGGGGTGTTGCTCATCGGGACTGCTCCTCGAGCGGCTCGTTCTCGTCGGTGGTGTCGTCGTAGTCGTCGTCGTCGAAGGTCAGGGGCTCGCGGTCGAGGGCGAGCTTGGTCGTGGGCCAGGCGACGAGCCACACGGCCATCCCCATGAAGAGGAAGTCGCGCAGCAGCTCGGAGGTGTAGCGCCAGGCCTTCCCCTCCTCGCCCACGTTGCCGCCCCCGCCGAAGCAGCCGCAGTCGATGGAGTAGCCGCGGATCCACACGCTGGAGATGCCGACGATGAAGCCGAGCATGAGCAGGGCGGTTCCGATCGCAGCGACACGGGTGAACAGCCCCAGCAGCAGGAGCGCCGCGAGACCGACCTCGAAAGCGGGCAGGGCCCACCCGAGGAAGTCGACCCAGGACGGGGGGAAGACGCGGTAGGCGAGGATCGCCTCGCGCCGCGCGTCGTTGGACTCCAGCAGCTTGGCCAGACCGGACCAGAAGAGGATGCCGGCGAGCACCAGCCGGACGGCGGTGCCGATCCACGCACGGGTGTCGCTGCTCACGGGTGGATCATCCCTCACGTCGGTGGCGTGCCGGTGACCAGGTACGGCCCCGCGTGTCCGACGACCGGACGTCGGCGCGAGTTCCCGTGGAGGCCGCCAGGTTCGAGACCGGCACGGATGGCGCCGTCAGCCCCCGCGGACGCCCGTCGCGAGCTCCGCGGCCAGCGCCCCGACGGCGGCCATGCCCTCGGCCGGCGTCGCGGCGTCGAGGACCGCCCGAACGAACGCGGAGCCGACGATCACTCCGTCGGCGTACGCCGCCACCTCGGCCGCCTGGGCGCCGGTGGAGACCCCCACCCCGACCGCGACCGGGAGCGTCGTGCGCGCCCGGGTGCGCCCGACCAGCGAGCGCGCGGCGTCGCCGACGCTCCTGCGGGCGCCGGTGACGCCCATGGTGGACGCGGCGTAGACGAAGCCGCTCGAGGCGGCCGCGACGGTCGCGATCCGTGCGTCGGTGGACGACGGGGCGACCAGGAAGACCCGGTCGATGCCGGCGGAGTCCGTCGCCGCGACCCAGGGACCGGACTCCTCGGGCGTGAGATCCGGCGTGATGACGCCGACGCCTCCGGCCGCCGCCAGGTCGGTCGCGAACCGCTCGACTCCGTAGCGCTCGACCGGGTTCCAGTAGGACATGACGAGGGTGGGCGCGCCGGTGCGGGCCACCGCCTCGACGGTGCGCAGCACGTCGTCGGTGTGCGTGCCGGAGTCGAGCGCGCGCTGCACCGCCTCCTGGATCGTCGGGCCGTCCATCAGCGGGTCGGTGTAGGGCAGGCCGACCTCGATCGCATCGACGCCGTTCTCGACCATCGCCTCGATCACGGAGACGTCGTCTCCGCGCGCCGGGAACCCGGCCGGCAGGTAGCCGATGAGCAGCGCCCGGCCGTCGGCCGTCGCCGCGGCGAAGGCCTCGTGCAGGCGGCTCACCGCCGGCCCTCGGGCATCCGCTCGCCGTCGAGCAGCCCGAACCAGCGGCTCGCCGTCTCGACGTCCTTGTCGCCGCGACCCGAGAGGTTCACCAGGATCACGGCGTCGGGGCCGAGCTCACGTCCCAGCCGCATGGCGCCGGCGAGCGCGTGCGCGCTCTCGATGGCGGGGATGATGCCCTCGGTGCGGCAGAGCAGCCCGAAGGCCTCCATCGCCTCGCTGTCGTTGACCGGGTCGTAGCTCGCGCGGCCGATCTCGTGCAGCCAGGCGTGCTCCGGACCGACGCCGGGATAGTCCAGACCCGCGCTGATGCTGTGCGAGGGCCGGGTCTGGCCCCACTCGTCCTGCAGGACGTAGGTGCGCGCCCCGTGCAGCACTCCGGGGGCACCGCCCGAGAAGCGGGCGGCGTGACGCCCGGTCTCGATGCCGTCGCCGCCGGCCTCGTAGCCGTGCAGCGCGACCTCGCGGTCGTCGAGGAAGGCGCCGAAGATGCCCATGGCGTTGGAGCCCCCGCCGACGCAGGCGGCGACGGCGGTCGGGAGCCCACCGGTGAGTTCGCGCACCTGCTCGCGGGCCTCGGCGCCGATGACGTGGTGGAAGGTGCGCACCATCTCGGGGAACGGGGCGGGACCGGTGACGGTGCCGAGCAGGTAGTGGGTGTGCTCGACGTTGGTGACCCAGTCGCGCATGGCCTCGTTGATCGCGTCCTTGAGCGTGCGGCTGCCCGCCGTCACCGGGACGACCTCGGCGCCGAGGAGCTTCATCCGCGCGACGTTGAGCGCCTGACGGACCGTGTCCTCCTCGCCCATGTAGACCGTGCACTCGAGACCGAACAGGGCCGCGACGGTCGCCGTGGCGACACCGTGCTGGCCGGCACCGGTCTCCGCGAGCATCCGGGTCTTGCCCATGCGCACCGTCAGCAGGGCCTGGCCGAGCACGTTGTTGATCTTGTGGGAGCCGGTGTGGTTGAGGTCCTCGCGCTTGAGCAGGACACGGGCTCCGCCGCAGTGGGCGGAGAAGCGCGTCGCGTCGGTGAGCGGGCTCGGGCGGCCGACGTACGTGCGTTGCAGCCGGTCGAGCTCGGTGACGAACTCCGGGTCCACGATCGCCGCTCGGAACGCCGCGTCGAGCTCGTCGAGCGCCGCGGTGAGCGCCTCGGGCACGAAGCGCCCGCCGAACGGCCCGAAGTGACCCGTGGAGTCGGGCCCGTGCAGGGCGGCGTCGTACGTGCCGCTCTCGGTGGTGGTCATGCCCTCACGCCTCCGTCAGCCGCGCGGGTTCTTGACCGCAGGGTGGGCACCGGCGGTCACGAGGTCGTGGACCGCGGTGCGCGGGTCGCCGCCCGTCACCAGACTCTCCCCCACGAGGACGGCGTCCGCACCTGCGTTCGCGTAGGCGATGAGGTCGTGCGGGCCGCGCACGCCGGACTCCGCGATCCGCACGACCGAGGTCGGGATCGCCGGAACCACCTGCGCGAAGGTCTCGCGATCGACCTCGAGGGTCTTGAGGTTGCGCACGTTGACGCCGATCACCGTGGCGCCGGCCGCGAGGGCACGGCCGACCTCCTCGACGTCATGCACCTCCACGAGCGGCGTGAGGCGCAGGCTGCGGGCGCGCTCCACGAGCGAGACGAGGGCCTCCTGCTCGAGGGCGGCGACGATGAGCAGTGCGACGTCGGCGCCGTAGGCTCGGGCCTCCCAGAGCTGGTAGCTCGAGACGATGAAGTCCTTGCGCAGCACGGGGATATCGACCGCCGCCCGGACCGCGGCGAGATCGTCGAGGGAGCCACCGAAGCGACGGCCCTCGGTCAGCACGCTGATCATGTGGGCGCCGCCGGCCTGGTAGTCGCGGGCGAGGGCGGCCGGGTCGGCGATGGTCGCGAGCGCACCCTTGCTCGGGCTCGAGCGCTTCACCTCGGCGATGACCTTGACGCCGTCACCGCGCAGGACGGCCTCGGCGTCGAGTGCGGGGGGTCGCGCTGCCGCCAGCTCCTTGAGCCGGTCGAGGCTGGTCCGGGCCTGACGCTCGGCGAGGTCGGCGCGGACGCCGTCCAGGATGTCGTCGAGGACCGTCATCCCGTCAGGTTAGCCGGGCGTACGCCGACCGACGCCCGCGGGTCTGGCTCGGCAGTGTCCGCGCTCAGCTCGTCGTCGAGCCGAGCCAGGCGAGGGCCGGGACTCCTCCGACGTTGCGCACGACGGTGAAGGCCGCCGCGACCGCCACGAGCGACCACAGCAGCGCAGGCGACGGGACGCCCACCTCGACGGGGAGGTCCGGGCCGCCGTCGGGGTCGGGCTGCGGACCCTTCCACTCGCGCCAGACCCAGCGCAGCCAGAGGAACACCGCGAGGGGCAGCACGACCAGGACGACGAAGGCGTTGTGGTCCAGGGCGCCGCGGACGTCACCGTGCAGCAGCGCGTGGGTGGCGCGCAGCCCACCGCACCCGGGGCAGTCGAGGCCGGTGAGCGCCTTGGTCGGGCAGAGCGGGTAGTGGCCCGGCAGGTTGGGGTCGACGAGCCCCACGTAGAGGCTCGCCAGGACGACGCCCGCACCGACGGCGAGCGGCGCCCGCAGCCGACGGGCCCGCGAGGTCATGGCAGGAGCCTAAGCGCCCCACCCCCACGCCGAGACTGATCGCGCGGGGGTGTCAGCAGGCCCTACGCCCCACAGGACCCGTCTCGCGGGGCAGGGCCACCCCGAAGCGGGCGCCGCCCTCGGGCGCGGAGCCCGCGTAGGCGCGTCCGCCGAGACGCGTCGCGAGGCGCCCGACGAGCGCCAGCCCCACCCCGGTGCCGACCTGTCGGACGCCGCGGTAGCGCTCGTGCAGCGCGGCGGGCTCGAAGGCCACCGCCACGTCGTCCGGCGTGAGCCCCGGCCCGCCGTCGCGGACCTCGACCGTGGCACCCCACGACTCCGCGCGCACGGCGAGGACGAGCGGGCGCCCGACCGGGGTGACGCGCAGGGCGTTCTCCGCGAGGTTGTCGACGATCTGGCGCACGCGCAGCGGGTCGGTCCGTACGACGAGCGGTGTCGTCGGGACCTCGAGCACGAAGAGCACACCGTCGCGCTCGCAGCGGGCCCGCCACACCTGCCCGGCATCGGCACCGAGCGCGGAGAGGTCGACGTCGGTCACCGAGAGCCGCACGTCGGCGGCACCGAGGCGCGAGAGGTCGAGCAGGTCGGCGACGAGGCGCTCGAGCCGGTGCGACTCCGCGAGAACGGTCGCACCCGTCGCGGCGACGTCGCCCTCGGCGACCACTCCGTCGGCGAGGGCCTCGGCGTAGCCGGTGATGCCCGTGAGCGGTGTGCGCAGCTCGTGGGAGACCGAGAGCAGGAAGTCGCGCTGACGGCCCTCGCTGGTGGCCAGCGCCGTCGACAGCCGGTTGAGCGACTCCGACACAGTGGCCACCTCGGCCGGGCCCTCCGGGACGAGAGCGACGTCGCGGGCGCCGGTCGCGAGCCGCTCGGCGGCGTCGGCGGCGTGGCGCAGCGGCCGGACGATGCGGCGCGCGGCGAGGACGCCGACGACGACCGCCACCACCAGCCCCACGAGCAGCGCGAGGGCGAGCCGGCGCAGCTCGAGGCCGGTCTGCGAGCGCGCGACGGAGGCGTCCTGGACCAGGAACACCGAGGTGTCGGCCGACACCGAGCGGCCCTCGACGAACACGGTCCCCGACGTCGTGGCCCGCACGTCGCTCACGCTGGCCCCGGCCCGCGTCGCTGCGAGGTCGGCCGCGGTCACCGGCGGCTGCGGGCCGCGGGCGCGCACGACCTGCGCGGTGATCCCCTCCGCGGCCAGCAGGGCGCGCATGCGGACCAGGCCGGCGGCACCCTGGCCGCTCTCGGCGCGGGCCAGGACGTCGCTGACGAGATCGGCCTGCGCGGCGAGCTGACGCCGTGCCTGGGCCTCGGTCGCGTTGGCCACCAGCGGGTAGGACACCAGGCCGGTCACGACGACCGCGATCACCGCGACAAGGGCTGCGACCATGGCGAACTGGGCGGTCAGCGTGGTCCGCCGGCGCGGCGGCCCCGCGGCGGCCAGCGGGGGGTCGAGGACCCCGGCCGTGGTCACGGCACGGGCCGGTCATCGGCGCTGTAGCCCACCCCGCGGACCGTGCGGATCGGGCTCGCGTCACCGAGCTTCCCGCGCACCTGGGCCACGTGGACATCCACCGTCCGGGTCCCGACGACGGCGGCGTAGCCCCACACCTCGCTGAGCAGCTGCTCGCGGGTAAAGACCCGCCCGGGTGCGCGCATGAGGTGCACGAGCAGGTCGAACTCCGTGGCCGTGAGCTCGACCTCGGACTCGTCGACGATCACGCGGTGCGTCACGCGGTCGACGCGGACGCGGCCCAGGGTGAGCGGGGCCGGCGTCGAGGGCGGGCCGTCGGCCCGGCGCAGGACGGACTTCACCCGGGCCACCACCTCGCGCGGCGAGAACGGCTTGGTGATGTAGTCGTCCGCCCCGAGCTCGAGACCGAGGACGCGGTCGATCTCGTCGTCCCGAGCGGTACAGAACAGGACCGGCACCCAGTCGTCGTCCCCCCGCAGACGGCGGCAGACCTCCGTGCCGTCCATCTCCGGCAGCCCGACGTCGAGGACGATCGCGACAGGCTTCAGAGCCCGTGCCGACGCGAGCCCGGCCCGACCGTCGCGCTCGACGTGCACGCCGTAGCCCTCCCGGGCGAGGTACATCCGCAGCAGGTCCGCGATCGCCGCCTCGTCCTCGACGACGAGCACCAGCCCCCGCTCGCTCCCCCCACCAGCCCCAGTCACGCCCCCAGAGTCCCAGAGCGACGACACGGAACCGATGACGCCCACGTACGAGTCGTGTCAGACCGACCAGGCAGACCCATCGCCGCGAAGCGGCCTCGCGGCGTTAAGCCGACCCACAGGCCCTACGCCGAAGCGAGCCGGCCCGAGCCCGCAGTGGGCCCCCGCAGGGGGTCCGCGGGGGCGAGCGGGAGGCGGGCGAAGCCCGCGACCAGGCCGGAGATCGGCGGCGGCGCCGACGAAGCCGTGCAGGGCACAGCTTCCTGGAGGCGCGAACTACTCGGCCTCGACCGGAGCGCCCATGCCCATCATGCCCATGACCTTGCCGACGATCGCACCCACGACGGCGAGCCCGACCGCGCCGATCCAGAACAGCGGCCAGTTGCCCAGCAGCACGGCGACGGCACCGACGACGAAGGCGATCATGATGATGGTGACGGCCGTCCAGGCGGCGGGCGTGTTGCCGTGGTACTCGTGCTCGGCGGTCATCGCGGGTCCTCCTCGGCGAGTGTCGGGCGCCATTGTGTCAGGCGTCGGCTCCGCCGTGCAGCGTCGGGTCGTTCGCCGTGTCGTCCGTGGGGTCGACCCCCCGGTCGAGCTGGTCCCAGGCGGAGTCCGCGCGCGGGTCGGTCCGCGCTGCGGAAGCGTCACCGGCGCCGGCCCGGCCGCGTTCGTAGCGCCCGCCGAGCACCGGCCAGGTCCGGCTGCGTCGCAGGACGACGACGCCGGCGAGCATGACGAGCACGGCCCCGACACAGGCCACCGCCCACCAGCTCGAGTGCGACACGGTGAGGCCCGTCGCGCCCACGCCGGTGCGTTCGGCCACGAGTCGGCCCACCGTCGTGTCGGCGTCGACCGACGACGCGTCCCGAGCGGCGAACTGCACGGCACGCAACGCGGTCGCGAGGCCGAGGACCACGAGCACGATCCCGGTGGCGAGGCGTCCGACCCGTCGTGTGGCCACGAGCGCCGCGATGCCGGCCAGGGCGACCAGCGCGGCAGCGGTGCCCTCGGGCTGCAGGTCGCGGCCGGTGAGGTCGACCTGCAGCGTCGGCAGTCCGGCGTCACCCACGCGCGCGGTGACCCACACGCGCCCGTAGGCGAGCAGCATGAGGCAGGCGCCGGCCAGGAGCAGGACGAGGGCGACGGCGTAGCCGCGACGCCCGGCAGGTGCAGCGGGGACGGGCTGGCTCACGCGCCGGCCGGTCGCATGGTCGACGCCATGGCGACCGCACGCAGGACGGCGGCGGCCTTGTTGCGGCACTCCTGGTCCTCGGTCTCCGGTACGGAGTCGGCGACCAGCCCGCCGCCCGCCTGGACGTAGGCGACGCCGTCCTTGATCACGCCCGTGCGGATGGCGATGGCTGTGTCGAGGTCGCCGGCGAAGTCGAGGTAGCCGACGGCGCCGCCGTAGACGCCGCGACGCACCGGCTCGAGCTCGTCGATGATCTCCATCGCCCGCGGCTTCGGAGCGCCCGACAGCGTCCCGGCGGGGAAGGTCGAGGCCAGGACGTCGTACGCCGTGCGCCCGGGCGCGAGCGTGCCGACCACCGTCGACACGATGTGCATGATGTGGCTGTAGCGCTCGACGCTCATGAAGTCGACGACTTCCACGCTGCCGGGCGAGCAGACCCGACCGAGGTCGTTGCGGCCGAGGTCGACGAGCATGAGGTGCTCGGCGCGCTCCTTCTCGTCGGCGAGCAGCTCCTCGGCGAGCGCGTTGTCCTCCTCCGGTGTCGCTCCTCGGGGCCGGGAGCCCGCGATCGGGTGCAGCATCGCGCGACCGTCGGCCACCTTCACCAGCGCCTCTGGCGAGGAGCCGACGACGTCGAAGGCCACCGTGTCCGACAGTGAGCCGTCGTCGGTGCCGACGGGGACGCGCAGCAGGTACATGTACGGGCTCGGGTTGGTCACGCGCAGCACCCGGTAGACGTCGAGCGAGGACGCCGCGCACGGGGCCGAGAATCGCTGCGACAGCACGATCTGGAAGGCATCGCCCGCACGGATGTGCTCCTTGCAGGCCTCCACGCCGGCAAGGTAGTCCGACCGCTCGGTGCGCGACGTGACCTCGACCTGCGCGGTCGCGTCGTACGTCGACGCGGACGCGGCTGCGTGCTTCGCGAGATCGGCCTGCATGAGGTCGAGACGACGCACGGCGTCGTCCCACGCGTCGTCGACCCGCTCGTCGGTGGCGTCGTAGTTGATCGCGTTGGCGATCAGGAGCACCGAGCCGTCGTGGTGGTCGAGCACGGCGAGGTCGGTCGCGAGCAGCATCGCCACCTCGGGGACGCCGATCTCGTCAGGGTTCGAGTCCGGCAGCCGCTCCCAGCGCCGGACCGCGTCGTAGGACAGGTAGCCGACCATGCCGCCGGTCAGCGGCGGGAGGCCGTCGAGCCGCTCGGTGTGCAGCGCCGCGATGGTGTCGCGCAGCGCCGACAGGGGGTCGCCGCCGGTCGGCAGGCCCACGGGCGCGTTGCCGAACCAGCGCGTCTGCCCGTCGACCTCGGTGAGCATCGCGGCGCTGCGCACCCCCACGAAGGAGTAGCGCGACCACGCCCGGCCGTGCTCGGCCGACTCGAGCAGGAACGTGCCGGCGCGCTCGCCGGCGAGCTTGCGGTAGAGCCCGGTCGGCGTCTCGCCGTCGGCCAGCAGCCGGCGTACGACCGGGATGACCCGACGGTCGCGGGCGAGCTCGCGGAAGCCCTCGAGGTCCGGCGCGGCCGACCCCGCGAACGTCGGGGCGTACGGCGTGGCGGTCATGCGGGGTCTCCGTCGCTGGGCAGGTCGAGCAGGACGTCGGCGTCGAAGCAGGTGCGATCACCGGTGTGGCAGGCGGCGCCCACCTGGTCGACGGCGAGCAGGACGGCGTCGCCGTCGCAGTCGAGCCGCACCGAGCGCACGTGCTGGCGGTGCCCCGAGGTCTCGCCCTTCACCCAGTACTCCTGGCGCGAGCGTGACCAGTACGTCGCACGTCCGGTGCTCAGCGTCCGGCGCAGGGCCTCGGCGTCCATCCACGCGACCATGAGCACCTCTCCGGTGTCCCACTGCTGCGCGACGGCGGCCACGAGGCCGTGCTCGTCGCGCCTGAGCCGGGACTCGACGGCGTCCCACGCTGCTGGGTCGAACAGCCTCTGCTCCACGACGGTCATTCTGCCGTGCGCCTGCCACCGCGTTTCGACGGGCCGTGACATGATCCCGACGCAGTCGAGCGACGGGGCAGGACATGGACGGCACCACACCTCCGGGACCGCCGGACGGGCTCGGCTCGAGCAGGTCCGGCACGTCGGCCGGCCCCGTCCGCGACGACCTGGTCTTTCCCGGGGCGAGCGACGACGCCTGGCGCAGCGGGGAACCGGCCGACGACCGGTCCCGCTGGGTGGTGGTCGCCGCCGTCGTCGCGGCGGCGGTCGTGGTCGTGGTCGCCGCCATAGCCGTGATCGGGGTCGGCGTCCTGCGCGGGGCGACCAGCAGCAGCCCGACGGCGTCCGGTGCCACGTCGTCGGTCGGCGCGCTCGACGTGGGCGCGTGCTACCGGCTCCCCACCGACGACGCGAGCTCGGACAGCGTGGGCGACGTGGCGGTCGTGCCGTGCACCGAGCCGCACGACGGCCAGGTCTACGCCCATGTGCCGCTCACGTTCGACGACTACCCGTCCGACGCCGCCCTCACCGCGGCCGCCGAGTCGGGGTGCGGCGCCGACGACTCCTCCCTCGACCCGTCGGTGGCGTCGAGCGACACGATGTCGCCGTCCTGGTACGCCCCGCTCGAGGCCGACTG
The DNA here is from genome assembly GCA_036510975.1 of Candidatus Nanopelagicales bacterium. Taxonomy (GTDB): domain Bacteria; phylum Actinomycetota; class Actinomycetes; order S36-B12; family CAIYMF01; genus Longivirga. The sequence goes on from DATCCY010000016.1 coordinate 26,051, forward strand.
GGCCGACAGCCCGCACACCGCGACGTGCGTCATCGAGTCCAACGACCCGAACGGGCTCACCCGATCCTGGACGACCACGCCGTAGCGGTCCGCGGGTCCGGTCAGCGCCCGCGCATCCAGCGCTGCGACTCCGGCAGGCTCAGCATCACGACGAGCACCGCGGCGAGGCCGTTGGACACGACCCAGCCCGCGAGGTAGCCGGCGTTCACGTCCGGCAGGCCCGACGTCGCCAGGTCGTACGCCGCCTTGAGCAGGGTCAGCACGCCGAGCACCAGCAGGGTCCACGCGCCCCAGACGTGTCCCTTCAGCGCTGCGACACCGGCGACGGCGTAGAGCAGGCCGAAGGCCAGGCAGATGACGAGCAGCTGCAGCAGCGCCGCCCGGATCACCGAGACGAGTCCGTCGAAGCCGGCCGACTGGTCCAGGCCGCTCACGCCGATCTGGGTCGTGAAGGCGAGGTAGAGGAAGAGGACCAGCGCGCCCATGAGCAGGGTCAGGCCGCCCACGACGAGCCCCACGACCGCCGCCGTGGCGACCCCGTCGGGACGACGCAGGGTGGCCGAGGCCGACGCGTGCGCGGCGTGGGCCGCGCGGCCGGTCGTGCCGGGGCCGTTCCAGGTGCTGACCATGCCGGGCACGGCGACGGGGGCCGCGGCGACACCCGGGGCCGCGAACGGCCCGGTCGGGGCCACCGGGGCGTCGATCGGGGTGCCGAACTGGTTCACCGCGCCTGGGGCGTAGCCCGACCCGGGTGCGACCCGGACCGGTGGGGGCGGAGGGCTGCCGAACCGGTTGGCCGCCGGAGCGATCGGCGTCCCGAACTGGTTGACCGCCGGGGCCGCGCCCGCACCGTGACCTGCGGCGGCGGGAGGCTGCGCCCCGGGGATCGCTGGTACCGACGGCGCGGTCGAGCCGGCCCCGGTGCCGGTGGCGAAGAAGTCGTAACCCGGGTCTGCCATGACGTGCCCCTCCCGCACGCGGACCCGGCGGATCCGCTCCCTGATAGGGCGTTCGGCAGGTGGGGGGCCAACCTTGACCCCGCGAGCGGGGGACGCGCGGCTCGTGGCCAGCGCTCTGCCTAGGCTGGGTCCGGTGACCACCTCCTCCTCCGCCGCCTCCGCCCCCGCCAACGCGCTCGCCGTCTCGGAGCGGTCGGCGCTGGCCGATCTCATGGCGCAGGTCGGTCCCGAGGCGCCGACGCTGTGCGGCAGCTGGACCACGCTCGACCTCGCCGCTCACCTCGTGGTGCGCGCCACCCGACCCGACGCCGCGGCCGGCATCGTGGTGGGGCCGCTCGCGTCGTACACGGAGAAGGTCATGGCGCAGGTGGCTCGCCGGCCCTGGCCCGAGCTCGTCTCCGCCGTGCGCACCGGGCCGCCGCGCTGGTCGCCGGTGTCAGTCCCGGCCCTGGACCGCGCGACGAACACGATCGAGTACTTCGTGCACCACGAGGACGTCCGGCGCGCCGGCGGGTCGTGGGAGCCGCGCGTGCTGGACGACGGCGCCGTCGCGGACCTGTGGGCCGAGGCGACGCGCGCGGCCGGCTACCTGCTGCGACGCTCCCCCGTCGGCGTGGTCTTCGCCCCGACCGACGGGCCGCGAGCGGGCCACGAGCGCCTGGTGCGCAAGGGGTCCCGTCTCGTCACGCTGTCCGGACCGGTCGGCGAGATCGTGCTGGCGGAGTACGGGCGGGTGACTCGCGGGCTCGAGGTTCTCGGCGCCGACGAGGACGTCGCGGCGTTCCGCGCGTTCCCGCGCTGAGCTCCGGAGCGCTACGCCGACGTCGCGGTTCGGCGTACCGGGTGACCGGACTCGGCCAGGGCCTGCTTCACGGCGCCGATCGTGAGGTCGCCGAAGTGGAACACGCTCGCGGCGAGCACGGCGTCGGCACCGGCGTCGACCGCGGGGGCGAAGTCCTCGAGACGTCCGGCGCCGCCGCTGGCGATGATCGGCACCGAGACCTCGGCGCGCACGGCCGCGATGAGCGCGAGGTCGTAGCCGTGCCTGGTGCCGTCGGCGTCCATCGAGTTGAGCAGGATCTCCCCCGCTCCGAGGTCGGCCGCCCGGACCGCCCACGCGAGCGCGTCGATCCCGGTGCTGCGTCGACCGCCGTGGGTCGTCACCTCCCAGCCGGAATCGGTGACCACGCCGTCAGGACAGCGCCGCGCGTCGATCGACAGCACGACGCACTGGGAGCCGAACCGCTCCGCCGCCTCGCGCAGGAGGTCGGGTCGGGCGATCGCGGCGGTGTTGACCCCCACCTTGTCGGCACCCGCGCGCAGCAGGCGGTTCACGTCGTCGGCCTCGCGCACGCCACCACCCACGGTCAGCGGGATGAACACCTGCTCCGCGGTGCGCCGCACGACGTCGTAGGTCGTCTCCCGGTCCCCGCTGCTCGCCGTGATGTCGAGGAAGACGAGCTCGTCCGCACCCTGTGCGTCGTAGGCACGGGCCAGCTCGACGGGGTCGCCGGCGTCGCGGAGGTCGACGAAGTTGACGCCCTTGACCACGCGGCCGGCATCGACGTCGAGACACGGGATCACCCGGACGGCAACGGTCACGGGCGCCAGCCTACGGACCTCTGCTCAGCGCGCCGCGAGCAGTGCACTGACGTAGCGTGGACGACATGAACGCGGAGATCGAGCGGCTCTCGGCAGCCACCTACGTCGCGCTGACGACGTTCCGCAAGGACGGGACGGCGGTCGCCACCCCCGTGTGGGTCAGCAGCGACGGCGACCACCTCTACGTATGGACCGAGGCCATGTCGGGGAAGGCCAAGCGGCTGCGCAACGACCCCCGCGTTCTGATCGCACCGAGCGACGGCCGTGGGACGCCGCAGGGCTCGGAGGTGGGTGGCACGGCCGCGCTGAGCGAGGCGCCCGCCGACCTCGACCGGGTTCGACGCCTGCACCAGCGCAAGTACTCCTGGCAGTTCTGGGCGTTCGACACCTTCGCGAAGCTCTTCCGCCGCAAGAGCGGCGGTCATGTGGTGCTCGAGATCAGCCTCCCGGCACCGACGCCCTGACGATCGGGCGCCGTCGGCGGTGCGAGCACGTCACGGGCGGCGGGGGGAACCGGCCCAGCGGATGAGGGCGCCGGACCCGGCCAGGACGGCGATGGCCGCGGCCGAGTTGAGCGGGAGCCCGGCGTAGTCGATCACCTTCGTGGGGAATCCGGCGAGGCCCGTCGCGGAGAGGACCAGGGTCGCCACGCCGACCCCGGCGGTGCCCACGGCACTGCACCACGCCGCCGTGCGTGCGCTCGGCGCAGGAGAGCGCGGCGATGTGTCCCACCACCAGAGCGGGGCGTGCTCGAACGGCCACATCAGGCGCACGACGGCCCATACGGCGACGCCGTAGGCGGTCCAGAACGCGACGCTGCCGAGCGCGTAGCCCCATCCGTCGGGCACCGGCCACCCTCCGGCGTCCAGACCGGTGGGGCGCTCGAGGTGCAGCGCGTGGCCGAGGGTCGTGACGGCGACCAGCACCGGGAGGTGCCAGAGGTACAGCGTCATCGCCACGAGGTTCACCGCCGTGACGGGACGCCACACCGACGGGCGCTCCAGCAGGCGCGCGAGCGGCGCGCTCACGAGCGTGAGGAGGCAGGCGAGCACCAACGAGTGGATGGCGAGCACGACGGTCGGCGGTGCCATGTTGCTGACCGGCTCCCCCGGCATGCCGACCATCGAGACCGGCCACGGGCCCTGCCGGATCAGCAGCGCGTTGGCGCCGAGGGCCGCGACCGTCACCAGCACGACCTGCCAGGGTGCGAACCTCGCCGCGGTGCCGTGGGATCGCAGCGACCCGAGGTAGGCCGGCACGGTCCACACCAGGACGAAGTTGACCAGCCCGACGGCGTCGGGGAAGCCCCAGAAGAACCTCGCGACGTCGACGAGCAGGCACATGGCGAGGAGCGCGAGGGTCACGAGGACGGCGCGCCCCGGCGTCGTACGACGCATCAGCGGGGTGAGCGCAGTGACGAGGAGGTAGGCGCCGAGGAACCACAGCAGCTGGGTGACGAGCACCATGAGCGGTTCGGAGGTGCGCGACGGCGCGAGCAGGGTCACGGTCGCCGCGACGACCGACATGATCGCGAGGTAGACCCATGCGGGCCGCAGCAGGCGGTCGGCCCGCGCCCACAGCCAGGTGGCGTAGGCGCCGCCGCGGGCCTGGTGCCGTTCCCAGGACAGCGCGTTCGCCGCTCCGCCGGCGACGAAGAACAGCGGCATGATCTGGAACAGCCACGTGAGCGCCTGGGTCCACGGGAAGGCCGCGAGCAGGTTCCCGAGCACCGGGACGCCGCCCGGCCACGCGACCACGGCGATGATCGAGTGACCTGCGACGACCACCACGAGACTGACGGCTCGCGCGGCGTCGACCACCCGGTCGCGGTCCGGCGGCGTGGCCTCGACCGCCCGCTGCGCGGGCACCGGCGCGAAGACCCTCATGGTGGCACCCCCTCCGGACCGGCCCCGGGCATGATCGTGACACCGTGGGCGCCCGGATGACCCCTGGACCGGCGCGTGTCGCCGCGTGCCCTGCCGAGAGGTTCGCGCGCTACGGTGGCGCCCCCGCTGTGGACAGCCCGAGGAGACACCGATGGACGACGCCGTCCGCACCCCGCTGCACGAACGGCTCGAGGCCCTCGGGGGCACGTTCCAGAACGACGACGGCTGGTGGTGGATCCAGGGCCTCGGCGACTGGGAGGCCGAGTACCGCGCGGTGCGTACCGACGTCGGCGTCTGGGACCTCTCCCCCCTGGTGAAGTGGGACTTCCGCGGACCTGACGCACTCGCCGCAGCGAACCACGTCAACGGCAACGACCTCATGACCCTCGCGATCGGACAGGTCCGCTACGGACCGCTGCTCAACGAGACCGGCGGCGTCGTCGACGACGCCACGACGTACCGCGTCTCCGAGGACCGCGTCCTGGTGATGACGAACGGCCAGCGCCACGAGGACTACTGGGCCGAGCACCTGTCGGCGTACGACGTCACCGTCTCCAACATCGTGCGCCAGATGCCGCACCTGTCGATCCAGGGGCCGCGCTCGCGCGAGGTCGTGCAGTCGCTCACCGACATCGACCTGTCCACGCTCGGGTACTTCCGCTTCGTCCCCGAGCCCGTGATCGTCGGCGGCGCGACCGGGATCCTCGCGCGCACCGGCTACGGCGGCGAGATGGGCTACGAGTTCTTCACCGACGCCGAGGGCATGGTGACGCTGTTCGACGCGCTTGTCGGCCTCGGAGTCACGCCGTTCGGCACCGCAGCGATCTACCCGCTGCGCATCGAGGCGGGGCTCGTGATCGCGGGCCTCGACTATGACCCGGGCGTGACGACGCCGTACGACTGCGGGCTCGAGAGGTTCGTGAAGCTCGGCAAGGGCGACTTCGTGGGGCGCGACGCCCTCGTGCCGATCGCGGCGGACCCGCCGAGCGTCTACCGCACGCTGCTCTTCGACGGCGAGCTCCCCGAACGGCGTACGCCGGTGCTGCGCGACGGCGTCGAGATCGGCACGTTCCGCGCGGGCTCGACATCACCGGCGTTCGGCGTGCTCGGGTCGGCCGTGCTGCGTGCCGGTTCGGTCGACGACGGTGCTGTCGTCGAGGTCGGTGGAGTCTCCGCCACGGTGGCGCCCTGGTGCGTGTACGACCCGGAGAAGAAGCGCCCGCGGGCCTGACCGCGGCGATGCCGCGGCACCGCCGACGCGTAGGTGTCCTCCCGTGGCGGTGCGTCGTCTACCGTCGTGCCATGACGCCGGACGAGCTCGCCGACCTCGCGCACCTGCGTCGCGCCCGCGACCTGATGGACCGGGACTACGCGCAGCCGCTCGACGTCCCGGCGATGGCGCGCGCGGCGTTGATGTCGCCGTCGCACTTCTCCCGGCGTTTCCGCGCGGCCTACGGCGAGACGCCGCACTCCTACCTCATGACTCGGCGCATCGAACGGGCGCAGTCGTTGCTGCGCGAGGGTTCGCTCTCGGTCACCGACGTCTGCATCGCCGTGGGCTGCACCTCGCTCGGGTCGTTCAGCTCGCGGTTCACCGAGATCGTGGGCGAGACGCCGTCGCGTTACCGGGCCCGTGACCACAGCGGGCGCACGGTCGTGCCCTCGTGCGTCGACAAGGTGGCCTCGCGGCCCCGGCGTACGCCCACTCCGGCCTGATCGCGGCGCCGGCTCGGCTCCGCACGTCGTCGCTGCGTCGGCCCGTCGCCCCGGCACCGAGCAGGATCGGAGAAGCACGCGTGCGAGGAGACACCTACGCTCGCGACATGGCAGTCACCGTCTCCCACATGTTCATCGCCGTCAACGACCCCGATGAGGCCCTCGGCTTCTACCGGGACGCGCTCGGTCTCGAGGTCCGCAACGACGTCGCCTCCGACGGCTTCCGCTGGGTCACCGTCGGCGCACCCGGCCAGGACGTCGACGTCGTCCTCTTCCAGCCGCACGGCGGCCGGTCGCAGGCCGAGGGCGACGCGCTGCTCGCGCTCGTCACCCAGGGCTCGCTGCAGGCCGCGATATTCCGCAGCGACGACCTCGACACCACGTTCGAGAAGGTCCGCGCCTCGGGTGCGGAGGTGCTGCAGGAGCCTGCGTCGCAGCCGTGGGGCGCGCGCGACTGCGCGTTCCGCGATCCCGCCGGCAACCTCGTGCGCATCGCCCAGGCCTGAGGCACGTTCGAGGCCCACCGCGCTCGCCGGCCGTCACGCTGCGTCGCACCCGAGCTTCCGGCGCCGGGATGAAGGCGGAGAGTTTGTTGCTCTCTATGCAATCCAGGCGTCCTTCAGTGCAAACGGGGGTCACTCCCGGTAGGCGTCTACCTCGACCTCGACGAGCATGCGGGGGTCGACGAAGCGGGAAACCTCGAACATGGTCGCGGCGGGGCGGATGTCGTCGAAGAGCTCGGAGTGGGCGCGGCCCACGGCGTCCTGGTCGCCGATGTCCGCGAGGTACATCCTGGTGCGCACGACGTCGGCGAGCGAGAGCCCGGCCTGCTCGAGGGCGCGACGGACCACCTCGAACGCCTCGAGCGTCTGGGCGTAGGCGTCGCCCTCGTGGCGCACCTCGCCGTCGACCGTCGACGTCGACCCGGAGACGAGCACCCACGGCCCCGCGACGACAGCGCGCGAGTAGCCGACGGCGTCCTCCCACGGGCCGCCCGAGGAGATCCGCCGGTCCGAGCTCACGGCATCACACCGGGGATCTCGTCACCGCGGCGGAACGGCGAGTTCCACCCCTCGACGCGCGGCGCGACGGCGGCCAGCGCCTCGGGCAGCGTGAAGGCCCCGGCGTAGAGCGCCTTGCCGATGATCGCGCCCTCCACCCCGTCGGGCACGAGCGAGGCGATCGCGTGCAGGTCGGCGAGGGACCCGACGCCTCCGGACGCCACGACCGGACGGTCGGTCGCCTCGCACACGCGACGCAGCAGGTCCAGGTTCGGCCCGGACAGCGTGCCGTCCTTCGCGACGTCGGTGACGACGTAGCGGGCGCAGCCCTCGCCGTCGAGACGCGCGAGCACCTCGAAGAGCTCGCCGCCTTCCTGCGTCCAGCCTCGCGCGGCGAGCGTCGTGCCGCGCACGTCGAGGCCGACGGCGACCTGGTCCCCGAACTCCGCGATCGCGGCCGCGCACCACTCGGGGTTCTCCAGCGCCGCGGTGCCGATGTTGACGCGGGCGGCACCGGTCGCGAGCGCAGCACGCAGCGACTCGTCGTCGCGGATGCCGCCCGACACCTCGACCGCGATGTCCATCCGGCCGACGATCTGCGCGAGCAGGTCACGGTTGGAGCCGCGCCCGAACGCTGCGTCGAGGTCGACGAGGTGGATCCACTCGGCGCCCTGCTCCTGCCAGGCGAGCGCGGCCTCGACCGGGTCGCCGTACGACGTCTCGCTGCCGGCCGCGCCCTGCACGAGGCGGACCGCCCGTCCGTCTGCGACGTCGACAGCGGGAAGGAGCTCGAGGGTGGGTACGGGGCGGAACTCGTCGGTCGTCATGGCCCGACCCTAGCGACCCGCCCCCGGCGGCTCGGTCGGACCTCGAGTCCCGTCATCGCGACGAGGGTGGCCGGGTCAGCGCTGGTCGAACAGGAGGACGCGCACGACCGGCAGGAGGAACACGGACACGAGGAGCACCAGGCCGCGGGCTCCCCAGGACGGGAGGAGCCACCACGCGAGCACCTGGACGACCAGGAAGATCGCGAGCACCACGAGCGCGTGACGGCGGCGGCGGCGCGCGAACGGGTCCTGGGGCGGGTAGGTGCGCCGCCACCAGCGGGCGACCCGGTTGTGCGCCTTGGCCGCGGGCGCCGTCACGGAGCCGACCACCGCCGCACGGCTATCGGCCCGTCGCCTCCTGGCCTCGCGGCGTCGGCGCTCCTCGGCCGCCGCCGCCTCGCGCACCTCACGCCGTCGGGCACGTTCCTTGCTCATCGAAGCGTCGCGACCCAGTTGGCGAGCAGGCGGGCGCCGGCGTCCCCGGACTTCTCGGGGTGGAACTGGGTGGCGCACAGCGGACCGTTCTCGACCGCGGCCACGAACGGCTCGCCGTGCCTCGCCCACGTGACGAGCGGAGGAGGCATCGGGTTCTCACTGTCGACGATCAGCTCCCACCGTCGGGCGGCGTAGGAGTGCACGAAGTAGAAGCGCTCGTCCTCGACGCCTCGGAACAGCGGCGAGCCCTCGGGCACGTCGACGGTGTTCCAGCCCATGTGCGGCAGCACCGGCGCGTGGAGGTCCTCGACGGTGCCCGGCCACTCCCCCAGGCCTTCGGTGTCGACCCCGTGCTCGATGCCGCGCTCGAAGAGCACCTGCATCCCGACGCAGATCCCGAGGACCGGCCGGCCGCCGGCAAGGCGACGGTCGACGATCTCGCCGCCGTGCACCGCCCTGATCCCCGTCATGCACGCCGCGAAGGCGCCCACGCCCGGGACGACGAGCCCGTCGCACTCCATCGCCTCGGCCCGGTCCGCCGTGACCAGGACGTCGGCACCGGCGCGGACCAGGGCGCGCTCGGCAGAGCGCAGGTTGCCCGAGCCGTAGTCGAGCACGACGACGCGGGGACTCATCGGCCCGACCACGCGATGGCGCCTGCGAGCGAGAGCCCGGCGGCGGCCAGCAGCACGACGGCCAGCACCCAGTGCTTGATTCGGGCGAAGGAGTAGACGCCGCCGAGCAGGAAGCCGGCGAGAACGAGGAGCGCGATCGTCACGGGACTACAGCGTGCCCTTCGTACTCGGGATCCCGACCACGCGCGGGTCGAGCTCGACCGCGGTGCGCAGCGCGCGGGAGAACGCCTTGAACTGCGACTCGACGATGTGGTGGGCATTGCGGCCGGAGAGCACGTTGACGTGCAGCGTGATCCGCGCCTCGGTCACGAGGGACTCGAAGATGTGCCGGGTGAGCGACGTGTCGTAGCTGCCGATGAGCTCGACGAGCTCGGGCTCGGTGTGCACGAGGTAGGGGCGACCGGACAGGTCGACGGCGCACTGCACGAGCGTCTCGTCGAGGGGAACGAGCGAGTCGCCGTAGCGACGGATCCCGGCCTTGTCGCCGAGCGCCTCGCGCAGCGCCTGACCGACCGCCAGCGAGGTGTCCTCGACCGTGTGGTGGGCATCGACCTCGAGGTCGCCCGTCGTGCGCACCAGGAGGTCCAGGCCGCCGTGCTTGCCGAGCTGGGCGAGCACGTGGTCGAAGAAGGGCACGCCGGTCTCGACGTCTGCCGTCCCTGTGCCGTCGATCTCCAGCTCGACGAGGACGTCGCTCTCCTTGGTCGTGCGCTGCACCCGCGCGAACCTGCTCATGCGGTGACCTCCTCCAACGCCGCGCGGAACGCGACGTTCTCCTCGGGCGTGCCGACGCTCACCCGCAGCCAACGGTCCGGGCCTGTCTCCCGGATCAGCACGCCGCGGTCGAGCAGGGCCTGCCACACGGCGTGCCGGTCGTCGAAACGGCCGAACAGCACGAAGTTCGCGTCGCTCTCGGCGACGTCGTGGCCGCGCGCGCGCAGCCACTCCTGCAACGCGTCGCGCTCGGCGCGCAGCAGCGCGACCTGGGACTGCAGCTCGTCGGTGTGCGCGAGAGCCGCCCGCGCGACGGCCTGCGTGACCGCGGAGAGGTGGTAGGGCAGGCGCACGAGCTGCACGGCGTCGACCACCGCCGGCGACGCGGCGAGGTAGCCGAGCCTGGCCCCGGCGAGGCCGAACGCCTTGCTCATCGTGCGCGTCACGACCAGGCGCGGGTGGTCGGCGAGCAGCTCGAGCGAGCTCGGGGTCGTGGCGTGCCGGAACTCGGCGTAGGCCTCGTCGACGACGACCATGCCGGGCGCGACGTCGAGCACCGCACGCACCGTGTCGAGCGGCAGCGCCGTTCCCGTGGGGTTGTTGGGCGACGCGAGCAGCACGACCGCGGGAGCGTGCTCCGCGATCGCCGCACGCGCGACCTCGACGTCGACGCCGAAGTCCGCACGCCGCGGCACGGTGACGTAGGTGGTGAAGGTGTCGCGGCAGTAGTCCGGGTACATCGAGTAGGTCGGCGAGAAGCCGAGCGCTGTTCGGCCCGGGCCGCCGAAGGTCTGGAACAGCTGGAGCATGACCTCGTTGCTGCCGTTCGCTGCCCACACCTGGTCGGCCGTGAGCGCGACGCCGGACTCTCGCCCGAGGTACGTCGCGAGGTCGGCCCGCAACGCCCGCGCGTCGCGGTCCGGGTAGCGGTTGAGGGTGCGCGCGGCCTCTGCCGCAGCGACCGCGACGTCGGCGACGAGCCCCTCGCTGGGCGGGTAGGGGTTCTCGTTGACGTTGAGGCGCACGGGAACGTCGAGCTGCGGTGCACCGTAGGGGACCTGCCCCCGCAGGTCGTCACGGACCGGGAGGTCGTCGAGGCGGGTCACCTCAGCCCCCGGTGGGCCGGTCGACGCGCACCTCGACGGCTGCGGCGTGACCAGGGAGGTCCTCCGCATTGGCCAGCGCGACGACGTGGCGGGCGACGTCGCGCAGCGCGGACTCGTCGTAGTCGATGACGTGGATGCCGCGCAGGAACGTCTGGACCGAGAGGCCCGAGGAGTGGCAGGCGCAGCCGCCGGTGGGCAGCACGTGGTTGGAGCCAGCGGCGTAGTCGCCGAGCGACACCGGCGCCCACGACCCCACGAAGATGGCTCCGGCGTTGCGCACGCGCAGCGCGACGGCGCGGGCGTCCGCCGTGTGGATCTCGAGGTGCTCGGCGGCGTAGACGTCGACCACGCGCAGCCCGGCGTCGAGGTCGTCGACGAGGACGATGCCGCTCTGCGAGCCGGCGAGCGCCTCGGCGATGCGCTCGCTGTGCTTGGTGGCCGGGACCTGGACCTCGAGCTCCGCCTCGACCGCGACAGCGAGAGCCTCGCTGGTCGTCACCAGCACCGAGGCGGCGATGACGTCGTGCTCGGCCTGGCTGATGAGGTCGGCGGCGACGAACGCGGGGTCGGCGGTGTCGTCGGCGAGGATCGCGATCTCGGTGGGACCGGCCTCGGAGTCGATGCCGATGCGGCCCTTGAGCATCCGCTTGGCCGCCGTGACGTAGATGTTGCCCGGGCCGGTGACCATGACCGTGGGGCGGCAGCCGTCGGGACCGGTCGTGCCGTAGGCGAACATCGCCACCGCCTGCGCACCGCCGGCGGCGTAGACCTCGTGCACGCCGAGTAGCGCGCACGCGGCGAGGATCGTCGGGTGCGGCAGGCCGCCGAAGTCCTTCTGCGGAGGGCTCGCGACGGCGAACGACGCGACGCCCGCCACCTGCGCCGGCACGACGTTCATCACCACCGAGCTCGGGTAGACGGCGCGACCGCCGGGGACGTAGAGGCCCACCCGGTCCACGGGCAGCCAGCGCTCGGTGACCGAGCCACCCGGCACGACGTGCGTGGTGTGCTCGGTGCGCCGCTGGTCCTCGTGCACGAGCCGCGCCCGACGGATGGACTCCTCGAGCGCCTCGCGCACCAGGGGGTCGAGCGAGGCGAGCGCGTCGTCGAGAGCCTGCTGCGGAACGCGCAGCGAGGGCGGGCGTACGCCGTCGAGGCGCTCGCCCCACGCGAGGACGGCCTCCTCGCCGCGGTCGCGCACGTCCTCCACGATCGGACGCACCGTCGCGAGCACGCTCTCGACGTCGACGGCGGCACGGGGCAGCACGTCGCGGGGGTCGGCGGCCGACCCGCGGAGGTCGATGCGGCGGATCACGCAGCCAGTCTAGGGAGCGGGACCGGACCGGTTCACCCGGGATGCGAGCCGGACCCGTATCGGCAAGGGTGCAGGGGTGACGAGCAGGCGGGTCGGGGCGCGCGCGGTCATCCCCGTGTTCCCCCTCGGCACCGTCCTGGTGCCGGGCCTCGTGCTCCCGCTGCACATCTTCGAACCGCGCTACCGCCAGCTCGTGCGCGACATGATGACCCGCCCCGAGGACGATCGCGCGTTCGGCGTCGTCGCGATCCGCGAGGGCTGGGAGGTCGGTGAGGACGGCGTCACCGCGCTGTTCGACGTCGGCACCCTCGCCGTCGTGCGCGACATCAGCCCCTACCCGGACGGTCGCTTCGACATCACGACGAACGGCGACGCCCGTTTCCGGGTGGTCACGCTGGCGGAGTCCGACGCGCCCTACCTCATGGCCGAGGTGGAGTGGCTCGCCGAGGACGCCGCGGGCGAGGAGGCCGAGGCGGCCGTGCTCGCGTCCGGGGTGACCCGGCGGTTCGACGCCTACCGGGCCGCCGTCGCCGCGGTCGGCGCCGTCGAGGCCGCGCAGATGCTCGAGCTCCCCGACGACCCCCGGATCCTGTCGTACCTCGTGGCGGTCGCCATGGTCCTCGACCTCACCGACCGCCAGCTTCTGCTCGAGGCCCCCACGACCACCGAGCGGCTGCGCATCGAGGTGGCCCTGCTCGGGCGCGAGACGATGCTCCTCGCCGAGCTGCCGTCGCTGCCTGCGATCGACCTCGCGCGCACCACGAGCGGCCTGAACTGACCCGCTGCCGCACCGCTGCGCGACGGTGCGCCAGGATCGAGGCGTGGCGAAGAAGTCCTCCCCGGGCGCGACGCCGGCGACGGCCGCGCTGACCCGCGCCGGCGTCGCCTTCACCACGCACGCCTACGAGCACGACCCCGCCGCTGCCTCGTACGGGCTCGAGGCGGCCGAGGTCCTCGGCCTGCCGGCCGACCAGGTGTTCAAGACCCTGCTCGCCGACGTCGACGGAACGCTCGTCGTCGCGATCGTGCCGGTGGCCCGCATGCTCGATCTCAAGGCGCTCGCCGCGGCGATCGGTGGCAAGAGGGCCGCGATGGCCGACCCGCACGTCGCCGAGCGCACGACCGGCTACGTCGTCGGTGGCATCAGCCCGCTCGGCCAGCGCAGGACGCTGCGTACGGTCCTCGACGACAGCGCGCTGGCCTACGACGTCGTCTACGTGAGCGGCGGCCGGAGAGGCTTCGACCTGGGCCTGTCGCCCGCGGACCTGGCCGCCCAGACGGCCGCGACGACAGCCCCGATAGCCCGCACCTGACCCCACGTTGATGCCCACCCGAGTGTCACTTCCCACGGCCTTGGGGCCCCGGGAAGCGACACTCGGGTGGGCAGCAACGGGTCAGGCGCGGCGCTTGCCGAGCAGGGTGGCACCGGCCGCGGCCATGAGGAGCACCAGGCCGGAGACGAGGAACGCCAGCGCCGGGTTGGCCGCCTGCGCGACCAGCACGAACACGGCCACGGTCGCCGAGAGCACCGTCAGGACCAGCCACGGCCAGGCCCGTTCGCGCACGAACACCGCGATGCCCAGCAGTGCCAGGACGGCCAGCGCGGCGACTCCCGCCGGGTGCGTCGAGTCGTCGGTCGCCAGGGTCGTCGAGGCGACGAACGCCGTCCCGAGCCCCAGTACCTGTGCGACGACCGGGAGGGTGACGAGCCGCGAGACGATCCCCGCCCACACGAGCCCGAGCACGGTGAGCGACACCGGCACGAGGTAGTCCCACGTACGGGCCGGCAGCCCTCCCGGCTGCCAGAAGTCGGACTCGGGGCGCTCCGGGACGAGCTGCTGCAGCCCCGCGGAGGTCGCCACGACCGCCGAGCCGTAGAGGGCGATCTCGGTCACGGCGCTGGGGGCCAGGAACTGCACCGGGAGGATCGCGACGAAGGCGATCACCCCGGCCAGGAACATCGAACGCGACGATCCTTCGAGGCCCGCGGGTGCAGCTGACGCAGCCAGTACCGCTCCGACGGTCATGAGGGCACCCGCGACGCGGCGGCGCGGGGCCTGCGCGTGCAGCCGGACCGTGACCGGCCCGCCACCGACGAGCAGGGCGATGCCCAGACCGATCGCGTAGAGAACGACGCCGAGCCCGGCGAGGATCCAGACGTGGGCCGCGACGGTCAGGTCGTCCCAGCTCTGCGCCACCAGCGCGAGCACCCCGGCCGCGACCAGGACGGCGCCGAGGTAGGCGGCCGCCTCGACGAGGCGGGAGCGCAGCGCCGAACGCCCCGGTGCCGACGCTGCCGGGACGAGGGCGACGCGTCCGGTGGGCGCGGGGCCGGCGGCCGGCGGCGCTTCGGCCACGAGGGCCTCGGAGACCGCGTGCGCCTGATCTGTGGACAGGACGTCGTGGGCGACCAGCTCGGCCAGGACGTCGTCGATCTGGTGGGTGTCCAGGAGTGTCATGGCAACCACCTCCCGTGCTTCCACGGTACGCCGCGCCACCGGTGCCACGCGCAGTGACCAGAGGCGCTAGAGGATGCCCCCGAGGAGCGGGGCGAGGATCACCTTCGCGATCATCGCGACCGGGTAGACCAGGGCGTAGCCGAGGTTCACCCGCGGGTCCGCGCCGGTGACGTCGTTGGCGTAGGCGAGCACCGCGGGCTGGGTCTGGGTGCCGGCGACGACACCGGCCAGCGCTGCGCCGTACGCCCCGGTGAGGTGCCGCGACACGAGCAGGCCGACGGCGGTCAGCGCCGTGACGACGGCTCCCGCGACGAGCAGGCGCGGACCGATGTCGGAGGCGAGGGCCTTCGCCAGCGCGGCGCCCGACGTGGACCCGGCGTAGGCGAGGAACGCGAGCATGCCGAACTGCGAGAGGGTCGCGGACACCGAGTGCGGCAGCGACCACAGGACGGGACCGGTGCGCTGCAGCCGACCGAGGAGCAGCCCCACGAGCAGCGGTCCGCCCGCGACGCCGAGGGAGAGGGTCTGGCCGCCGGGGAGCGGCACCACGACGAGGCCGAGGAGCAGGCCGAGCCCGAGGCCCAGGAACAGGCCGATGGGGTTGATGTCGGTGGCACCGCGCTCGGAGTCGCCGAAGTAGCGCGCCACCTCCTTGAGCTGGGCCGGGGCCCCGACGACGCGGACCCGGTCGCCGAGCGCCAGCACCAGGTCGTCGGTGGCGAGCAGGTCGACGTCGCCGCGACGGACGCGCGTCGCCGTCGCGTGGAAGCGGCCGGTGAGGTCGAGGTCGCCGATCGCGCGCCCCGCGATCTGGCGGTTCGACACCGCCATCCGTCGGAAGTCGAGCTGCGAGCGGTCCTCCACGAGGGCCACGGTCGAGGGGTGGCCGAGGTCGGCGACGACCTGCGCGACCGTGTCGGTGTCGCCGACGACGGTGAGGATGTCGCCGTGCTGCGGGCGCGTGTCGGGCTCGGGCATCCCCAGCGTGCCGGGGTGGTCCGGCTCGTCGCCGATCATGTGCCGGGAGAACACCACGCGGTCGCCGTAGCGCGTTGCGAGGCTGGCGAGGTCCGGGAGGTCGTCGCGGTCGACCCGGACGGTCGCGCGGGTGAGCAGGCTCGGCGCGCTGGTCGGCTCCCGGCGGGCGTCGGCCGGGCGGGCGAGCCGCGCCGCGATACCGGCCGCGAGCATCATGCCGAGCACGCCGCCGAGGTAGGTGACCGAGTAGCCGACGACGGGCTGCTCGGACTTCCACAGCGACGAGCTGGCGGCCAGGGCCGGGGTGTTGGTGAGCGCACCGGCGTAGACGCCGGAGAGCACGGGTCCGTGCAGGTCGAGCAGCTTGCCCATCACGAGCGTCACGCCTGCGGCCGCCACGAGGAGCGCCACCACCGTCGCGAGCAGGCGGCCCCCGGTGCGCAGCGCGGAGAAGAACGACGGTCCCGCGGAGACGCCGATGCAGTAGGCGAACAGCGCGAGCCCGAGCTGACCCACCACCACGGGCAGCTTGAGCCGCTCGTCGTAGGCGGAGAGCGCGAGCGCGAGGAACAGCACGGCGGCCGGACCGAGGGCGAAGCGACCGATCGTGATGGCCCCGATCATGCTTCCGACCGCGAGGAGCAGGCTGAGCAGCACGAGAGGGTTGGTCGCCAGCAGGTCGGCGGCCGGAGTCAGGTTCACGGGGCTCATCCTCCCGCGCCCGCAGGTCGCCGTGCGGCCGCCTCGCAGGAGCCGTGACCAGCCACACAGCCGCTCGGGTGGCAACGCTGCGCGCGGGAGTCCGTCCTACTGCAGGCAGGACGGGCCGAGCAGCGCCTTGAGGTCGGCGTAGAGGGCCGGCGACGGGCTCACCCGGAGCCGCTCGTCGAGCCGCACCACAGTCGTTCGCGGACCGTTCTGCACAGCGAGCCGCACCTCGGTGACACCGGGATGTGCGCCCAGGACGTCCTTGAACCGCTCGATCACCGGCGGGATGCACCGCGCGGCGGGGATCGTGACGACGACCGGGCCGGCCTCTCCCGTGGACAGGTCCGGGACGCTGATCTCCATCGCGATGATCTTGGTGGCCTCCTCGTCGCTCTTGCCGACGCGGCCCTTGACCAGGAGCACGGCGTCGGGCACGACGTGCGGCCCGACGAGCTGGTAGGTGGCCGGGAAGATCATGACGTCGACCGAGGCCTCGAGGTCCTCGAGCGTGGCGATCGCCCAGACGTTGCCCTGCTTGGTGACCTTGCGCTGGACGCTCGTGACCAGACCGCCCACCACCAGGGTGCGGCCGTCGGCGACGTCGTCGGTGTGGACCGCCGCCAGCGACACGTCGGTGGACGCCGACAGCACGTGCTCGACGCCGTTGAGGGGGTGGTCGGAGACGTAGAGCCCGAGCATCTCGCGCTCGTAGCCCAGCAGCGTGCTCTTGTCCCACTCCGCAGTGGGGATCGGCGGTGGCGACCAGGTGACGGCCGCGGAGTCGTCGTCGAGCCCGCCGAACAGGGAGTCCTGGCCGATGGCCTCGTTGCGCTTGATGTCGAGGATGGAGTCGATGCGCAGCTCGTGGATCGTGAGCAGACCCTTGCGGCTCTCCCCGAGCGAGTCGAAGGCGCCCGCCTTGATGAGCGACTCCACCACGCGCTTGTTGACGACGGAGATCGGCACCTTCTCCAGGAAGTCGTCGAAACCGCCGAACCGGCCCTTGGACGTGCGCGTCTGGATGAGGCTTTCGACGACGTTGGCGCCCACGTTGCGCACGGCGGACAGGCCGAAGCGGATGTCGGTGCCGCGCGGGGTGTAGTCGAAGTCCGAGTCGTTGACGTCGGGCGGGAGGACCTTGATGCCCATGTGGCGGCACTCGCCGAGGTAGACCGCCGACTTGTCCTTGTCGTCCTTGACGCTCTGCAGCAGCGCCGCCATGTACTCCGACGGGTAGTTCGCCTTGAGGAACGCCGTCCAGTACGACACGAGGCCGTAGCCGGCGGTGTGGGCCTTGTTGAAGGCGTAGTCGGAGAACGGAACGAGGATCTCCCACAGCGTCTTGATCGCAGCGTCGGAGTAGCCGTTGACCTTCATGCCCTCGCTGAAGGGGACGTACTCCTTGTCGAGGATCTCCTTCTTCTTCTTTCCCATCGCGCGGCGCAGCAGGTCGGCGTTGCCGAGGCTGTAGCCCGCGAGCTTCTGGGCGATCGCCATGACCTGCTCCTGGTAGACGATCAGCCCGTAGGTGTCGCCCAGGATCTCCGACAGCGGCTCGGCGAGCTCGGGGTGGATCGGCTCGACCGGCTTGCGGCCGTTCTTGCGGTCGGCGTAGTCGTTGTGGGCGTTGGCACCCATCGGCCCCGGTCGGTAGAGGGCGAGGACTGCGGAGATGTCCTCGAAGTTGTCCGGCGCCATAGAGCGCAGCAGTGCGCGCATCGGCCCGCCGTCGAGCTGGAACACCCCGAGGGTGTCGCCGCGCGAGAGCAGCTCGTAGGTGGCGGGATCGTCGAGGGTGAGGTCCTCGAGCACGATGGTCTCGCCGCGGTTGCTCGCTATGTTGCGCAGGCAGTCGTCGAGGACCGTGAGGTTGCGCAGGCCCAGGAAGTCCATCTTGAGCAGGCCCAGGGTCTCGCACACGCCCATGTCGAACTGCGTGATGATCGCGCCGTCCTGGTCGCGCCGCCAGATCGGGATGACGTCGAGCAGCGGCTCGCTGCACAGGATGACGCCGGCGGCGTGGACGCCCGGCTGACGCTTGAGACCCTCGAGGCCCTTGGCCGTGTCGACTACCTTGCGGACGTCGGCGTCGTTCTCGTAGAGCGTGCGGAACTCCGACGCCTCGTTGTAGCGCGCGTGGCTCTTGTCGAAGATCCCGGCGAGCGGGATGTCCTTGCCCATGACCGCCGGGGGCATCGCCTTCGTGATGCGCTCGCCGATCTGGAACGGGTAGCCGAGCGCACGGGCGGAGTCCTTGATCGCGGCCTTGGCCTTGATCGAGCCGTACGTGATGATCTGGGCGACCCGCTCCTCGCCGTACTTCTCCGTGGCGTAGCGGATCATGTCGCCGCGGCGACGCTCGTCGAAGTCCATGTCGATGTCGGGCATCGACACGCGCTCGGGGTTGAGGAAGCGTTCGAAGAGCAGGCCGTGGGCGATCGGGTCGAGTTCGGTGATCCCGAGGGCGTAGGCGATCAGGGCGCCTGCCGCGGACCCGCGGCCGGGCCCGACCCTGATGCCGGCCTCCTTCGCGTGGCGCACGAGGTCGGCGGTCACAAGGAAGTAGCCCGGGAAGCCCATCTGGATGATGACGCCGACCTCGTAGGCGGCCTGGGTCCGGTGGGCGTCGGGCACGCCGAGCGGGAAGCGTTGGGCCAGCCCGCGCTCGACCTCCTTCACCAGCCACGACTCCTCCGACTCCCCCTCGGGGACCGGGAAGCGCGGCATCAGGTTCGCGCCCTCGTTGAACTCGACGTTGCACCGCTCCGCGACGAGCAGGGTGTTGTCGCAGGCCTCGGGCAGCTCGGCCCAGACGGCGCGCATCTCCTCGGAGGACTTGAGGTAGAAGTCGCGGGCGTCGAAGCGGAAGCGCTTGGGGTCGTCCATCGTGGTGCGCGTACCGATGCAGAGCAGGACGTCGTGGGACTGCGCGTCCCCTGGGTAGACGTAGTGCAGGTCGTTGGTGGCCAGCAGCGGGATGTCGAGCTGGCGCGCGATCTTGAGCAGGTCGTCGCGGTGGCGGCGCTCGATGCCGAGCCCGTGGTCCATGAGCTCGCAGAAGTAGTTGTCCTTGCCGAGGATGTCGCGGAAGTCGGCGGCCGCCGCGAGCGCGCGGTCGTAGTTGCCCGCCTGCAGCCAGCGGTTGACCTCGCCCGAGGGGCAACCGGTCGTGCCGATGATCCCCTTGCCGTAGGTCTGGAGCAGGTCGCGGTCGATGCGCGGCTTGCGGTAGAAGCCCTCGAGGCTCGACAGGCTGGAGAGCCGGAACAGGTTGTGCAGGCCCTCGGTCGTCTCCGCCCACATGGTCATGTGGGTGTAGGCCTGGCGCCCTTTGCCGGTGCTCTCGCCGTCCTCGCCCGTGCCCTCGTCGTAGCCTCCGCCGAAGTCGAAGGGGCTGCGCTCGAAGCGGCCTTGCGGGGCGTAGTAGCCCTCGATGCCGATGATGGGCTTCACGCCGGCGGCCTTGCCGCGCTTGTAGAAGTCGTAGGCGCCGTAGACGTTGCCGTGGTCGCTCATCGCGAGCGCCGGCATCCCGAGGCGGGCGGCCTCGCTGAACAGGTCGCCGAGGCGGGCCGCACCGTCGAGCATGGAGTACTCGGTGTGCACGTGCAGGTGCACGAACTCCTCGCCCGACACGTGCCCTCCCCTCTCGTCGCTGCTGGACCCGTCCGTGAAGTCGGGTGATCGCACCCGAGCCGCGCCGGGGGAAGACGGCCGTTTCGGGAGTCCTCACCCTAACCCTGGGGACCGACCGCCCCACCCACGGCCCGGAGCGGTGCAGGTGGCTCGGCGTGTCGGTGATCTTGGTCGTGCGCACGGGTCAGGAGACGAGGAAGTCGACCGCCTTCTGGGCGTCGTCGACGCTCGCGAACCCGGTGATCACCAGGACGGTGCCGAGGATCGCCTCGGTGATGGTCGGAGCCGACTGGACGCGCCCGTGGCTCACGATCGCCATCTGGTCGCGGGGCACGGGCTGCGCCATGCCGTCGGAGGTGAGGCGGGTGAGGGCGGCCCCGCCCTGGGCGTCGAGCTTGACCTGCACCTGCGGCGTCCCCTGGGTCGTGGTGGCGTCGAGCCCGGTCACCGAGCCTCCGGTCACCGCGGCGGGGCCGAGGCTGTAGAGCAGGATGCGGTCCTGCGAGCAGAGCTGCGCCGGAGCCTCCGCGGTCGGCGTCGGCGGCGGAGTCGGTGTGCACTGTCCGGCGGTCGCGTTGGCGATGTCGAGGACGGGCCGCAGCTGCAGGTCGAGCTCACGCACCGGTGACTCCGTCGGTCCGGGCGGCACGGGCGTGGTCCGCGACACCGTGGTCGTCGTCACCGAGCAGCCCACGAGGGCGTACACCGCGAGGCACGCGGCGAACGCGCCGGTCGTCGTCGCGCGCCGCAGGTGCATCACCCGCTGAGTGTGCCCCACCGCGCTCAGGGGGACGCGAGGGCGTCGAGCTCGGCGTAGGTCGCGTCGTCGAGCTCGACGAGGGCGGCCGCACAGTTCTCCTCCACGTGGCTGATGCTCTTCGTCCCCGGGATCGGGAGCGTCACCGGTGAGCGTCGCAACAACCAGGCGAGCGAGAGCTGCGCCGGCGTGTGCCCGGTGCGCGCGGCGATCGCGGCCAGGGGACCGTCGGGCGCGGCGATCTGGCCGGACGCCACCGGGAACCAGGGGATGAAGCCGATGCCCTGCTCCGCGCACACGTCGAGCAGCGCCTCGCTCTGCCGGTTGGCGACGTTGTAGAGGTTCTGCACCGTGGCGATCGGCACGATCTCCTGGGCGGCCTCGAGGTCCTCGACCGAGACCTCCGAGAGTCCGACGTGGCGGACCTTCCCCTCGGCCACCAGCTCGGCGTAGACGCCGAGCTGGTCGGCCAGCGGAAAGTCGGGGTCGATGCGGTGCAGCTGGTAGAGGTCGATGGTCTCCACGCCGAGACGGCGCAGCGACATCTCCGCGCACTGGCGCAGGTAGGCCGGGTGGCCGCACACGGTCCACACGTGCGGACCCTGCCGGGTGAAGCCGGCCTTCGTGGCGATGCGCACATGACCGTAGGGGTGCAGCGCCTCACGGATCAGGTCCTCGGACACGAACGGTCCGTAGGAGTCCGCGGTGTCGATGAAGTCGACACCGAGCTCGACGGCGCGGCGCAGCACCCCGATGGCGCCGTCGTGGTCGTCGGGCTCGCCCCACCGGCCCTCGCCGAGGATCTGCATGGCGCCGTACCCGAGACGGTGCACCTCGAGGTCGCCGCCGATGGCGAAGGTGCCGGACGCGAGGACGGGTCTGGTGTCGGTCATGCGCCCATCCAACCCGATCCCGGCGGCGCGGCATCCCGGATGCCCGACTTCAGTCCCAGGTCGGGTCCGGCACCGGGTCGGTCGACACCGTGAGCGACTGGACCATCGGGACGCGGTCCGGGGAGAGCAGCACCTCGGCGTACGCCGTGCCCTGGGCCCCGTCGAGCCACCAGCGCACGTGCGCCGGCGACGTCGACTCCCAGGGCCGGGTCGACCTCGTGAACGCCCCGATCCGCGACCGGACGCCCTCGATCGCGGCCCGCCGCTCGGCCCGCGGCCGGTCGAGGTCGACGTTCGGCGCGAACCAGGAGCCGGCGAGGGCGTCGTCCCACGACGCGGCCAGCGACTCCGCGACGTCCATCGCCGCGCGCGTGCGCGGCCAGAGCGTCGCGGCGACGTCGGTCGGGTGCTCTCGACGGTGCGCCTCGACCAGCTCGGCCAGCAGCGCCAGGGCCACGCGGTGCGCCGGGGTGTAGGTGCGGTTGCCCAGCACGACGACACCCCACCCGCTGTCGGGGTGCCAGCGCATGTGGGAGCCGAAGCCGGGGTAGCCGCCCGAGTGCGACACGAGCCGACCGAGCCGGCGGTCGTCCTCGACCACGAGCCCGAAGCCGTACGACGCCGAGACCACGCGCTCGGGCACGTCGCCCGCGCCGGGCGCCACGGCCGCGGCGATGTGGCTGTGCTGCTCCTGCATCTCGCGCAGGCTCCACCGCGAGAGCGGGTGGTCGACGTCGCCGCGCCAGGTGCCCTGGAAGGCGCCGACCCAGCGGGCGAGGTCGCGCACGCTGCTGTGCAGCCCGCCCATGGCGCTGAAGGCGCCGGGAACGCACAGTGGCTCCGGGACGAGGCCCGAGTCGACCGGGTGGTAGCCCTGGACGAGCAGCTCGGCCGGCACCTCACGGGCGTCGTAGCGCGTGGCGGTCAGTCCGAGCGGCGCGAGGATCTCGCGGGCGACGAACTCGCGGTAGTCGGTGCCGCTCGCGACCGTGACGACCCGGCCGAGCAGCGCGTAGCCGAGGTTGGAGTACTCGTAGCCGGTGCGCGGCGGCCGGACGAACGAGACGCCCCCGGCGACGAGGGCGTCGAAGTCCTCGATCCGCAGGCTCTCGTACCGGTCGCCCCACGGGTCGTCGGTCGGCAGGCCGGCGTTCATCGAGAGCAGGTCCCGCAGGGTGATCACCGCACCGCCGCCGTCGGGACGCACGCCGTCGGTCCACGGCAGGTGGGCCGTGAGCGGGTCGTCGAGGCGCAGCGCCCCGCGGTCGCGCAGCGCCAGGACGGCCGCGGCCGTGAAGCTCTTGGTCATCGAGGCGATGCGGAAGACGTCGTCGGGACCGGGGACGCGGCCGGAGCCGAGGACCACCTCGCCGGTCCCCGCGGCGTGCACGAGCTCACCGTCCTTGACCAGGCCGTAGGCGATCCCCGGGGCGTCGATCTCGGAGCGGAAGGCGGCCAGCCGCTCGTCGGCCAGCGCAGCGGCATCGGCGGTCTGCATGGCGCGCATCCTGGCAGACCGGAGCGCTCAGCCCGTGGCGACGACGTCGAGCGCGTGCTGCAGGTCCGCGGCGTAGGGCGAGGAGAACTCGACCCGCGCACCGCTGCCGGGATGGTCGAACGCGAGCCGCACGGCGTGCAGCCACTGCCGCTGCAGGCCCAGCCGCCTGGCCAGGACGGGGTCCGCACCGTAGGTGAGGTCGCCGACGCACGGGTGGCGCGTCGCGGACGTGTGCACCCGGATCTGGTGGGTGCGACCGGTCTCGAGGTGGATCTCGAGCAGCGACGCGTGCCGGAACGCCTCGAGCGTCTCGTAGTGCGTGATGCTCGGCTTGCCGTCGGTGACGACCGCCCAGCGGTACTCGTGCTGCGGGTGCCGGTCGATCGGTGCGTCGATCGTCCCGCGTGGCGGGTCCATCTGGCCCTGCACCAGCGCGTGGTAGGTCTTGTCGACCGTGCGCTCCTTGAACTGGCGCTTGAGCGAGGTGTAGGCACGCTCGCTCTTCGCGACGACCATGAGGCCGGTGGTGCCGACGTCGAGCCGGTGGACGACGCCCTGGCGCTCGTCGGCACCCGAGGTGGAGATCCGGTAGCCCGCGCCCGCGAGGCCACCCACGACCGTGGGCCCGGTCCAGCCGGGCGACGGGTGGGCGGCGACGCCGACGGGCTTGTCGACCACGACGACGTCGTCGTCGTCGTGGACGATCAGCAGACCCTCCACGGTCTGCGCCACGACTCGGACCGGCTCCGGCGGGTCGGGCAGGGTCACCTCGAGCCACGACCCGGTGAGCACCCGCGCCGACTTGCCGACGACCTCGCCGTCGAGGAGCACATGGCCCTGCGCCGCGAGGTCCGCCGCCTTCGTGCGCGACAGGCCGAACAGCCTGGCCAGCGCGGCGTCGACGCGCTCGCCCTCGAGTCCCTCGGGAACCGGCAGGCTCCGGTGCTCCCCCACCGTCAGGTCCGCCGCCCGTCGATCTCGATGCCGCGCAGGGCGAGGATGACCATGAGGATCGCGGAGCAGACGATCGCGGAGTCAGCGACGTTGAAGATGGCGAAGTGCGGCACGGAGACGAAGTCGACGACGTGGCCGCGCAGGAAGCCCGGGTCGCGGAAGATCCGGTCGAGCAGGTTGCCCACGGCGCCCCCGAGCAGTCCGCCGAGCGCGATGGCCCACGCGAGGCTGCCGAGCTTGCGGGAGGTACGCACGATGACGACGACGACCGTGACCGCGATGGCGGTGAAGACGAACGTGAATCCGGTGCCGAAGCTGAACGCAGCGCCGGGGTTGCGGAGGTACTCGAACTGCAGCCACGTGCCGATCACCTGGATCGGCGCCCTGCCCTCGAGGTTCTTCACCACGAGGTACTTGGTGAGCTGGTCGAGCACGACCACCGCGGTGGCCACGGCGAAGGTCACCCGCACGAGGTGCCGGTTGGCGGCCACCACCTGCTCGGCCTCGATGACGTCGTCGCTCACGAGAGGCGAGGGTACGTGCCGCCCGGTGCCCGCGACGAATCGCGGGCGGCGTCCCGCCGCCGGGCGAGGGTCAGCGGCGCTCCTCGAGCTGCTTGCAGGCCACGCACAGGGTCGCACGCGGGAAGGCCTGCAGCCGCAGCTTCCCGATCGGCTTGCCGCAGCGCTCGCAGACCCCGTAGGTGCCGTCCTCGAGGCGCTGCAGCGCTCGCTCGTTCTGCAGCAGCAGCTCGCGGGCGTTGTTCGCCAGCGACATCTCGTGCTCGCGCTCGAAGGTCTTCGTCCCTGCGTCGGCCTGGTCGTCGCCCGCCCCGTCGCCGGAGTCGCGCAGGAGGTCGGCGATCCCCTCCTCCGCCTCGCTGATCTGGTAGACCAGCCGGCCGATCTCGAGCTCGAGCTCCCCGCGGACCTCCCTGAGCTCGGCCGCCGTCCAGGGCGACTCGTCCTCGCGGACGGCCAGCGCGGGCGACGCCGCCGCCTTGGCGGGCGCGGCCTTGGCGGGCGCGGCCTTGGCGGGCGCGGCCTTGGCGGGCGCGGCCTTGGCGGGCGCGGCCTTGGCGGGCGCCGCCTTCGTCGCCGGTGCGGCCTTGGCGGGCGCGGCCTTGGCGGGCGCGGCCCTGGTGGCGGCCGCCTTCGTCGCCGGTACGACCTTCGTCGCGGGCGCAGCCTTCGTCGCGGGCGCAGCCTTCGCTGGTGCAGCCTTCGTCGCCGGTGCGACCTTCGTCGCGGACGCGGTCTTCGCCGGTGCGACCTTCTTCGCGGACGCGGTCTTCGCCGGTGCGGCCTTCTTCGCGGGTGCGACCTTCTTCGCCGGTGCAGCCTTGACCGGCGCAGCCTTCGTCGCCGGTGCGGCCTTCTTCGCGGGCGCAGCCTTCTTCGGGGGCGCGGCCTTGGCCGGCACGACCTTCTTCGCGGGTGCGGCCTTCGCCGGGGCGGCCTTCTTCGCGGGCGCGGCCTTCTTCGCCGTCGCGGCCATCACGGCCTCCTTCTCGCCGGCCGTGCCGCGGGACGACCGTTGGCGTCCAGGACGCGTCGGGCACCGGTCGGCGGCACGAGTCACGCGAGGATAGGGGTGCCCCGCGCCATGATCAACAAGGCGCGCCGCCCGGCCTCGCGGCGTTCACCCGACGGCGGCGTCGCGCAGGACCTCGAGGCGCGTCGCGAGGTCGCCCGGCGGGTCCGCGATCTCGAGCACTTTGTCACGACTTGTCCTACCTCGCACGAGGGTGACCTGCCAGGGACGGACACCTAGGGCCTGCGCCACCGCCACGAGCACGGCATCCGTGGCCGCCCCGTCCACGGCGCGGGCCGAGACCGCCACCACGAGGGTCGCGTCCGGGCCCTCGCCGTAGCGACCGCCGACCCGGGTCCGGGACGCCCCGGGCCGGACCCGGACGGTGAGGCGTGCGGGCGCGGACATATGCGCAAGCCTGCCACCGGGACCGACCGTTAGGCTGACCTCGTCCAGGCACGGCAACGACGGGGACGAGTAGTCCCGCACGCAGCCATGAGCGACCCGGGGACGGTGTGAGCCCGGGGGTGTGCGCGGGTCGAATATCACCCCTGAGCGTCTCGGAAGAGCCGCGGGAGACCGCGGGGTAGACCCGACGCCTGCGACGCGCGAGAGGGGCCGGCGCACGCAGCCGACCCAAGGAGGGTGGTACCGCGGGCTGCCGGCCGGACACGGCCGCGTCTCGTCCCTCCGTCCCGAGCACGTCCGTCGGCACCGCCGCCGGGCAGACGCACGACGACGGAGGATGGATGTACCGCCCGGTGCCCCCGCAGGTCGACCTGGCTGCGCTCGACCACGAGGTCCTCGACCTGTGGCGGGAGAAGGACGTCTTCGCGCGATCGCTGGCCGCCACCGAGGGCCGACCCCTCTGGGTCTTCAACGAGGGTCCGCCCACCGCCAACGGCAGGCCGGGCACCCATCACGTCGAGGCCCGGGTCTTCAAGGACGTGTTCCCGCGCTACCGCACGATGAAGGGCTACCACGTCCCCCGCAAGGCGGGGTGGGACTGCCACGGCCTCCCGGTCGAGCTGGCCGTGGAGAAGGAGCTCGGATTCGCCGGCAAGCAGGACATCGAGGCCTACGGCGTCGCGGAGTTCAACGCGCGCTGCCGCGAGTCCGTGCTCCGCCACGTCGACGCCTTCGCCGACCTCACCGAGCGGATGGGCTACTGGGTCGACATGGGCGACGCCTACTGGACGATGGACCCGCAGTACGTCGAGAGCGTGTGGTGGTCGCTCAAGCAGATCTTCGACAAGGGCCTGCTCGTGCAGGACCACCGCGTGACGCCGTACTGCCCGCGGTGCGGCACCGGTCTGTCCGACCACGAGCTGGCCCAGGGCTACGAGACGGTGGTCGACCCCTCGGTCTACGTGCGGTTCCCGGTGACCGGTGGTGCGCTCGTCGAGCGGCACCCCGGGCTCGCGCTCCTCGTGTGGACCACGACCCCGTGGACGCTGGTCTCCAACACGGCGTGCGCGGTGAACCCGGACGTCGACTACGACGTGGCCCGCACCGCCGACGGCGAGACGCTGCTGGTCGCGTCCGCGCTGCGCGTGGCCGTCCTCGGCGAGGGATCGACCGTCCTCGAGCAGGTGCGCGGGTCCCAGGTCGTGGGGACGCCGTACGCACGGCCCTTCACCGGGGTCGAGTTCCCCGAGACCGACGCGCCGCTGCACACCGTGCTCGCGGCCGACTTCGTCACCACCGAGGACGGTTCGGGCATCGTGCACGAGGCGCCGGCCTTCGGCGCCGAGGACCTCGCGCTGTGCCGCCAGTACGGCCTCCCGGTGGTGAACCCCCTGCGCCTCGACGGCCACTTCGAGACCTGGGTGCCGCTGGTCGGCGACGTGTTCTTCAAGAAGGCCGACGCCCTCCTCGTCGACGACCTCGCCGCGCGCGGCCTGCTCTTCAAGCACGTTCCCTACGAGCACACCTACCCGCACTGCTGGCGCTGCCACACGCCGCTGGTCTACTACGCGCAGCCGTCCTGGTACATCCGCACCACCGCCGTGAAGGATGCGCTGCTCGCCGAGAACGAGGCGACCGACTGGCACCCGAAGACCATCCAGTGGGGCCGCTACGGCGACTGGCTCAACAACAACATCGACTGGGCGCTCTCGCGCAGCCGCTACTGGGGCACGCCCCTCCCGATCTGGCGCTGCGAGGCGGGCCACCTGTCGTGCGTCGAGTCCCTCGCGGATCTCGGTGCCCGAGCAGGGCAGGACGTGTCCGGCCTCGACCCGCACCGGCCCTACGTCGACGACGTCACCTTCCCGTGCGCCGAGTGCGGCGGGGTGTCCACGCGTGTCCCCGAGGTGATCGACGCCTGGTACGACAGCGGCGCGATGCCCTTCGCGCAGTTCGGGTATCCGCATCGCGGCGTCGACGACTTCGCCACCCGCTACCCGGCAGACTTCATCTGCGAGGCGATCGACCAGACCCGCGGCTGGTTCTACACGCTCATGGCGATCGGCACGCTCGTGTTCGAGCGGTCGTCCTACCGGACGGTGCTCTGCCTCGGCCACATCCTCGACGAGGAGGGCCGCAAGATGAGCAAGCACCTTGGCAACGTCCTGGAGCCGATCCCGCTCATGGACCAGCACGGCGCGGACGCCGTGCGCTGGTTCATGCTCGCCGGCGGCTCGCCGTGGCAGGCGCGCCGGGTGGGCCACTCGACGATCCAGGAGGTCGTGCGCAAGACGCTGCTGACCTACTGGAACACCGTCTCGTTCCAGGCCCTCTACGCCCTCGAGTCCGGGTTCGAGCCGAGCACGACGCCGGCTCCCCCGGTGTCCGAGCGCTCGGCGCTCGACCGCTGGGCGCTGTCCGAGGCGCACCGGCTCGCCCGTGACGTCGACGTCGCGCTCGACGCCTACGACACGCAGCGCGCGGGTCGGCTGCTCTCGGCGTACGTCGACGACCTGTCGAACTGGTACGTCCGGCGCTCGCGGCGCCGCTTCTGGGCGGGCGACCCCGCTGCCCTGGCGACGCTGCACGAGTGCCTCTCCGTCGTCACCCTGCTGATGGCGCCGTTCACCCCGTTCATCACCGAGCGGGTGTGGCAGGACCTGTTCGCGTCGACCAGCACCGAGCTGCCCGACTCCGTGCACCTCGCGGCCTGGCCCGAGGTCGACGGCAGCCTCGTCGACGACGAGCTCGCCGACCAGATGGCGCTCGTCCGCCGCCTCGTGGAGCTCGGCCGCGCGGCGCGGGCCGGCTCGAGCGTGCGGACCCGGCAGCCGCTCGGCCGCGCGCTCGTCGCGGCGCCAGGCTGGGAGCGGCTGCCCGCCGACCTGCGCGCCGAGGTGTCCGAGGAGCTCAACTGCGGCGAGCTGCTCGCGCTGGTCGACGTCACCGAGGCCCACCTCGTCGAGGTAAGCGTGAAGGCCAACTTCCGCACCCTCGGCAAGCGCTTCGGCAAGGGCACGCCGCCGGTGGCGCAGGCCGTCGCCGACGCCGACGCCGCTGCCCTGGTGGCCGCCCTGCGCGCCGACGGCAGGGCCACGCTCGTGGTCGACGGCGCCGAGGTCTCGCTCGGCGAGGAGGACGTGCTCGTGACCGAGACGCCGCGTGCCGGGTGGGCGGTCGCGAGCGACGGCGGCGAGACGGTGGCCCTCGACCTCGAGCTCACCCCCGCGCTGCGCCGGGCCGGCCTCGCGCGCGAGACCGTGCGGCTGGTGCAGGAGGCGCGCAAGTCCGCCGGGTTCGCGGTCAGCGACCGGATCTCCTTCGCCTGGTCGAGCGAGGACGCCGAGCTCGCGGACGCCCTGCGCGAGCACGGTCCCTCGGTCGCCGACGAGGTGCTGGCGACGTCGTTCACCGAGGGCGCGTCGCCCGCGTCCGCGACCGTCAGCGGCGAGGACGCCGACCTCGGTCTGCGCTGGTGGATCACGCTCGCCTGAGCAGCACGGACCGTTCGTGACCCGTGGCAATGCTACGGCGGCGCCCGACCTCGGCCTCAGGGCGGGCCGCGCGCCCGGCAGCGTCAGCGCGCGCCGGAGAGCGCGCAGCCGCTGGCGATCTCGGCACAGCCCCCTGGCTCACGACGCGCACGACCCGCACGACCCGCACGACGATGGGCCCCGGCCGTCATGGCCGGACCCATCGTCGTAGATCGTGCGGGAGCGCTACGCCTGCTGCGGCGGGGCGCCGTCGTTCGGGACCGCGAACGGTGACTGCGGCTGTTGCTGGGCCGGCTGCTGCGGCGGTGCAGGCGGAGCCTGCTGCGGCTGGGCCGGCTGCTGCGGCGCTGCAGGCGGGGCCTGCTGTTGTGGCGGCTGGGGTGCGACCGGCTGCGGCGGCGCGGCGGTCGGCGGCGGAGGCGACAGCTGCGGGGCCTGCTGCGCAGGGGCCTGCGGCGGCGGTGCCTGCTGGAGCTGCGCGGCCACGGCGGGCGGCGCGGCCGCCGGCGCGGGCGGGGACGCCACGACGGGTGCCGACGTCACGGGTGCCGTCGTGGCAGGTGCTGCCGCGGCTGGGGCGGCGTCGGTCCCCCGGGAGTCGAGCTCCCGGAGCGCGGCCTCGTGGTGCTGGCGCAGCCGCGTCCGGTACTCGCGCTCGAAGGCACGCAGCTCCTCGACCCGGCGCTCGAGGGCGGCGCGCTCGGTCACGGCGGCGCTCTCGAGCTCGTCGACCTTGGCGCGCGCGTCGGCCAGCATGATGTCCGCCTCGGCCCTGGCGCGCGCCTTGTGCTCCTCGGCCGTCTTCTGGGCCAGCGCGAGCATGGCGACGGCCTGCTCGTTGTGGTCCGGGACGGGCGGGGCCGGTGGCGCGACCGGCGGGGGCGGGGGCGGTGGCGCTGCAGCAGTCGCAGCGGTCGCCGCGGCGGCCGACTGCTCGGCCGCGGCGACGCGACCCTTGAGCTCGGCGTTCTCGCGCGCCAGCGCGCCGAGCTCGAGCTCGACCTGGTCGAGGAACGAGTCCACCTCGTCCATCTCGTAGCCCTTGCGCTTGGCAGTCGAGAACTGCTTGTTGCGCACGTCCTCGGGAGTCAATGCCATCAGGTCACCTCGGTGTAGGGAAGGTCGGCCAGGGTCGAGTCTAGAGGGTGGGGGTGCGGACGGCTCATATCAGCAACGCCAGCGAGATCAGGATCCGGATGAGGATGAACAGCAGGAGGAACACGACCGTGATCTGGAAGTCGAACTGACCAACACGGATCGACGGGATGATGCGGGAGAGCAGCTTGATCGGCGGGTCCGTGACCGTGTAGATCGCCTCCACGAGGACCAGCACGATCCCGCCGGGCCGCCAGTCGCGCGCGAACATGAAGACATAGTCGACCACGATGCGTGCGATGAGCACGACGAGGTAGATCTGCAGGACCCAGGCGAGCGAGAGGCCTACGACGGACGTGCCGATGGTCACCGCGGTCCTGTCCTGTCGGTGCCGAGCGCGAGCTCAGCTCTGGTTGAAGAAGCCGTCCTGGGCGAGGCGACGCGCCTCGGCCGCGACGTCCACGTTGACCGGGGAGAGCAGGAACACCTTGTTGGTGACCCGCTCGATGGTGCCCCGGCAGCCGAACACCAGACCAGCGGCGAAGTCCACCAGGCGCTTGGCGTCGACGTCGTCCATGTCGGTGAGGTTCATGATGACCGGCACACCCTCGCGGAACTCCTCGCCGATGCGACGGGCGTCGTTGTAGGTGCGCGGGTGCAGCGTGGTGATGCGGTACAGGTCGCTCACGGCGGACGAGTCGGCGCTCGCGGCGTGCGGCACCGCGAGCGGGTCGGTCGCCAGCGCGCCGCGGGTGGCGGGCACCGGATCGACCGTGCGGGCCGATGCGGCCCGGACGGGCTGCACCTCGCGCACGGAGGAGTACGAGCGGGGCTCCTCGTGGCGCGGGCGCGGGTCGACGTAGTCGTCGTCGTGCTCGGCGTACTCGAGGCCCTCGTCCTCGACCAGGCCGAGGTAGACCGCCATCTTGCGCATCGCGCCCATGCCTGCTCCTCGTCACGTGCTGTCCACGACCCGCTGCGCCGCGGATGCGTACGACGGCGGCACGCGTGGCACGCGCCGTCGCGGAAACGCTACCCGAGTGCGGGGCGCCCTCCGAGCACCGCCGTGCCCACGCGCACGTGTGTCGCGCCCGACTCGACCGCTTCCTCGAGGTCCTGGGACATGCCCGCCGACACGACGGTCGCCCCCGGGTGCTCGCGCCGGAACGCCGCGGCGGCCTCGGCCAGCCGCGCGAAGGCCGCCCGCGGGTCCTCCTCGAGGGGGGCCACGGCCATGAGGCCCGCGAGCCGCAAGGCCGGACACCGCCCCACGACGACCTCGGCCAGGGCCGCGAGGTCGGCAGGGACGGCACCTCCGCGGTGCGGCTGCGGCGGCTCGGCCAGGTCTACCTGGAGCAGGACGTCGACCCGTCGACCCAGTTCGGCGGCCGCCCGGTCGAGCGCCGTGGCCAGCTCGGGACGGTCGACGGACTCGACGACATCGGCGTAGGAGACGACGTGGCGGGCCTTGTTGCGCTGCAGCTGCCCGATGAAGTGCCAGCGCAGCCCGAGGTCGGCGCACTCCTCGTGCTTCGGTCGCGCCTCCTGGTCGCGGTTCTCCGCGACGTCGGTGACGCCGAGACCGGCGAGCAGCCGGACGTCGGAGGCTGGCCAGGTCTTCGTGACGACGACGAGCCGCACGCTGCCAGGCACGCGGCCCCCGAGCCGTTCGGCCGTCGCGATCCGGGCGTGGACCTCGGCGAGGTTCGCCGCGAGCTCCGCGCGTCGCTCGGCGCTCACGCCCGCACCGCCTCGGGGAGCAGGGTGACCACACCCCCGTGCCGACCCGTGACGTGGTCACGACGGTAGGAGTAGAGCGACGCCGTCTCCGTGGTGCAGCCCAGATGCAGCTGGGGCGTCACCCCGGCCGAGCGGAGCCGGGCGACGACGGCGGCGCGCAGGTCGAGGCCGGGGAGTCCGCCTGCGGCGACCGACGCCGCCTCGGGGGCGACGGCGACGACCTCGTCGAAGCGTGCGCGGGGCACGGCGTAGCAGCGACCGCAGATGGCCGGGCCCACCACGGCGCGCACCCGGTCGAGCCGTGCGCCGAGATCCGCCATCGAGGACAGCGTCTGCCCCACGACGTCCGAGAGCACCCCGCGCCACCCCGCATGCACCACGGCCACCACTCCGCGACCGCTGTCGCCGAGCAGGACCGGCACGCAGTCGGCCGCGAGCACGAGCAGCGCGATCCCGGGCACCGTCGTGACGAGGGCGTCCACCTCGGGCACGGGCGTCGCGCTCGGACCCGCGACCTGGCCGACGTCGTTGCCGTGCACGGGCGCCATCGTGACCACGTGCGCCGCGTCGACGCCGACCCGTCCCGCGAGCGCGGCCCGGTTGTCGAGCACGTGTCCGAGGTCGTCGCCGACGTGGTCGGCGAGGTTGCCGGCGTCGTACGGCGGGAGGCTGACGCCGTCGGTGCGGTCCGCGAACGCCCAGCGCACGCGCGGGCCGAGGGATCCGTCGACGAACGCCATGGCCCCACCCTGTCAGGCGGGGGCTGCGGGCGCATGCACCCGGGCGTGGCTGCGGCCGGACGCGAGCTCGTGGTCGGGCGGTCCTACTTGAGGAAGTCCGGCACGTCGAGGTCGTCGTCGTCGCTGGCGTCGTCGAACACGATGGTGCGCGGTTCGCGCCTGGGCAGGTCCTCCGGCGACACCGGGATGACGGCGGGCTGCCCGGCCTCGGCGGTGGCCCGCGCGGTGTCGACCGCGAGCGGCGTCTCGTCGACATCGCCGCGGGTGACCGGCTTGTTGCCGCTGCGACGGGCCGGCGGGAGTCCGCCGTCGAAGCCGGCCGCGATGACGGTGACGCGCACCTCGTCGCCGAGGGTGTCGTCGATGACCGCGCCGAAGATGATGTTGGCCTCGGGGTGCGCGGCGTCGGCGACCAGGCGTGCGGCCTCGTTGATCTCGAAGAGCCCGAGGTCCGAACCGCCCGAGATGGACAGCAGGACTCCGTGCGCGCCGTCGATGCTCGCCTCGAGCAGCGGGCTCGAGATCGCCGACTCGGCAGCGGCGACGGCGCGGTCGTCTCCGCGTGCGGAGCCGATGCCCATGAGGGCGCTGCCGGCGCCGGCCATGATGCTCTTCACGTCGGCGAAGTCGAGGTTGATCAGGCCGGGCGTGGTGATGAGGTCGGTGATGCCGCTGACGCCCTGGAGCAGGACCTGGTCGGCCTGGCGGAACGCGTCGAGCATCGAGATGTTGCGGTCCGACAGCGCGAGCAGCCGGTCGTTCGGGATGACGATGAGGGTGTCGACCTCGGCGCGCAGCGCGTCGACCCCGGTGTCGGCCTGCACGCCGCGGCGCTTGCCCTCGAAGCCGAACGGGCGGGTGACCACGCCGATGGTGAGGGCACCGAGCTGGCGGGCGATCTTCGCGATGACGGGAGCACCTCCGGTGCCCGTGCCACCACCTTCGCCCGCGGTCACGAAGACCATGTCGGAGCCCTTGAGGACCTCCTCGATGTCCTCGGTGTGGTCCTCGGCCGCACGACGACCGACCTCCGGGTCGGCGCCGGCGCCGAGCCCGCGGGTGAGCTCGCGACCGATGTCGAGCTTCACGTCGGCGTCGCTCATGAGCAGGGCCTGCGCGTCGGTGTTGACGGCGATGAACTCGACGCCCTTGAGACCGACCTCGATCATCCGGTTCACGGCGTTGACGCCGCCGCCGCCGATGCCCACGACCTTGATGACCGCGAGGTAGTTCTGAGGAGCCGCCACGGCGCCCGCCTTCTCTCGTCACTCGGCACGGGACGACTCTGGGGCAACTCTCATCCTCACGTAGAGGCTCAGAGTTATGTCATCCTGCAGGTGCGGGTGAACTTACGACGCCGAGGCCCGGGTGCGCAAGGCGATCGGGGAAACACGAGAGCGTCACGACGCGCACTGTCGGCCAGATCCACTGTCCCCCAACGTATCCCGCGAGACTGAGAATCCCTCGGCGGGGACTTGAGGGTCAGGGTTTGGTGGACCCGGTCCCCCGTGTCGTCGGCAGGTCGGGGGCCGACACGTCGTAGGAGACGGCCTTGACCTTGAGCAGCGCGGCGAGAACGGCGGCCTTGCGGTCGCTCTGCGACGCGTCGCCCCACTGGACCGTCGTGCCGTCGGCCAGCGTGACGACGACGTCGTCGCGGGTGCGCGCGGCGACGGACGCCACGCGCGCGGCGAGCGGCTTGGGCAGGGCGGCGTAGACCGCGATCGCGGAGGACATCGCGGTGTCGTTGTCGGCCGTCAGCGTGGCCATCCCGCGGGGCACCGTGGTCAGGGAGCCGAAGCGCGCGCCGGTGACGTCGAGGTAGGTCCATCCGCCGCCGTCGCGCGTGACCGCGAGCGGCCGGCGCTCGGTGACGACGACGACGAGGACGTTCGGCCAGCCGCGACGTACCTCGACCGAGGCCACCCGCGGCAGGGCGGCCACCCGCTCGACGATTCCGTCGGTGCCGACCCGCGCGAGCTGGATCCCCGCAGGAACCGCCGCGGCCTGGCGCACCGAGTCGGCGCTGAGGTTCACGGCGCCGACCACGCGCACCTCCTTCACGGTCAGGAGGGCGGAGAACCAGACGACCCACGCCGCGACCGCCACGACCGCCAGGAGAACCGCCAGCGCGGCCCACTGCTTCGTGCGTCGCGTCCGAGCGGCCGCGCCGAAGCGTTGCGCGGACTCGACGACCGTCATCGGCCGGTCCCCTCACGGGCGCGCAGCAGGTCGAGGACCTCCGTGCCGATCATCGCGATGTCACCGGCGCCGAGGGTCATGACGACGTCGCCGGGCCGAGCGCGCTCTACGAGCTGAGCCGCCACCCGGCTCCACGACGGCTCGAAGACCACCTGCTCCGCGGGGAGCGGGACGTTGGACGCCATCGCGACGCCGGAGGCGCCCGGGATCGGCTCCTCGCCGGGAGCGAACACCTCGAGCACCACGACCTCGTCGGCCAGGCCCAGCGCCTCGCCGAACTCCTTCGAGAACAGGGCGGTGCGGTAGTAGTGGTGCGCCTGGAACGCCACGACGAGCCGGCCCGCACCGACGAGGTCGCGCATCGCGCCGAGCGTCGCGGCGATCTCGGTCGGGTGGTGCGCGTAGTCGTCGTAGACCCGGACGCCGTCGGCTGTGCCCTTGAAGTCGAACCGGCGACGGGTGCCGCTGAACGACTCGAGGCCGGCACGCAGGTCGCTGGGCGAGAGCCCGAGGCCGATCCCCGTGACGAGCGCCGCTGTCGCGTTCAGGACGTTGTGCCGGGCGGGCACCCCGAGCTCGATCGCACCGAGCCGCACGCCGTGGTCGAGGACGTCGAAGCGCCAGCCGTTATCGCCGAGGCCCAGCAGCTGCACGCGGTAGTCGGCCGACTCGGACTCGCCGTAGGTCCGGACGTCGACCCCGGCGGCCCGGGCCCGTCCGGCGAGACGCACGGCGCCCTCGTCGTCCGCGCACACGACGAGGAATCCGCCGCGCTCGCCGATCGCCGTCGCGAAGTCGAGGAAGCCCTGCTCGATGGCCTCGAAAGTCCCCCAGTGGTCGAGGTGGTCCGCCTCGACGTTGGTGACGATGCCGGCGTAGGCGGGCAGCGCGAGGAAGGCGCCGTCGCTCTCGTCGGCCTCGGCGACGAAGTCCGTGCCCGTGCCCAGGTGCGCGTTGCTGCCCGACTCGTTGAGCTCGCTGCCGATCGCGAAGGACGGGTCGGCACCGCAGTGTTGGAGCGCCACCGTGAGCATCGACGTGGTGGTGGTCTTGCCGTGCGTGCCTGCGACGGCGATGCCGCGGTAGCCCGCCATCAGCGTGGCGAGCGCCTCGGCGCGACCCATCACCCGCAGTCCCAGGGCGCGTGCGGCGACGAGCTCGGCGTTGTCCGGCCTGATCGCGGTCGAGGCGATCACGGTGTCGACGTCCGACACGTGGCTCGCGTCGTGGCCGACCTGGGCATCGACGCCGAGGGCGCGCAGCGCCGTCAGCCGACGGGAGTCCTTCGCGTCGCTGCCGCTCACCGTGACGCCGCGCGCGACGAGGATGCGGGCGATGCCGGACATACCGGCGCCACCGATGCCGACGACGTGCACGCGACCGAGCCCCGACAGGTCTGCGGGGCGCGCGAGCTCGGCGGTCATCGGTCTCCTCCTGGGTCCGTCCCGGCGCCCACCGCGTCGAGGACCAGCCGCCTCAGTCTCTCGTCCGCGTCGCGCTGACCGTGGGAGGCGGCGGCCGACTCCATCTCGCGTCGCTGGTCGTCGTCGTGGAGCAGAGGAGCGAGCACGTGCAGCACCCGCTCACCGTCCAGAGCGGCGTCGTCGACCAGCAGCCCTCCCCCGGCGTTGACCACGGGCAGCGCGTTGAGCCGCTGCTCCCCGTTGCCGATCGGCAGCGGCACGTAGAGGGCCGGGAGGCCGACGGCGGCCAGCTCGGCGCACGTCATCGCACCGGCGCGGCAGAGCGCGACGTCCGCGGCGGCGTAGGCGAGGTCCATCCGGTCGAGGTAGGGCACGGTCACGTACGGGGCGGGGCCGACCTCGGGCCCGGGTCGCTGGTCGTCGTTGCGCCCGCCCACCGCGTGCAGGACCTGGATGCCCTGCGAGGTCAGGCCGGGAGCGGCGTCGAGCGCCGCCTGGTTGAGGCGGCGTGCACCCTGGGACCCGCCGAACACCAGCAGCGTGGGCAGGTCGGGGTCCAGGCCGAACACGGCCCGAGCCTCCGCGCGCATCGCGGTCCGGTCGAGGTCGGCGATCGCGCGTCGCAGGGGCATCGCCACGTGGCGCGAGTGCGGGATAGCCCCCGGGACGGCGCACCCCACGAACTCGGTGAAGCGCGCGCCGAGCTTGTTCGCGAGCCCGGGCCGCGCGTTCGCCTCGTGGACCACGATCGGGACGCTGCCGCGCGCGGCGAGGTACGCCGACAGGGCGACGTAGCCCCCGAAGCCCACGACGACGTCGGCTCGGGACTCCTCGAGGATCTCCCGCACCTGCGCGACCGACCGTCGCACCCGTGCGGGCAGACGTGCGAGGTCGAGGTTCGGTCGCCGCGGCATGGGCGTCGCAGTGACGAGTCGCAGGTCGTAGCCGCGGTCCGGGACGAGCGTGGTCTCGAGGCCGCGTTCCGTGCCCAGCGCGGTGATCCCGACGTCGGGGTCGTGGCGACGCAGGCAGTCTGCGAGGTTGAGGGCCGGCTCGATGTGCCCGGCCGTTCCCCCGCCCGCGAGGACGACGTGCACCGGGCTCACCGCTCCCGGGCGGTCGGGACCCGCCGCGCGCGCGGGCGCGCCGGGCGACCGGCCTCGGCGCGTGCGAAGGACATGAGCATGCCGAGGGCCAGGAGCGTCGGGACGAGCGAGGACCCGCCGTAGGAGACGAGGGGAAGCGGCACGCCGGTGATCGGGATCAGCTGGAGCACGGCACCGAGGTTGAGCAGCGCCTGCGTCAGGATCCAGGCGACGGTGGCGGCCGATGCAGTGCGCACGAACGGATCGCTGGTGACGCGCGCGAGCCGCAGGCCCGCGACGCCGATCGCGGCGAACAGGCCGATCACCAGCAGCGTCCCGATGATCCCGAGCTCCTCGCCGACGACGGCGAAGATGAAGTCCGTGTGCGCCTCGGGCAGCCAGCCCCACTTCTCGCGGCTGGCCCCGAGACCGACGCCGAACCAGCCCCCGCCACCGAGCGCGCTCTGCCCGTGCAGGACCTGCCAGCCGCTGCCGAGCGAGTCCTGTCCGGGGTTGAGCCACGAGGTGAACCGGGCGAGGCGGTACGGAGCGGCGACGCTGAGCAGCGCGATCCCCGCGAGGACGATGGCGGCGCCGCCGACGAACAGCCGGAACGGTGCTCCGTTGACGTAGAGGATCGCGGCGAGCATCGGGACGAGGATGAGCGCCGTGCCCACGTCGCCCTCGAGCACGACGAGCCCGATCATCGCCCCCACGACGGGGATCAGCGGGAGGAGCAGGTGCTTCCACTGGTCGATCAGCCCCTGTTTGCGCGCCAGCAGGTCGCTGCCCCAGAGGACGAGGGCCAACTTCGCGAACTCGCTGGGCTGGAAGCGGAACGGACCGCCGAGCTCGATCCAGTTGCGCTGGCCGGCGACGCTGTGCCCGATCACGAGAACCATGGCGAGGGTGACGAACGCGAAGATCAGCGTGGGGTATGCCATCCGCCGCCAGAACACGACCGGGAGGCGCGAGGCCGCGACCATCGCCACGAGACCGACCACCGCGAACATGACCTGCCGACCCCACAGCGTGTAGGCCGAGCCGAAGACGCGGTAGCTCTCGACGGTGGACGCCGACAGGACCATCGCGACGCCGAGGATGAGCAGCAGCAGCGTGGCACCGAGGATGACGTGGTAGGTCGCCATGGGGTGCTCGGACCTCGGGCGCCCGGTCGACTCGACCCGGCGGACGGCCTCCTGGGTCACGACTGCGCCCGGCGGCGCACGGCGTCGGCGAACGCGTCGCCGCGCTGGGCGTAGTCGCGGAACATGTCCCACGACGCGCAACCCGGTGCGAGGAGCACGGTGTCGCCCGGCCGCGCGAGTCCGGCGGCGGCGTCCACGACGTCGTCCATGGCTCCAGTGTCGGTGCGCGGCACCTCGACGACCGGGACATCCGGGGCGTGTCGCACGAGTGCCTCGCGAATCCGTTCGCGGTCCACGCCGAGCAGCACCACGGCTCGGATGTGGTCGCGGGCGCGCACGACGAGGTCGTCGAACTCCTGGCCCTTGGCCAGCCCACCGGCGACCCACACGACGGAGTCGTAGGCGAGCAGCGAGGTCTCGGCGGCATGGCAGTTCGTGGCCTTGGAGTCGTCGACCCAGCGCACGCCGTCGACCTCGGCGACGTCGGCGATCCGGTGGCCCGCGGGCTCGAATGCCCGCAGGCCCTCGCCGACCGCCTCAGGAGGTACGCCGAACGCGCGCGCCAGCGCGGCGGCGGCCAGCGCGTTCGCGACGTTGTGCGGGGCGAACGGCCGCACGTCGTGCACGGACGCCAGCTCCTGCGCGCTGTCGCGACGGCTCTCGACGAAGGCACGGTCGACCAGCAGGTCGTCGACGACGCCGAGCATGGACGGTCCGGGCGTGCCGAGGGTGAAGCCGATCGCGCGGCAGCCCTCGACGACGTCGGCCTCCGCCACCATCCGCTCGGTCTCGGGGTCGGCGACGTTGTAGACCGCGGCCACCTGGGTGTTCGCGTAGATGCGCGTCTTCGCCGCGCGATAGGCCTCGAACGACCCGAACAGGTCGACGTGGTCCGGCGCGAGGTTGAGGCACACCGACGCGAGCGGGCTCGCGGTCAGCAGGAACGGGAGCTGCGGCGCGCCCACCTCGACGGCGAGGACGTCGAACCCCTCGGGGTCCATCACCGCGTCGACCAGCGAGACGCCGATGTTGCCGACGGCCGCGGTGCGCAGACCGGCTGCGCGCAGCATCGACTCGAGCATGAGCGTGGTCGTGGTCTTGCCGTTGGTCCCCGTGACGACCAGCCAGGGAGCCGGGTCCGGCCCGCGGAGACGCCAGGCGAGCTCGAGCTCGCCCCAGACCGGCACCCCGGCCTCGTGCGCCGCGAGGATCACTGCGGCACGCGGCGGCAGCCCCGGGGACACGATCAGGACGTCGGCGGCGTCGGGCAGCG
The DNA here is from genome assembly GCA_036510975.1 of Candidatus Nanopelagicales bacterium. Classification (GTDB taxonomy): domain Bacteria; phylum Actinomycetota; class Actinomycetes; order S36-B12; family CAIYMF01; genus Longivirga. The sequence continues at coordinate 66,272 of DATCCY010000016.1, forward strand.
TGTCGCCGTCGCCGAGCCGGATGGTGGCGCCGACCACCTCGAGGATGTCGGCCCGCTCGCGCTGACGGGCCCCGTCCGCGCCGTCGATAACCGTGACGCGGGCCCCGAGGTGCAGCAGCTGGTCGGCGGCGGCGAAGCCGGCGACGCCCACGCCGGCGACGACCGCGTGCACGCTGCTCCAGTCCGACGCACGGGAGTGCGACGAGACATCGGTACGGGTCACGGTCGGCGGATCCACTCGGCGTAGAACAGGCCCAGGCCCAGCGCGACGAACAGGGCGTGCACGACCCAGAAGCGCACGACGATCTGGATCTCCGGCCAGCCGAGCATCTCGAAGTGATGATGCAGCGGGGCCATCCGGAACATCCGTCTGCCGGTGAGCTTGTAGCTGCCGACCTGTCCGATGACCGACAGCGTGATGATGAGGAAGAGCCCGGCCAGGAGCGGGAGCAGGAGCTCGACGCGGGACAGGATCGCCAGCGCGGCGATGGCGCCGCCGAGGGCGAGCGAACCCGTGTCCCCCATGAAGATGCTCGCGGGCGCGGTGTTCCACCAGAGGAAGCCGAACGTCGCCCCCGCAGCCGCGGCGGCGAACATGGCCATGTCGAGCGGGTCGCGCACGTCGTAGCAGCGCGAGGTGTCGAGGAACGAGCAGTTCTGCCGGTACTGCCACAGCGACAGCAGCGTGAACGCGCCGAGCGTCATCGTCGCGGCACCCGCGGCAAGGCCGTCGAGGCCGTCGGTCAGGTTCACGGCGTTGGTGGTCGCGGTGACGAGGAACCAGATCCAGAGCATCAGCGCCGCCGTGGGCAGCACCAGCCCCGTGTTGCGCAGGAAGGAGATGGCGTGGGACGCCGGCGTCAGGCCGTCGCTGTCCGGGAAGTGCCCCGCCATCCAGGCGAACGACAGCGCGACGGCCGCCTGGCCCAGCAGCTTGGTGCGTGCCCGCACGCCGGTGCTGCGCTGCTTGAAGATCTTGAGGTAGTCGTCGACCATGCCGACGCAGCCGAGACCCACCGTGAGGTAGATGGCCAGCAGTCCCGAGACCGTGGGAGCGCGCAGCGGGAACAGGTGCGCACCGAGGTAGCCGATGAGCAGGCCGCCGAGGATCGCGAGGCCGCCCATCGACGGCGTGCCGACCTTGCCCTCGTGCTCGGGGTAGTGCTCGCCCTCGGTCGAGACGCGGATCGCCTGGGCGTAGCCGTGCTGGCGCAGGAAGCGGATGAGCAACGGGGTCCCGAGCAGCGCTGTGAGGAGCGCGAGCCCCGACGAGATCAGGACGAGCCTCACGAGGCCACCCCCACGCTCCGGAGCAGGCCGTCCGCGACGCGCTCGAGCGCGACACCGCGTGAGGCTTTCACCAGCACGACGTCGTGGTCGTGGACCGTCGTCGCGAGATGGTCCACCGCGGCCGCGACATCGGGCACCCGGACGACGGCGTAGGACGGGTCCTCGTCGAGCGCCGCGTCACCGATCGCGCGCACCTCGGCGGAGTCGCCGACCAGCACCAGGCGTCCGACCCCGAGCCGCACCGCGATCCTCCCGATCTCCTCGTGCTCCGGCACCGAGCGGTCCCCGAGCTCGCGCATCTCGCCGAGCACGGCGACCGTGCGGCGGGCTCCGCGGTCGGCCGCGGGTCGTCCCATCGTGACGAGCGCCTCCAGCGCGGCCCGGACCGACTCCGGGTTGGCGTTGTACGCGTCGTTGACCACGGTGGCACCTGCCGGCGTCCGAGTGACCTCCATCCGCCAGCGACTCGCCGGGACGGCGCGCGAGAGTGCGTGGGCCACCTCGTCGAGGTCGAGACCGAGCGAGAGGGCGACGGCAGCGACGGCGAGGGCGTTCGAGACGTGGTGGCGTCCGTGCAGGGCGAGCGACACTCGGGCGCGACGCCCGAAGTGGCACAGGTCGAAGGACGGGCGCCCGTCCGCGTCGAGGTCCACGAGGTCGGCACGGACGTCGGCGTGCACGTTCTCGCCGTAGGTGACGACGCGTGCCGTGGTCCGGGTGCGCATCGCCCGGACGAGGGCGTCGTCGGCGTTGAGCACAGCGATGCCGCCGTCCCCCGCGTGCGGGAGGCACTCGACGAGCTCGCCCTTCGCCTCGGCGATCGCCTCACGCGAGCCGAACTCGCCGACATGGGCCGAGCCCACGTTCAGGACGACGCCGATCCGCGGCGGGGTGATGCCGCACAGGTAGCGGATGTGGCCGACGCCTCGTGCGCCCATCTCCGCGACGAGGACCCGCGTGCGCGGCTCGAGACGCAGCGCCGTCATGGGCAGGCCGACCTCGGTGTTGAACGAGCCCTCCGGGGCGAGCGTGCGACCGTAGGACGGCAGCACCTGGGCCAGGAGGTCCTTGGTGCTCGTCTTGCCCGAGGAGCCCGTCACGCCGACGACCACGACGTCGGGCAGAAGCTCGAGGACGGCACGCGCGAGGCGACCGAGCGCCGCGACGGTGTCGTCGACCACGACGCACGGAAGGTCGAGCTCGCGCGAGGCGAGCACCGCCACCGCACCCGAGGCGATCGCCTCGGCAGCGTGGTCGTGCGCGTCGTGACGCTCCCCGACGACGGCGACGAACAGGTCGAACGCCTCGACCGACCGCGAGTCCGTGCTGGCGCCCAGCGCGATGGCGTCGGGATCGGCACCACCGGCGAGACGGCCGTGGACCGCAGCCGCGATCTCCTTGAGGCTCAAAGGGATCACGGCGTGATCCCCGCCTCGTCCGGCTCGAGCGCACCGGCCAGCGCCACGCGGTCGTCGAACGGCCGCACGACGCCGTCGACCTCCTGGCCCTGCTCGTGGCCCTTGCCGAGCACGAGCAGCACGTCACCGGGTGCGGCGTAGGCGTGGACCGCGACGTGGATGGCACGGCGCCGGTCCCCCAGCTCCACGACCTGCGCGCTGCCGACGGCGTAGGCGCCGTCGAGCACCGCGCTTCGGATGTCAGCCGGGTCCTCGGAACGAGGGTTGTCGTCGGTGACGATGACGACGTCGGCACCGCGCGCCGCCGCCTCGCCCATCGCCGGACGCTTGTGCGGGTCGCGGTCACCACCGGCACCGAGGACGACGATGACCTTGCCGCGCGCACCATCTCGCGCTGCCTCGATCGCGCGTGCGACGGCATCCGGCGTGTGCGCGTAGTCGACGAACGCGAGCAGGCCGCGGCTCAGGTCCGGGTCAGGCACCCGCTCCATCCGGCCCGGGACGCCCTCGCACGCGGCGATCCCGTCGGCGGCGACGAGCGGCTCCACTCCGGCTGCGACGAGCAGCGCCAGTGCACCCAGCGCGTTGGCGACGTTGAACTCCCCCGGCAGCCTCACCTCGAGCGGGACGTCGACGCCGTGCGGCCCGTGACCGCGCAGCACCGAGCCTCCCGGGACCGGTACGACGCCGTGCGCGGTCCAGTCGGCCGGTGCTCGTACGGCGTAGGTCGAGGTCGGCAGACCGCCCGTCGCGGCCTGCTCCGCCATCAGCTCGCCCCAGTGGTCGTCGACGCACACGACCGCGCGCGCGCTGCGGGCGGCACTGAACAGGGACGCCTTCGCGTCGAAGTAGTCCTCGAGGTCGCGGTGGAAGTCGAGGTGGTCCTCGGTCAGGTTGGTGAACCCGGCGACGTCGAAGCGCACGCCGTCGACCCGGCCGAGACGAAGAGCGTGGCTCGAGACCTCCATCGTCACGGCGGTGACGCCGCGCTCGAGCATCACCGCGAGGAGGGCGTGCACGTCGGCCGCCTCCGGCGTCGTCCGGACGGTCGCGACGACGTCGTCGCCGATGCGCGTGCCCACCGTGCCGATCACGCCGGTGACACGGCCCGCAGCACGGAACCCGGCGTCCACGAGGTAGGACGTCGTGGTCTTCCCGTTCGTGCCGGTCACGCCGACGACCAGAAGGTCGTGCGAGGGGTCGCCGTAGACGGCCGAGGCTATGGCGCCGAGCTGCGATCGCGGGTCGTCGACGACGAGGACCGGGAGGCCGGTCGCGCCCGCGCGGCCCGCGCCGTCCGAGTCGGTGAGGATCGCGACGGCCCCGAGCCCCACGGCCTCGCCGACGAACTGCGCCCCGTGAGTACGGAACCCGGGCAGGGCCGCGTAGAGGTCACCAGGACGTACGTCGCGGGAGTCGTGCGTGACCCCGGTCACAACGGTGTCGGGGCCTGAGGGGACGGCGCCGGACCGGGTCGCGCCGGCGATGCCGGCGATGGCCGCGAGCGGCATCGGATCGGTGCTCGGGCGTGGTCCTTCGGGCACGGCTCGACCCTATCCGGCGATCACCAGAAGACCGGGATGCGCGGGTGCATCGTGCCGGTCGGCGGGATGCGCAGGTGCTCGAGACAGAAGCTCATGACCTTCTTGAACACCGGCGCCGCGAGCTGACCGCCGAAGTGGCCGTTGCGCGGGTTCTGCAGGAAGACGGCGATCACGAGCTTCGGCGCGTCGGCCGGCGCCATGCCGATGAACGATGCGGTGTAGCCGCGGTAGCAGTGGCAGCTGTCGTCGATGCGGTTCGCCGTGCCCGTCTTGCCCGCCACGCGGTAGCCCGCGATGGCCGCCTTCGGAGCGGTGCCCTCGTCGGACACCACGGACTCGAGCATGGACCGGACCTGCGTCGCCGTCTGCGGGCTCACGACCCGCACGCTGCTCGGTGCGGCCGCGGCCTGGAACGTGCCGTCGGCAGCGGTGTAGCCCGCGACCAGGGTGGGCTGCACACGCAGCCCGTCGTTGGCGATCGTGGCGTAGACCGACGCGGCCTGGACCGCGGTCAGGGACAGGCCCTGGCCGAAGGCGATCGTGCCGAAGGAGGTTGCGGACCAGTTCGACGGGGACGGGACGTAGCCGCGGCTCTCGCCGGGGAAGTGCAGGCCGGTCGGCTCGCCGATGCCGAACTTCTTCAGGTAGCCGTACAGCTTCTCGCCGCCGATCTTCTGCGACGCGAGGATGGTGCCGATGTTGCTCGAGCGCGCGAGCACGCCGTTGAGGGTGAGCCTGAGGGTCCCGTGCGGCACGTCGTCGTGGAACGTCTTGTACGGCGTGCGCAGCACCGGCGGGACGGTGATGTGCGTGAGCGGGGTGGCCTTGCCCTCCTCGATCACCGCCGCCAAGGTCATGACCTTGCTGGTCGAGCCGGGCTCGAAGACGTCGGTGACGGCGCGGTTGCGGATGTCGGCCTGCGCCGCGTCAGCCGGCTTGTTCGGGTCGAACGTCGGCACGGTCGCGAGCGCGTAGATCTGGCCCGTCTGCGGATTCATCACGACGACCGAACCGCTGTCCGCGTTCGCCGCGGCGACCTGCTTGGCGATCGCGTCCTGCGCGACCCACTGCATGTCGCGGTCGATGGTGAGGCGCACGCCCATGCCCGCCACCGCGTCCGTCCCCGAGGAGTCGGCGGTGGGGATCTCGGTGCCGCGCGCGGAGCTCTGGTAGCTCTGCGATCCCGGCGTCCCGGCCAGCTGCTTGTCGAAGCCGTACTCCAGGCCCGAGCCGCCGTGCCCGTCCGCGCGCACGTAGCCCACGACGTTGGCCGCGACGGAACCCGCCGGGTAGATCCGGGTCGACGTGTCCTCGCTGAAGACACCGGGGAGCTTCAGCGCAGCGACGGTCGCCCACACCTCGGGGGTGATGCCCTTGGCGACGTAGACGAAGCGACGGGTCCCGCTCATCCGCGACTGGTAGACCGACGCGTCGCCGCCGAGGACCGAGGCCAGCTGCTGGGACTCGCCCGCGGCGTCCTTGACGAGGGTCTGGTCGACCGTGATGTTCTTCGCCGTCACCGTCGTGGCCAGCGGGACGCCGTTGGCGTCGGTGATCTGCCCGCGCGTCGCCGGAAGCACCACGGAGCGCAGCCGTGCCTTGTCGCCAGCGGCCGCGAGGGTCGGTCCCTGGATCGCCTGGAGGTCGATGACGCGCGCGGCGACGATCGTGAGCACGACCAGCAGGCAGAGCTGCCAGGCGCGCAGCCGACGCACCGGGTCCCCGGCCCGGAAGTCGCCCGAGGGCCGGCGGCCGTGGGGACGCTTCGGCGGGCGCGCCGAGGACGGACGTGAGGCGGACGACGACCGACGACGCTGCGGCGCGGGACGCGGGGCCGGGCGCGGTCTGCGCGGCGGGGGCGCGAGCGTGGTCATCGGCGCACCGCCGGGGTCGTGTCGGCGACGGCGGCGTCGCTCTGCCGCACGGGATCGGCCACCGCGGCGTCGCTGCCGGGCCTGGGCGCAGCCGGCTTGGCGCCCACCGGTTTGGCGCCCACCGGCTTGGCGGCGGACGACGTCGCGGCGGTGGTCTTCGCCGGCACCGGTGCGGCCACCGTCGTTGACGTGGTGGTGGCGATCGTGGTGGTGCCCGCGGCCGGTGCGGAGGTGGTCGCGGCTCCCGCGGGGGCGGCGGCGACTCCGGCGGCGGGGGCTCCACCGGTCACCGGCACCGATGCCGTCGTGTGCGGGCGGGGTGCTCCGACCGCGGCCGACGGTGTGCCGAGGACGGCACCGTCGGCGAGGCGGAGGAAGACCGGTGCGGAGACGGGGACCATGCCGAGGGTGGTCGCCCGGGCCTGCAGCGCGTCGGGCGACTCCTCGAGGGCGACCTGCTGGAGCAGCTGCTGCTCCTGGATCGCCAGCGCGTTCCGGGTCGTGCTCAGCGCACCGAGCTCGAAGGCGCCCTGCGCCAGCGAGGTGTTGAGGACGAGGAGCACCCCCATCCCGGTCACCAGCATCGCGAGCACCACGAGGGCGAAGACACCGCGACCCGCGACGGTCGCCGGGGCCGACGGAACCGCGGTGAGCGCGGGGCGACGGCGTACGGCGGCGCGACTCGGGGCCGGGCGGCGGCGCGCGGCCGAGGGGCGGGCAGCCGCGGCGCGGGCGGTGGCGCTCATGCCGCCTCCCTCATCCGCTGTGCAGCGCGCAGGCGCACCGACGCCGCCCGCGGGTTCTCGGCGATCTCCGCGCTCGTGGCCTTCTCCGACCCGCGGCTCACGATCGTTAGTTCCGGCTCGTGGCCCTCGGGGACGATCGGCATGTCGTGCGGGACGTGGCTCGTCGCCCGGGACATCAACGCCCGCTTGACGATCCGGTCCTCGAGCGACTGGTAGGACATGACGACGATCCGTCCCCCCACGGCGAGCGCGTCGATGGCTGCAGGCATCGCGCGCTCGAGGACGGCGAGCTCCGCGTTGACCTCGATGCGCAGCGCCTGGAACGTCCTCTTCGCCGGGTTGCCGCCGGTGCGGCGCGCCGGCGCGGGGATCGACGCGCGGACGAGCTCCACCAGACGGGCGCTGGAGTGGAACGGCGCCGACGCCCGCTCGCGGACGACGGACTCGGCGATCCGGCGCGCGAACTTCTCCTCGCCGTACTCGCGCAGCACCCGGGCGAGGTCGCGCACGTCGTAGGTGTTGAGGACCTCGGCGGCCGTGATGCCGACAGTCGGGTCCATGCGCATGTCGAGCGGGGCGTCCTGGGCGTAGGCGAAGCCGCGGCCGGCCTGGTCGAGCTGCATGGAGGAGACGCCGAGGTCGAACAGGATGCCGTCGACGCGGGGGTGCTCCACATCGTCGAGGACCTGCGGGAGCTCGTCGTAGACGGCGTGCACGAGGACGGTGCGCGAGGCGAACTCGGCGAGACGGCGTGCGCTGAGCTCGAGTGCCGCCGGGTCGCGGTCGACTCCGACGAGGACGACGTCCGGGAAGCGTCGCAGGAGTGCCTCGCTGTGGCCGCCGAGCCCGAGGGTGGCATCGACGACGACGGCGCCGGGCCGCTCGAGCGCGGGGGCCAGCAGGGTCAGGCACCGCTCCAGCAGGACGGGGACGTGGACCGGGCGACCGTCGCGCCCGTCCGGGAGCGGCCGGGCGGCCACCTCCGGGAGCGGCGCGTCGGTCGGGTCGGTCACGGTCTCAGCCGAGCCGGGTCACGAGGTCGGACACCGCGACGAGGAGCCCGGTGGTGAGCAGGCAGGCGGCCGTGAGGACGCCGACCGGGCCGGTCGTCACGGAGACGGCGGTGCGCACGGCCGACCTGCGGTCGGCGTCGCTCCGGGGTCGTTGCAGGGTGAGAGCCATGCTGACGGTGTCCTCCTCGCCCGGGGGCGCTCGCGGTGGGGGTCTCGTCGGTGCTGCCGGCGGGTCGCCGGGTGTTCGGATCGCGGGGCTGGAGGGTTCGGTGGCTCGTGTCGTGGGGCCAGGTCCCCCGTCCGTCACTCGGGGTGGGGCTCGCCTGGCACCGGGGAAGGTGTGCCAGGTGACCGGTGACGGACCGGAGACCTCGCGTCACGACGTCGTTCCGGGTGGGACCACCTCCCTGTCGAGCTCGACGAAGGACTGCTCGGTGTCGGCCAGGTAGGACTCCCAGGCGGCCGCGTCCCAGATCTCGATGCGCGTGTCGGCGCCGACCACGACGCACTCGCGCGTGAGGCCGGCGTACTCCCGCAGCTGCGAGGGGATGGTGATGCGGCCCTGCTTGTCGGGCACGTCGTCGTAGGCACTCGCGAACAGCACGCGGGTGTAGCGGCGGGTCTGATCGGTGGTCTGCGGCGCGTTGCGCAGCGACTCGGCG
>DATCCY010000017.1:0-9849 GCA_036510975.1 Candidatus Nanopelagicales bacterium
CCGGGCCGAGCGCCACGGCGGCGCCGACGGCACCGGCCCACGCGCCGATCGCCTTGCCGCGCTCGTGGGGCGGGAAGACCACCGTGATGACTGCGAGCGTGACAGGCAGGACCGCGGCGCCGCCGATGCCCATCAGCCCGCGGAAGACGATGAGCATCGTCGGCGTGGTCGCGAAGGCGCACGCGGCCGACGCGACGGCGAAGATCGTGAGGCCGGTCACCAGGATCTTCTTGCGGCCGTACTTGTCGCCGAGCACGCCCCAGGTGAACAGCAGCGCGGCGAACACGAGGATGTAGGCGTCGACGGCCCAGAGCAGCTGGCTCTGGTCGGCGCCGAGGTCGGTCTGGATCGTCGGCAGCGCGATGTTGAGGATCGTGTTGTCCAGGACGACGACCAGCAGGCTCGTGACGAGCACGCCGAGGATCGCCCAGCGGCGCGGGTGCCCCGCTCCGGAGGTCTGCCAGCCGGCCGTGGGCTGCTCGGCCGCCTGCTTCTGCTCTGCCATGGGGTGCCTTCCGGTGACCGCGATCGTGAACGCGTCGAGATTAGGCGAGCCTATTGCGAAACGCAACCGTACCGTTTCGATACCCGACGTCGCGATGCACCCCGCCGGTGCTGGGCAGCGGGGGGCGGCCGTGCGACCATGGGTCCCGAACGGGTACCCACACGAGGGACTCGAGTCGTCGGAGGTCACCATGACCAGCACGTCCTCGCACGCGCCCGAGCCCCTCTACGGCGGCTCCCCCACCGGTCGGCGCGTCACCGTGCGCGATCTCGCCGAGGCCAAGGCCCGCGGCGAGAAGTGGCCCATGATCACGGCGTACGACGCCCTGACGGCGCGCGTCTTCGACGAGGCGAGCATCCCGGTGCTCCTCGTCGGCGACTCCGCGGCGATGGTCGTCTACGGCCACGACTCGACGATCCCCGTGACCGTCGACGAGCTCCTGCCGCTCGTGCGCGGCGTGGTCCGCGGGTCCCAGCGCGCGATGGTCGTCGCCGACCTGCCCTTCGGCTCCTACCAGGCCTCGCCCGCGCAGGCGCTTGAGACCGCCGCGCGCTTCATGAAGGAGGCGGGCGCCCACGCGGTCAAGCTCGAGGGCGGCGCACGGGTGCTCCCCCAGGTCGAGCTGCTCGCGGCGTCGGGCATCCCCGTCATGGCGCACCTCGGCCTCACGCCGCAGTCCGTGCACGCGTTCGGCGGCTACCGGGTCCAGGGCCGTGGCGAGGACGGCGTCCGGCTGCTCCAGGACGCCAAGGCGCTGGAGTCCGCGGGGGCTTTCGCCGTCGTCCTCGAGGTCGTGCCCTCGGACCTCGCGGCCCACGTGACGGAGGTCCTGAGCATCCCCACCATCGGCATCGGGGCCGGCGCGGCGACCGACGCCCAGGTCATCGTGTGGCAGGACATGGCCGGACTCACTCCGGGCCGCACCGCGAAGTTCGTCAAGAAGTACGCCGACCTGCACGGCGTCCTGCTCGAGGCGTCGAAGGCCTGGGCGTCCGACGTCGTGTCGGGTGCCTATCCGGGCCCCGAGCACACCTACGAGTGAGTTCGGTGGCGGCGGACGACGTCGGAGCTCCTCGCACGGTGCTCCGCGGCACCCTGCGCGACGGGCTGCGCGTCGTCATCCGGTCGCTCGTGCCGGCCGACCGCGACGACGTCGAGCACGGGTTCGGCGAGCTCTCCGAGCGCACGAAGAACCTGCGCTTCATGACGGGCAAGGACCATCTGTCCCAGCGCACGCTCGACTCCCTCGTCGACCGGGTGGACCAGCACGACCACGTCGCGGTCGCGATGTGGTGGGAGCGGAGCTCGCAGGCCGACGTCCTGCTCGGCGAAGGCCGTTTCATCCGGCTCAAGGACGACCCCTCGTGCGCTGACGTCGCGGTGACCATGGCCGACGAGCTGCATGGCCAGGGGGGCGGAACGCTGCTCATGCGCGCCCTCGTCCTGCGGGCTCGCGAGGAGGGCGTGCAGCGGTTCTCGGCAGCGATGTCGCCGGACAACGAGCCCTCGCACCGGTTGATGCGTCGCGTGGGACCGGTGCTCCGCGACGTCGTGCAGGACCGCGAGCGCGAGATGGTCGTGGTGGTCCCCGAGGAGCCCGCCGACGCCTCGCGCACGCACCTCATCCCCCTCGACTCGCCCTGAGACCTTCGTCACGCCGCATCGCCGGCACCGTCGGAGTGCGTCGACGCGCATCCGTGGTCCGGCAGCGCTCCGTCGCCGAGGTCAGCCTTTACCTCGCCTTGACCAACGCGAAAGTCGTTCCGGGACAAAGGATGCCGGGGGCGCTTCGCCCCCTGTCGACCAGCTCCGCGACGCGTGGTCGCGACGCCGTCCCAGATACCCGACTCGTCAGACAATCGATGGATACACGAGGCGTGTGCCCGTAGGCACATGCCTCGCGCGAGTGAGGATGACCGTCGTGAGACGCCTCACGCGCCCTTGACCTGCACTTTCGCCCTGGTGGGGTCCAGTCTCGAACCACGAACACGAAGACCGGCCCGGGGAGGCAGCGCGGATGCGCAGCACGCAGCACGTCGTGGTGATCGGTGGGGGCATCAGCGGCCTCACGACCGCCTACCGTCTGCGCCACAGCGAGGGCTCCCCCGCCGTGACGGTGCTCGAGGCCGGCCCGCGGCTCGGCGGCAAGGTCGCGACCGCGACCATGGCCGGGCTCGTCGTCGACACCGGCCCCGACTCGCTCCTCGTCCGGATGCCCGCCGTGCGCACCCTGCTCGACGACCTCGGCCTCAGCGACCAGGTCGAGGGCCCGGCGCCGAGCGGCGCCTACGTCTGGACCCGCGGAGCGCTTCGACCGCTGCCGCCGGCGTCGCTGTTCGGCGTACCCGAGAAGCTGCTGCCGCTGCTCACCTCCGGGCTGGTCACGCCCGTCGGCCTCGTGCGCGCCGGTGCCGACCTCGTGCTCCCCCGACGCGAGCTGCCCGCCGACCCGACGATCGCCGACCTGCTGCGCTACCGCCTCGGCCGCCAGGTGTTCGACCGGCTCGTCGACCCGATGCTCGGCGGCGTCCACGCGGGGCGTGCCGACCGCCTGTCCGCGCGCAGCGCGGTCCCCGAGGTCATGTCGTTGCTCGAGGGCGCCCGCAGCGTCTACCTCACGATGCGGCGCCGGGAAAAGAAGCCGGCCTCGGGCCCGGCGCTGGTCAGCCTGCCCGGCGGCATGGCGCGGCTCATCGCGGCGATCGTCTCCGCGTGCACCGACCTCGGCGTGGACCTGCGCACCGACTCCCCCGTCACGACCGTCGAGCGCACCGATGGCGGCCGCTACGCCGTGACCCTCGCCGACTCCACCGTCCTGGTGGCCGACGACGTCGTCGTCACGACGCCGGCGTACACCGCCGCCGCCCTCCTCGCCGACCTCGCACCGGACGCCGCCGAGGCGCTCGCCGCCATCGAGTACGTCGACGTCGCGACCGTGATGCTCTCCTACCGGCGCGACCAGGTCGCACGCACGCTCGACCGCACCGGCTTCCTCGTGCCGCCGGTCGACGGTCGCCTGCTGGTCGGCTGCTCCTGGCTCACGAGCAAGTGGGGCCACCTCGCCCACGACACGCGCGTCGTGATCCGCGCGATGGTCGGCCGCGACGGCGACACCCGCTGGACCACGATGAGCGACGACGAGCTGGTGACCGCGATCCACGCGGAGCTGATCGAGGCGATCGGTGTCGACGCGGCGCCGGCCGAGGTCCACGTGCAGCGCTGGCCGGCCGCGATGCCGCAGTACACCGTGGGCCACGCCGCGCGGCTCGCCACGATCGACGCCGCACTTGCCGGCGTCCCCGGGATCCACGTGACCGGTGCCGCCTATCGCGGCGTGGGCCTCGCGGGCTGCATCAGCCAGGCGGCGCGCACCGCGACCGCCGTGCACGACCGCACCACCGCCAGCACCACCGACGACGACTCGTTCGACACCGCCCGTTGACCGTTCCGGAGGGACTTCGACCATGAACCAGCACCCTGTCGAGAGCATCGACCACCAGTCGGTCGTCGGGCACCCTCGCACTGCTGGGACGCGTCGTCCGGTCAACTACGACCAGCGCCCCATGCTCGTGTTCTGGGAGACCACGCGCGCCTGCCTGCTCGCGTGCAAGCACTGCCGCGCGAGCGCCACCCCCGGCGCCCTGCCCGGAGAGCTCACCCACGACGAGGGCATCGCCTTCATCGACTCCATCGCCGGCTTCGGCCGGCCGCACCCGATCCTCGTGCTCACCGGCGGCGACTGCCTCCTGCGCCCCGACATCTTCGAGCTCGTCGAGCACGCCACGTCACTGGGCATCCCGACCGCCCTGTCCCCGTCGGTCACCCCGATGCTCACGCCCGAGGCGATCGACAAGATCGTCGCCTCCGGCGTCAAGGCGGTGTCGATCAGCCTCGACGGCGCCGCGGCCGAGACGCACGAGGGCGTGCGCGGCATCCCAGGCCACTTCCCCGCGACCGTCGCCGCGATCCGCCAGCTCAAGCTCGCCGGGCTCACCGTGCAGATCAACACCACCGTGATGGCCGGCAACGTCCACGAGATGCCCGACATCGCAGCGCTGCTCGCCGCCATGGACGTGGACGTCTGGGAGGTCTTCTTCCTGGTGCACGTCGGGCGCGGCGTGGCCGAGGGGGCACTCGACGCCTCCGAGCACGAGGACGTCTGCCACCTGCTCTACGACGCCTCGCAGCACGGCTTCATCGTCCGGACCGTCGAGGCGCCGTTCTTCCGCAGGGTCGTCGCGTCCCGCCGCGAGGGCGGTCCGACGCCGGACACCGACCTCTACCGCGAGCTGTCCCTGCGCATGACCGACCTGATGGGCCCGGCCACGCACAAGGTGAGCGCCCACACCGCCGCGACGCGCGACGGCAAGGGCATCGTCTTCGTCGCCCACGACGGCGACGTCTACCCCGCCGGCTTCCTCCCGCTGAAGCTCGGCAACGTGCGCGAGACGCCGCTCGCCGACATCTACCGCGACCACCCCGACCTCAAGGCCATCCGCGCGGCGACCTTCTCCGGCCGTTGCGGCGTGTGCCAGTTCGCCGACATGTGCGGCGGCTCGAGGGCTCGTGCGTGGGCCGCGACCGGCGACGTCCTGGCCGAGGACCCGGCCTGCGCCTTCCTGACCGACGACATGACGGCCCTCGCGCTCGGAGGCGCGCGGTGACCATCGTCTCGGTGGGGTGGTCGCACCGCAGCGCCTCGCTCGACCTGCTCGAGCGGGTCGCCGTCGCAGGTGCCGACGTACCCGCGCTCATCGCCGCGTGCTCGGAGCCGCCGGTCACCGGGGTGCTCGTGCTCTCGACCTGCAACCGCCTGGAGCTCTACGCCGACGTGTCGTCGTTCCACCCGGGCATGGAGGCGCTGCTGCGCGCGGTCGCCTGGACGAGCGGGGTCGAGGTCCCCGAGCTCGCCGCCACCGCCGTCGTACGCCATGACCACGCGGCTGTCTCGCACCTGCTCACCGTGGCCTGCGGGCTCGAGTCGATCGCGGTCGGCGAGGTCCAGATCATCGGTCAGCTGCGCACGTCGCTGCGGACGAGTCAGGACGCGGGACGGGCCAGCGGACCTCTCGTCTCGCTCGCGACGCGCGCCCTGCGCGTCGCCAAGCACGCGCACTCCGACACCGACCTCGACCACGTGAGCCCCGGGCTGGTCGACGCGGGCCTCGCGCGCGTGCACGAGCGTCTCGGCGACCCTGCGGTGCTGCGCCACGTCGTCGTCGGCGCCGGGTCGATGAACGGCGTCACCGTCGCGACGCTCATGCGCGCCGGTGCGGAGCAGGTCACGGTGATCAACCGCAGCGCCGAGCGGGCGCGGCACCTCGCCGAGTCCTACGGCGTCGACTCGGCCGACTGGTCGGACCTCCAGCACCTCGTCGCCACCGCCGACGTCGTCTGGACCGCCACCGGCGCACCGGACTACGTCGTGACCCGGGAGACCCTCGGCACGCTCGGACGCCCGCGCGTCCTCGTCGACCTCGCGATGCCGCGCGACGTCGACCCGGCGTGCGCGGAGCTCCCCGGAGTCGACGTCGTCGACCTCGACGGACTCTCCGGCGTCCTGGCCCGTCTCGGGCACGGCAGCCTCGCCGACGTCCGGTCGATGGTCTCCAGCGAGGTCGACGGGTGGATGGTGGAGCAGCGCGAGCGCTCGATCGCCCCGACCGTCACCGCGTTGCGGTCGCGCGCGGACGAGATCGTGGAGATCGAGCTCATGCGGCTGCGGGCCAGGCTCGGCGCCGACGGCGCGCTGGCCGCGGCCGAGGCGGAGCGCATGGTGCACCGCGTGGTCGACAAGCTGCTGCACACGCCGACCGTCCGGGTGCGCGAGCTCGTGGACGCTCCCGCGGAGTCGATGAGCGACGCGCTGCGGCTGCTGTTCGATCTCGGCCCGACCGACGTCCTCGAGCTCCCGGACGAGCTCGTCGACGCGACCGCCTGACGGCGTTCCCGTCGCGGCGGCCCTACCGGCCGGTCGTCCGGTCAGACGTCGGTGACGCGCAGGCCCGCGTGGGCCTTGTAGCGCCGGTTCACCGAGATGAGGTTGGCCGTCATCGCCTCGACCTGGTGCGCGTTGCGCAGGCGACCGGCGTAGACCCCACGCATGCCGGGGATGCGAGCGGCGAGCGCCTGCGCGATGTCGGTGGCACCTCGATCGTCGCCGACCACGAGGATGTCGGTGTCGAGGGTCTCGATCGCCTCGTCGAGCAGGAGCACGGCCGAGACGTGGTGGAACGCGCCGACGACGCGCGCTCCGGGGAGCACCGACTCGGCCTGCTGCGCAGCGGAGCCCTCCTCGACGGCGAGCGCGAACGCTCCCTGCTTGTCGAAGCCGAGCGGGTTCACGCAGTCGATCACGACCTTGCCGTCGAGGACCGGCGCCAGCGACACGAGCAGGTCGCGGTGCCCGTCGTAGGGCACGGCCACGATGAGGACGTCGGACGCTGCGGCGCACGCGGCGTTGCCGGCGCCGGTCACACCCCGACCGATCTCCGCCGCCGCCGACTGGGCGCGTTCGGCGACACGTGACCCGATGACCACCTGCTGACCGGCCGCGGCGAGCCGGACCGCCAGCCCACGTCCCTGTTCACCGGTACCGCCGAGAACTCCGACGACCAGACCTGAGACGTCCGGGAGGTCGTGCGGCGACGGGACGGAAGGCTGCGGCGCGCTGCTCTCGCTCATGGGGGGATCCAACCAGCACGGCGTCCGGTGCGGCACGATGGCCCTGTGGACTCATCGAGGGTGAACCTGCTGCGCGACGTGCTGTCGAGCACCGGCTGGGTCGACCGCACCCGGGGCTTCGCCCGCTCGCTGCGCCGCTCGACCGAGGACGGCGACGGCCTGCTGCTGGTCGGCACGCCGACGCAGGAGCCATGGCACCTCGCGGCGCACCTCGACGACGAGTCGCGCTACGCCGGCATCCCGACCCTGTCGCCGACGCTCGTCCGATGGGCTCCCCCGCCCGGCGCACCAGCCCACCTCGCCGTGGGCCTCGAGCGGCTCGAGGCCGCGCGCCGCGGGGAGACGCTGTTCGTGGTGGCACCCGACGACCCGACCGAAGGGCTGCTGGAGCGGCTCGCCGACGCCCGACGGGTCGGCGCGACCCTGCTCACGATCGACACCGGCGACAGCGACCTCGCCGGGCTGGCGCACGAGCAGCTCGTGGTCCCGTCGCGCGGGCTCACCGCACCGGGTGAGCCGTCGGGTCTCGCCCTGAGCCTGCAGCTGTCCGGACTGACCGACATCGACCTCGCACTGCCCGAGGTCTCCTTCGACACGGTGCAGCATCTCGTGTCCGCGGCCGCCGGGGACTCCCAGCTGCTCCTCGCGGCGGGCAGCGCGGCGAGCCGACGAGGGTTCCGGGACCGCCTCGCGAAGGCGCTGGAGGGCATCTCCGGGTCGGTGCCGTCCGACGAGTGGTGACCCCGACGGCGAAACCCGCGCGCGCGGGCGGCGCCGCGTGACGGACACTCGGCTCCTGTGACCGACAGCGACGCGCCGCGGCTGCGCATCGACGTCTCCCCGTTGCGCTCCTCGCGCGACTTCCGGCTGCTCTTCTCCGCCGGCGTCGTGAGCTACCTCGGCTCGATGTTCACCTTCGTCGCCGTCCCGTTGCAGGCACAGCAGCTCACCGGGTCGTTCGTGGTCGTCGGTCTCCTCGGCCTCGTGGAGGTCGCCCCGATCGTCGTCTTCGGGCTCTGGGGCGGCGCGATCGCCGACCACTGGGACCGGCGACGCGTCATCGTCGCCGCCGAGTCCGGGTCGGCGATCTGCTCGCTGCTGCTGCTGGCCAACGCGTTGCTCGCCCGGCCGCACGTGTGGGTCCTGTTCGCCGTCGGCGCGCTCGCCGCGACGTGCGAGTCGCTCCAGCGCCCGTCGCTCGAGGCGCTCGTGCCGCAGACCGTCGCCCACGACCGGCTAGCCGGCGCCGCAGCGCTCATGTCTCTGCGCTCGAGCGCAGGTTTCATCTTCGGCACCGCGGTCGCGGGGATCGTGGCGAGCTCGTTCGGAGTCGCCGTGGCCTACGCCGTCGACGTCGTCTCCTTCGTCGTGTCGATCGCGCTGCTGCTCGGTCTGCGCAGCCGTGGTCGGATGTCGCAGGAGGGCGGACCCAGCATCACGGTCGTCGCAGAAGGACTTCGCTACGCGTGGAGCCGCAAGGACCTGCTCGGCACCTATGCGGTCGACACGCTCGCGATGGTGCTCGCGTTCCCCTACGCCGTCTTCCCGTTCGTCGCCGAGAAGTACGGCGCACCCTGGGCCCTCGGACTCCTCTACGGCGCACCCGCAGTCGGCGACGCGATCGCGTCGCTCACGAGCGGATGGACGTCGCGCGTGCATCACCACGGCCGCGCGATCGTTGTCGCAGCATCGGCGTACGGGATCGCGATCGCATGCTTCGGCTTGTCGCCGACTCTCGCTCTCGCACTCACCTTCCTTGCCGTGTCGGGCGCGTTTGACATGGTGAGCGCCATCTTCCGACAACTGATCTGGAACCAGTCGATCCCCGACGAGCTGCGTGGTCGGATGGCCGGCATCGAGATGTTGTCGTACGCCATCGGTCCGCAGCTCGGCAACGCTCGCGTGTCGTTGATCGCGCAGGCGCGAGGGCTGGGCACGTCGATCGCAACCGGTGGAATCCTTTGCACTGCAGGCGTTGTCGCGCTTGCGGCCTCGTTGCCGTCGCTCTGGAACTACGACGTTCGCACGTCGGTCCACGTCGCCGAAGTGCGACGCGCACGTCTCGGGGATGCGACGCGCGACGACGTGTGAACTCATGTCGACGAGCTCGTGGTCGCTAGCAGATGCGCGACACGAATTCGCGGTCCGACTCGTACATCCGCCAACTTTCTGTCACGCTCTGACACAGTTCGAATGAAGGCTTCCGGCACCAGGCTCGGAAGACGACTCAGGGAGGCATCGTGGCGGTTGCCGCGAAGAAGGCTCCGGCCAAGAAGGCCGCAGCGAAGAAGGCTCCGGCCAAGAAGGCTGTAGCGAAGAAGGCCCCGGCCAAGAAGGCGCCGGCCCGCAAGGTCGCCGCCAAGAAGGCCCCGGCGAAGAAGGCCGTTGCGAAGAAGGCTCCGGCCCGCAAGGTCGCCGCGAAGAAGGCCCCGGCCAAGAAGGCCGTTGCCAAGAAGGCCCCGGCCAAGAAGGCTCCCGCCCGCAAGGCTCCGGCCAAGAAGGCCCCCGCCAAGCGCGCTGCCAAGAAGGCCTGACGCACTGACGACGACTGAAGGCCCGGCACCTCACGGTGCCGGGCCTTCAGTCGTTCCAAGCCGCCTCGGTCGCGGCGGATCGGCCTCAGTCGTCCTCGGCGTCGAACGTCTCGTTGCGTGCATGGA
>DATCCY010000018.1:0-22588 GCA_036510975.1 Candidatus Nanopelagicales bacterium
CGTCGTCCCGTGCGGGCGCCAGGCCCAGTGCGGCAAGGCCGCCAGCATC
This sequence comes from Candidatus Nanopelagicales bacterium, assembly GCA_036510975.1. GTDB lineage: Bacteria > Actinomycetota > Actinomycetes > S36-B12 > CAIYMF01 > Longivirga. Next base: position 50 of record DATCCY010000018.1, read on the forward strand.
CGACCCGCCCGACGCGAGCGCTCGGAGCCGTTCGCGCACGGCCTGCGGATCGAGCCGACGACGCGGAAGCGGGAGCACGGGCGGACGCTAGGTCCCCTCGCGTGTCCCGCCTGGCCCCGCGGTGCCGCACCTGGGGACGACACGGTGCGCTGGGGACGACGCGTCAGCGCGACGCCGCCTCGACGATGTTGCGACGGTGCCGCACGACGATGAGCGCCGCGAGCGCGTTCGCGAACACCAGCTCGGCCGGCCGGTCGTGGATGAGGAACGAGGCCGGGACGAGCATCAGCGCGCCGGAGACGGAGGCCAGGCCGACCCGCCGGGTCACGAGGACGACCGCGAGGAAGACGACCAGGACCGGCACGGCCCACAGCGGCTGGACGCCGAGGACGGCGCCGAGCGACGTCGCGACCCCCTTGCCGCCACGACCGCGCAGGAAGGGCGACGTCACGTGCCCGAGCACCGCGGCGAAGCCCGCGACCATGCCGGCGACCGGTGCGCCGAGCAGGTCGAACGCGAGCACCGGGAGGAAGCCCTTGAGGACGTCGAGCAGGCCGACGAGCACCCCGACCTGCCAGCCGAAGGCGCGCGCCGCGTTCGTCGCGCCGGGGTTGCCCGACCCGATCGTGCTCAGATCGGTCCCACGCACCCGGGCGATGATCGACGCCGGGTTGACCGAGCCGACGCCGTAGCCGACCGCGGCGGCCAGGGTCCCGATGGCGACGCCGAGCACCGCGGACGGCACCGTGACGAGAAGGGAGACGGTGCTCACGGCGCGAACGGGCGCGGGGACACCGCGACGGCGACCATGCCCGGGCCGACGTGGGCGCCGACGACCGCCCCCACCTCGCCCACGAGCACCCGCGAGTCGACGAGGCGCGACACCAGGTGGCCGGCCAGCGCCTCCGCGCGCGCAGCAGCGTCGAGGTGGTGCACGGCGATGTCGCACGGCCGGCCGTCGGCCCGCTCGACGACGAGCTCCTCGAGCCTGGCCAGCGCCTTGGAGGTCGTGCGCACCTTCTCCAGCGGTGCGACGCGTCCGTCGACGAGCTCGAGGATCGGCTTGACCGCGAGGGCCTGCCCCACGAGCGCCGTCGCGGCACCGATGCGGCCGCCCCTGCGCAGGTAGTCCAGGGTGTCGACGTAGAACAGGGCGCTGCTCGCGGCGGCCCGGTCACGGATGACCTGCGCCACCGCCTCGACGTCCAGACCGGTCTCCGCCGCCCGCGCACCCTCGAGGACGGCGAACCCCATGGCCATCGCGACACGACGCGTGTCGACGACGACGACCGGGATGGGCGCCGCGCGTGCCGCGAGCACGGCCGAGTCGAACGTGCCCGACATGTCGCCGGACAGGTGCGCGGAGACCACCGCCGTGGCCCCTGCCGCTGCGGCCGCGTCGTAGGCCTGGGCGAAGCGGTCGGGGGACGGGCGCGACGTGGTGACCACGCTCCAGGAGCGCAGCGCGTCGGCGACCTCGGCCGGCGAGATCTCCGTGCCCTCGTCGTAGGGCTGGCCGCCGACCACCACCTGGACGGGCACGACGATGACGTGCCGCGACACCACGAGGTCGGCCGGCAGGTACGCCGTCGAGTCCGTGACGATCGCGACGCGGTGCTCCATGGCGCTCGACACTAGGCCCGCCCGACTACGCGGGGACGATGTTGACGAGCTTCGGCGGTCGCACCACGACCGTGCGGATGCCGGCGCCGTCGAGCGCCTTCACGACGCCCGGTGCCGCGAGCGCCAGCTCGCGCAGCTCGGCCTCGCCGATGGACGGCGGCACCTCGAGACGGTCACGCACCTTGCCCGCGACCTGGACGATGCACGTGACCGTGTCCTCGACCAGCAGCGCGGGGTCGACGCTCGGCCAGCCGGCCAGCGCGACGGTCGGCTCGTGGCCCAGCCGCTCCCACATCTCCTCCGCGGTGTACGGCGCCACCAGCGACAGCATCACGGCGACGGCCTCGGCCGCCTCGCGGACCGCGGGGTCGCCGCCACCGACGCCGGAGTCGATCGCCTTGCGCGCCGCGTTGACCAGCTCCATGGTCTTCGCGACCGCCACGTTGAAGCGGAACGACTCGACCGCCTTGCGCGCCTCGTCGACCGACTTCGCCGTGACACGGCGCAGGCCGAGGTCGCCGGTCGCGACGTCGACTGCCCGGGGGCTCGTGACGTCGCCCGAGAGCCGCCACGCGCGGGACAGGAACTTCCTCGAGCCGCTCGGCGACACGTCGGCCCAGTCGATGTCGTCCTCCGGCGGGCCGGCGAACACCATCGTCAGGCGTACGGCGTCGACGCCGTTGGCGTCGATCTCGTCCGAGAGCCGCACGAGGTTGCCGCGCGACTTGCTCATCGTGGCGCCGTTCATGCCGACCATGCCCTGGTTGAGCAGGCGGGTGAACGGCTCGGTGAACTCCACCATGCCCATGTCGTGCAGCACCTTGGTGAAGAAGCGCGCGTAGAGCAGGTGCAGGATCGCGTGCGTGACGCCGCCGGTGTACTGGTCGACCGGTGCCCACTCGCGGGCCTGCTCCTGGTCGAAGGGAACGTCGGTGCGCGACGGGTCGAGGTAGCGCAGGAAGTACCACGAGGAGTCGACGAAGGTGTCCATCGTGTCGGTGTCGCGCTTCGCGGCGCCGCCGCAGCGCGGGCACGGCACGTTGACCCAGGCCTCGGCCGCGGCCAGCGGCGACTGACCCTTCGGCGAGAGGTCCAGCCCGTCGGTCGACGGCAGAGTCACCGGCAGCTGGTCGTCGGGAACGGGCACCTCCCCGCACGACGGGCAGTGGACGATCGGGATCGGCGTGCCCCAGTAGCGCTGGCGCGAGATCAGCCAGTCGCGCAGGCGGTAGTTGATCGCACCGGTGCCGAGGTCCTTGTCCTCGAGCCACGCCACCATGCGCTCGACGGCCGCTGCCTTGCGCAGGCCGTCGAGGAACCCGGAGTTCACGGCCGGGCCGTCCCCGGCGTAGGCCTCCCCCTCGAAGTCGGCCGGCGGCTCCACGACCGTCACGATCGGCAGGCCGTACATGGTGGCGAAGTCCCAGTCGCGCTGGTCGTGCGCGGGCACGGCCATGATCGCGCCGGTGCCGTAGTCGGCCAGCACATAGTCGGCGGCGTAGACCGGGATGCGCTCGCCGTTCACCGGGTTGATCGCGTGGCGCTGCAGGAAGACCCCGGTCTTCTCACGCTCGGAGGACAGCCGGTCGATCTCGCTGACCTGCTTCACGGTCTCGAGGTAGGCCTCGAAGTCCTGCTGCGCGGACGTCCCGGCAGCCAGCTCGGCGGCCAGGTCGGAGTCGGCGGCGACCACGAAGAACGTCGCGCCGAACAGCGTGTCCGGACGCGTCGTGTAGACGGTCACGGGATCGTCGCGTCCCTCGATCTCGAAGTGCACGTGCGCACCCGTCGAGCGCCCGATCCAGTTGCGCTGCATGAGCAGAACCTTCTCGGGCCAGTGGCCCTCGAGCTGAGCCATGTCGTCGAGCAGCCGGTCGGCGTAGTCGGTGATCCGCATGTACCACTGGGTGAGCTTCTTCTTCGTGACCAGCGCGTCGCAGCGCTCGCACCGACCCTGCACCACCTGCTCGTTGGCCAGCACCGTCTGGTCGTTGGGGCACCAGTTGACGTTGCTGTCCTTGCGATAGGCCAGCCCGCGCTCGAACATGCGCAGGAACAGCCACTGGTTCCACCGGTAGTAAGCCGGGTCACTGGTGTGCAGCACGCGGTCCCAGTCGAACGAGCAGGCGTAGCGACGCATCGACGCCTTCTGCTGCTCGATGTTCTCCGCGGTCCACCTCACCGGGTCGGCACCGCGCTTGATCGCGGCGTTCTCCGCGGGCAGGCCGAAGGAGTCCCAGCCGATGGGGTGCATGACGTTGAAGCCCTGCTGCACCCAGTAGCGCGCGATGACGTCACCAAGCGCGTAGGCCTCCGCGTGACCCATGTGCAGGTCGCCGGACGGGTACGGGAACATGTCGAGCGCGTAGCGCTTCGGCCGCTCGTCGTCGGGGCGACCGCTGCGGAAGGGCGCGAGCTCGTCCCAGACGGGCAGCCACTTGTCCTGGACCGCATGGACGTCGTAGCCCTCGCGGCCCTCGACGTCGTTGCCGGCGGCGGGTGTCTCGTCGTGCGTCGTCTCGTTCTGCGTCATGGTGTCGTCTCTTGTTCGGCTGGTACTGCGTCGCTGGGACCCGGACACGAAAAAGCCCCTCGCTCAGGAGGGGTCAGCCGCACCGGTGCGCCGGTGCGGATCAGCGGCGCTTGCTCCGGTGCGGCCCGGTAAGCAGGAGTCCGGTTCGCACCCGCCGAGGATACCGGACGCGCGCGTGCTTCCCGACGCGCGGTTTCGTGCGTGGGGCGGCGCACGCCTGTGGGATCCGTGCCACCGGACTGCCCCAATCCTCGGAATCCCGCCGCCCACTTCCCGAGGATTCGGGCAGCCCCGTGGCGCGTCGGCAGCCCGAGCGCGAGCAGCCGGGACACCTGCCCGGCCGTCAGCGGAGCCAGGCCCGGCGCCTGGTCAGCGGCTGCGAACGCAGAGCGCCAGCACGATCGTGGGGACGAAGAATCCGAGCGCGTAGGGGCCGCCGACCAGCGTCAGCGGCAGCGGCAACAGCACGCAGGCCAGGACGACCCCCCAGACGCTGGGGCCTCGCTGGTGGGCCAGGCACTTCTTGTGGTGCCGCGGACCGTCGGGCAGGCCGCACTCCGGGCACAGCCCGCTGCGGTCCGGCACGAGGGCCGCCCAGTCGACCCGCTCGGTTCCCTCCTGCCCCAGGGCGAGCACCGACGACAGCTCGATCGACTCGAGCACCTCGAGCGGGGACCGGGCGTCCGCGGCGTCGGCGCGGTCGAGGTCACTAGCGGGCGCGAGCACGCCGTCGCCGGCCTCGGCGCTCGCACCCGGATCCGCGTCACCGCTGCGCATTCAGCCCCCTCGTAGCTCCAGGACGTCCGCTCCAGCGTCGCTGCCGCAGGCCCACGAGTCCAGCGCCTCCCCCGGCTTGTCGCAGGACCGTGACCCATCGCGCCGGGCCGGCCGGGGCTGCGCGGCTACGCCGAGGTGCGCGAGGGCCAGCCCCGCGCACGCAGCGCGTCCGCCAGGGCGAGGCCGATCGCGGTGTGGACCTCCCAGGCCCAGTGCATGCCGTCGGGGTTGCCGGTGCCGGCAGCGAGGGACGGCGCCACGATCGGGTCGAGGTCGACGAAGCCCACGTCGTGAGCCGTCGCCCAGCGCCGCCCCGCCTCGACCGCGGGGTCGTGCTGACGGTGGGAGGGGTAGGACGGCGCCGCGTGCGGAGACGGGCCGATGAGCACGACGGGGATCCCTGGCCGGTAGGCGCGCACCCCCTCGACGATGCGCGCGAGGTAGTGGTCGGTGGCGGCCTGCGGCAGCTGCCGCAGCCGTCCACCGCTCGCTCGGATCACGTGCGGGGTCGCGGCGGTGTAGACGCTGCGCACCCGGCGCCGCAGCGATCCGGGGCGCACATAGGGGATCGAGTCGCGGACCCAGGTCGGCACCGCGGCGGGCAGGTGGTCCATCTGCCCGACCCCGAGCACGAGAGCGTCCGCGCGCGGAAGCAGCTCGCCCCAGACGTTGGGGTCCTTCGTGAGCGCCCACCACGCGTCGCGGGCGGTCCAGCCGAGGCGTGCCACGAGGGCGGCACGGACGTCGTCGCCGAGCGCGGCCGCCATGGTGTTCGGGTAGAGCCGGGGGTCGCTCGGCCGGTGCGGCTGGTCCGGACCGTGGAACGCCAGCGAGTCGCCGAGCACGAGAACCGAACGCGTCCCCATGGCGCACCTCCTCGTCGTCCTCGCCTGGCACGGAGGCTACTGCGCCGTGTGGCGCGCACCGACGGGATGCGCGCCACACGGGGGTCGGCCGGGTCGCCGGACGGCGACGAGCCGCTACCTGGCGATCACCGCGTCGGCCTCGCGGCCGGCGGCGTCGTCGTAGACGAACAGGACGCCCTTCTCGCTGCTCGGCGACGCCGTGCCGGTGCGGGCCACGTCGAGCGTGAGGTGGCTCCCGGCGGGCACCACCAGGTCGGAAGCCGGCGAGCCTGCCTGGGTGACTGCGTACTTCGGGGCGGACGGCGTGAACGTCATGCCGGTGACGGAATCGGTCACGAGGCCGCTGAAGTAGTTGTCGTAGGCGAGCACGTCGAAGTCGAACGTCTGGCCGGCGCCGAGCCCGACCGCGGAGGCCGGGACCGTGTAGACGATGGTGCCCGAGACGTAGTCGGCGATGGAGAAGTAGTAGGCCGACGTCGTGCCGGCGGCGAGGTCGGTGACCTCGACGACGGACTGTCCGGTGAGTCCGAAGCCTCCTCGCTCACCCTGGAAGACGGCGTAGTCGGGCGTGCCGTCACGGTCGGTGTCCAGGTCGACCTCGTAGTCGGCCGGGTAGAGCGGGGTCGCCCTGCGGTCGGCGCCGACGATCGCGAACTGGACGACGTCGTCGGCCGGGAACGCACGGACACCCACGCTGAGCAGGTCGACCTGCGCGACGTTGGACCCGGGCGACCCGGGCGCCCCGGGCGCCGGCTCCGACAGCCTCGGGCTGGTGCCCGTGAGGGCGTAGACCGAGACGCCGCCGTCGAGCACCGTGGAGCTGTTGTCCAGGGTGACCGGCCGAGCAGCGACCCGCCGGAGGTCGACCCGGCGCGCCGTGCTGACGTCGGCGGCCTTGTGCGGCAGCACGTGCCAGGCGAGGTGCTTGGCCTCACCGGTCAGGTTGGTCGCCACGATGGCGCCGTCGAACTCCGGACCGTTGAGCACGGTGCCGTCACCGCCGGTGAGACCGGCCCGACCGGTGAGCGGCCACGGTGCGAGCTTCGCAGCGCGGATCGTGAAGGTCAGCTCACGGGTCACCGTGGATCGCGGGGGCAGGCGGAAGGTTCCGCCACCGCTGATGGTCACCGCGCCCAGTGCCTGGTCGGCGGGGTCGCGGAAGGTCGACGACAGTGTGATCCGCTGCCAGCCGTCGGTGAGGTTCTGCACGTCGACGTTGCGCTCGATCCTGCGGTCGGTCGAGAGCGAGAAGGCACCCAGCCCGATGTTGCCCGTGCCGCCGCCATGCAGGCTGACCCGGAACGACGCCGTCGCAGCCGGGAACGCACGCACCTCACCGGCGCCGATCCGGCTGACCGGCGTCGGGTAGAAGTTCAGGCTGAGGTCGGCCGTGCGATTGCTGGTGTCAGCGGCGTTGAGCAGACGGGCCTTGATGGCCGACGGCTTCTCGTTCGGGAACTTCTGCAGCAGCAGGGCCGCTACGCCGGACACGGTGGGAGCCGCACCCGACGTGCCGCCGAAGTTGGTCTCCTCGGCGCCGGTCCCGACCTCGGCCGAGAGCCATGCACCGGGGGCGCCGATGTCGGGCTTGACCCGGGTGCCGTCGATGGACGGACCACGGCTCGACGTGCTCGCCATGGACCTGGCGATCGAGATCGCGGCGGCAGGGTCGATCTGGATGCTGACCGGGCCGCCGGCGAGGGCGCTGCGCAGCGCGTTGCCCTCGGACTGGCTGACCGACAGCACCGGCACGGTGATCGTCCCTCCGCCGCCATAGCTGAACGACGCGGGCGCACCCGGCGCCGCCATCACCAGGAGCATCCCGGTCGCGCCGGCGGCCTGCGCGTTTGACGCCTTGATCGAGATGGAGCAGGAGCCACGTCCCACGATCGCGATCCTGCCGGCGTTCGCGGCACCGAAGTCCGTGGGTGCGCAGCCCAGCGAGCTGCCGGTGGGCGTCGCCAGGTCGCCCACGAGACCGGGCGACGCCGGGATCGGGCCGCCCCAGTCCATCAGCACGCTGACCTTGATCCTGTTGTCGGTGAGGCCGGGCACGGCGGCCGGGGAGGTCACGGCGACGACGTTGCTCACGTCGTCCGGCAGCGTCGTCTGGGCCACGCTGATCACTCGCTCGGCCGCCGACGGCGAGCCGACCTTGAACGGCATGTCGCCACCGTTGCCGGCCGACGCCACGACCACGACGCCCGCCCGTACCGCGCTGTCGAGGGCGAAGGAGAGGTCGTCCTCGTCCCCGGCGTAGTCCTGGCCGAGCGAGAGGTTCATCAGGTCGACCGCGTCGCTGATGTCGCCGTCACCGTTGGGGTCGAGCGCCCAGTCGACGCCCTCGAGCAGCGCGAGGCCGCTGCACGCGGTGGAGACGGCGGAGCAGACCTTGACCGAGTAGAGCGACACCCCGGGAGCGATCCCCTGGTGGCCCGGGCCGTTGCCGCCGATGATGTCGGAGACGTGCGTGCCGTGGCCTTCCTTGTCGATCGGGTTGGGGTCGGGCGCGAGCGCAGTGGTGGGCCAGCCCTCGCCGACGAAGTCGTAGCCGCCCTTGACCTTGGGCGCGCTCGGGCCGAACAGGTCGGCGCACACGCCGCTCACGGCGACGGCGTTCGCCGCATAGCACCCGGCGTAGGCCGCCGTCGTTCCCGGGCCCCCGAGGTTCGCGTGGGTGTAGTCCACGCCGCTGTCGAGCACGGCGACGCGCACGCCGTCACCCGTGATCCCCTGCGCGCGCAACGCGTCGACCTGCAGGTACGCAGCGGCCTGGGCCAGGCTTCCCGATGCGACCGGTTCGGCCTGCGTGCGGTAACTGCCCAGCGGCCGGATCGACAGGACGCCGGGGATCCTCGCGAGGTCGTCGATCCGTGTGCCGTCGACCTGCAGGACGACGGCGTTCAGTGACTTCGACACCCGGCCGAGCTCACGGGCGCCGAGCGCGCGGGCCGCACCGGACACGCCGTCCTGGTCGGCCTTGACGGCAGCGAGCAACGAGCGCTGCTCGGTGCGAGTGGGGAGCGTGTGCGAGGTGACCGCACCCTCGCCCACCGACTCCGAGAGGCTCTTGCGGCGAAGCTGCACCACCACGTCGCGCGAGCCACGCGCACCACGGAGGCTCGGTGCCACGAAGACCGGTCCAGCGGGCGGTCCGTCGGTGACGACGTCGTCCGTCACCGGCACGGGCGGCGTGCCGGCTGTGGCTGCAGGCGCACCCGTCAGCGCGAGGGCAGGAACGATCAGGAGAGCGAGGATTGCGGCGAGCGTCTTCCGGCCGTTTCGACTCATCAGGACCCCAAGGGCTGGCGGTTCGACGTCGGCCGGTGAGGGCCGTTGGAATCGTCGGAACGTATCCCTGTGCGCGCCGAACGGCGGGGAGTCGACGCCAGGTTGCATCGATCGTGTACGTCCGCAGACACGGGCCGCTGAACCTGTCACCTGTTCGGGCGACGACGGGTGCCGGGCTCAGTGACGAAGCGCGATCAGGGTGGCATCGAGCTCGGTCACGAAGCGCTCGGCGTCGGCCTGCGAGAACACGAGCGGGGGCCGGACCTTGAGGATGTTGTTGTCGATCCCCGCGGTGCCGAGCAGCACGTGACGCTCGCGCAGCCCGTTCACGACGCGCAGGGTCAGCGCCTCGTCGGGCTCCTTGGCGCTTCCCGGAACGACGAGCTCGACGCCGATGAACAGGCCTGCGCCTCGGACGTCGTCGATCACCCGATGGCGCGTCGCGAGCTCGCGGAGCATCACGCGCAGGGACTCCCCCACGACTCGCGCGTTGTCCTGCAGGTGCTCGTCGCGGACGACGTCGAGCACCGCCTGGGCCGCGGCGATCGACACCGCGTTGCCGCCGAAGGTGTTGAAGTAGCGCATGTCCTGCGCGAACTCCGCGATCACCTCCGGGCGCATGATCGTCGCGGCGATCGGCATGCCGTTGCCCATCGGCTTGCCGATGGTGACGATGTCGGGCACGAACGGGTCGTCCGGCGTGCCGTGCCGCTGGAAGCCCCACATCGCCTCGCCCAGGCGCCCGAAGCCCGGCTGCACCTCATCGGCGAGGTAGACGCCTCCGGCGCGCGCGACGACCTCCAGCACCGGTGCGAGGAATCCGGCAGGGTCGGGGAACACGCCGTCGGAGGCGAAGATCGAGTCGGCGACGAACGCGGCGAGACCGAGGCCGTGCGCGGTGAGGTCGTCGATCTGCGCCTGCACCTGCGCGGCGAACCACGACCCGAGGTCGGCGTACCCCTCAGCGAGGGGGTCCACGCGATAGGCGTCGGGCGCCGGCACGACGCGCACCCAGTCGGGCAGGCTCTCCAGCCCGCCGAGCGACGGCGAGATGGCAGCGATCTCCGTCGTCACACCGTGGTAGGCGTTGCGCGTCACGATGACGCCGGTGCGGCCGGTGTGCCGCTTCGCGATGCGCAGCGCGAGGTCGCCGGCCTCGGACCCGGTGCAGGTGAACATGACGTGCCCGAGAGCGTCGGGCACGGTCGAGAGCAGGTCCTCGGCGTAGCGGACGATGCCCTCGTGCAGGTAGCGCGTGTGGGTGTTGAGCACCGCGGCCTGCTCGGCGATCGCTGCCGTCACGCGCGGGTGCGCATGACCCAGCGATGCCACGTTGTTGTAGCAGTCGAGGTACTCGGTGCCGTCCGCGTCGTAGAGGTGCACGCCCTCGCCGCGCACGATCTGCACCGGCTGCTCGTAGAACAGGCGGTACGCCGGCCCCAGGACGTCGACGCGGCGGCGCACCAGCTCGCGGGTCGCGGGCTCGAGCGCGTCGATGCGCGCGACGTCGAAGTAGCTCGACGGTCCCACCCTGCTCGCCACGTGCGGCTCCCTATCGGTCGGCCGGCGACGGCGCGGACACCAGTCGCCGGTAGGTCTCGGTCGTGCGCGCGATCGCGCGCCCGGTGTAGTGCGCGTTCGACGGGTCGCTCGCCGCGAGCATGGAGTTGAGCAGCAGCCGTTGCGCGAAGCGGGCTCGCACGAGGCCGGGCAGGAGCGCCGACTCGTCAGCCGTGAGCTCGCGCACGGAGGTGTAGCCGTGGGCCACGTCGTACGCCGCGAGCCACGGGTCCCGCGCCACGGAGTCGGCCCCGGCGGCGTACGACATCGCCACGGCGACGTCGCCCACGACCGAGGAACGCACCGCGTCGCCGAAGTCGAGGATCCCAGTAACGAAGCCGGGGCTCGCGGGATCGACGACGACGTTGTCGGCGTTGACGTCCTGGTGCACGACCTGCTGCCGGCTGGCCCGAAGCCCGGGACCGACGTGGTCGTCGTAGGCGTCGAGCTCCGCCGCGACCAGCTCGCGCGCACGAGGGTCTGCGACGTGGCCCAGCAGCGGTCGTAGCGTGCCGACCTGCTGCAGGTCCCACGCCAGGATGCGATGCGACCCGGGATGCGCGAAGTCCGCGAGCGCGAGGGAGAGCCGGGCGGTGGCACGGCCCACGGCGGCGCGCTGCGCAGGCGTGGTGACGGCGTAGTCGAGGAGCACACCGTCGAGGTAGCCGAGGACGCGGGCGAGCCGCGGCTCGCCGTCGGCGCCGGAGACGGTGCGCAGGACGGCGCCGTCGACGTCTGACAGCAGCCGGGCCAGCGGGAGCGCGGGGTCCCGCGAGAGCGCATGGCGCATCGCGGAGCACTGGAAGTCCAGCAGGACCGGGTCGTCGAGCGGATGGGCCACCTTGAGGACGTGCCGTCCCGAGGCGTGCGTGACGAGGACCGTGTCGTCCCGTTCGGTCGCCAGTCGCTGCACCGACGTGACCGTAAGACCCCAGCCGGTCTCGGCCAGCACGGCGAGAGCCGCGTCGGGCATCCGGGCGAACGGCGCGGCCAGGGTGTCGTCGGTCGGCACCGCGGGCTGTTCCACGCCGGAACGCTACCGGTCCCTCCCGACCGAGGCGGTCGGCAGGAGCGTCAGACCTCGAAGGGGGCGACGCCGTCCGGGAGGAACACGCGTCGACCGCGCTCCGGGTGACCGGCGCGTCGCAGGTACATGTCGTGGTCGGCCCTCCAGAGCAGCTGCTCCGGATCGCGGTCCTCGCACGGGGCGAGCTCCGAACGGCCGACCGAGATCGTGAGCAAGGACAACGCGGGGTCGCTCGAGTAGTGCGAGTCCAGGAAGGCGCGGACCCGGCGCTCGAGCGCGTGGGTGGGCTCGCTGGGACCGAGGCCGACGACGACGAACTCGTCACCGCCCGATCTCACCCCAACCTCTCAGGCGGCTCCCCACCGGCTGCGCAACAGGTCCAGGCAGGCCTGGCCCGTCCAGCGCTGGTGCGGTCGGATCCACGGCGACCCACCCTCGAAGGTGGGCGCGTCCGCGAGCAGCAGCATGAACGCCCCCAGCCACGCGACGGCCGCGTCCAGGTCGTCGGGCGCGACATCGGTCAGGAGCCGCGACCCGTAGGCCGGTGCGAGGTCGACGCCGTCCGCGTGCACCTGCGGCAGCAGAAGTGCCAGGTCCACCCAGGCAGGGGCGCGGCACAACCAGTTCCAGTCGACCACCCAGGCAGTACTCCCCTCGATCACGAGGTTGTCCGCGCGGACGTCGCAGTGCGCCCAGGTGGTGCCGCGGAATGCCTCCAGCGAGCGTGCCGTCGCTGCCGAGAGCCGGTCGCGGTGCGCGGCCAGCCAGGTGCCCAGCCCCTCGTGCACCCTGCTCTCGTCGTAGGTCTTCCACAGCGTGAAGACGCCAGGTTCCGCGGCCGCCTCGTCGACCAGGGTCGAGGTGTCGTCCCACCGGACGTCGGCCAGCGCGTCGGCCGTCCGCTCGAGCGCGGCCACCGCGATCCGCAGGTCCGCGCCGTCCCACGGGTTCCCGGGCATGCGCCCGTCGACGTGGTCGAAGGCCAGCACGACCCAGCCGTCCTGGCCTGAGCCCACCTCCGCCGAGTGCAGCAGACGGGGTGCCGGCACCGCGGCGGGCAGGACGCCATGCACCGCGATCTCACGGCGGTACGACGCGCTGATGTGCGTGTTCGAGAAGGGCACCGCCTTCACGAAGGAGCGACTGCCGTCACCGCTCACCAGGGTCGAGGCGAACCCGCGGGTGAAGCCGCCACCAGCACTGCGCCACGAGACCGGCGAGCCGACCCACTCGGCGACGGCCGCCCGTACCTGCTCGGGCAGCTCGTCCCACGACGGACGCACGGCGGTCGCGTCGTACCGGACCCGCTCGTCCATCGCTCCCCCGCCCCCACCCCCCGGCGGGGCACGCTCCAGCGGAACGGCTCAGGGCCGGGAGATTCTCCCGGCCCTGAGCCAACCACGTGTGGAGCTGAGGGGACTCGAACCCCTGACCCCCTGCATGCCATGCAGGTGCGCTACCAGCTGCGCCACAGCCCCGTGCAGTCGTGCCGGAGAAGCATAACGGGCTCCCCGGCACGACAGGAAATCGACCTACGCCTCGTCGCCGACGACCTCTTCGGGCAGCGAGCGGGCGTTGTGCTCGACCAGCCGCCAGCGCCCGTCGGGCTGTTCCTCGAGCACCGACCAGGCGCAGTTGACCAGTCCGCCCAGCGTCGTCCAGTGCTCCACCGGGAGCCCCAGCAGCGTGCCGATGCATGCCCGGACGGCCCCGCCGTGCGAGGCCACCACGAGGGTCCCGCCGGGCGGCAGCCCGTCGGCGTGCCGCAGGACGGCGCCGCTCACCCGGGTCGCGACCTCGGTGCGCGTCTCGCCACCGCCAGGGCGTACGTCGTCGCCCGCGATCCAGCGGCGCCAGGTGTCGCCGTCTGCCGCGACGATCTCGTCACGCACGAGGCCCTGCCAGGAGCCGGCGTAGGTCTCGCGCAGGTCGGGGTCGGTGCTGACCTCGAGTCCGACCATGCCGGCCAGGGTCTCCGCGGTCGCCCGCGCTCGCTGCAGGTCGCTCGAGACGATGAGGTGCGGTGACAGGGTCGCGAGGTCGCGCGCGGCACGCTCGGCCTGCGCGACGCCCACCTCGTCGAGGGCGACGTCGGTCGTCCCCTGGAAGCGGGACTCGGCGTTCCACGCGGTTCGGCCGTGTCGCCAGAGCACGACCCGCCGGGGCGTCATCCGCCGTCGCGCGCGCCGTGCGGTGCGTGCACGGACGCGGGGAGCTCGATGCGCGCCCCGTCCTTCCAGAGCCGCTCGAGCCCGTAGTACGAGCGCTCGTCGGAGTGCTGGACGTGAACGACGAGGTCGAGGTAGTCCAGGAGCACCCAGCGACCCTCGCGCTCGCCCTCGCGCCGCACCGGGTCGATGTCCATCTCGTCGAGGCGGGCCTCGATGCCGTCCACGATTGCCTTGACCTGCCGGTCGTTGGACGCCGAGCAGAGCAGGAAGACGTCGGTGATGACGAGGGTGTCGGACACGTCGAGGGCGACGATGTCCTCGGCCAGCTTCTCCGACGCGGCCTCGGCAGCGGCGATCGCCAGCTCGAGCGCGCGGGCGGATGCGGTCACGAGTCTCTCCGGTTCGTGGGGCGACGGCGGGGTCGCGGTGGGTCCGGCGTTCGTCAGGACCCGGATCTGGTGCTCCCCCATGGTCTCACGGGGCGGGCGGTGCGACCGACCGTCACGAGGACGTGGGTGAGAAGTCCGCTCCCAGGATGACGATGACGTCCGCCACGCTCTGCCCGGACGAGTCGATGACGACGTCGGTGGCGGGCACCTTGAGCGCCGCCGCGATGTCGGTGCCCCACTTGCGCGAGGTCTCGCCCGAGTCGGGGATGACGATCTGAGTGGTGGCATGCCCGAGAGAGCCCGCGTTGCCGCCGTTGATGAAGGTGTAGCCGGCGTCGACGAGGAGCTGTCGTGCCGCGGCGTTCAGCCCGGGGGTCCCCACGCCGTTCTGGACGAGCACGCGTACCTGGGAGTTGGCCCCTGGCTTGCGGGCCGCGTCCGGGAGCAGCTCCTGGACCATGGCGGCAGTGGCGACCTGGTCGACGGTGGAGGCCGAGGCGCCGCCGCTGGGCAGCGGCTTCACGGGGAGGTTCTGGTAGGCCACGTTGTCCACCAGGACGTCCGCCTGCAACTTGACCAGGAACGCGGCCAGCACAGGGGTCTTCAGCGTCGACCGGGCCGAGGCGCCGAGGCCGGTGAGGATCGACTCGACCTTGGAGATGTCGGACGGCAGCTTGGCGACCGTCAGGCGCAGCACCTGGGTGAAGCGCGCCATTCGCGCCTCCTCGGGCTCGCCGGGTGCGAGGTAGGTCGCGTACGCCGTCGCTTCGGGCCCCTGCAGCACCTGGGCCTTGCCCGCGGACACGAGGATGACCCTCGTGCCGTCGGCCTTGGTCTGGATCACGTCGACGTCGACGTCAGCGGTGATGCCGCCGACCGCGTCGACGAGCCCCGAGAAGGCGAGCTCGTTCATGGCCCACGTGCCGGTGACGTTGACGCCGATGGCGTCGCTGAGCGCGTTCGCCGAGCTGTTGGCGTCCGGCAGCCGCGCGATCTGGCCAAACGGCAGCGTGCCCCCCGTCGCGACGTCGAGCACGACGTTCTGCGGGACGGTGATGACGTTGGCGCGCTTGACGCTGCCGCCCACAGAGAGCAGCGCGTTGGCGAGCGCGACGCCGTCCTTGTCCTGGACCTGGATCAGGACGGTCGGCTGGATCGGACCGGTGGCCGTGGAGGTCGGCGCGGGCGCAGGCTCGTAGTTGTCGCGCGGCCGGCCGAACACCGCCCAGACGAGGAACACCGCCGCGACGAGACCGAACACGACGCCGCTCACGATCAGCAGTCGGTACCGCGAGGTCGCGGCCTGCTCGGCGGCCGCCTCCTCCGCCGCCCGACGCCGCGAGGCCCGGCTGAGGTCCGGCGCGCTCGGGGCCCCGACCGGCACGGGTCCCACCACGCCCGGAGCGCTCGCGACCGGGTCCTGCGAGTCCGCGGCCGGCGCCTCGCCCGGCTCGGTCAGGTCCAGCGCCGCCTCGGGCACGGGCGGGCCGGAGGGGGGCGGCAGGCCCGGGAGGACGTCGTCGGGGAGGACGTCGTCGGGGAGGACGTCGTCGGGGAGGGAGTCGTCGGTCATGCCGCCGCCCGGTAGAGACCGCGTTTCGCGACGTACTCGAGGACGCCGTCGGGGACGAGGTAGCGGATCGGCGCCCCGGCGGCGACCCGGGCCCGGCAGTCCGTGGAGGAGATCGCGAGCGCGGGGACCTCGACGAGCGTGACCGAGCCCTCGGGCAGGCCGGGATCGGTCAGCGCGTGCCCAGGACGGGTCACGCCGACGAAGTGCGCGAGGCCGAGCACCTCGTCGGACTCGCGCCAGGAGGCGATCGAGGCGAGGGCGTCCGCGCCGGTGATGAAGAACAGCTCGGTCTGCACCGAGGCCGCGTCGTACTCGGCTCTCAGGTCGCGCAGCGTGTCGACGGTGTAGGTCGGGCCGCCGCGGTCGACGTCGACCCGGCTGACCCGGAAGCGCGGGTCGGACGCGGTGGCGATCACGGTCATGAGATAGCGGTCCTCGGCAGGTGCGACGTCACGGTCGTCCTTCTGCCACGGCCGGCCGGTGGGCACGAAGACGACCTCGTCGAGGGCGAAGCGATGGGCGACCTCGGACGCCGCGACGAGGTGACCATGGTGCACGGGGTCGAACGTGCCCCCCATCACCCCTACTCGACGCATCCTGGCGACCTCGCGGGCGCGGGTCAGCGGTCGAGGTTGAAGCGGGAGACCACCACGAGCAGCACCAGGAGCACGAGCAGGGTGGCACCGCCGTAGAACCACTTCGTGGGGTCGAAGGTGATCACGGTGGGAGCGGAGACGCTCTCGGCCAGTCGTGCAACGGCGCTCATGGCCCGTCCCCTCGCAAGTCGGAAGTGCGGCCTCGGTCACGGCCCCGGTGAGGATACCAATGGGGTGGTGCCGGATGGGGTAACGGCTCAGCCACGGACCTGTCCGTCGCCGGTCACGACGTAGGTGGTGCTGGTGAGCTCGGCCAGTCCCATCGGCCCCCGCGCGTGCAGCTTCTGGGTCGAGATGCCGATCTCGGCGCCGAACCCGAACTCGCCGCCGTCGGTGAAGCGGGTCGAGGCGTTCACCATCACGACCGCCGAGTCGACGCCGGTGGTGAACGCCGCGATCGCCGTCGCCGAGTCGGAGACGATGGCCTCTGTGTGTCCCGTCGACCAGCGCCGGATGTGACGCAGTGCCTCGTCGAGGTCGTCCACGACTCCCGCGGCGATGTCCAGGGAGTAGTACTCCGCCGCCCAGTCCTCGTCGGTGACGGCGGCGTACGCCGTGCCCGACGCCGACGCGTACGGCGCGATCCGCTCGTCGCCGTGCACGGTGACACCGCGGTCGCGCAGTGCCGCGAGCGCGCGCGGGAGGAACTCCTCCGCGATGTCGCGGTGCACGAGGAACGTCTCGGCCGCGTTGCAGACGCTCACGCGCTGAGTCTTGGAGTTCACCAGGATCGCGACGGCCTTGTCGATGTCCGCGTGCTCGTCGACGTAGACGTGGCAGTTGCCCACCCCCGTTTCGATCACCGGCACCGTCGAGCCCTCGACGACGGACCGGATGAGGGCCTCGCCGCCGCGTGGGATGAGCACGTCGACGAGTCCCCGCGCGGTCATGAGGTGCTTCACGGACTCGTGGCTCGTGCCCGGCACCAGCGCGATCGCGTCGGCCGGTATCCCCTGCGCCGCCAGCGCTTCACGCATCACGTCGACCAGCACGACGTTGGAGTCGTACGCCGACGAGGAGCCGCGCAGCAGCGCGACGTTCCCGCTCTTGAGGCAGAGCACGGCGGCGTCGACGGTGACGTTGGGGCGCGCCTCGTAGACCATGCCGACGACGCCGAGCGGCACGCGGACCTGACGCACGGTGAGCCCGTTCGGCAGCGTGTAGCCGCGGACCACCTCCCCCACCGGGTCGGGCAGCGCGGCGACGTCGCGCACGGCGTCGGCGATGGCGTGCAGCCGTGCGGGCGTCAGGGTGAGCCGGTCGACGATGGCCGGGTCGGTGCCGTTGGCCCGCGCCCGCGCGACGTCGAGGTCGTTGGCCGCCACGACACGCCCAGTCGCGGCGTCGAGGGCATCGGCGATCGCGAGGAGAGCGGCGTCCTTCGCGCTGCGCGGCAGGGCCCGCAGCGCCACCGCTGCCGCCCGCCCGCGCCGGGCGACGTCCAGGACGGCCGTGCGGTCCTCGGAGGTCGGCTGGCTCACAGGACGAGGGTAGGAGATGCGCTCGGGGTGCGGACGCGTGGTCCGGCCCGTGGACGCCGCCGCTCGGAGCCGGTCGGCCACGGACGTGACCGTCCGCCACCCGGGGGGCGCCGGTGATCGGGAATCAGAACGGCGCGACGCCGACGAGCGAGACGGGAGTCAGGGGGACCCGTCCGCGGCGGTGGAACGTGTCGCGGTCCACGACCTCGACGCCGACCACGGCCCAGGACGGCAGCCCGGACGACGCTCGGTGGTCGTCCCAGAGCCGCAACGCGAGCAGGGTCACGGTGGCGGCGTCGGGTGCCTCCTCCCAGTAGCGGACCTCGGCACGATCGACGCCGTAGCGACCCGACAGCAGGAAGGGGTGCTCGTGGCTGAGCCGCTCGAGCCCCGCGCGGATGTCGGGCTCGGGCACCTGCTCACCGGCGACGGTGAGCGTGACGTGCCACATCGGCCAGCCGTGCACGGGCGCCTCCGCTGGTGGGGCGCTAATGGCGCAGGATCACGAGGTCGTCGCGGTGGACGACCTCCCTCTCGTACGCCGGTCCCAACTCCCGGGCCAGGTCCCGGGTCGAGCGACCGAGGAGACCGGGAAGTTCTGTCGCGTCAAAGTTGACCAGCCCGCGGGCCACCGCGTGACCCTTTTCGTCGAGGAGGTCCACCGGGTCGCCGGCGACGAACGCACCCGCCACCCCGGTCACGCCTGCCGGCAGCAGCGAGAGCCTCCGGCGTACGACGGCGTCGACCGCACCCGGGTCGAGCGTGAGGCTGCCCCGCGCGTCGGTCGCGTGCGCGAGCCAGAGCAGCCGGGTGCCGGTGCGCTCCCCCGTCGGGTGGAACAGCGTGCCGACGACGTCGCCGCGCAGCGCCGCCGCCGCGTTGGCCGCCGATGTGAGGACGACGGGGATGCCGGCCGAGGTCGCGATGCGTGCTGCCTCGACCTTCGTGACCATGCCGCCGAGGCCGACGCTCGAACCGGTCCCCTTGACGACGACTCCGTCGAGGTCGTCGGCGCCGCGGACCTCGGCGATGAGCGTCGAGCCCTCACGCGCGGGTGGACCGTCGTACAGCCCGTCGACGTCGGAGAGCAGCACCAGCAGGTCGGCATGGACGAGGTGGGCGACGAGTGCGGCGAGCCGGTCGTTGTCACCGAAGCGGATCTCGTCGGTCGCGACCGTGTCGTTCTCGTTGACGATCGGGACGACCCTGAGCTCGAGGAGGCGGTACAAGGTGCGCTGCGCGTTGCGGTAGTGCGCGCGGCGGGTGACGTCCTCGGCGGTGAGGAGCACCTGCCCGACCGTGCGACCGTGCCGGGCGAACGCCCCGGAGTAGTGTGCGAGGAGGAGGCCCTGGCCGACGCTCGCGGCGGCCTGCTGCGTGGCGAGGTCGCGCGGACGCTTGGTGAGGCCGAGCGGCCCGATGCCGGTGGCGATCGCGCCCGAGGAGACCAGCACGACCTCGACCCCGGACCCGAGCCGAGAGCCGAGCGCGTCCACGAGGGCGTCGATGCGCGCCGCGTCGAGCCCACCCTTCGTGGTGAGCGACGACGACCCGACCTTCACCACCACACGAGCCGCACGCGTCACGACGTCCCGGGAGCCCACAGTGCCGAGTCTCTCAGCGTCCGCCACGAACTCCGCACCAACCCCCACGTTGTTGCCCACCTATCTGTCGTTTCTCGTGGCGTGGAGGCAGCGGGAAGCGACAGATAGGTGGGCAGCAAGCTAGGAGTAGAGGCGGTCGTCGCTGCCGCGGGGGCCGGTCAGCGGGGTGCCGCTGGCGATGGTCGGCTCCCAGTCGAAGACCACCGCGTTGTCCTCGGGACCGATGAGCACCTCGGCACCCGCGGTGGCGCCGAGCGCCAGCAGCCGGTCCTCGACGCCGAGGCGCGCGAGCCGGTCGGCGAGGTAGCCCACGGCCTCGTCGTTGCTGAAGTCGGTCTGACGCACCCAGCGCTGGGGGCGCTCGCCGCGCACGCGGAAGCGGACGCCGTCCTCGTCCTCCTCCCGGAGCACCGTGAAGCCGGCCTCGTCGACCGCCTTCGGCGACAGGACGACGCGCGGCGCCTCCTCCACCGGGTTGGCCAGGCGCGCCGCCGCCACGAGCTCGGCCATCGCGAACCCGAGGGACTTGAGGCCCTCTCGCGCGACGGCGGAGACCTCGACCACGGTGTAGCCGCGCTCCTGCAGCAGCGGCGTCACGAGGTCCGCGAGCTCGCGCGCCTCGGGGACGTCGATCTTGTTGAGCGCGACCAGCCGAGGCCGGTCGGCGAGGTCGCCCTCGGTGCCGCCGTACTGCTCGAGCTCGTGCTCGATCGCCTCGAGGTCGGAGATCGGGTCCCGGCCAGGGTCGAGGGTGGCGCAGTCGAGCACGTGCACGAGGACGTAGCAGCGCTCGACGTGGCGGAGGAACTCCAGGCCGAGACCCTTGCCCTGGCTGGCTCCCGGGATGAGACCGGGTACGTCGGCCACGGTGAAGATCGTGTCGCCCGCGGTGACCACCCCGAGGTTGGGGACCAGTGTGGTGAACGGGTAGTCGGCGATCTTCGGCCGCGCCGCCGACATGGCCGCGATGAGCGAGGACTTGCCCGCGCTGGGGAACCCGACGAGCGCGACGTCGGCCACGCTCTTGAGCTCGAGGACGACGTCAAGGGCGTCGCCGGGCTCGCCGAGCAGCGCGAAGCCGGGCGCCTTGCGGCGGGTGCTGGCCAGCGCGGCGTTGCCGAGGCCGCCGTGACCGCCGCGGGCGACGACGTACTCCATCCCGGGCGCGACGAGGTCGGCGAGGACGGCGCCACGAGTGTCCTGCACGCTCGTGCCCGGCGGCACCCGCAGGGTGATGGACTCGCCGTTGGCGCCGTTGCGGTTGCTGCCCTCACCCGGCTTGCCGTTGCCGGCGGTGCGGTGCGGCCCGTGGTGGAACTCGAGCAGCGAGGTGACGTTGGTGTCGACGACGAGGCGCACGTCGCCGCCGTGGCCGCCGTTGCCGCCGTCGGGGCCGCCGAGCGGCTTGAACTTCTCGCGCATCACCGAGACGCAGCCGTGGCCGCCGTTGCCCCCCGAGACGTGGAGCACGACACGATCGACGAACGTGGTCATCGCGCTCGCTCCCTTCCCTTGGCGGCGTTCGTGGGCCAGGACATGCGTGAGGGGGCGAGCCGTACGGCTCGCCCCCTCACGGAGTCATGCGTGGTGCCGGTGACTACTCGCCGACGACGTTGACGACGCGGCGACCGCGGGCGGTGCCGAACTCGACGTTGCCCGGGGCGAGCGCGAACAGCGTGTCGTCCTTGCCGCGACCCACGTTGTCACCCGGGTGGAAGTGGGTGCCGCGCTGGCGGACGATGATCTCGCCGGCCTTCACGAACTGACCACCGAAGCGCTTCACGCCGAGGCGCTGGGCGTTGGAGTCGCGACCGTTCCTGGTGCTCGAGGCACCCTTCTTGTGAGCCATGGAGTCTCAGTCCCCTACGCCGTCAGGCCGTCTCGATGCCGGTGATCTTCACGCGCGTGAGCTGCGCGCGGTGACCCTGGCGACGACGGTAACCGGTCTTGTTCTTGTAGTGCATGATCCGGATCTTCGGGCCCTTGGTGTGCTCGACGACCTCGGCGGTGACGGTCACGCCCGCGAGGCTCTTGGCGTCGCTGGTGACCGCGTCGCCGTCGACGAGGAGCAGCGCCGGGAGGGTCAGCGTGGCGCCGGCCTCGGTGCTCACCCGGTCGAGCTCGAACACGTCGCCGACTGCGACCTTCTCCTGCCGGCCGCCGGCTTTGACGATGGCGTACACCGCGGTGCTCCTTCTACGGACGTTCTCGGGGACGCGCACAGCGGCACGCCCCCGAAGGGGCACCGGCACGTGGCTGCGTCATGGTGCGTGGGCACCGAGGGTCAAGGGTACGAAGCGGGCACCGTGCGGGTCAAACCGCGGGCACCCACCCGACCCCTACTCGGCCGTGGCGCCGGTCACGTCGGGGCTCGCGCCGACGGGACCGGATCCTTCGCTGGCCGCGTCCGTGGCCGTGGCGGGACCGGCCGGGCGGGCCGCCTTGCGCGTCCCCCTCGCGCGGCGCGCGGGGGCCACAGGGGCCTCCACGGCCTCGGTGGGGGCCTCCACCGACCCGGAGGCGGCGTCCGCGCGCACCGGTGCCTCCCCCGAGGCCTCGGCCGCGGCGGCGTCCGCGGCCCGCTTCGCAGCAGCAGCGTGGATCTTCTCCATCGCAGCCGACGCGGCGGGGTCGACGGCCTTCACCGCGACCTCGGGGGCGGCCGACGAGCCGGTGGACTTGGCGCCGCGCTTGCGGGCCCTGCCCTTGCCCGTGTCGGTGTCCTCGACCGGCTCGGCGTCGGCTCCCTTGCGCCGGCGTCCGCTGCGCACCGCCGGGCCCTCGGTCTCCGACGCCGCGGCCTTGGCCACGACGGGCTCGGAGTGCACGTGGTAGCCGCGGCCCTGACAGGCCTCGCACGGCTCGCTGAAGACCTCGAGCAGGCCCTGGCCGATGCGCTTGCGCGTCATCTGCACGAGCCCGAGCGAGGTGACCTCGGCGACCTGGTGCTTGGTGCGGTCGCGACCGAGGCACTCGATGAGCCGGCGG
>DATCCY010000019.1:0-45140 GCA_036510975.1 Candidatus Nanopelagicales bacterium
CGCTGCGACTCGGTCGCGGCGTTGTAGGCCTTGCAGAACTCCATGATGTTGACGCCGTGCTGACCCAGCGCCGGCCCGACGGGCGGAGCGGGGTTGGCGGCGCCGGCCTGGATCTGGAGCTTGATCAGGCCTGCGACCTTCTTCTTGGGAGGCATTGCTTCGGGTCCTTGCGTCGTCGGATGCGTATCGGGAGCCGCCGTGGGCGGGCGGCGCCGTACGCCTTAGTTCTTCTGGATCTGGCTGAAACCGAGCTCGACCGGGGTCTCCCGGCCGAAGATCTCGACCAGACCGGTGACCTTCTGCGCGTCCACGTTGATCTCGGAGACCGTGGCGTGGAGCGTCGCGAAGGGACCGTCGATGACGGTGACGGAGTCGCCGACCGAGAAGTCGACCACCGTCACCTCGCCGGCAGGCGTCGGGGCGCCGGGCTTCTTCTCCGGGGCCGGGGCGAGGATCGAGACGACCTCGTCCAGGCTCAGGGGGGCGGGCTGGTGCCCGTGGCCCACGAAGCCGGTGACGCCCGGCGTGTGCCGGACCGTGCCCCAGGAGGCGTCCGTGAGGTCCATGCGGACCAGGACGTAACCCGGGAACTTGTTGCGCCGGACCAGCTTGCGCTGGCCGTTCTTGATCTCGGTGACCTCTTCCATGGGGACCTCGACCTGGTAGATCAGGTCCTCCATGTTGAGCGAGCCGATGCGGCTCTCGAGGTTCGTCTTCACCTTGTTCTCGTAGCCGGCGTAGGAGTGCACGACGTACCAGTCGCCGAGCTCGGTGCGCATCCGCTCGCGGAAGGCCTCCACCGGGTCGAGGTCCTCGTCGGCGACGTCGACCGCCTCGACAGGGGCGTCGGCGTCGGCGCCGGCGGTCTCGAGGTCGGCCTCGCCCGCGGCCTCGTCCGCGAGGTGGGTCGTGGCGTCCGGCGCATCGGCGTCAGCGACGTCGACCTCCTCGGCCGGGACGGGCTCGGCGGTGACGTCGGCGGGTGCGTCAGCGGCAGCGTCGAACGCCGGGTCGACGACCTCGTGGTCGTCGGACGCCAGGGCGTCGGTCGCGTGCGTCTCGGACACGGTGCTCCTCGAGTGGGTGGCGCGGGTCGTGCGGCGGGCGGTCTCGGGCGGCTGGTCAGCCGCCGAAGACCTTGAGGACGAGCTTGGCGAAGCCGAGGTCGAGGATCGCCACGATGGTCGCGACCACCGTCACGAAGACGATGACGACCCAGGTGTAGGTCACGAGCTCCTTGCGGGTCGGCCAGACGACCTTCCGCAGCTCGGCCACGACCTGCCGGTAGAACAGCGCGATCCGGGCGCCGAGACCCGGCCGGTCGCCCGAGTCGCGGCCCTTGCCGCGGTCCGGGACGGCAGTGCCGACGGTGTCGCTCACGCGTCCTCGCATGCGTCGCGCCGCCCGCGGGGGCGGCGGCCTCACGGCTCGACCGGGTGGTCGGACCGGTAGTGCGACCCGGTCCGGGGACCGGGGTGGAGCAGGGC
Source organism: Candidatus Nanopelagicales bacterium (assembly GCA_036510975.1). Lineage (GTDB taxonomy): Bacteria > Actinomycetota > Actinomycetes > S36-B12 > CAIYMF01 > Longivirga. The sequence goes on from DATCCY010000019.1 coordinate 1,488, forward strand.
CGGAGGGACTTGAACCCCCAACCGCCGGTTTTGGAGACCGGTGCTCTACCAGTTGAGCTACGACCCTTCGGGGCGCTCACCACCGAGCGCGCAGCACCGACGTGCGGGCATGCTCGCGCAGGGGTGGACGTCCACCAGGAGGTCCGAGCATACGTGACCCGAGGGCACCCGCCCAAACCGCGGCCGGGCGCCTCCGGCCGCAACCCCGTCGACACCGGGCGGCCCGGGTGCGCCAGGATGGTGCCATGACTGAGCAGGTGCGCGAGGAGGGCCGTCACGGGCGGGTCTCCCTCCGGATCGGGTCCATCGCGGAGTCGGCCACGCTGGCCGTCGACGCCAAGGCCAAGGCCCTCAAAGCCGCCGGACGACCGGTGATCGGCTTCGGCGCCGGCGAGCCGGACTTCCCGACCCCGGACTACGTCGTCGAGGCGGCCGTCGCCGCCGCGCGTGACCCGAGGTGGCACCGCTACACCCCTGCCGGAGGCCTCCCCGAGCTCAAGGAGGCCATCACGGTCAAGACGCTCCGCGACTCCGGATACGCCGTGAAGGCGAGCCAGGTGCTCGTCACGAACGGCGGCAAGCAGGCGCTCTACAACACCTTCGCGGCGCTGCTCGACCCGGGCGACGAGGCGCTGCTGCCGGCGCCGTACTGGACGACGTATCCGGAGTCGATCCGGTTGGCCGGCGGCGTCCCGATCGAGATCCAGACCGACGAGACCACGGGCTACCGGGTGTCGCTCGAGCAGCTCGACGCCGCACTGACGCCGCGGACCAAGCTGCTCGTGTTCGTCTCCCCCTCCAACCCGACCGGCGCGGTCTACAGCCCGGCCGAGGTCGAGGCGATCGGCCGCTGGGCGGCCGAGAAGGGCGTGTGGGTGGTCACCGACGAGATCTACGAGCACCTCGTCTACGGCGACGCCGAGTTCGCCTCGATGCCGACCCTCGTCCCCGAGATCGCCGACCGGTGCGTCGTGGTCAACGGCGTGGCGAAGACCTACGCCATGACCGGCTGGCGGGTGGGCTGGATGATCGGCCCCGACGATGTCGTGAAGGCGGCCACCAACCTGCAGTCGCACGCCACCTCGAACGTCGCCAATGTCTCGCAGGTCGCAGCCCTCGCCGCGGTGTCCGGCGACCTCACCGCGGTCGCCGAAATGCGGACGGCGTTCGACCGGCGCCGCCAGACGATCACGGCGATCCTCGACGCGATCGACGGCGTCGCCTGCCCGCTGCCCGAGGGCGCGTTCTACGTCTACCCGTCGGTGAAGGGCGTGCTCGGCCGCTCGATCCGCGGCGTCGTCCCGGCCACCTCGGCCGAGCTCGCGGCGCTCATCCTCGACGAGGTCGAGGTCGCGGTCGTGCCGGGCGAGGCGTTCGGCACGCCCGGCTACCTGCGGCTGTCCTACGCCCTCGGCGACGAGGACCTCGCCGAGGGCGCGAACCGCATCGCCCGTCTCCTGGCCGAGGCGCAGTAGCAGCTCGGCCCGCTCACGACGAAGCCCCGACCTCGCGGCCGGGGCTTCGTCGGGTCGTGCAGTGCTCTGGTCGTGCTCAGATGCCGAGGACCTTGGCCTTCATCGCCGAGAACTCGGCGTCGTCGATCAGGCCCTGCTCCTTGAGCGCGGCCAGCTTCTGCAGCTCGGCGGTGACGTCGACCGCAGGCGCGGCGGGAGCCGCGGCGGCGGGTGCCGTGGCGGCCTGCTGCGCCGCCTGGGCGGCCAGCGCCGCCTGGACCTGCGCGTCGATCTGCGCCTGCTGAGCCTCGGCGGCCTGCTGGGCGTGGGTCGCGTCGAGCTCCGCCTGGTTCTGCGCGGCGGCGGCAGCCTGCTGCTGCTTGCCCGCCGCCTTCTGCTGCTGATGACCGCTGACGGCGCCTGCCGTACCCACGACAACCGCCGTGGTCGCCGCCGTCCTCATCAGGCTGGGTCCACCTCTACGTCGCATGACTGGCCTTCTCTCGTGATCGTGGTTGGGTGGGCGGGCCACCTGCGCGGCCCGGGTCGAGGTCCGAGGAGGTCACTCGTCGGACGCGTCGAGGACCGCCTGCACGTCCTCGGCGGGGATGCGCTCGAACGCGATCAGGGTGCCGCCGTTGTTGCGGATCGCCTGGCCGGCGCGCACCAGCCAGGTGTTCTCCCAGGCGATCATGGCGATGGCCGTGCTGTTCGGCATCTCCTCGACCTCGAGCCCTGCGTCGGTCTCCGACAGCAGCCCGGGGATGTCGCCCTGCAGGGCGACGAGGTCGGGGATGCCGTCGCCGTCGACGTCGGTGACCTCCAGGACGGTCACCGTGCCGTTCTCGTCCTTGTTGACCAGGACGATGTCGAGGATACGGACGGTGCCGTTCGCGACGAGGTCGGCGATCGCCGACGCGACCGAGCCGTCGAACTTCGGCTCGTCGAACGCGATGACCGCGACGTCGACGGGTCCGGCGGGACGAACGATGTCTGCCATGGGATGAGCCTCCTGTGAGCGGGTCTGTCCGCGAATGTAGTGGACGAGCCCCGGATCGACCCGCCAGATCGCTCAGGAAGTGGGGAGCCCGCAACCCACGAGGGTCGGCTCCGGCTCGAGCTCGATGCCGAACGTGTCCCGCACCCGGTCACGGACGTCCGCGGCCAGAGCGAGCACGTCGGCCGCCGAGGCACCACCCCTGTTGGTCAGGGCGAGCGTGTGCTTGGTCGAGACCGACGCCGGCGTGCCCAGGGTGTGGCCACGGCCCACCCCGGACCGTTCGATGAGCCACGCCGCGCTCGTCTTCACCCGTCCGTCCGACGCCGGGTAGCGAGGAGCGTCGGCGGGCAGGGCACGCGCCTGCGCAGCACCCAGGACCGGGTTGGTGAAGAACGAGCCGACGCTCCAGGTGTCGTGGTCCGCGTCGTCGAGCACCATGCCCTTGGCGCGCCGCAGCGCCAGCACCGCCTCGCGCAGCTCAGCCAGCGGTGCTCGAGCGCCGACGTCGACGCCGAGGCTTCGGGCGAGCTCGGCGTAGCGGATGGGTGCCGACGTGGGCGACATCCGCAGCGCAAGGGTGACGTCCAGCACGACGTACCGACCGGGGTGGGCCTTGAACCTGCTCGTGCGGTACCCGAAGCCGCAGTCGGCCGCCATGAACGTCCGTACCGCCCGTTCCGCGCGGTCGAACGTGCGCACGCGCGCGATGACGTCGGCGACCTCCTGGCCGTAGGCACCGACGTTCTGCAGCGGGGTGGCACCGGCCGACCCGGGGATCCCCGACAGCGCCTCGATGCCGGCCCACTCCTCGGCGACCGCACGAGCGACGACGTCGTCCCACGGCTCCCCCGCGGCCACCGTCAGCCAGGCGCCGCCGCAGGTGTCGGCCTCGACGCCGACGCCGCGAGTCCGTACGAGCACGACGCTGGCGTCGACACCGTCGTCCGCGACGACGAGGTTGCTTCCTCCCGCGACGAGCAGCGCAGGCGCACCCGTGGCGTCGGCATCGCGGACCGCGGTCAGCAGCTCGGTCTCGCTCTCCGCGACGAGCACCTCGCGCGCCGGTCCGCCGACGCGCAGCGTCGTCAGGTCCGCCAGGGTCCATGCCACGCGCGCAGCCTATGCACTGGGCCCGGGTGCGCCGACCGAACGCTACCTGAGGCTCGACCCGCGGACACGGGGGCCGCGGGTGGGCGCCTACGCTTCAGCGGTGGACGGCGACGCGGAGGCGAGAGCGCTCAACCAGGCGGTCTGGCGCGAGGTGAACGAGCAGTTCACCGACGGGGAGGCGGACCGGGCGTGGACCTCGGCCGAGATCCGCTGGGGTCTGTTCGGGACCCCGGAGAGCGAGCTCCGGGTCCTTGACGAGCTGGACGGCATCGACGTCCTGGACCTCGCCTGCGGGACGGGGTACTTCTCGGCCTGGCTCGCGCGCCGCGGTGCCCGGGTCGTCGGGGTCGACCTGTCGGCGGACCAGCTCCGCAGCGCCCGACGCTGCCAAGCGGCGTACGGCCCGGCGTTCCCGCTCCTGCAGGCCGACGCCGAACGGACACCACTGCAGGCCAGGTGCTTCGACCTCGTCGTGAGCGAGCACGGTGCGGCGGCGTGGTGCGACCCGCAGCGTTGGGTGGCGGAGGCGGCCCGGGTCCTGCGTCCCGGCGGGCGGCTCGTGTTCCTCACCAACAGCCTGCTGTCCGCGCTGTGCGTTCCCTCGGACGACGGGCCGGCGGGAGACCGGATGCTCCGCGGCCAGCGCGACGTCGCGAGCGTCCGGTGGCCCGGCGGTGGCGTCGAGCACCACCCGTCGCACGGCGACTGGATCGCCGTCCTGCGCCGCAACGGCTTCGCCGTGGAGCGGCTGCTCGAGCTCTACGCCACGGCCGACGCGACAGACCACGACTTCTACGGGATCGCCACCGCTGCCTGGGCAGCGCAGTGGCCGGCCGAGGAGCTCTGGGTCGCTCGGCTGGCCACGGCGGAGGTTGCGATCTAGGAGCTGAGGATCTTGGCCTTCTCGGCCGCGAACTCCTCGTCGGTGAGGATGCCCTGCGCGTGCAGCTCGCCGAGCTCCTTGAGCTGACCGATGCGGTCGACCTCGGGGGGCGCGGCGGGCGCCGGGGCCGCAGGGGCGGCGTAGACGGGGGCGGGGGCCGGGGCGGCGTACTGCGGCGGCGGAGGTGGTGCGTACTGCGGCTCGGCGTACTGCGGCTGGCTCTGGCCGGCCCACTTCTCCTGCTGGTGGTGGTTGACGCGTCCGGCGACGGCGGACGCCGTTCCGGCCACGACAGCCGTGCGGGCGACGCCGCGGATGAGACCTGGCATGTGACTCGTCCTTTCCGTTCGAGATTCGGTGGCGAAGGAGGGAGGGCTCAGCCCTGCGCCTCGAACGCCTCGATGGCAGACAGGAGATCGGTCACCGGGATGCGGCCGCTGGCCACGAGCTGGCCGCCCGAGCGCCGCATCGCACCTGCGAAGGGTGCGGCCCAGCTGTTCTCGAACACGAGAATCCCGGCCGAGCTGTTGAGATCGAGGACAGCGCCGATCTCGTCGAGGTCGCCCTGGTCGAGGAGACCCGGCTCGCCGTCGCGGTGGAACACCGCGAGCTGGCCGATGCCCGCCCCGTCGAAGTCGCGGATGTCGACCGCGTCGATCGCGCCGTCGGCGCCACGGGTGATGAAGGCCAGGTCGAGGATGCGGATGATGCCGCGCTCGACGAGGTCGACGAGGATCGGGAAACCCTCGCCGGTCATCTTGTTGCCCGGGAACTCGATGACGAGATAGTCGACCGGTCCGAGCTCCAGCTCGTCTGCCATCTCCTCGTGCCTCCCTGTGAGAAAGCTGTCAGGTCGGTCGGACGGATGGCCGCGCAGGTGGGCCACGAACCACCCGCTGCGCCTGAATTCACCACTCCGACGTCACGGTCAACGTATCCGATCGGCCCAGGCTCCGAGATCGCGTCGGCGTAAGTCCCAACGGCCCCCGCGGCCGACATGCGTCGTCGCACGTGGATTCATCCGATTCGGATGAGCCCGGGTACCAGGATCGGTCGCTCAGTGAAGGCGGAGTTTGTTGCTCTCTATGCAACAAGGGCGTCCTTCAGTGCGAACGGTCAGGGGAGGCGGACGAGGGCTTGGGCCTTGCCGAGGACGGTGGCGTCGTCGAACTTGGCGGTGATGTCGACGCGGACGAGGTTGTCCTCGCGCTTGTCCCCCACGACGGCCGAGATCTCGAGCGTGGCACCACGGTCGTCGTCGGGCACGACGACGGGCCGGGTGAAGCGCACGCCGTACTCGACGACGGCGCCCGGGTCGCCGACCCAGTCGGTCACGACACGCCCGGCCGAGGCCATCGTGAGCATCCCGTGGGCGATGACGTCCGGGAGGCCCACGGCCTGGGCGAAGCGCTGGTTCCAGTGGATCGGGTTGAAGTCGCCCGAGGCGCCGGCGTACATGACGAGGTTGACCCGCTGGAGGCGGACGGTCAGGGCGGGCAGCTCCGTGCCCACCTCGACGTCGGCCCAGGCGACGGACGCGCTCATGCCGATCCCTGCGCGGTTCCCCGGGCGACGGTGACCGCCCACGTCGTGACGACGGGCTCGCCGTCCACGGTGCTGATGTCCGAGCGCGTCGTGAGGATGTCGTTGCCCGCCGCCACGCGGATGTTCTCGATGGTCGTGACGACGACGAGGTCGTCGCCCGCGGTGACCGGGCGGACGTAGGCGAACCGCTGCTCGCCGTGCACCACCCGGCTGTAGTCGAGCCCGAGACCGGGGTCGAACATCGCCGCGGCGCTGGCCCGCATCGACACGACGAACGGGAACGTCGGCGGCGCGATGACGTCGCGGTGGCCGAGCGCCTGCGCAGCGGCGACGTCGTGGTAGGCCGGGTTCATGTCGCCGATGGCGATCGCGAACTCGCGGATCTTCTCGCGGCCGACCTCGTAGGCCGGACCCGCGGGGTAGACCTTGCCGAGGAAGTCCTGGTTGAGCGCCATGGCTCACATCCCTCCGAGCTGGCCGCCGGTGACGGGGATCGTGACGCCGGAGATGAAGTCGGCGTCGCTGGACACGAGGAACGCGTGGACGTTCGCGATGTCCTCCGGGACGCCGAGGCGACCGAGTCCGATGAGCATCAGCGACATCTGCCGCATCTGCTCGGGGATGCCGTAGACGTCGTCGTCGCTCTTCGCCTGGGTGAGCCGGGTCTCGATGAAGCCGGGCGCGACGGCGTTGACGTTGATCCCGAACGGGCCGAGCTCGCGCGCGAGGGTCTTCGTGACGGCGATGAGCGCGCCCTTGGCCGCGGTGTAGTTGAACTGTCCCGGGTTGCCCATGAGCGCCGCGACCGACGAGGTGAACACGATCTTGCGCTGGTAGGCGGGCTTCCCGGTCGCGGCGATCTCCGCCTTGGCGACCTCCCGGAGGTAGGGCATCGCCGCGAGCGTCGCGTGGTACGCCGTACGCAGGTTGGTGTCGACGACGAAGTCGAACAGCTCGTCGGTCATCCCGTGGAACATCTTGTCGCGGGTCGTCCCGGCGTTGTTCACGAGGATGTCGAGCTTGCCGAACCCGTCGACGGCCGCTCTCGCGAGGCCGTGGGCCTGGTCGAGGTCGACGGTGTTGGCCACGTGCAGCCGCGCTCGGCCGCCCTCGGCCTCGATGAGGGCGACGGTCTCCTCGGCCGGCTCCGCGTCGATGTCGTTGACCACCACCGCAGCACCGTCACGTGCCAGGCGCAGGGCCGTGGCCCGTCCGATCCCCCGGCCCGAACCGGTGACGATCGCCACCCGGTCGTCGAGTCGTCCCACGACGCGCCTCCTTCACCCGGGCGGCCGGTCGACCGCCGACCGCGACGCTAGTGGACCGCCGCCCCCGCCGCACGGGAGGGCTTCGGCGCCGACGGGCGGAGACGACGACGGCCGCCCCCGAGGGGACGGCCGTGGTGCGTGGTCTGTGCTGCCCAGGAGGGCGGTCCGGCTAGCGGGTCTCCTTGTGCACGGTGTGCGCGTTGCACGTGGGGCAGTGCTTCTTCATCTCCAGGCGGTCCGGGTCGTTGCGCCGGTTCTTCTTGGTGATGTAGTTGCGGTGCTTGCACTCCTGGCAGGCCAGGGTGATCTTCGGGCGGACGTCGCTCTTGGCCACGGGAGTGCCTTTCGGTGCGTTCGAGAAGTAATCGTTCGGTGTAGCGGAGGCCGGACTTGAACCGGCGACACAGCGATTATGAGCCGCTTGCTCTGCCAGGCTGAGCTACTCCGCCGAGACGTCGGTTCCCGCCCGGGGTGGGCGAGAGCCGCTGTTCCGAGCCCCCTTACGGAATCGAACCGTAGACCTTCTCCTTACCATGGAGACGCTCTGCCGACTGAGCTAAGGGGGCGTTAGAGCCAGAGCAGAGTACCTAACCCCGAGCGGTTCCTCCAAAACGGGCCAGGCGAGGCACCCCACGACCGGCGGAGTCCGATCCCTCGGGTGAGACTGGCCTCATGACCCGCTGGACGAGCGACGACATCCCCCCGCTGACCGGACGCCGGGCGATCGTGACCGGCGCCAACTCCGGGCTGGGGTTCCACACGGCCCTCGAGCTGGCCCGGCACGGTGCCCACGTGATGCTGGCCGTCCGGGATGCCACCCGCGGGGAGTCGGCCCTCGGGGCGATGCGGGCCGAGCTGGCCGGCGTACCCGGTGCCGGTGCGGTGTCCGTCGGGGCGCTCGACCTGGCCAGCCTGGACTCGGTCCGCGACCTCGCCGACGGCGTCGTCGGCAGCGGGGACAGCGTGAACCTGCTCGTGAACAACGCCGGGGTCATGGCGATCCCGCGACGGGAGACCGCCGACGGCTTCGAGATGCAGCTGGGCACGAACCACCTCGGCCACATGGCCCTCACCCTCCGCCTGCTGCCGGTCCTGGCCCGGACGGGCGTGGACGGCACCCCCAGCCGGGTCGTCACGCTCTCGAGCGGAGTGCACCGCATGGGGCGCATCGACCTCGACGACCTCATGGGTACCCGGAGGTACCGGCCGTGGGGCGCCTACGCCCAGAGCAAGCTGGCCAACCTCCTGTTCACCTTCGAGCTGCAGCGGCGTCTCGACGTCGCCGGCCTGCCGGTCGGTGCCTACGCCGCGCACCCGGGGTACGCCTCGACCAACCTGCAGGCCGTCGGACCGCAGATGCGCGGAAGCAGCCTCGGCGCCCGGATGGCCTCGTGGGGCAACGCCCTGCTCGCCCAGCCCGCGGCCATGGGCGCCCTGCCCACCCTGTACGCCGCCACGGTGCCCGGGCTGCCCCCCGGCTCCTACGTCGGGCCGGACGGGTTCATGGAGCAGCGCGGCCACCCGACCCTGGTCTCCCCCATCCCGGCCGCCCGCGACGAGGGGCTCGCAGCGGCGCTCTGGGCCCGCAGCGAGGACCTCGTCGGCCTGCGCTTCCCCGACCCGGACAGCGGCTGACCCGCGGCACGACCGCGCACAATGACGAAGGGCGCGACCTGTGCGGTCGCGCCCTTCGTCACTCGCGAGTGGCGGATCCAGGATTCGAACCTGGGGAGGCGTAAGCCGACGGATTTACAGTCCGCTCCCATTGGCCGCTCGGGCAATCCGCCAAGCCGTCCGAGGACGGCCCACGAAGGATACATAGCCCTCCGCCGCGGGTGAAATCCCCCGGGCCCACGCCGTGCCCCTGGTCGCCCCGCCGCACGGGACTAGGCTCGGTCGCCAGACCCACCCGCCGCGAGCACGGAGAACTCACGTCATGGCCGACAGCAGCTTCGACATCGTGAACAAGATCGACCGCCAGGAGGTCGACAACGCGCTGAACCAGGCCGCGAAGGAGCTCTCGCAGCGCTTCGACTTCAAGAACACGGGCGCGAAGATCGAGTGGAAGGGCGAGCTCGCCGTCGAGATCACCGCCGACACCGAGGAGCGGGCGAGCGCGGCGCTCGACGTGTTCCGCGACAAGCTCGTCAAGCGGCAGATCTCGCTCAAGAGCCTCGAGGCCGGCGAACCGGCCCTGTCCGGCAAGTCCTACAAGATCGCCTGCACCCTGCAGGCCGGCATCAGTCAGGAGCAGGCCAAGAAGCTCGGCAAGCTCATCCGCGACGAAGGTCCGAAGACCGTGAAGGCGCAGGTCATGGGCGACGAGCTGCGGGTCACCTCCAAGAGCCGTGACGACCTGCAGGCCGTGCAGGCCCTGGTCAAGGGCGCCGACCTCGACTTCGCCGTCCAGTTCGTCAACTACCGGTAGCCGGCCGGACGGCCCGGCGCGGTCCCGGGTCGTCGACGACCGCCCGCGGGTCGAGCGCCCCGGGCTCGAGGACCGTCGCCTCCCACGACGCGAGACGGTCGCGCTCGTGGGTCAGCGCCGCCGACGACGTGGCGGCGTACTCGGCGACGGGTGACCAGTGCAGAGCGTCGAACGGGCACACCTCGACGCAGATCCCGCAGTACATGCACAGCCCGAAGTCGATCGCGAAGCGGTCCAGGACCGCCTCGGTCCGGGGGCGTCGGTGGGTGTCGTCGGGCGGCAGCGTGACGGTGTGGGAGTCGATCTCGATGCACCAGTCGGGGCACTCGCGCACGCAGAGCATGCAGACGGTGCAGCTCTCCTCCACCAGCGCGATGACGCCGCGGGTGCGCGCCGGCCGGGGCGCGGCAGGGCCCGGGGTCACGTGCTCGCCGCCGGCCAGTCGGCGGGTACGCCGGGCGGCAGGATCCGGCGGCGCGGTCGACCGCCCTCGTCGGTCGGGTCCTTCTCCCCCGGCCAGGCGCGCGCGGCGCGCGCGGCCAGCACGAACTCCTTGCGCAACGGCGTCGCCGAGAATCCGGCCGGGAGCAGCAGCGGGTCGAGATGCGTGTTGCCGATGAAGTCGATGCCGAACATCTCATGCGTCTCCCGCTCGTGCCAGGCCGCGCCCCGGTAGACCGTCGTGGCCGTGGCGAGCGCGAGGTCGCCGAGGGGGAGGGCCGTGCGCAGGAGCAGGTGGTCGCGCAGGTCCGAGGCGGCGATGTGGACGACCACGGCGAGCCCGGCGGCCCCGTCGTCGTAGGCCGTGAGCAGGTCGAAGAAGGTGGCCCCCGCGCCGGCCGTCGCCTCGAGCGCCTCGGTCCACCGCTCCCGGGGCAGGTCGATCGTGGTCGGCCCGAACCCTTCGCGCACGCTGCTGCCGACGACCGCCGACGCGACGGAGGCGGCGAGCGCGCTCACGACGTCGACCCGCCGGCATCGAGCAGGGCGAGCGCCTGCAGCAGCGACTCCGGCCCTGGCGGGCAACCCGGGACGTAGACGTCGACCGGCAGCACCTGGTCGATGCCCTTGGTGACCGAGTAGGAGTCCCAGTAGGGGCCACCGGAGTTCGAGCAGGCGCCGAAGGACACCACCCGCCGGGGCTCGGGGAGCGACTCCCACACCCGGAGCAGGGCCGGAGCGAGGACGTCGGTGCACGTCCCGGACACGACCAGCACGTCGAGGGCACCGGTGCCGTGCACCAGGCCGCCCGCCGCGCGGGAGGCGCCGGAGGCCAGCGCCGCGGCCATCACCTCAACCGAGCAGCAGGCGAGACCGACGTCGACCATCCACACGGTCCAGTCGCGGCCGTCCCACGACAGGTCGAGCCGGATCGGCCCCGGGTCCGAGGGGTTCCCGACCTCGCGGAGACGGAGGCTCACGGGACGGGTCGGCACGTCTCCTCCGGTTCCTCGACGGTGGCGGGCGGTCGTCGCGAGCCTAGTGACCCGGGGCCGGGCGGCGGCCCTGCGCGCCCACCGGACCGGTGGGCGGGACGGGCGGCGCGGCGCGCGACGCTGTGACCGACCTCTCCGCGCAATTGGGGCTGCTCGGGGGGAGGATGGTCCCCGCGGCACCCGGCCCCCCGGGGGGAGGGTGGGGTGCTGTGTGAGTTCATCCCACGACCCGGTTGCACGGTCGGTCGACAACGGCCCCCGCCCCCGGGCACCACGACGTCGACAAGGCGGGAACACACGTGAACAAGCAAGTGGTCCAGCTCAGCCGGGTCATCATCCGCTTCGCGGGTGATTCGGGCGACGGCATGCAGCTGACCGGCGACCAGTTCACCTCGCGCACGGCGACGTTCGGCAACGACCTCGCGACGCTCCCCGACTTCCCGGCCGAGATCCGCGCACCAGCAGGGACCCTGCCCGGTGTGTCGGCGTTCCAGCTGCACTTCGCCGACCACGACATCACCACCGCGGGGGACACCCCCAACGTGCTGGTGGCGATGAACCCCGCGGCGCTCAAGGCCAACATGCGCGACCTCCCCCGCGGCGCCGACATCATCGTCAACACCGACGAGTTCACCCCGCGCAACCTCGCCAAGGTGGGCTACGCCGCGAGCCCGGTCGACGACGGCTCCCTCGAGTCCTACGCCGTGCACCCGATCCCGCTGACCTCCCTGACGGTCGAGGCGCTCAAGGGCTTCGGCATCACGAAGAAGGAGGCCGAGCGCGCGAAGAACATGTTCGCGCTGGGCCTGCTCTCGTGGCTCTACCACCGGCCGACCGAAGGAACGCTGAAGTTCCTCAAGGAGAAGTTCGCCAAGAAGCCCGAGATCCTCGCGGCGAACATCGCGGCGTTCGAGGCTGGTTGGTCGTTCGGCGAGACGACCGAGGACTTCTCGGTGCAGTACGAGATCCTGCCGGCGACGATGGCGCCGGGGCGCTACCGCAACATCCACGGCAACCTGGCGCTGTCCTACGGCCTCATCGCCGCGTCCCAGCGCGCGGAGCTGCCGCTGTTCCTCGGCTCCTACCCGATCACCCCTGCCTCGGACATCCTCCACGAGCTGAGCAAGCACAAGCGGTTCAACGTGATGACGTTCCAGGCCGAGGATGAGATCGCGGGCGTCGGGTCGGCGATCGGAGCGGCGTACGGCGGCATGCTGGCCGTCACGACGACCTCGGGCCCGGGCGTCGCGCTCAAGTCCGAGGCGATCGGCCTCGCGGTGGCCCTCGAGCTGCCGCTGGTTATCGTCGACGTGCAGCGCGGCGGTCCCTCGACCGGGCTTCCCACGAAGACCGAGCAGGCCGACCTCCTGCAGGCGATGTTCGGTCGCAACGGCGAGGCCCCGGTGCCGATCGTCGCGCCGCGCTCACCCGGCGACTGCTTCTATGCGGCCGTCGAGGCCGTGCGAATCGCCACGACCTACCGCACACCGGTGTTCCTGCTCTCCGACGGCTACCTCGCCAACGGCTCCGAGCCGTGGCAGATCCCGGACGTCGACTCGCTGCCGGACCTCCGGGTCGCCTTCGCGACCGAGCACAACCACACCAACGAGGACGGCACGACGGAGTTCTGGCCGTTCCTGCGCGACCCCGAGACGCTCGCGCGCCCGTGGGCCGTGCCCGGCACGAAGGGGCTCGAGCACCGCATCGGCGGGATCGAGAAGTCCGACGGCATCGGCAACATCTCCTACGACGCCGACAACCACGACAAGATGACGCGGCTGCGTCAGGCGAAGATCGACGGCATCACCGTGCCCGACCTCGAGGTCGACGACCCCGACGGCGACGCCCGGGTGCTGGTGCTCGGATGGGGCTCGACGTACGGACCCATCAACGCTGCCTGCCAGATCACCCGTCGGGCCGGCATCCACGTGGCGCAGGCGCACCTGCGCCACCTCAACCCGTTCCCGGCCAACACCGCCGAGGTGCTGCGCCGCTACGACAGGGTCGTGATCCCGGAGATGAACCTCGGTCAGCTCGCGCTGCTGATCCGCGGCAGGTTCCTCGTCGACGCGATCGCCTACAACCAGGTGCGAGGCCTGCCCTTCAAGGCCGTGGAGCTCGCCGGAGTCATCAAGGACGTGGTGGCCAGTGTCTGACGCCGTCGATCTCGGGTTCCCGTCGCTGCGGATGGTGCCCAAGACCACCGAGAAGCAGTCCGCGAAGGACTTCAAGACCGACCAGGAGGTGCGCTGGTGCCCCGGGTGCGGTGACTACGCGATCCTCGCCGGTGTGCAGGGCTTCATGCCGGAGCTCGGGCTGGCCAAGGAGAACATCGTCTGGATCTCGGGAATCGGGTGCTCGAGCCGCTTCCCGTACTACATGAACACCTTCGGGATGCACTCGATCCATGGGCGGGCACCCGCGATCGCATCGGGCCTCGCCATCACCCGGCCGGACCTGTCGGTCTGGGTCGTCACGGGCGACGGCGACGCCCTGTCGATCGGTGGGAACCACCTCATCCACGTGCTGCGCCGCAACGTGAACCTCAAGATCCTCCTGTTCAACAACCGGATCTACGGCCTGACCAAGGGGCAGTACTCCCCCACGTCCGAGGTCGGCAAGGTCACGAAGTCGACCCCGATGGGGTCGCTCGACCACCCGTTCAACCCGGTGTCGCTGGCGATCGGTGCCGAGGCGTCGTTCGTCGCGCGCACGATCGACTCCGACCGCAAGCACCTCACCGAGACGCTGCGCGCCGCGGCGCTCCACGAGGGCACCGCGCTCGTGGAGATCTACCAGAACTGCAACATCTTCAACGACGGTGCCTGGGACCCGCTCAAGGACTCCGAGCACCGCGACTCCCTCACCTTGCGGCTCGTCGACGGCGAGCCGATCACCCTGGTCGACGGGTCGCGCGGCGTCGTGCGCGGCGCGAACGGCAGCCTCGAGATCGTGGACGTCGGCGAGGTCGGGCTTGACGCGGTGCTCGTGCACGACTCGCACAACCCCGACCCTTCCATCGCGTTCGCGCTGTCGCGCCTCTCGGACTCGTTGTCGCTGGCGAACACGCCGATCGGCGTGTTCCGCGACGTGCCTCGTGTGTCGTACGACAGCGCCTTCCACGCACAGCTCGACAGCGCCCAGTCCGCCGGGCGGGGTGATCTCGGTGCGCTGCTCGCGGGCAGCGACACCTGGGAGATCGCCTGAGCACGCCCAGCTCCGCCGAGGAGCAGGCCCGGTCGCACGTGCGGCTCGGCCTGCTCTTCGGTATCGGCGCCTATGGGATCTGGGGCTTCTTCCCGCTCTACTTCCCGCTGCTGGAACCCGCCTCGGCGGTCGAGATCCTGTGCGAACGCTTCGTCTTCTCGTTGCTGTTCATGGCCATCGTCCTCACCGTCACCCGCAGCTGGTCGCGCCTGCGCCCGGTGCTGCGCGACCGACGGTCCGTGCTGCTGCTGTCGCTCGCCGCAGTGCTCATCGGTGTCAACTGGGGCGTCTACATCTGGGCGGTCAACGACGGCAACGTCGTGGAGGCCTCGCTGGGCTACTTCATCAACCCGCTGGTGCTCGTGCTCATCGGCGTCGTGTTCCTCGGCGAGCGGCTGCGGACACTTCAGTGGGTCGCCGTCGGCCTCGCCACCCTGGCCGTCCTGGTGCTCACCGTCGGGTTAGGGCGCCTGCCGTGGATCGCCCTGGTGCTCGCCTTCTCCTTCGCGGGCTACGGCACCATCAAGAAGCTGGTGGGCGCCGATCCCTTGGCGAGCCTGACGATCGAGACCGCGGTCGCCTCGCCCTTCGCGCTCGCCTGGCTCGCGCACCTGCAGGTGACCGGGTCCCTCGTCCTCGGCCACACCACGACCCGCACCAGCGTGCTGCTGCTCGGCACCGGCGTGATCACCGCGATCCCGCTGCTGCTCTTCGGCGCAGCGGCCAACCGGATCCCGCTGACGATGATGGGCCTGCTGCAGTACCTCACGCCGATCATCCAGTTCGCGATCGGTGTCGTGGTGCTCGGCGAGACGATGCCGCCGGCCCGCTGGGTCGGCTTCGTCGTCGTCTGGGCGGCGCTCGTGGTCTTCAGCTACGACGGCCTGCGCCAGGGCGGTCGCAACCGCACGGCGCGACGAGCCGCCGCAGACGGCCTCGACGAGGTCGAGGCACCGATCTGACCGGCGAACCGGTTCGCGCAGGTCAGGCTCCGCGGTCGACGACGACGTCGCACATCATCGACAGCGCGTCCGTGGCGACGCCGGCCGGCAGCGCGGCGAGCTCCGTCCGCGCGGACTCGGCCCACTGCACCAGCACCTGACGCGCCTCGGCCATGGCCGACGAGGCACGCAGCAGGCCGAGCGCCTCGGCGTGCCGGTCGTCGTCGACCAGCGGACCGGCGAGCAGCTCCCGCAGGCGGGCGCTGCCCGGGTCGGTGCCGCGCAGGGCGAGCAGCACCGGCAGGGTGCGCACGCCCTCGCGAAGATCGGTCCCCGGGGTCTTGCCCGACTCCTCGGACTCGCTCGCGATGTCGATCAGGTCGTCCGAGAGCTGGAACGCGACGCCGAACTTCTCGCCGTACGCCGCCACCGCGTCGGCGATCTTCGCGTCGGATCCGGACGTCATGGCACCCATCCGTCCCGCGAGCGCGATCAGCGACCCGGTCTTGCCGCCCAGCACGTCGAGGTGGTGGGCCACCGGATCCTCGCCCTCACCGGGGCCGACCGTCTCGCGGATCTGACCGGTGCACAGCCGCTCGAACGTGCGCGCCTGGAGCCGCACGATCTCGGTGCCGAGGTCGGAGGCGATGTCCGCAGCGCGCGCGAAGAGGAAGTCGCCGGTGAGGATGGCCACCGTGTTGTCCCAGCGGGCGTTGGCCGACGGTGCGCCCCGGCGCAGCGGCGCCTCGTCCATGACGTCGTCGTGGTAGAGCGTCGCGAGGTGGGTGAGCTCGACGACCACGGCGGCGGGCACGACACCGTCCGCGTCGGGGTCGCCGTACTGGGAGGCGACGAGGGCGAGCAGCGGGCGGAAGCGCTTGCCTCCGGCGTTGACCAGGTGGCTCGCGGTCTCGTCGACGAACGGGTAGTCGCTGGCGACCGCCTTGTGCAGCGCGACCTCGACGTCGTCGAGGCCGGTGCGCAGCCGCTCCGCGAGGGCACTGTCGACGTACGACAGCCCGAAGGGCAAGCCCTCGCTCACGGTGACGTCTCCTGTTCTCAGGGTCTCAGCGGACGAAGATCCCGGCCGAGGAGACCAGGTTGAAGACGATCTGCGGGAGGACGCCGATCACGACCGTGAGGGCGACGGCGACCGTGATCGCGAGCGTGGTGAACGCGCTGGGCACGACGACGCTCGGACCGCCCTCGGCCGCCGGCTCGTTGAAGAACATCAGCACGACGACGCGCACGTAGAAGAAGGCGGCGACGGCGCTGGCCACCACACCGAGGACGACGATCGGAGTTGCCCCGCCGGCGATGCCCGCGGTGAAGACGGCGAACTTGCCGGTGAAGCCGCTCGTGAGCGGGATGCCCGCGAACGCCAGCAGGAAGAGGGCGAACGCCGCCGCGACGACGGGTGATCGCTTGCCCAGCCCAGCCCACTGCGACAGGTGCGTGGCCTCGCCGGTGGAGTCCCGGACCAGCGTCACGATCGCGAAGGCTCCGACCGTGGCGATGCCGTAGGCGAGGAGGTAGACCAGCGTTCCCTGCAGCCCGGCGGCGGTCGTGGCGACGAGGCCCACCAGCATGAATCCGGCCTGCGCGATGGACGAGTACGCGAGCATGCGCTTGATGTCGGTCTGGGTCAGCGCGAACAGGGTGCCGACGATCATGGTGAGACCGGCGATGACGTACATCATCGGTCGCCAGTCCCAGCGGATGCCGCCGAGGGCGACGTACATGACCCGGAAGAGCGCACCGAAGGCGGCGACCTTCGTGCAGGCGGCCATGAAGCCGGTGATCGAGGTGGGCGAACCCTGGTAGACGTCCGGCGTCCACTGGTGGAACGGCGCGGCGCCGATCTTGAACAGCAGCCCGACGGCGAGCAGTCCGACCCCGGCCAGCACCAGGCCCGTGTCGGACGCGGTGGAACCCAGGGCGTCGGCGATCCCGGTGAGCGACACCGTTCCGGCGAAGCCGTAGAGCAGCGCGGTGCCGTAGAGGAAGAAGGCCGAGGAGAACGCGCCGAGGACGAAGTACTTGAGCGATGCCTCCTGCGAGAGCAGGCGACGACGACGGGCCAGCCCCACCAGCACGTAGAGCGGGAGGGACAGCACCTCGAGCGCGATGAACATGGTGAGCAGGTCGGTGGACGCCGGGAAGAGCAGCATGCCGCCGACGCAGAACAGGAACAGCGACCAGACCTCGGTCTGCAGCCACCCGAGACGCGTGAAGACCTGCTCGTCCTCCGAGCCCGGAAGCGCGGAGGCGCGCGGGGCGAACGAGTCGCCGACCGGGTCGACCTTCCGCTCGGCCATGACCAGTGCGGCGATGAAGGCGAGCACGAGGATCGAGCCCTGCATGAACAGCGTCGGACCGTCGACCGCGACCGAGCCCATGGCGACGATCTTCTGGGTCCCCTTCAGCGAGACGACCGCCGCGAACGATGCGGCCAGCGCGAGGAAGGTGATCGAGAGCTGCACGTTGCGACGGTGCCGCTGCGGGAGGAGCGCCTCGGCGAGGACCGAGACGACCGCGGCACCGAGCACGATGAGGATCGGTGAGAGCGGGCCGTACTCGATGGTCGGGATGTCGAAGGATCCCGTCACGGCGGCCAGGGCGTTCACTTCTGGGTCCCTTCGGCGACCGGCGCCACCTGCGGCGCGGGGTCCGTGGCTCCGACCGCGTGCATGACGCGGTCGACGGCCGGATTGACGACGTCGAGCACGGGCTTCGGGTAGAAGCCGAGCGCGATGATGACGACGAGCAGCGGCGCGATCGCGAGCATCTCGCGGCCGCGCAGGTCGTGGACCTTCTCGGTGACGACCGCCGGGGTCGGGCCGGTCATCGTGCGCTGGTACATGAGCAGGATGTAGAGCGCGGCCAGGACGATGCCCAGCGTGGCGACGACACCCACCCAGGTGTAGCGCTCGAAGGTGCCCACGAGCACGAGGAACTCGCTGACGAAGCTCGACAGGCCGGGCAGCGCCAGCGACGACAGGCCGGCGACGAGGAACGTGCCCGCCAGGAGCGGAGCCACCTTCTGGACCCCGCCGAAGTCCTCGATGAGGCGCGACCCGCGACGGCTGATGAGGAACCCGCCGATGAGGAAGAGCGCCGCGGTGGAGAAGCCGTGGTTGACCATGTAGAGCGCCGAGCCGCTCTGGCCCTGCGTGGTCATGACGAAGACGCCGAGCACGATGAAGCCGAAGTGCGACACCGACGTGTAGGCGATGAGCCGCTTGATGTCGGTCTGCCCGATGGCCTGCAGCGCACCGTAGATGATGCCGACGACGGCGAGGACGAGCACGAGCGGCGTTGCCCAGTGCGAGGCACCGGGGAACAGCTCGAGGCAGTAGCGCAGCATGCCGAACGTGCCGACCTTGTCGAGCACGCCGACGAGCAGGACGGCGGTACCGGGGGTGGACTCCGCGGCCGCGTCCGGCAGCCAGGTGTGGAACGGCACGAGCGGTGCCTTGATCGCGAAGGCGATGAAGAAGCCCGCGAACAGCCACTTCTGCGTGCCGAACGGGATGTCGAGCGCGGCGAGCTGGGTGAAGTCGAACGTGCCGTGACCGGTGAGGTCCCCGGACACGACGTACAGGCCGATCAGCGACGCCAGCATGAGCAGGCCGCCGAACAGCGAGTACAGCAGGAACTTCACCGCGGCGTAGTTGCGACGCGGGCCGCCGTAGCGGCCGATGAGGAAGTAGACCGGGACGAGCATCGCCTCGAAGAACACGTAGAACAGGAACAGGTCGGTGGCGGCGAAGACGCCGACCATCGCCGCCTCGAGGACGAGGATCAGCGCCACGTAGCCGCGGACCGAGCCGCGCGCACCGTCGGCGTCGTGCCAGCCGGCGAGCAGCACGATCGGGACGAGCGACGTCGACAGCGCGATGAGGACGAGCGCGATGCCGTCGACCCCGAGCGCGAAGTTGATGTTGAAGCTCGAGATCCAGCTTACGGAGTACGCGAACTGGAACTCCGCGGCCCTGGCGACGACGAACTCCAGCGCCATGGCGACCGACAGGCCGAAGACGACGACCGAGATCAGCAGACCGAGCTGCTTGGCCAGCTTCTCGTTGCCCTTCGGCACGAGCATGACCAGGACGGCGCCGACGAGCGGTGCGACGAGGAGGGCCAGGAGCCAGTAGGAGTTCGTCATGGCTCAGAGCCTCACCAGCACGAGGGCGGCGGCTACCACGACGGCACCGCCGAGCATGGACAGCGCGTAGGACCGGGCGAATCCGGTCTGCAGGCGACGGGCTCGGCCCGAGAGCCCGCCGATCGTGGCTGCGGTGCCGTTGACGATGCCGTCGACCACCCGGTTGTCGAACCACACCAACCAGCGGGTGAGGTACTGACCGGGTCGCATGAACACCGCCTCGTTCACGGCGTCGCCGTAGAGGTCGGAGCGGGCCGCGCGGGTGAGCACGTTCCCGGCGGGGGCGACCTCGGGGACGGCCCGCGTGGCGTAAGGGATCCAGGCGAGCGCGGCACCGACCAGCACGAGTGCGAGCGCCGCCACCTGGAGGTAGACCGCGGAGAACGGCAGGTCCGGCTCCTCGAAGCCGGTCACGGGGGCGAGCCAGTTCTCGATCGCGTTGCCCTGCGCCAGGATGAAGCCCGCGACCGCCGACAGCAGCGCGAGGATCGCGACCGGGAACATCATGATCCAGGGCGACTCGTGCGGGTGGACGTCATCGGTCCAGCGAGCCTTCCCCTGGAAGGTCATGGCGAACAGGCGGGTCATGTAGAACGCGGTGATGCCGGCGCCGACGAGGGCGACGAGCCCCGCCGCCGGGCTGATGGACCAGGCGGCCTCAATGATCTTGTCCTTGGAGTAGAAGCCTGAGAACGGCGGGATGCCCATGATCGCGAGCCAGCCGCAGGCGAACGTGATCCAGGTGACCATCATGACCGTGCGCAGGGCGCCGAATCGCCGCATGTTCACCTGGTCGTTCATCCCGTGCATGACCGAGCCGGCCCCGAGGAACATGTCGGCCTTGAAGAAGCCGTGGACCACGAGGTGGAAGATCGCGAAGGCGTAGCCCACCGGCCCGAGACCCGCGGCGAGGATCATGTAGCCGATCTGGCTCATCGTGGATCCGGCGAGCGCCTTCTTGATGTCGTCCTTGGCGCACCCGATGATCGCACCCATGATCAGCGTGATCGCGCCGATCACTATCACCGCGGTGCGGGCCTGCGGCGCGGCGTCGAAGATCGCGCCGGAGCGGACGATCAGGTAGACGCCGGCGGTCACCATGGTGGCCGCGTGAATGAGCGCCGACACCGGGGTGGGGCCCTCCATGGCGTCGAGCAGCCACGACTGCAGCGGGAACTGCGCGCTCTTGCCGCACGCCGCGAGCAGCAGCGCGAGCCCGATCCAGGTGAGCTGCGACTCGCTCGCCTTCGAGGCGGAGCCGAGCACACCCTGGAAGGTGACCGACCCGAACGTGACGAACATGATCATGATGGCGAGGGAGAGGCCGACGTCGCCGACGCGGTTGACGACGAACGCCTTCTTCGACGCCACCGCCGCGGAGTCCTTGAAGTACCAGAACCCGATGAGCAGGTAGGACGCGAGGCCCACGCCCTCCCAGCCGACGTAGAGCAGCAGGTAGTTGTCGGCGAGGACGAGCAGGAGCATCGACGCGACGAACAGGTTGAGGAAGCCGAAGAAGCGTCGGCGCTCCGGGTCGTGGCTCATGTAGCCGACCGAGTAGATGTGGATGAGCGTGCCGACGCCGGTGATGAGCAGGACGAACGTCATCGAGAGCTGGTCGAGCCGAAGGTCGAACGGCACGTTGAAGGTGCCGACGGCGATCCAGTCGAACAGGTGCTGGGTGACGGTCCGGTCCTCGCTCGGCTGGCCGAGCAGCGCGAAGAAGAGGACGACGGCGACGACGAACGACGACAGCGACGCCAGGACGCCCAGCCAGTGGCCCCACCGGTCGGTGCGGCGGCCGAGGAGCAGCAGGATCGCTGCCCCGGCGAGGGGGAGCGCGATGAGCAGCGCGATGAGCTGGAACGTCCCGCCGGCCGCTGCGGCCGTGGGTACGGCGTCAGCGGCGTAGGTGACTGCGCCCGAGAACGGAGACACGTGGACGGCCCCTCTAGTACTTCAGCAGGTTGGCTTCGTCGACCGAGGCCGACCGGCGGGTGCGGAAGATGGTCATGATGATCGCGAGACCGACCACGACCTCCGCGGCCGCGACGACCATGACGAAGAAGGCGATGACCTGCCCGTCGAGGTTGCCGTGGATGCGAGCGAACGAGACGAACGCGAGGTTGCAGGCGTTGAGCATGAGCTCGACGCACATGAAGACGACGATCGCGTTGCGGCGCACGAGCACCCCGAAGGCCCCGAGGCTGAACAGCACCGCGCTGAGGTAGACGTAGTTGGCGGGGTTCACGACTCGGTCTCCTCGTCCGTCGTCGGGATGACCGAACCACCGGCCGCGAGGGCTGTGACCCGCGCGGTGTCCTCGCTGTCGATGCCGACCACGGCGCTGACACCGCGCAAGGGCTCCGGCACGGAGCGGTCGGTCGGCGTGCCGTCGGGCAGCATCGCCGGGGTGCCGACCGCGTTGTGTCGGGCGTAGACACCGGGACCGGGGAGGTTCTGCGCGTGCCCCGAGCGCACGCGCTCCTCGGACAGCTGGCGCTGCGTCGGGCGCGGGGTGTGGCGCTCCCGGTGGGCGAGCACCATCGCACCGAGCGCGGCCGTGATGAGCAGCGCCGAGGTCACCTCGAAGGCGAAGACGTAGCGGCCGAAGATCAGGTGCGCGATGCCCTGGACGTTGCCGCCGTCGACCGTGTTGGCCTTGTCGAGCCCGAGGGCGGTGTAGGTGGCCGAGCCGATGCCGGCGATGAGCAGGGCGGCGAACGCCAGGGCGAATACGACGGCCGCGGCCCGCTGGCCCTTGATCGTCTCCACCAGCGAGTCCGAGGAGTCGACGCCGACGATCATGAGCACGAACAGGAACAGCATCATGACCGCGCCGGTGTAGACGACGACCTGCGTCATGCCCAGGAAGGGGGCCGACTGCGCGACGTAGAGCACGGCGAGGCTGATCATCGTCGAGGCGATGAACAGCGCGCTGTGCACCGCCTTGTGCGACAGCAGCATCCCGAGCGCCCCGATGACCGCGATGATCGCGCACACCCAGAAGACGACGGTCTCACCCGCGCTGCTGCTCGTCTCGGCCGCGGCGAGGAGCGTGCTCATGCGGTCACCTCCTCGTCGGACTTCGGACCGGTCCAGGTGCCGAGCCGGCGGGCCTCGGCCTCGGCCGACTGCGCCGCGACCGCCCCGGTGACCTTGCCGAGGTAGTAGTCGGTGTCGGTCGTCCCCGGCACCATCTGGTGCGGCGGCGGGACCATCCCGGGCAGGAGCGGACCGAGGAGGTCCTGCTTCTCGTAGATCAGCGCAGCTCGGCTGCTGTCGGCCAGCTCGTACTCGTTGGTCATCGTGAGCGCTCGCGTGGGGCAGGCCTCGATGCACAGCCCGCAGAAGATGCATCGCAGGTAGTTGATCTGGTAGACGCGGCCGTAGCGCTCACCGGGGCTGAACCGCTGCTCCTCGGTGTTCGGAGCGCCCTCGACGAAGATCGCGTCGGCGGGGCAGGCCCAGGCGCACAGCTCGCAGCCGATGCACTTCTCGAGGCCGTCGGGGTGCCGGTTGAGCTGGTGCCGGCCGTGGTAGCGAGGCTGGGTCGGGACCTTCTCCTCGGGGTACTGCTCGGTGGTCACCCGCTTGAACATCTGGGTGAAGGAGACCCCGAAGCCGCGGAAGAAGCGCCTCTCGTCAGACATGGGACGACTCCCCTCCCTCGGTGGGCCCACTGGCGTCGACGGTGACCGCAGGGATGGTCGCCGCGGCCCGTCGGGTCACGACGAACTCCTGACCGGGCAGGGGCGGCACGGGGTGGCCGCCGGCGAAGGCGTCGAACTCGAGGGTCGGCTCGGGCTCGTCGGCGCTACGACGCATGTCGAGCACGAACGTGAAGGCAGCGATCACCACGAGCAGCAGCGCGATCCAGAGCAGGGTCGTGCGCAGGTCCATCTGGTACTCGTTCTGAAGGCCCTTGAGGGTGGCGATCACGAGGATCCAGGCGATCGAGACCGGGATCAGAACGCGCCAGCCGAACTTCATGAACTGGTCGTAGCGCAGGCGCGGCAGCGTGCCGCGCAGCCACACGAACGCGAACAGCATCACCATGATCTTGGCGAGGAACCACAGGACGGGCCACCAGCCCTCGTTGGCGCCCGGCCACCACGTGGAGATCGGCGCCGGCATCCGCCACCCGCCCAGGAACAGGGTCGTCGCAACGGCGGAGACGTTGATCATGTTGACGTACTCGGCGAGGAAGAACATCGCCCAGCGCAGTCCGGAGTACTCCGTGTGGAAGCCGGCGACCAGCTCGCCCTCGGCTTCGGGGAGGTCGAACGGCGCGCGGTTCGTTTCCCCCACCATCGAGATGAGGTAGATGACGAACGAGGGCAGCAGCAGGATGCAGTACCACCAGCTCGCGCCCTGGGCGGAGACGATCTGCGAGGTCGACATCGACCCGGCCCACAGGAAGACCGCGACGAACGAGAGGCCCATCGCGATCTCGTAGGAGATCATCTGCGCGCTCGAACGGAGGCCGCCGAGCAGGGAGTACGTCGACCCCGACGACCAGCCGGCGAGCACGATGCCGTAGATGCCGAGCGAGGCCACGGCCAGGACGTAGAGGACCGACACGGAGAAGTCGGTGAGCTGCAGCGGGGTCTCGACGCCGAACATGCTCACGACCGGCCCGAGCGGGATCACGGCGAACACGAGCATGGCGCAGGCTGCCGCGAGCATCGGGGCGAGCAGGTAGACGACCTTGTCGACGTGCACCGGGAGCACGCCCTCCTTGAGGGCGAGCTTGAGGCCGTCAGCGATGGGCTGCAGGAGCCCGAGGGGGCCGGCCCGGTTGGGACCGCTGCGCTGCTGCATCCGCGCGACGACGCGACGCTCGAACCAAGTCGTGAACAGCGTGAGGAGCACGAGGCCGAGGAACAGCACGAGCGCCTTGATCACGACCAGCCAGAAGGGGTCGTGCCCGAAGACCAGCAGGCTCGACTGATCCGTGGCGAGAAGGGCGTTCACGCGGCACCTCCGCTGATGCGCACGACGTCACCATGGCCGGCGCCGAGAGTGGCGCGCGGCGTGGATCCCTCGGAGTTGGCCGGCAGCCACACGACCCCGTCGGGCATCGCGGTCACCACGAGCGGCAGGGTCAGCGAGCCGACGTCGGTGGAGATGGACACGTCCGCACCGTCGGCGAGGCCGAGGGTGTTCGCCGTGCCTGGCGAGAGGCGGGCGACGGCCGAGCGGGCGGTCGCCCCGAGGAACGGGTCGCCCTCCTGCAGCAGGCCACGGTCGAGCAGCTGGCGCCAGGTGGCGAGCACCGCCTCGCCCGGACCGACCTGGATCGTGTCGGCGGCCGCGACGCTGGGCGCCTCGGCGCGCTCGCCGTGCCACGAGCCCAGCGTCGCGAGCTCGGCGCGCTGGGTGGCGACGTCGGGGGCGAATCCGGTCGCTCCGAGCTGGGTCGCGATCATCGACAGGACGCGCGCGTCGGACAGTGTGAGCGCCGCGGGGAACACCTGCGAGAACTCGCGGCTGCGGCCCTCCCAGTCGACGAAGGTGCCGAACCGCTCGGCGGTCGCGGCCACCGGGAGCACGACGTCCGCGAGCATCGTGACCTCGGAGTGGCGCTGCTCGAGGGAGACGACGAACGGAACCGCCTCCACCGCGGCGAGGAAGCCGATCGGGTCGGCGAGGTCGGCCGCCTCCACGCCCGCGACGAGCAGACCCCCGACCGAGCGGACCACGCCGGTGGGGTCGTCGGCCTCCGCCATCGCGGCGGCGTCGCCGTGGGCAGCGGCGACCACGGCCTCGAGGTCGCGACCCGGCTCGGCCGGGAGCGCGGCCACGTCGACCCCCCAGACCTCGGCGACCTGGGCCCGCGCGACCTCGGACACGAGCGGGCGACCGCCGGGAAGGAGACCGGGTAGAGCACCCGCGTCCAGCGCCCCGCGGTCACCGGCCCGGCGCGGCACCCAGCCGAGCCGTG
This sequence comes from Candidatus Nanopelagicales bacterium, assembly GCA_036510975.1. Lineage (GTDB taxonomy): Bacteria > Actinomycetota > Actinomycetes > S36-B12 > CAIYMF01 > Longivirga. The sequence goes on from DATCCY010000019.1 coordinate 26,875, forward strand.
CCCCGGTCGCGGCCGCGAGTCGGGCCGCGGCCGAGAGCGACCCGGGCGACTGCGCGAGGCGCTCGCCGACGAGGAGCACCGCGCCGGGCTCGCGCAGGAGCCGAGCGGCATCGGCGGCGTCGCCCGTGGCCGACGCCTCGTCGGCCAGGGAGTCGAGGACCTCGGCCTCGGCGCCCGGGCGGGTCGCCAGGACGCGACCGCGGGCCCGGGTCACGCCGCTCGACGCGAACGGGGCGACCGAGAACACCCGGACCGACCTGGTGAGCGCCGCCTTGCGCAGGCGCAGGAAGACCATCGGCGACTCGTCCTCGGCGTCGAGGCCCGCGAGCACCACGACTGGGGCGGACTCGAGGTCGGCGTAGGTCGGACCCACCGGGCGGCCGGCGACGAGCGCGGTGAGGAACGCGGTCTCCTCGGCCGAGGCGGGGCGGGAGCGGAAGTCGATGTCGTCGGTGCCGAGCACGGCGCGCGCGAACTTCGCGTAGGCGTAGGAGTCCTCGAACGTGAGGCGACCGCCCGTGAGGACGGCGGTCGTCGCGCCGGCGGCTGCGAGACCCGCGGCGGCGACGGAGATCGCCTCCGGCCACGAGGCCGTGACGAGGTTGCCCTCCTCGTCACGGACGAGCGGGTGGTCGAGCCGGCCCTCGACCTGGTGGGCGAAGCCGAACCGGCCCTTGTCGCAGTTCCACTCCTCGTTGACCTCCGGGACGTCCCAGGCCTGGCGGCGAAGGACGGTCGACCGGCGGACGTCGGTGCGCAGGCCGCAGCCCGAAGCGCAGTGCTCGCACACGGTGGGTGTCGAGATGAGGTCGAACGGGCGGGCGCGGAAGCGGTACTTCGCACTCGTGAGAGCACCCACGGGGCAGATCTGCACGGTGTTGCCGGAGAAGTAGGAGTCGAACGGCTGGTCGCTGGAGATGTTGACCTGCTGCTTGGCGCCGCGCTCCTGCAGGCTGATGAAGGCGTCGCCCGCGATCTGCTCCGCGAAGCGCGTGCAGCGCGCGCACGACACGCACCGCTCACGGTCGAGCAGGATCTGCGCGGATACGTTGATCGGCTTCGGGAAGGTGCGCTTCACGCCGTCGAAGCGGGTCTCGCCCCGACCGTTGGACATCGCCTGGTTCTGCAGCGGGCACTCGCCGCCCTTGTCGCAGACCGGGCAGTCGAGCGGGTGGTTGATGAGGAGGAACTCCATCACGCCCTGCTGTGCCTTCTCGGCGACCTCGGACGTGACCTGCGTCTTCACCTTCATGCCCTCGACGACCGTCACCGCGCACGCCGGCTGCGGCTTGGGCTGGCCCTCGATCTCGACCAGGCACATGCGGCAGGCCGCTACCGGCTCGAGGAGCGGGTGGTCGCAGAAGCGCGGGACGGCGACGCCGAGCTGCTCGGCGGCCCGGATCACGAGGGTGCCCTTGGGCACCGTGATGTCCACGCCGTCGACGGACATCGTGATGCCGTCGGTGGGCTGGGTGGCGGGGGTCTGGCTGCCCTGGGAGGCGGACCCCGACGAGGTGACGGTCATCGCGCTGCGGCCCCCGCGAACACGGTGGAGGCGACCGGGTCGAAGAGCTCGGCCGCCGGGGTGTGGGTTCCCGCGACGAACTCGTCGCGGAAGTACTTCAGTGCGGGCGCGTACGGCGTGGCCGCCGCGTCGCCCAGCGCGCAGAACGAGCGGCCGGCGATCTGCTTGCAGAGCTCGTCGACGGTCTCGATGTCGGCCTCGATCGCGATGCCGTGCTCGAAGCGCTCGAGCAACTGCTCGAGCCAGAACGTGCCCTCGCGGCACGGGGTGCACTTGCCGCAGCTCTCGTGCTTGTAGAAGTGCATCCAGCGGCTGATCGCTCGCACGACGCTGGTCGTCTCGTCGAAGACCATCGGGCTGCCGGTGCCGAGCATCGTGCCGGCCCCGGCCATGTCCTCGTAGGTGAGGGGCACGTCGAGGTGCTCGGGCATGAGCATCGGCACGCTCGAACCACCCGGCACCCAGAACTTCAGCTCGTGGCCGGCGCGCACACCACCGGCGTACTCGAGGAGCTCGCGCATCGTGGTTCCGAGCGGCGCCTCGTAGATGCCCGGACGCTCGACGTGCCCCGAGACCGCGAACAGCTTGAAGCCCGGCGACTTTTCGGTGCCGAACTGCTTGAACCACTCGGGCCCGTTGCGCACGATGGTCGGCAGGTTGGCGATGGTCTCGACGTTGTTGATGACCGTGGGCCCGCCGTAGAGACCCGCGACCGCGGGGAACGGCGGCTTGAGGCGCGGCTGACCACGACGGCCCTCGAGGGAGTCGAGCAGCGCCGTCTCCTCGCCACAGATGTAGGCGCCGGCACCGGAGTGCACCACGATCTCGAGGTCGTAGCCCGAGCCGAGGATGTCCGTGCCGAGGAACCCGGCGGCGTAGGCCTCGCGGACGGCCGCGGTGACCCGACGGACCGCGTGCGGGACCTCGCCTCGGATGTAGATGAAGGCGTGGTGCGCGCGGATGGCGTAGGCCGCGTGGATGCAGCCCTCGACCAGCGAGTGCGGGTTGGCCAGCATGAGGGGGATGTCCTTGCAGGCACCCGGCTCGGACTCGTCGGCGTTGACCACGAGGTAGTTGGGCCGGCCGGTGTTCTGCGGGACGAAGCCCCACTTCATGCCGGTGGGGAAGCCGGCGCCGCCGCGACCGCGCAGGCCCGACTCCTTGACGTAGGCGATGACGTCGTCGGGGTGGACGCCGAAGGTGACGGGGACCATGTCGTAGCCGCCGTGGCGGCGGTAGCCCTCGATGGTGTGCGAGTCATCCTCGTCCCAGTGGGCGGTGAGGATCGGGGTCAGCGGCACGGGTCAGCCCTCCGACTTCGCGGCAGCCAACGGTGACTGCGCCGGCGGCTCGGGGGCGGTCATGCCGTGCTCGCGGGCGTAGGAGAGGCCGGCGAGCATGCGGGTGTCCTTGCCGCCGTAGCCGGCCAGGCCGTCCTCGAAGCCGGCCAGCGTGCGCTCGATCTCCTCGAACGTGCCGATCCGCGGACCACGCGTGGAGAAGACCTCCTCGCCGGCGGTGAGCCGCTCGACGACCTCGAGGGCCCGCGGGACGTCCATGTCGTCGAGGAACTCCCAGTTGGCCGTCATCACGGGCGCGTGCGTGCACGCGGCCTGGCACTCGATGCGCTCGAGGGAGACCGAGCCGTCGGCGGTGACCTCGTCGTGGCCGACGCCGAGGCGCTCGGACAGAGCGGCCCAGATCGCGTCGCCGCCGAGGACCGCGCACATCGTGTTGGTGCACACGCCCACGTGGTAGCGACCGACCTTGTGGCGCTTGTACATCGTGTAGAACGTCGCGACCGCAGCCACCTCGGCCGTCGTGAGGTCGAGGACGTCGGCGCACAGGGCGATGCCGTCCGGGGTCACCGTGCCCTCGGCGGACTGGACGAGGTGCAGCATCGGCAGCAGCGCCGAGCGGCTCTGCGGGTAGCGACCCGCGAGCTCCACCGCGTCGGCGCGGGTCTGCTCCGTCAGCGCCATGTCGTCTCTCTCACTCGTCGTGTCGTGTGGCATCGGGGACCTAGCGGTCCACGCCGCCGAGTACCGGGTCGATGGACGCGATGGCGCCGACGACGTCGGCGACCTGGCCGCCCTCGCACATCGCCGCGGTGGCCTGCAGGTTGTTGAACGACGGGTCGCGGAAGTGCACGCGGTAGGGACGGGTGCCGCCGTCGCTCACGATGTGCACGCCCACCTCGCCGCGCGGCGCCTCGATCGCGGCGTAGACCTGACCGGTCGGGACGTGGAAGCCCTCCGTCACCAGCTTGAAGTGGTGGATCAGCGCCTCCATCGACTCGCCCATGATGTGGCGGATGTGCTCGAGGGAGTTTCCCTGTCCGTCGCTGCCGATGGACAGCTGCGAGGGCCACGCGATCTTCTTGTCGGCGACCATGACCGGGCCGGGCTCGAGCATGTCGAGCGCCTGGTCGAGGATCCGCATCGACTGGTTGATCTCCTCGAGGCGAACGAGGAATCGGCCGTAGACGTCGCAGGTGTCGGTGGTCGGGACGTCGAACTCGAACTTCTCGTAGCCGAAGTACGGCTGGGACTTGCGCAGGTCGTGCGGCAGGCCGGCCGAGCGCAGCACCGGACCGGTGATGCCCAGCGCCATGCAGCCCGCGAGGTCGAGGTAGCCGATGCCCGCCGTGCGGTCCTTCCAGATGCCGTTGTCGACGAGCAGCGTGGGTACGCCGTCGAGCTGGGCCGGCAGCTGCTTGAGCACGGCGCGGATCTTCTCGACGCCGCCCTCGGGCATGTCCTGCGCGACGCCGCCGGGGCGGATGTAGGCGTGGTTCATGCGCAGGCCCGTGATCATCTCGAGCATGTCGAGGACGAGCTCACGGTCGCGGAAACCGTTCGTCATGGCCGTGAGGGCGCCCATCTCCATGCCGCCGGTGGCGAGCGCCACGAGGTGCGAGGAGATGCGGTTGAGCTCGAGGGTGATGATCCGCATGAGCTGGGCCCGCGGCGGGACGTCGTCGACGATGCCGAGCAGCCTCTCGACGCCGAGGCAGTACGCGGCCTCGTTGGCGATCGGCGCGAGGTAGTCCATGCGCGTGACGTAGGCGACGGCCTGGGTCCACGTGCGGTACTCGAGGTTCTTCTCGATGCCGGTGTGGAGGTAGCCGATGCCGCAGCGTGCCTCGGTGATGGTCTCGCCCTGCATCTCGAGGATGAGCCGGAGCACGCCGTGGGTCGACGGGTGCTGCGGGCCCATGTTGACGACGACGCGTTCCTTCTCCCCCGCGGCTGCGGCGAGCACGGTGTCCCAGTCACCGCCCGTGACGGTGTAGACGCGACCCTCGGTGGTGTCGTACGAGCCGGAGTAGGCGTCGGTGAGGGGCGGCTCGGTCGTGGCGGACCCGCCGTCGTCGAAGGCTGCCTCGTAGGTGACGTCGTTCATGAGGAGTACGACCTCCGCTCGTCGGGCGGGGGGATGGTGGCGCCCTTGTACTCGACGGGGATGCCGCCCAGCGGGTAGTCCTTGCGCTGGGGGAAGCCGACCCAGTCGTCCGGCATGAGGATGCGGGTCAGGCCGGGGTGGTCGTCGAAGACGATGCCGAACATGTCGAAGGTCTCGCGCTCGTGCCAATCGTCGGCCGGGTAGACCGACACGATGCTCGGCACGTGCGGGTGCGAGACCGGCACCGAGACCTCGACCCGCACCCGGCGGTTGTGCGTGATCGACAGGAAGTGCCAGACGGCGTGCAGCTCGCGACCGGTCTGGTTCGGGTAGTGGACGCCGGAGACGCCGGTGCAGATCTCGAAGCGCAGCGCCGACTCGTCGCGCAGGCGCTGCACGAAGGCCAGCAGGTGCTCCGGTCGGACGTGGAAGGTGATCTCGCCTCGGTCGACGACAACGGCCTCGACCGCGCGGTCGAGGGAGAGTCCGTCCTCCTGCAGGGCGAGGTCCAGCTCGTCGGCCGCCTCGTCGAACCAGCCGCCGAACGGGCGCGCCGTCGGTGCGGGCATCTCGATGGTGCGCACGAGACCGCCGTAGCCGGACGTGTCTCCGGAGCCGGAGCTGCCGAACATGCCGCTGCGGACGTCGACGACGGGCAGGGTCGGCGCACCGGCGGGCACGACGTCGGCCGCGGCGCCCACGGCGTCGGGGGTGTCGGTCACCGCAGCAGGCCCTTCATCGCGGAGGTCGGCTCGGCCACGAGCGCGGCCTCCTCGAGCTCGGTGATCTCCTTCTGGCGGTGGGCACCGAGCTTGGTCGCCTCGACCTGCTCGTGGAGCTTGAGGATCGCGTCGATGAGCATCTCCGGCCGCGGCGGACAGCCGGGCAGGTAGATGTCGACCGGGACGATGTGGTCGACGCCCTGGACGATCGCGTAGTTGTTGAACATGCCGCCGCTCGAGGCGCAGACGCCCATGGCGAGGACCCACTTGGGCTCGGGCATCTGGTCGTAGATCTGGCGCAGCACCGGCGCCATCTTCTGGCTCAGCCGGCCGGCGACGATCATCAGGTCGGCCTGGCGCGGCGACGGCCGGAAGACCTCCATGCCGAAGCGCGCGAGGTCGAAGCGACCGGCACCGGTCGACATCATCTCGATCGAGCAGCAGGCCAGACCGAAGGTCGCCGGCCACATCGAGTGCGACCGGGCGAGGCCGGCCGCCTTCTCGACGGTCGTCAGGAAGATGCCCTCGGGAAGGGCTTCCTCGATTCCCATGGGTCTAGCCCTCCAGTCGGTCTACGACGCCGGTCCGCGCGACGGACGTGGTGCTCAGTCCCATTCGAGACCGCCGCGGCGCCAGACATAGCCGTAGACCACGAGCACGGTGACGATGAACAGCGCCATCTCGATGAGACCGAAGAGCCGCAGCTGGTCGAAGGCGACCGCGAACGGGTAGAGGAACACGATCTCGATGTCGAAGACGATGAAGAGCATCGCGGTCAGGTAGTACTTGATCGGGAACTTGCCGCCGCCCATCGGCTGCGGGGTCGGGTCGATCCCGCACTCGTAGGCGTCGAGCTTGGCCCGGTTGTACCGGTGGGGACCGATCAGGTAGGTACCGAAGACACCGAACGCGCCGAAGGCGAGCCCGAGGATGCCGAGCACGAGGATCGGCAGGTAGACCTGGCCCATGTGGTGCCCTCTCCTTCGGTTCGACCGCGGCGATCCTAGTCGGGAACGGATCGTCGAGGCGGCGTGGTGCGGGTGGTTCTCGACACGTGCGTCAGGCGGCTGGCGCCACCTTGGCCAGGGCGTTGACGACGCGGTCGCTCCAGTCGCCACCACGAGGGTCGCGCAGGTTCGACAGCGTCGTCATGGTCAGCTTCATGAGCATGGGCCGGGAGAGGCCCTTCTGCGTGCAGAGCCGCATGATCTCGGGGTTGCCGATGAGCTTCACGAAGACGCGGCCCATCGTGAAGTAGCCGCCGTACTCCTGCTTGAGCAGGCGTGGGTAGTCGGCCAGGGCCTTCTCGCGGGAGTAGGCGGTGGGGCGCCGCAGCGCCTGCGCCATGACCTCGGCGGCGAGCTGGCCGGACTCCATGGCGTAGGCGATGCCCTCGCCGTTGAACGGGTTGACCATGCCGGCCGAGTCGCCGACCAGCAGCAGTCCGTCGGCGTAGGACGGCTTGCGGTTGAACGCCATGGGGAGCGCGGCGCCGCGGATCGGCTCGACCCGGGTCTCCTCGGAGAAGCCGTAGGAGGCGTCGGCGCGGTCGACCCATCGCTGCATGAGCGCCTTGTAGTCGACCTTCCCGAAGGCCGGGCTCGAGTCGAGGATGCCGAGGCCGACGTTCACCGTGCCGTCGCCGAGGCCGAAGATCCAGCCGTAGCCGGGCAGCAGCTTGTCGCCGTCCCAGAGCTCGAGGTGGCTCTCGAGCCACTCGTCGTGGGTGTAGGCCTCGCTGCGGTAGTAGGTGCGCACCGCGACGCCCATCGGTCGGTTCTCGAGGCGCTCGCGACCCGCGGCGACGGACAGCCGGCTCGAGTTGCCGTCGGCCGCGACGACGATCGGCGCGCGGTAGGTGACCTCGCCGTGCCTGGTGCCGTCGGCGTCGGTCGTGCGGGCGGTGACCCCCACGATCCGGCCGGTGCGGTCGTCCCGGACCGGGCCGGTGACGCTGGTGCGCTCCAGCAGCCGCGCCCCCGCCTTCTCGGACTGCCGGGCGAGGATCTCGTCGAAGTCCTTGCGGGTGCGGGTCAGGCCGTAGTCCGGGAACGTCGCGAGGTCCGGCCAGCGCATCTCGAGGCGGTGGCCGCCACCGATGATGCGCAGCCCGACGTTGTGCGCCCAGCCGTTGGCGGGGCTGGTGTCGATGCCCATCTCGATGAGCTGCTTCACAGCGCGCGGCGTGAGGCCGTCGCCGCACACCTTCTCGCGGGGGAACGCGGTCTTCTCCAGGACGAGGACGTCGAGGCCGCGCTGGGCGAGGTGGAACGCCGTCGCGGAGCCGGCCGGGCCGGCGCCGACGACGATGACGTCGGCGTCGTACGCCGGCTGCTGAGTCGTGGTCACGGCTGGATGATCCTCGTGGGTCGGACGGGGCGCGCGTGCGCTTGTGAAAACCTTCACGAAGGCGGGCCTACCCTACCTCCCCGTCCGGGGTGCCGGGCACCGGTACGGCGTCGACCGGCCCGGCGCGAGGCGGACCACGCCACCCCGGGGAGCGCGGCCGGCCGGCTCTCGCCGGCGGAGCGGCAGGCGAGACGTTCGCCACGTCGCGCCCTCGTCGGGCTGCCGAGTCGATCCGCTGCCCCTAGCCTGGGCCGGTGTCCACAGCGCCCGTCGCCGCGCCCGCGCCTCCGGCGACGGTCCGCACGGTCGTGCTCCCCGACCAGCTGGCCGACCGGCCGCTGCTCTCCCTGCTCCCCCGCGGCATCGCGTCGACCGCCTGGGTGACCACGGACGCCGACGGCGAGGACACCGGCCTGGTCGGCTGGGGCGAGGCCGCACGCGCCGAGTTCAGCGGCGCCGAACGGTTCTCCCGCGCCCAGCGGTGGTGGGCCCGGTGGCTGTCGGACGCCGACATCGTCGACGAGGTCAGACTGCCGGGCACCGGTCCGGTCGCCTTCGCGTCGTTCGCCTTCGACCCGCAGCCCGGCACGTCGGTCGCTGTGGTGCCCTCGGTCGTCGTCGGTCGTCGTGACGGAGTCACCTGGCTCACGGTCGTGGCCCGCTCACCGCGCGAGGCGCGGCACGCCGTCGACGAGTCGGTCGCCGCGCTCGGGCACCCGACCGTGCTGCCCGAGGCGCCTCGCGGCGTCGCCTACTCCGAGGGGTCGCTGTCGGTCACCGACTGGCAGGCCGCGGTGACCGAGGCGGTCCGGCGTATCGACGACGGCGAGCTGGACAAGGTCGTGCTCGCGCGCGACGTCGTCGTCACCACCGACGTCCCCGTCGACACCCGCTACCTGCTGGGCCACCTGGCCGCGCGCTACCCGTCGTGCTGGACCTTCTCGGTCGACGGGCTGTTGGGCGCGACGCCGGAGATGCTGGTGCGCCGCATCGGCGACACCGTCACCTCGCGCGTGCTCGCCGGCACGATGCGCCGGTCGTCGGACGCCACCAACGACGCCTCCCTCGCCTCCGCGCTGCTCGACTCGGCCAAGGACCACGCCGAGCACGAGTACGCGGTGCAGTCCGTGGCCCTCGCCCTCGCGGCGCACTGCACGGACCTCGACGTGCCCTCGACGCCGCGCCTGCTGCGCCTCGCCAACGTCCAGCACCTCGCCACCGACGTGTCCGGGGTCCTCGCCGACGGCGCCCCCGTGCTGGCGCTCGCGGCGTCGCTGCACCCCACCGCCGCGGTGTGCGGCACCCCGACAGAGCGCGCGTTCGCGGTGATCCGTGAGCTCGAGGGCATGGACCGCGGCCGCTACGCCGGTCCGGTCGGCTGGGTCGACGCCCACGGAGACGGCGAGTTCGGCATCGCGCTGCGCTGCGCCTCGGTCGAGGCCGACGACACCCTGCGCCTCTACGCCGGCTGCGGCCTGGTCTCCGGCTCGGACGCCGACGCCGAGCTCGCCGAGTCCCAGGCCAAGCTCGTCGCGATGCGCGACGCCCTCAGCTGACTGCGCCGCCGGCAACTCGGGGCGATCCACCTGCTCGCTCTGGCAGCCTGGGCTCGTGAGCGAGCTTCTGCTGCGTCCGGCCGTCGACGGCGACGTCGAGGCCATGGTCGACCTGTCCCGTCGACGGATCGGTGCGATCACCGGGCGGCCGCACCCGATGACCGTCGAGACGATGCGCAGCATGCGGGCGGCCCCGGGTCGTGACACCGAGAACGCGTTCCCCGTCGTGACGCGTGACGGCGTCCTGGTCGGCTACGCGGTGCTGTTCGCGGTGGAGCCGTTCTCCGAGATCTACGTCATGGCCCACGCCGAGCCGGACCTCGATGACGCGTCGTACGCCGAGGTCCTCTCCCTGCTCGTGGTGGCGGGTGAGCGCTACGCGCAGGCGAGCGTGGCGCACCTGCCGGTCGCGGCGGAGACGGCCCTCGTGACCGACACGCTGCGAGACGACGTACGCATGGCTCGGGTGCTCACCGACCTTGGGTTCCGGGTCGACCGCAACGCCTACGAGATGGCGATCGACCTGGCCGGTCGCGACCTGACGCCGGCGCCGTGGCCCGAGGGGATCGAGGTGCGCCCGCTCGACGGGCCCGGCGACGCCGCTGCCGTGAGCGCCGTGTTCATGGAGGCCTTCCTGGACCACCAGGGCGACCTGCCCTTCACGCCGGACATGATCGGCCACCTCCTCGCCGGTCCCGACGCCCGCCTCGACGTCTCGGCCCTCGCGACCGACTCCGAGGGGCCCGTCGGCGCGATCTTCTGCCGCGACCGTACCGACGACGGCTACGTCTGGGTCCTCGGCGTGCTGCGTCGCGGGCGTCGACGCGGGCTCGCCGGCGGACTGCTCACGCACGCGTTCGCCGGCTTCGCCGCGACGGGCACGACCACGGTGACGCTCGAGGTCGAGGCGCAGAGCCTCACCGGTGCGACCCGGGTCTACGAGCGAGCCGGCATGGCCGTGCGGACGGTGCAGGACACCTGGGTCCGCCCGCTCACCAGACCCTGAACCCCCGCGCCTGGGTCCGGGGTCCCTGTCCGAGTACCTGGTCCAACTGTCGCCAGCGGGGCCTCCGTGACGACAGTTGGACCAGGATCTCGCACGCAGACGGCTCAGGTGTCGGCGTCGGGGTCGTCCTCGGACTCGAGGTCGCGGAGGGCTGCGGAGACGTCGGACTGGACGTCGCGCAGCAGCGCGGCCTCCGCGTCGCGGTCGCCCACCTTCGCGATCACGACGCGCACGCTGCCCTTCGCCGTCGCCTCGTCGATCGCGGCCACGAGAGCGGTCACGTCGCTGACGACGGTGACGTCGTCGACCGCGACGGCCCTCGCCACCGCGGCGAGGTCGAGGCCGAGCGGCGTGCCGAACACCCGCTCGAAGTGCTCGGCCCCGGCCTGCTCGAGCTGGCCGAAGATGCCGCCGCCGTCGTTGTCGACGACGACGATCACGAGGTCCGGGCGCGGCTCGTCGTCACCCACGACCAGTCCGTTGTGGTCGTGAAGGAACGCGAGGTCGCCGAGCAGCGCGTAGGCCGTGCCGCCCGTGACGGTGATGACCTCGGCGCCGCCGTCCTCGTCGACGCTCACCGCCGTGCGGGTGGACTGGTGGGCGAGCCCAGCACCCCAGGCGGTCGAGACGAGACCGTCGATCCCCGCGGTCCCGCGGTTGCCGACGACGTACGGCGCGTCCTCGCTCTCCCGGACCCGGGCGAACGACTCGAGGTGGCGCACCGGCCAGGAGGACGCCACCAGCAGCAGGGCGCTGGAGTCCAGGACGTCCCACAGGGTGCGCGCGACGTCCGGCCCGGTGAGGCCGGCCGCGTCGTCGAGGCGCTTGGACACGGCGGCGGCCGCGCGGGCGTCGGCCGCGAGCCAGGAGTCGAGCCACGCGTCGTCGTAGTCGTCGTAGACCGCGGGCGGCTCGGGGACGACGGAGACGAAGACGGTGGCGTTGCGGGTGGGGTCGGGGCGGCGCACCGCGTCGCGGTCGTCGGCCACGACGACCAGCGGCGCCTCGCGGACCATCGCCAGCACGGACCGCGACAGACCGGGTGTGCCCACGCACACGACGATCTCAGGGGCGTGCGCGGCGGCGAACGCGTCGTCGGCGAGGAGCAGCGGTCCGTGGGCCAGGGCCGTGTCGCCGGCGCGGGCGTTGCCGCTGGGCTCGCTCAGCAGAGGCCAGCCGCAGGCCTCCGCGAGGGCGATCGCGGCGTCGCTCGTCTCGACGTCCGACACGTCGCCGACCACCACCACGCCGCGCGTGGGCACGAGGTGATCGAGGTCGGTGTCGGGTCCCGCGAGCAGGGCGAGGATCTCGTCGAGCGGCTGCGCCGCGGCCATGCCGAGCCGGGCGTCCGCGGCCACCGGGATGCGCTCGTCCGGCTCGCTGCCGACCGGCGCGAGACCCAGCGGCTCGACCCACGCCTCGTCGCCGTCGGGGACCAGGGGCTCGCGGAAGGCGACGTTGAGGTGCACCGGGCCCTGGTCGGCGACCTCGGTGGCGACCGCGACCGCACGAGCGACCACCGACCGCCAGTAGCGCACCTGGCCCACGCGCGCCTCGGCGACCGCGACGTCGTGCGACCAGCGCACGGTCCGTCCGAAGAAGCCCGCCTGGTCGATCGTCTGACTCGCTCCGGTGTCGCGCAGCTCCGCCGGTCGGTCGGCCGTGATGACCAGGACCGGGACGCCCGAGTACGACGCCTCGACGAGCGCCGGCGCCAGGTTGGCCACCGCGGTGCCGCTGGTCACCACGACCGCCACCGGCTCGCGCCCGACCTTCGCGAGACCGAGGGCGAGGAACCCGGCGCTGCGCTCGTCGATGCGGACGTGGAGCCGCAGGTCGCCGACCGCGTCGGCCTCGGCGAGCGCGAGGGCGAGGGCCGCGCTGCGGCTGCCCGGCGAGAGGACCACCTCGGTGACGCCGTTGGCGACGAGCTCGTCGACGAGCACGCGGGCCATCGCGGTGGAGGGGTTCACTGCTGGTCTCCCAGGACGTCGAGGCACCGGGCCAGCCGGTCGAGCCACCACTGCGCGCGCGCGTCGTCGAGCCGGGCCCGCGCCTCGGCGAGGCGCGCGGGGTCGGGGGCGTGGCGCACGACGGACAGTCTGCCGTCCCGGGGCAGCGCCGTCGTGCGGCTGAGGTCGGCGCCGAGCAGGCGACCCGTGCCGAAGCCGCAGGCGTACGGCGGGTCCGGCAGCGCGGCGGCGAGGGCGAGACCGGCCGAGAGCCCGACGGTCGAGTCGAGCGCGCCGCTGACCGTGACCGGGAGCCCCACGGCGTCGGCCACGGCCAGCGACCGGCGTACACCGCCCATCGGCGTGGCCTTGAGGACGAGGACGTCGCCGGCCGCGCGGACCCGTTCCGCGAGCTCGGCGTGGCCGGGGTCGCCGGGGTCGCCGCTGCCGCCGGCGGCGAGGCGCACGCCTTCGTCCACCGCGAGGCGCACGCGGGTCTGGTCGCGCAGCGACGCCATCTCCTCGAGGGTGGCGGACGGCTGCTCGGCGTACTCGAGGCCCTCGGCGATGTCGTCGAGGACGGGCAGCCGCTCGACGGCGTCGTCGACGGTCCACGCGCCGTTGACGTCGACCCGGATCCGTCCGACCGGTGCCGGTGCGCCGCAGTCGTCGAGGGCGGCGCGCACGGAGGCGAGCCGCGCGACGTCGTCGTCGAAGGACTGGCCCCGTTCCGCGACCTTGACCTTGACCGTGGTGCAGCCGTCGAGGGTCACGGCGTCGACGACGAGACGCGCGACCTCCTCCGGACCGAGGGCGGGCACGATCGCGTTGACCTCGACGCTGTCGCGGTAGGTGTCGGGCCAGTCGCCGCGGGCGGCCTCGAGGGCGCCTTCGAGCCACCGGGCCGCCGTGGCGTCGTCGTACTCGGGGAACGGGGCCCACTCGCCCCACCCGTCGCCGACGCGCAGCAGCACCCCCTCGCGCAGCTCGGTGCCGCGGAAGCGCCGCGAGAGCGGCAGCGCGAACGGCACCGCGAGGTCGACGCTCACCGCACCGGCCGTCATCCGAGTCCCGACACGAACGCGCACCACAGTGAGCGCAGCCGTCGAAACACGGACGGGCCGCGAGTACCTGGCGCAACCGTCGCTGAGGACTCATGCCGAACGACAGTTGGGCCAGGTACTCGCGGGTCGGGCCGGCGGGTCATGGGCGACGGGGGAACTTGCCGAAGTCGGGACGGCGACGCTCCTGGTAGGCGTCGCGGCCCTCCTGGCCCTCCTCGGAGAGGTAGAACAGCAGGGTCGCATCGCCCGCGAGCTGCTGGACGCCGGCGAGGCCGTCGTCGGCCGCGTTGTGCGAGGCCTTGAGCATCCGCAGCGCCAGCGGCGAGAGCTCGAGCATCTCCTTGGCCCAGCGCACCGTCTCGATCTCGAGATCCGCGAGCGGGACGCACGCGTTGGCCAGGCCCCAGTCGTAGGCCTGCTCGGCGCCGTACTGCCGGCACAGGAACCAGATCTCGCGCGCCCGCTTCTGGCCGATGTGACGCGCGAGCAGCCCGCTGCCGTAGCCGCCGTCGAACGAGCCGACCTTCGGGCCGGTCTGCCCGAAGCGGGCGTTGTCGGCGGCCAGCGTGAGGTCGCAGACCACGTGCAGCACGTGGCCGCCCCCGATGGCGTAGCCCGCGACCATCGCGATCACCGGCTTCGGCGTACGCCGGATCTGCACCTGCAGGTCGAGGACGTTGAGCCGGCCGATCCCCTTCGCGGCCACGGCGTCGTCGCCGAGGTAGCCGTCATCGCCGCGGACGCCGACGTCGCCGCCGCTGCAGAACGCCCAGTCGCCCTGGCCGGTGAGGACGATGACGCCGACCTCGTCGTCATCGCGGGCCTCGTTGAATGCGTGCATGAGCTCGAAGAGGGTCTGCGGCCGGAAGGCGTTGCGCACGTGCGGTCGGTTGATGGTGAGCTTGGCGATCCCGCGGTCGTCGCCCGTCGACACCTCGTACCGGATGTCGGTGTAGTCGCCGCGCTGCTCCCAGGCCGCCCCGGGCGTGATGCTGGAGTACGACGGATCCGTGAACGCCGGCGAGTCCTGAGCGACGACTGGCGGAAGCGGGTAGCGGGTGCGGGAGTCCATCGGTGTCCTTCACGAGCGGTCGGCGCGGAGGCGGGTGCCCGGCGCCCGTGCGGTCCGGGCGCGAACACCGATCACCCTAGGCTGCTCGACGTGAGGGAGCATGGCGGGGACTCGGGCTCCGGACGGCAGGTGCGGCTCCTCGAGGTCGTCCCCGGTCCCGACGGCGTCGCCGCGCTGCTCGCCGCGCTGCCGGACGCGCTCGCCGGCGTCGGCCCGGCCCTCGGCGTCGCTCCTGCCGGCGACGACCTCGCCGCTCTCCGCACCCGCGCCGCGGTCCTCGGACCCGCGCCTCCCGCAGGCCACGGTGCACCGGTGCCGTCGCTGGACCCCGGGGACGGGCGGTCGGCGGACGAGCGTTCGGGCTCGGGCTCGGGCCGGCGGACCGTCGCGGCGGACATCGCGATGGTGCTCTCGACGAGCGGGTCGACCGGACGGCCGCGCGGCGTGCTGCTCCCCGGCGCGGCGCTGCTGGCCTCCGCCAGGGCGGCGTACGCCCGGCTCGGCGGTCCCGGTGCGTGGCTGCTGTCACTGCCGGTGACCGGCGTCGGAGGGGTGCAGGTGCTCGTCCGGTCGCTCCTGGCGCAGGTCGAGCCGCTGGTGCTGTCCTCGGTCGGCGGGGCCGGGCGCTTCGACCCGCAGGAGTTCGCCGACCTCACCTGGCGGCTGGACCCGTCGCTGCCGGCGTACACCTCGATCGTGCCCGCGCAGGCGGCGCGCCTGCTCGACGACGACGCCGGGCTCGCCGCGCTGCGGGCCTACGAAGCGGTGCTGCTCGGCGGTGCGCGCACGCCGGCGTTGCTGCTGGCGCGGCTGCGCGAGCACCACGTGGCGGCGGTCACGACGTACGGCATGACCGAGACGAGCGGCGGGATGGTCTACGACGGCGTCCCGCTCGACGGGGTCGGCGTCCGGGTCCTCGAGCCGGACGCGGACGGGGTGGGCCGGCTCGCGCTGAGCGGCCCGACGCTGGCGCGCGGCTACCTCGGTGACGACGAGCTCACCCGGGCGGTGTTCGTCGACGGTGCGCTCCTCACCGGCGACGTCGGTCGCGTGGTCGACGGACTCGTCGAGGTGCTCGGTCGGCTCGACGACGTCGTGCAGGTCGGCGGCGTGAACGTCGCCGTCTCGTCGGTCGAAGACCTGCTCGTGTCGGTGTCGGCCGACGCGTGCGTCCTGGCCGCGCCCGACGAGACCTGGGGCTCCCGGCTCACGGCGTACGTCGTCCCCTCGGCCGGCACGCCGTCCGACGACGGCCTCGCCGCGCTCGTGACCGACCGGCTCGGGCGCGCCGCCGTACCCCGGACCTGGGTCCGCCTCGACGCCATCCCGCACCTCCCCAACGGCAAGCCCGACCGCGAGTCCCTGCGCCGCCCCCACCCCTAGCCCCGGCCCCGCACTGCCCTGCCCTGCGCTGCCCGTGGGGCGCGAGGTGGCAGACTCGCGGGTCGTGGCGACTCCGGGGCAGTGGTGGCAGGGGGCGCGGCCCCGGACGCTGCCCGCGGCGATCGCGCCGGTGCTCGTCGGCACGGCGGCGGGGTTCTACTCCCTCGTGCCCGTCCTGCGCCTCGGGCTGGGGGCCGGCGGCTGGTTCGCCTGGTCACCGCTCGCCCAAGTCGGTGCCGACGCGGCCGCGCAGTCCGGCCTGTTCTCCGAGCAGGCGCCGACGGCGCCGGTCCTCGACCTGTTCGCCCACCACGTCTCGCTCACCTACGCCGACCTGGCGCTGCGCGCGCTCCTCGCGCTGGTCGTGGCCCTCGCCCTGCAGGTCGGCGTGAACTACGCGAACGACTACAGCGACGGCATCCGCGGGACCGACGACGCGCGGGTCGGTCCCGTGCGGCTCGTCGGGCAGGGCCTGGCGCCCGCGCGGCAGGTCCTGCTCGCGGCGTTCGCCTCCTTCGGCGTCGCCGCGCTCGCCGGCCTCGCGCTCGTGCTCATCACGCACGCTTGGTGGCTGCTGCTGGTGGGCCTCGCCGCCATCGTGGCCGCGTGGTTCTACACCGGCGGCCCGCGCCCGTACGGCTACGCGGGGCTCGGCGAGCTGTTCGTGTTCGTCTTCTTCGGCCTCGTCGCCGTCGCGGGCTCGACGTACGTGCAGACCCTCGAGATCACCTGGCTCTCGGTGGCGGGCGGCATCGCGTGCGGCGCGCTCTCGGTGGCGATCCTGCTGGCCAACAACCTGCGCGACATCCCGACCGACACCGTCGCGGGCAAGCACACGCTCGCGGTGCGGCTCGGCGACCACGGCACGCGCGTGGCCTACCTGCTCGCCGTCGCAGCTCCGTTCGTGGCGGCGGTCGCGATCGCGATCCCCGACCTGCCCTGGGCGCTCACCGGCCTGCTCGCACTCCCGCTCGCCGTGGCTCCCGTCCGGGTGGTCCGCGCGGGGGCCGTCGGCCGCGACCTCGTACCCGTGCTCGCAGGCACCGGCAGGCTGCTCCTCGGATACTCCGTGGCCCTGAGCATCGGGCTCGTGACCGCTGCCTTCATGAGGTAGCCGGTCGGCCGACCTCTACCCGCGAGCGACCGGAGGCTCGCCGAGGTCGTCGTGCTCGTCGAGGTCGTCGTCCTCGGCTCGGGTGGAGGCGTCGATTCGGGCGTTGATGCCCTGGTAGGCGCTCGTGAAGCCGAGAACGGCACCTTCGCGCGGGCTCCTCAGCGCGAAGGCCGAGATCAGGCCCGACACCAGGAACGCGAACAGGATGAGCCAGACCCCGCGCACGCCGACGAGGTAGAGCAGCGCGCCGACCGCGACCAGCACCGCGATGCGCAGCATCGTGTAGACGAACACCGGGTGCTGCCGAGCGATCGAGCCGTCGCCCGCCGCAGGAGCGTCGATGCCCGACGCGACGGTGCGCTCGGACGGGTCGCGCGTCTCGAGGGGTGCGGGGGTGCTGTCGGACGGGTCGCGCGCCTCGAGGGGCGCGGCGGTGCCGTCGGACGGGTCCGTGCTGCCGGCGGTGTCGCTGTCGCTCACACGGTCACGGTACGTCGGGTCCGCGGTCGCCGGTGTCGGGGGTGGTCCCCTCACGACGGTCGCGCATCTTGCGGCTCCACTCGTCGTCGGCCAGCTTGCGCAGGAAGGTCGGGTCGTCGTCCGGGGCCACCGGGCCGCTCGAGCGCCGACTGACCACGCGACCGACGGGCGAGTCGCCGGACACCACCGAGGCGCGCCGCGGGCGACCCGCGACGAGCCAGGCCAGCGCCCCGACGAACGGCACGAGCACGATGACGACCAGCCACACCCACTTGGGAAGCGACCGCGCGAGCGCGCCCGGGATGAGGATGCAGTCGATGAGCCCGTAGAGGGTCACGACGACGGGTACGGCGTAGAGCAGGAACCTCAGCACCGTCCGCACCTCCTCGTCGTCACCACGAGAGTACGTCCGCCCGCCACGGGCCGCTGACCGACACCGGGCACGACCGCCTCAGACGCCGGCGTAGGAGTGCAGGCCGGTGATGAAGATGTTCACCCCGACGTAGTTGAAGACGAAGCAGCCGAAGGCGATCAGCGCGATCGCCGCGGCCTTGCGACCCTTCCAGCCGACCGTCGCGCGGGCGTGGAGGTAGGCGGCGTAGGCGACCCAGGTGATGAACGCCCAGGTCTCCTTCGGG
>DATCCY010000020.1:0-55298 GCA_036510975.1 Candidatus Nanopelagicales bacterium
GTTACCATGCTCGCGGTGGCGGGGGCTCCCGCCCGCCCCGTCGTGCCCGAGCCCGACTCGCTGACAAGGACGTTCCTGGTGTCGCTCCTCGACAAGATCCTCCGCGCCGGTGAAGGACGCCTGCTCAAGAAGCTGGAGTCCATCGCCGCCCAGGTGAACGCGTTGGAGGAGGACTTCGTCGACCTCACCGACGCCGAGCTGCGCGCGAAGACCGACGAGTACAAGGAGCGCTACGCCGCCGGCGAGAGCCTCGACGACCTGCTCCCCGAGGCCTTTGCCACGGTCCGCGAGGCCGCCAAGCGCACGCTGGGCCAGCGGCACTACGACGTCCAGATCATGGGTGGCGCCGCCCTGCACCTCGGCAACATCGCGGAGATGAAGACCGGTGAGGGCAAGACCCTCGTCGCGACCCTCCCTGCCTACCTCAACGCGCTCGCCGGCGACGGCGTCCACGTCGTGACCGTCAACGACTACCTCGCCGAGCGTGATTCCGAGTGGATGGGCCGGGTGCACCGCTTCCTCGGCCTGTCGGTCGGCGTGATCCTTGCGCAGATGACGCCGGCCGAGCGTCGCGAGGCCTACGGCAGCGACATCACCTACGGCACGAACAACGAGTTCGGCTTCGACTACCTCCGCGACAACATGGCGTGGTCGATCGAGGAGCGCGTGCAGCGCGGTCACAACTTCGCCGTCGTCGACGAGACCGACTCGATCCTCATCGACGAGGCCCGTACGCCGCTCATCATCAGCGGCCCGGCCGACGCCGCAACCAAGTGGTACTCCGAGTTCGCTCGGCTCGTCCCGCGCCTGAAGAAGGGCGACGAGGACAAGGGCATCGACGGCGACTACGAGGTCGACGAGAAGAAGCGCACCGTGGGCATCCTCGAGAGCGGCGTGGAGAAGGTCGAGGACTGGCTCGGCATCGACAACCTCTACGAGTCGGTCAACACCCCGCTCGTCGGCTACCTCAACAACGCGCTGCGCGCCAAGGAGCTGTTCAAGCGCGACAAGGACTACGTCGTCATGAACGGCGAGGTCCTGATCGTCGACGAGCACACCGGTCGCATCCTCGCCGGCCGTCGCTACAACGAGGGCATGCACCAGGCGATCGAGGCCAAGGAGGGGGTGGAGATCAAGCAGGAGAACCAGACCCTCGCCACGATCACCCTCCAGAACTACTTCCGCCTCTACTCCAAGCTGTCCGGCATGACCGGCACGGCGATGACCGAGGCCGCCGAGTTCGACCAGATCTACAAGCTCGGCGTCGTGCCGATCCCGACCAACCGCGACATGATCCGCCTCGACGAGCCCGACCTCGTCTACCGGACCGAGGACGCCAAGCTGGGCGCCGTCGTCGACGACCTCGCCGAGCGCCACGAGAAGGGCCAGCCGGTCCTCGTCGGCACGACGAGCGTGGAGAAGTCCGAGCACCTCTCGGCGATGCTGCGCAAGCGCGGCGTGCCGCACGAGGTCCTCAACGCCAAGCAGCATGACCGCGAGGCCGCGATCGTGGCGCAGGCCGGTCGCAAGGGCGCCGTCACCGTGGCCACCAACATGGCCGGTCGAGGCACCGACATCATGCTCGGCGGCAACACCGAGTACCTCGCCGCCGCGGAGCTGGCCCAGAAGGAGCTCAGTCCGGTCGACACCCCCGAGGAGTACGAGGCCGAGTGGCCGGTCGCTCTCGAGCGGGCCAAGAAGGCCGTCGAGGCCGAGCACAACGAGGTCACGGCGCTCGGCGGCCTCTACG
Source organism: Candidatus Nanopelagicales bacterium (assembly GCA_036510975.1). Classification (GTDB taxonomy): domain Bacteria; phylum Actinomycetota; class Actinomycetes; order S36-B12; family CAIYMF01; genus Longivirga. The sequence continues at coordinate 1,751 of DATCCY010000020.1, forward strand.
TACTGGGCACCGAGCGGCACGAGTCGCGGCGTATCGACAACCAGCTGCGCGGTCGTTCCGGCCGGCAGGGCGACCCCGGCGAGACGCGGTTCTACCTCTCGCTCGAGGACGACCTCATGCGGCTGTTCAAGGCCGACATCGTCGATGCGTTCCTGCGCCGGTTCAACGTGCCGGACGACGTCCCGATCGAGGCGAAGATGGTGTCCAACGCCATCCGCTCGGCCCAGACCCAGGTCGAGGCGCAGAACTTCGAGATCCGCAAGAACGTCCTCAAGTACGACGAGGTGATGAACCGCCAGCGCGTCGTGATCTACGAGGAGCGCCGTCGGGTCCTCGAGGGTGCCGACCTCCACGAGCAGGTGCGCGGCTTCCTCGACGACACCGTCGAGGGCTACGTCCAGGCCGAGACCTCCGACGGATACGCCGAGGACTGGGACCTCGAGCGGCTGTGGACCGCGCTCAGGACCATCTACCCCGTGGGCGTCTCGATCGACGAGGTCGAGGAGAGCTCGGGCGGCGGCCGCGGCGGACTCACCGAGGAGTACCTCGTCGGCGAGCTGAAGGCCGACGCGCAGGAGGCCTACGACCACCGCGAGGAGTCCCTCACCCCCGACGTCATGCGCGAGCTCGAGCGCCGGGTCGTGCTCTCGGTGCTCGACCGCAAGTGGCGCGAGCACCTTTACGAGATGGACTACCTGCAGGAGGGGATCGGCCTGCGGGCCATGGCGCAGAAGGACCCCCTCGTGGAGTACCAGCGCGAGGGCTACATCCTGTTCAACGCGATGATGGACTCCATCAAGGAGGAGTCGGTCGGCTACCTGTTCAACGTGGAGGTCGAGGTCGAGCAGAACCCGGCGATCGAGCTCACCCCCACCGCTGCGCCGGCCTTCGGCGAGGCCGCGCAGGAGGCCGCCGCACCGGTGGTCGCCGAGCCCGTGGCCGTCGGGTCCGCGCCGCACATCTCGGCCAAGGGCCTCGGTCCGCAGCGACCGCAGCGCCTCGAGTACACCGCGCCGACGGTCGACGGCGAGGCCGGTGTGGTGCACGCGTCCGGGGACGTCGACGAGGTCCCCGTGGTCGGGGCCGACGCGAGTCGCGCCGAGCGCCGCCGCGCCGAGCGCGCCGCCCGCAAGCGCGAGGAGAAGAAGCGCTGATCGCAAGCGTGGTGCCTCCCGTCCTACAGCACCGCTAGGCGGGTGCACCTCCATCGGCCGCCCCAGCCCTCGAGGCGTACGGCGACGGCACGGGCGCGGCGGCCGCCGAGCACCACGGCGCTCGCCTCGACGACCCTTCGGCCGGCTCCGAGACGTGGATGCTGCTCACGGTGCGTCGCGCCCGACCGCTCGGCGCACCGCCAGCCGCGGGTCGCGTCGGCGACGCGGCGAGGTGGACGCCGAGGCCGGCGTAGACCTCCGGGGCCAGCCACCTCACGAGCTGCTGGCGCGGGCGTTCGTGCGCGAGCACCTCGAGGACGGCCTGGACGAGCTGAGCCGTCCAGGGCCCCGGGTCGGGCAGGTCGGCGCGCGAGGTGGCGACGACCGCCACGGCCGGGTCGGTGTCGAGGTCGAGCGCCGGCGTGCGCGACACCAGGCGGAGCGCCCGGTCCGGGGACGGGACGGCGTCGACGTCACCGGGGAGCTGCCACTCGAGGGCGAGCGTGCCCTGCACGGCGGGCGGCCGGTGCGGATCGTGCGGGTGATGGCGTGGGCGGGACGCAGGAGCGGCGTGGGCGCGCCGTGCTGGCGGTCGGACATGGGTCACCGTCGATCGGGGTCCAGGGATCGGGCCACGGCTCCGCGGTCGGCGGGTGTGGCGGAGGGGCGGGCGTGCGCGCGCGCCGGCGTCCCTGCCGGGCGAGGTTCCGGGGAGCGCAGACGCATCCCGGGACGGAGGGGGGAGGGGTCCGGACCGATCGCCGCGCGGTTGGCGGAGTACCACCGCGGCCAGGACCGGGCGAGGTCGGCCGCGGCGGACGAGGCGGGGAGGTGGCGCCGCGCGATGTCCCAGAGGGTGTCGCCCGGGCGCACGACGTAGATTTCGGCGCGGCCCGCCGGGAGCGGGGCCGGGACGACCACGGCGCGCCCGGCGCGTCCCGCTCCCGTGTCGGCCTCGGGTCGCGTGGCGGCGGCCGACGCCGGTGTCGAGGGCGCCACCGCCGCGGCGGCGGGGACTCCCAGCCCGACGACGGTCGCGAGCAGGCGTCGCGCGAGCCGCGGCCGCAGCGCCGCCGCGATCGTCGCGACGCGACGGCCCGTGGCTGCGGCTAGCCGGGCGGCGAGGTCAAGGACGCCCAGCAGGGCGGCTCGGGCCGCGACGAGGCCGGCCAGCAGCAGGACCGCGTGCGTGAGCACGTCCCCGATCGTCGCCGAGCCGTCCATGACACTGACGTCAATAAGGTTTGTTTGCCTGTGTTTGCCTATGGCAACGCTCTCTTGCATCTCGTGTCAAGTACAGGGGAAGGAGTGTGGACGTCCGGTCCCTGCGCTGCCGGGGAGGCGGGCGACACGGCAACGGGGTGAGCCCCGCCGGCTCGGGGAGGAGTCCGACCCGGCTCGGGGCTAGCGTGAACGTGGACGGTCACGTCCGATATGGGAGGACTGACATGACGCGCATCAACGTGGTCACCGGAGCCGCCTCAGGCATCGGCAAGGCGACGAAGGAGCTGCTCGAGCAGCGGGGCGAGACCGTCATCGGAGTCGACCTGCTGGGCGCCGACGTCGATGCCGACCTCACCACGGCCGAGGGCCGAGCGACCCTCGTGTCGGAGGCGAGACGGCGCTCCGGCGGCCGGGTGGACGCCGTGTTCGCGGTCGCGGGCCTCGCACTTCCGGTCCCGGCGACGGTCGGCGTCAACTACTTCGGCATGGTCGCGACCCTCGAGGGACTGCGCCCGCTGCTCGCCGCGTCCGACGCGCCTCGGGCCGTCGGCGTCACCTCGATGGCCAGCCTCATGCCGGTCGACGACGAGCTCGTCGCGCTCATGCGCGCCGGCGACGAGGCGGGCGCGCTCGCCCGCGCCGAGGTCGTCGCGCAGGGCGAGGAGGGCAACGCGATCTACGCCTCGACGAAGAAGGCGTTCGCGCTCTGGATCCGCACGCACGCCGCGACGCCCGAGTGGGCCGGCGCCTCGATCCCGCTCAACGCCATCGCGCCCGGGATCATCGAGACCCCGATGACGGCGCCGATGCTCGGTACCGCCGAGGCGCGGGAGGCCGTGCTGCAGATGGTTCCCATGCCGCTGGGCGGCGTGGCCCAGCCGATCGTGACGGCGTACCTGCTCGCCTGGCTCGGCAGCCCGGAGAACACGCACCTGTGCGGACAGGTCGTGTTCGTCGACGGCGGCAGCGACGTCGTCATCCGCGGTGACTCCACCTGGTGAGGTCGTCGCCCTGGCCGCAGGACCGACCGCGTCGGTCCGTCCCGACAGAATGACCGAGGACCCGACGTGCCGGACCGTCCCGACGACCTGGTGGCCGCGCTCGAAGCCGACCTCGTGGCTCTCGCGGCGGCCGACCTCGACCTCGAGCGCGACGCCGAGGTGCCCGAGCGCACCCGGATCGAGCGCGCCTCGATCGCCCTGCTCGACCGGCTGCGCGGGGCACGACGCCCGGTCGAGCTGACCACCCTCGGCGGCGGACGCTGCGTCGGCAGGGTGCTCGAGGTGGGCGACGGCTGGGTCCTGGTCGCGGACGGAACGGTCGGCGTTCGCACGGTGACGGCGGAGCACGTCGTCGCGCTCGGTGCGATGCTCGCGGTGCGCGGCCTGGGTCGTGCTGTGCTGGCGCAGGGCCCACGACCTGCGCGCTCGTTGCCCTCGCTGATGCGCGCCTGGTGCCGCGACCGTTCCGAGGTGTCCGTGCGGCTGGTCGACGGCACGATCGTGAGCGGTCTCGCATCGGCGACGTACGCGGACCATCTCGAGATCTCGACCGGCGCCGGCGCCCCCACCATCGTCCCGTTCGCGGCCATCGCCACCGTGACTCGCTGACCCGCGCGATCAGACGGTGGGGGGCTCGTCCGGGGCGTCGTCGTCGCGGCCGAGGGGGTGGGTGCGGACGAAGTCGGCTGTCTCGGTGTACATCCGGGCGATGTAGGCCTCGAGCTCGGTGGCCTCGACCCGCCACTGCCCTCGCCCACCGACCTTGATGGCGGGCAGGTCGCCGCTGCGCACGAGGGCGTAGGTCTGCGATGCGGAGATGTTGAGGATCTCCGCCACATCGGCGAGGGTCAGGAACCGAGGAGCCACCCCGCCATCCTCGCATCGGCCGACAGCCGTGTGGGGGACGGCGCCGGGCATGTGGACGGCGGCTGCGCGCACCCTCGTCGTAAGGCAGTCACCACCAGCCCACCGGCACGACGGCTCCGCGCCGACGGCCGCGATCGACGGCTCGCCGTCGGTGTCGGGCTGGTGGTGGTGTCGGTCGTGCACGGCTGCGGCTGGCGCTGCGCGGCGTGACGGTGGAGCTGCTCGCCGCCCTCGCCGCCCTGCGCGCGTCATGACCAGTGCGCGTCGTGACCGGTGCGCGTGGTGAGACGGCGCGGCTGTCCTGGCCCCGGCGGGTCAGCGGCTGCGGTAGGGCTTGAGGACCGAGCGGGCCACCGAGCGGACGTGGACGTCGTCGGGGCCGTCGGCGATGCGCAGCGTGCGGGCACCGGCGTACATTGCGGCCAGCGGGGTGTCGGAGCTCACCCCGGCGCCGCCGTGCACCTGGATCGCCCGGTCGATGACCTCGCAGGCGACGCGCGGGGCGATCACCTTGATCGCCGCGACCTGACGGCGCGTCTCGGCGTCGGCGATCCCCCGGTTGTCGATGAGCCAGGCCGCCTGCAGCACCAGCAGCCGCGCCTGGTCGATCGCCATGCGGGACTCGGCGACGCGCTCCTGGAAGACGCCCTGCGCCGCGATCGGCTTGCCGAACGCGACCCGTTCGCTCGCCCGCCGGATCATCAGGTCGAGGGCTCGCTCGGCCATGCCGATCGCACGCATGCAGTGGTGGACCCGTCCGGGGCCGAGACGCACCTGGGCGATCATGAAGCCGTCGCCCTCGCTCGCGAGCATGTTCGTCGCGGGCACCCGGACCTGCTCGAAGAGCAGCTCACCGTGCCCGTGCTGGTCGTGGTAGCCGAACACCGTGAGGTCGCGCACGACCGTGACCCCGGGGGTGTCCATGGGCACGAGGATCATCGACTGCTGGCGGTAGGGCTCGGCGTCGGGATCCGTCCGCCCCATGAGCACGAGGATCTGGCAACGCGGGTCCAGGGCGCCGGTGGTCCACCACTTGCGGCCGTTGATGACGTAGTCGTCGCCGTCGCGGACGATCGACGTCGCGATGTTCATGGCGTCGCTGCTCGCGACATCGGGCTCGGTCATCGCGAACCCGGAACGGATCTCGCCGGCGAGCAGCGGCTCGAGCCATCGCTCCTTCTGGGCGTCGGTCCCGAAGATGTGCAGGACCTCCATGTTCCCGGTGTCCGGCGCCGCGCAGTTGAGCGCCTCGGGGGCGATCTCCGGCGACCATCCGGTGGTCTCCGCGAGACCGGCGTAGTCGAGGACGGACAGCCCGGACTCGTCGGGGAGGAACAGGTTCCAGAGCCCGGCGTGCCGCGCCGCGTGCTTGAGGTCCTCGACGACGGGCGGGAGATCGTGGTCGCGGCCCTGCTCGGCGAGCCTCGCGCGCTGCTCGGCGTAGACCGGCTCGGCGGTGAAAACGTGCGACGTCATGAACTCGTCGAGGGTGGCGCGCAGCTCCTGCGCCTTCGCAGACGGGGTGAGGTCCATGCGCCGATCCCACCACGTCCTGGTCCGGGACGTCAGGTCGCTAGGGTCGCAGCTGTGAGCGACCTCCTCGACCTCGCGGCCCTCGACTCGTGGTTGGGCGCCCGCGGCCTGCTCGCCGGGCCCGGGGACCTCGACGTCCGCACGCTCGGCGAGGGGCACAGCAACCTCACCTTCCTCGTTTCGCGCGGCGACGACGAGCTCGTGCTGCGCCGCCCCCCGCGTGGCCCTCTGCTGCCGACGGCGCACGACGTCGTGCGCGAGGCGCGCGTCATGGAGCTGCTGCGCGCGACCGACGACTCCGTGCGGGTGCCCGCCGTGGCAGGCGTGTGCGACGACGACGCCGTGATCGGCGTGCCCTTCTACGTCATGGAGCGCGCGCCCGGTGTCGTGGTGAGGGGCGAGCTGCCCGACTTCCTGAGCGGGCCGGACGGCTGGAGCGCCCGACGCGCGCTCGGGGTCGGGCTGCCGCAGGTGCTCGGCGCCATCCACTCGGTCGACTGGCACCCCTTCGTCGAGGCGGGGATCGGCAAGCCGGCGGGCTACCTCGAGCGTCAGCTGCGCCGCTGGGTCGGTCAGCGAGAGGGCATCCAGGCTGCCGTCGCCGCCGCCGGGGGCCAGGCGCGCGAGCTCCCGGACTACGACGCGGTGCGCGACTGGCTCCGCGAGCACCTGCCCGCGGAGACCGAGCCGGCCGTGGTGCACGGGGACTACAAGCTCGACAACGTCATCGTCGAGCCGTGGGCCGAGCGGGATCCGGGTGGCGAGGTCCTGCACAGTGCACGCATCTCTGCGGTCGTCGACTGGGAGATGGCGACTGTTGGCGACCCGCGCGCCGACCTCGGCTACCTGCTGTCCTTCTGGCCCGAGCCGGGCGAGGAGGTGCTCATGGCCGGCCTGGGCATGGTGCACGAGGGCTTCCCGCTGCGCGACGAGGTGGTGGTCCTCTGGGAGGAGGCCACCGGCCGGCGCGCCGGCGACACGCGCTGGTTCGTGGCGCTCGCCGTATGGAAGCTCGCCATCCTGCTCGAGGCCAACTACCACCGGTGGCTCGCGGGGCTGTCCGACGACGCGTTCTACGCCCAGCTCGACGCCGGAGTGCCCGCGCTGCTGGCCCGAGCGCGGAGCATCTGCGGTGCCTGAGCCGCGCGGGCTCATCGTCGACTGGGGCGGGGTCCTCACGGGCGACCTGCGCTCCGCCGTGCAGTCGTGGGCCGAGGCCGACGGCGTACCCCTCGACACCTACGTGAGCGTCATCCGCGACTGGATGGGCGAGCCCTACGGCGTCGAGGCGCGGCTCAACCCGATCCACGCCCTCGAGCGCGGCGAGATCACCGTTCCGGACTTCGAGGCGAGGCTCGCGGCCGCGCTGTCGGAGCGCACCGGTCGGGTCTTCGAGGCCGACGGCCTGCTCGACCGGCTCTTCGAGCACTTCGTGCACGCACCCGACATGAGCGCCCTGGTACGCCGCGCCCGCACGGCCGGGCTGCGCACCGGCCTGCTGTCGAACTCGTGGGGCAACGACTACCCGCGCGACGGCTGGGACGAGATGTTCGACGTCGTGGTGATCTCCGGCGAGGTCGGGATGCGCAAGCCCGAGCCGCGGATCTTCGAGCACGCGCTCGACCTGATGGCACTGCGGCCGGATGAGTGCGTGTTCGTCGACGACCTGCGGCACAACGTCGACGCGGCCGTGCAGCTCGGGATGTTCGGCGTGCTGCACCGCACCTACGACCAGACCCTCCTCGAGCTCGAGGCGGTGTTCGGCGTCGGCCTGACCTGATCCGCCGACCCGTGCCGACGGTCCGACGACGAGCCGGGCACGCACTGACGAGTCGTGGCACCATGACCCACGTGTCCGGCCTCCGCGGCCGGCCCGTGGTGCTGGAGGTGCGATGGTCGACCGGCTGAGCCCGCTCGACGTCTCGTTCCTCTACCTCGAGGAACCCACCACCCCGATGCACGTCGGCGGCGTGGTGCTGTTCCTTGCGCCCGACGGCGGTTTCGACCACGACCGGCTCGTGCACCTCATCGAGGACCGCATCGGCCTCGTGCCGCGCTACCGGCAGAAGGTGCGCTGGGTCCCCGGGCGGATCGCGAACCCGGTCTGGGTCGACGACGAGGAGTTCGACGTCGGCTACCACGTGCGCCGGTCCGCGCTGCCGCGACCGGGCACGCAGGCGCAGCTGCGCGATCTCGTGGGCCGCATCATGTCCCGGCCGCTCGACCGCAACCGGCCGTTGTGGGAGATGTACCTCGTCGAGGGGCTCGCGGACGGGAAGTTCGCGATCATCACCAAGACCCACCACGCGATCGTGGACGGCGCCGGCGCCCTCGACATCGGTCAGGTCATCCTCGACATCTCGCCCGAGCCTCAGGTGCACGCCGCCACCCACTGGTCGCCGCGCCCGGAGCCCAGCGACATCGACCTCGTCGCCTCGGCCGTCTCGGAGGTGCTGCGCAGCCCGGGCGCCGCGGTCGACGCCGTGCGGTCGGGCGCGGTCGACGTTCGCGAGACCGTCGAGCGGATGGGCCGGCGCGCCCTCGGGCTCGCCTCGGCCGTCGTCACGATGGCGCGGCCGCCGGCCGCGAACCCGCTCAACACCCCCATCGGCGAGGCGCGCCGCTTCGGCATGGCGACGATGCGGCTCGACGACTTCAAGGCCATCCGCAAGGTGCACGGCGGCACGATCAACGACGTCGTCCTGGCGATCGTGTCGGGTGCGCTGCGCGAGTGGATGATGACCCGCGGCGAGTCGGTGTCGTCGCGCTCGGCGGTCCGGGCGCTCGTGCCCGTGAGCGTGCGTACGGGCGACGAGTCCACCGGCAACCACATCGCGGCGTTCCTGGTCGACCTCCCGGTGGGGGAGCCGCAGGCCGTCGTACGCCTGCACCGCATCACCTACGAGATGGAGCAGCTGAAGGCGACGGGCCAGATGGTCGGTGCCCAGGCGCTCGTAGGCATCGCCGGGTTCGCGCCGCCGACGCTGCACGCCGCCGCCGCGCGCACGGCCAACGACTGGTCCCGCCGGATGTTCAACCTCGTCGTCACCAACGTGCCCGGGCCGCAGTTCCCGCTCTACGCCGCCGGGGCGCTGATGCTCGGCGCCTACCCCGTCGTGCCTCTCGCCAAGGGCCAGGCGGTGTCGATCGGGCTCACGTCCTACGACGGCGGGGTCTACTTCGGGCTCAACGCCGACCGCGACGCGATGACCGACGTCGACGTCCTCGCCGAGTGCCTGCAGGCCGCGATGGCCGAGCTGCTCGACACCGTGCCGGCCAACCGGCGCCGGGCGCGCTCCACTCCGGTGGTCTCCCCGTCGGTCGAGGCCGCGGCCAACCCGCGTCGTCGTGCGACGTCGGGCCGCCGCAAGTCGACCGCGACCGACGGGACGCCATCCGTCGCGGAGGCTACGGAGACCCCCGCGGCCGGGACTCCGTCCGCGGAGGTTCCTGCGCCGGAGGGGAACGCCGTGCGGCCCAAGCAGGTCTCCTCCGCGGCCTCGCGCGGCCTGGTCGCCCGACCGCGCGGCGCGAGGACTCGCGCCGCGGAGTAGCGCCGCGACGGGTCCGTGGCGTCGGCTACGGCATGCTGGACCCGTGCGCATCTACGTGCCGACCACCGTCGCCGGGCTCGCCGCCCTGCACGGCACCGGGCGCCTCGCCCCCGCCCCGCTCTCCGCGCACGCCGTGACGCCGGCCCTTCGCGCCTCGTGGGCCGGAGCCGACGACGAGGAGCTCGAGTACGCCGTGCTCATGGCCGCGGCGTTCGACTCGCTGCAGCTCATCGCGGCGACCGCGGGCGAGCCCCGCCGCGTCGTGGTGGTGGCCGACGCCGACGCCGCCGACGTCACTGCTGCCGAGGACGACGTGACCGCCGTCACGGTCGCGACCGACATCCTGATCTCCCGGTGCAGCGCGGTCCACGTCGACGACGCCGACGCCGAGGGCGAGATCGTGCTCGCGCTCGGTCGGCTTCCCGATGCCGAGGCCGGCGACGAGCGGGCCCTCGCGGACGTCTCGCTCGTGGAGCACGAGCTCATGTGGTTCGCGACGCAGGAGATCCCCGACCTGCTCGGCTGAGCCGACGCGTCGCGGCGCGCGAAGGGGCAGGATGGGCGGGCGGTGGCAGTACCGCTGCCGCAGCCGCCACCCGCCGGCCGTCGCCCGAGGAGCCGTCATGGATGCCGTGACCCGTACGCCCGTCGCCGTCAACGAGCCGATCCGCTCGTACGCGCCCGGGAGCGCCGAGCGGGCGAGCCTGGAGAAGCGGGTCGCAGAGCTCGCATCGGAGCGCATCGACCTCCCGTGCACCATCGGCGGCGAGTCCCGGATGGGTGCGGGCGAGGCGATCGACGTCGTGCAACCGCACGCGCGTCACCACGTCCTCGGGACGCTGCACGGCGCCACGCGCGCCGACGCCACCGCAGCTGTCGCGGCGGCGAAGGCCGCGGCGCCCGGCTGGCGCGACCTGTCCTGCGACGACCGGGCGGCCATATTCCTCAAGGCGGCCGACCTGCTCGCGGGACCGTGGCGCGACACGCTCAACGCCGCGACCATGCTCGGCCAGAGCAAGACCGCCTACCAGGCCGAGATCGACTCCGCGTGCGAGCTCATCGACTTCTGGCGGTTCAACGTCGGCTTCGGGCGCAGGCTCATCGAGGAGCAGCCGATCTCATCCCCCGGAGTCTGGAACCGCCTCGACCACCGTCCGCTCGAGGGCGTTGTCTACGCCGTGACGCCGTTCAACTTCACCGCGATCGCCGGCAACCTGCCGACGTCCCCCGCCCTCATGGGCAACGTCGTCGTCTGGAAGCCCGCGCACGCCCAGCAGCTCGCCGCGCACTACCTCATGCGGATCCTCGAGGAGGCCGGGCTGCCGGATGGCGTCATCAACATGGTCACCGGCCACGGGGTGGAGACCAGCGACGTCGTGCTCTCCGACACCGACTTCGCGGGGCTGCACTTCACCGGCTCGACGCGTGTGTTCCAGCAGCTGTGGCGGACCGTCGGCGACAACATCGCGTCGTACCGCTCCTACCCGCGCATCGTGGGCGAGACAGGCGGCAAGGACTTCGTGGTCGCACATCCCAGCGCCGACATCGACGTGCTGCGCACCGCGCTCGTGCGCGGATCGTTCGAGTACCAGGGTCAGAAGTGCTCGGCGTCCTCGCGCGCCTACGTCCCGCGCTCGATCTGGCGCACCCTGCGCGACGAGCTCGCCGCGACCGTCGACGGACTCGCGATGGGGCCGGTCACGGACTTCTCGAACTTCATGGGCGCCGTCATCGACGAGCGCGCGTTCGCCCGCGTCACGAGCGCGATCGACCGCGCTCAGGCCGACCCGGCCGTCACCGTCATCGCCGGCGGCACCTACGACGACGCCGAGGGCTGGTTCATCCGCCCGACGGTCCTCGAGTGCACCGACCCCGCCTCGGAGTACTTCACCGACGAGTACTTCGGCCCGGTGCTCGCCGTGCACGTCTACGAGGATGACGACTACGACGCGATGCTCGCGCAGATGGAGTCGGTGGCGTCGTACGCCCTCACCGGCTCGATCATCGCCCAGGACCGTGCGGCCGTCGCCCGCGCGATGCACGCGCTGCGCTTCGCGGCCGGCAACTTCTACATCAACGACAAGTCCACCGGCGCCGTGGTGGGTCAGCAGCCGTTCGGCGGTGCGCGCGCATCGGGCACCAACGACAAGGCCGGGGCCCCCCAGAACCTGCTGCGCTGGACCTCGACCCGGTCGATCAAGGAGTCGTTCGTGGCGCCCAAGGTCCCGGTCGGCGGCAGCTTCCACGGCTGGGGCTACCCCAAGCCCGACGAGTTCCCCCGGCCGTAGCGGGTCGCCCGGGCTGCTGCCGGTGCGCCCGTGCCCGCGTCAGGCGAGCGCGAAGACCACCGTCACCTGCACCGTGAGCTCCTGGCTGCCGGCCTGCAGCGGCACCGGGGACGAGGCCTGCGCGGTAGCCGCGGCGAACCGCGAGTCGTAGTACTGCGGCACGGGCTGCGTCACGATCTCGCTGATGCTCTGCACCTCGCCGAGCGAGCGACCGGCGGCCTGGGCGTACTGCTCGGCCTTGGCCCGGGCGTCGTCGACCGCGCCCTTGCGCGCGTCGCCGACCAGGTGGCTGGTGTCCTCGAGCGCCATCGTCACGCCGTCGACCCGCACCGCGTCGCCGCCCGCGTTCACGGCGGCCGTCAGGGTGGCGCCGGCCTTCGCGAGGTCGCGCACCGAGGCGGTGATGCCCTCGCTCACGACGTAGCCGCTCGGCTGTCCCTTGGGGGTGTAGTTCGGCTGGATCGAGAGGTTGGAGGTCTGCAGGTCCTTCGCTGCGACGCCCTGGGCGAGCAGGGCATCCTGCACGGCCTTGGCCGAGGCGTTGGCGGAGGCGAGCGCCGAGTCGACGTCCGGTTTCGTGGCGGTGACGGACATGCTGATCCGCAGGGTGTCCGGCGTCCCGGTGACCTTGCCCGTGCCGGTGACGGTGATGCCGGAGTCGGCTGGCGAGGCACTGCCGTTGGTGCTGAGCACGGCTGCGGCCGGGACTGCCGCGCCGGCGACGCTCGGCCGGGCCGAGCCGACGAGGTACGCCGCCAGGAGCGCGAGGGTGACGAGCGCCGTCACCCCGAGGGTGCGGCCGTTGATGTGGAGGGTCATGCCGCTGTGACGTGGGTCACCGGCGGCCGGTTCCACCCCGGCGGGACGGGCGGCGGGCGGCTCCTGTCAGGCGGCGGGGGCGACGTCCCTGACCCAGCTGCCGGCCTCGTCGCGGAAGCCGACCCGGCGCAGGTAGGCCGTCTGGGTCGCCAGCTCGTCGCCCGCGCGGAGGCGGCGTACGCCGTGCCGGGCGAAGACGCCGCTGTGGTCGTAGACGAACACGCCCGGCGTGCAGTCGCGGAAGCGCTCGGTGACGTAGTCGAGCTCGACCTCGGCCTGTCCGTCGCCCGCGTCGCGCACGACCACCGCGCCGACGGTCTCGGCGTCGCGCTGCACGAGGAACGCCCACCGCGCCGCGCCGTCCGCAGGTGCGGCGTAGCCCGGCTGGAACTGGTGGATGTCGTCGAGGTGCACGGAGATGACGTGCCCGAGGTAGGCGTCCTCGGCGCCTACCTCCACCACCGAGTACGCCGCGGGGTCGTGCCGCGCCGCGAGCAGCCGGCGCAGCCAGTAGATGTCGATGACGGCGATGACGAGGTTCATCGCCGCGAACGGCCAGATGGCCAGCGCCACGTTGTAGACCACGGCGAGGACCGCGCCCGCGAGGTTGAGCACGCGGAAGCGCAGCACCCGGGCCTGCGCCAGGGACACGATCACGAGGGCCGATCCGATCCAGCCGACCAGCTCGAGCAGGGTTCTCGTCACCGCCACATCATGACGGCGCGGCACGGGGACGCGGCTGCGGCGCGGCCGGGGCGAGCCCGCGCCGCGCTCAGCCCGGTTCGGCGTGCTCGGCCGCGACCGTCTCCTCCTTGGCGACGAACCGTTCGATCCAGCCCGAGGCCATGCCCTCCACCTTGCCGCCGACGAAGGGTACCGACGCCTTGATCTCGACCTCGATGGACAGCCCGCTCGCGCCGTCCTCGGCCGCCAGCCGCAGCGTCCCCGAGATCGCGATGGGAGTGCTGCCGAAATCCACGTCGAAGGTGCCGTCGCGGCTGCCGTCGGGCGCCGCGGGCCCGTAGACGCGGGTCTCGGTGAGCGACAGCGTCTCGCCGACGAAGGCCTTGGCGTAGGACGGCAGCTTCGCCGGGAGCGTGCGGGCGGACACGACGGTGGCGCCGCCGTCCTCGCCGGTGGTGACCGAGACCCCGACGTCGTGGCCGCCGGTGGCGACGGCCACTTCCTCGACGTAGGCCGAGTCGGTCAACAGCGCGAACGCTCCAGCGGGGTCAGCGGGTAGCGCGAGGTGCGCCGACAGGTGCGTGGCCACGAGGGGACCTCCGGGTGGGACGGTTCGGGACTTTCAAGATGCCGCATGGGAGTGTCGCGCACTGTCCCGTCGGCCCCGACACCGGTCTAGGGTGATCGGGGTCCGCACAACGGCGTGCGGCCGACGAGCGTGCGAAGAGGCGACCGTGCCCGAGAGCGTGAGTGTCACGAACACCGACACCCCGACCCCGTCGACCGCAGCCGGCGTGGCGGCCCGCAGGCTCGAGGAGGCGAAGGCCGACCTGATCGGCCGCGCCCTCGACACGGGCAAGCACGACCCTGCGCTCGAGTCGCTGGTCCGGCGCTACTACCGCCACACCGCACCTGAGGACATCCTCGGCCGGGACCCCGTCGACGTGCTCGGTGCCGTGGTCAGCCACTCCCGCGCCGCCGCGAGCCGGCCGCAGGGCACCGCCGTCGTCCACGCCTTCACGCCGTCGGTGGAGGGCCACGGCTGGTCGGCCGGTCACACCGTGCTGGAGATCGTCACCGACGACATGCCGTTCCTCGTCGACTCCGTCACCGCCTCGCTCGGGGTGCAGGGTCGCGCGATCCACCTCGTGATCCACCCGCAGTTCGTTGTGCACCGCGACCTCACCGGCGCGCTGCTCGACGTCATCGCCGTCGACGACGAGGACGTGATCGTCCCCGATGGCGCGATGGTCGAGTCCTGGATGCACGTCGAGATCGACCGCGAGACCGACGAGGCGGACCTCCACGAGATCGAGCAGGAGATCCGCCGCGTCCTGCGCGACGTGCGCGAGGCCGTGGAGGACTGGCCACGGATGGTGGTGCGGGCCAGCACGCTGGCTGATGAGCTCGAGCTCCACCCGCCGGTCACCGTCGCCGAGTCCGAGGTCTCCGAGTCGGTCGACCTGCTGCGCTGGCTCGCCGACGAGCACTTCACGTTCCTCGGCTACCGCGAGTACGAGCTCAGTGCCGACGGCTCGCACCTCGAGCCGATCCCGGGCACCGGGCTGGGCATCATGCGCAACGATCGCACGATGTCGCAGGGCTACACCCAGCTCACCACCGAGGTCCGCGCCCGCGCCCGCGACCCGCACGTCATGGTGCTGACGAAGGCCAACAGCCGGTCGACCGTGCACCGGTCGACGTACCTGGACTACGTCGGGGTCAAGGTGTTCGACGCCGAGGGCAAGGTCACCGGCGAGCGACGCTTCCTCGGCCTCTACACCTCCAGCGCCTACCTCGAGTCGGTCACCGCGGTGCCGTTCCTGCGCCGGCTGACCCAGCAGGTCCTCGACCAGTCGGGCTTCCGGGTCGACGGTCACTCCTACAAGGACCTCCTCCAGGTCCTCGAGACCTACCCGCGCGACGAGCTGTTCCAGATTGACGCCGACGAGCTGACCGAGATGGCGCTCGCGGTGCTGCACATGCAGGAGCGTCGTCAGACCCGGCTGTTCATGCGGCGAGACCGCTACGGCCGCTTCGTGTCCTGCCTGGTCTTCCTCCCGCGCGACCGCTACACGACCCGGGTGCGGCTGCGGATGGCCGACGTCCTCGCCGAGGAGTTCGGCTCGGGGCTCATCGACTACACAGCACGGGTGTCGGAGTCCATGCTCGCGCGCCTGCACTTCGTCGTGCGATCCAAGCGCGGCGAGCACCTGCCCGTCGTCGAGCACGACCCGCTCGAGGCGCGACTGATCGAGGCCACGCGCTCGTGGGACGACGACTTCGCCGACGCCCTCGTCGACCAGTGCGGGGAGGAGGAGGCCTCCCGCCTGGTCAGGATCTACGCCGATGCCTTCCCCGAGGCCTACAAGGAGGACTTCCCGGCCCGGACCGGGGTGTCCGACGTGCGGCGGCTCGAGACCCTGTCGGGGGAGCGCGCGGTGGCGCTCAACCTCTACGAGCCGCACGCGGCCGTAACCGGGGAGCGCCGCTTCAAGATCTACCGGCGCGGCCCGGCGATCTCGCTCGCGACCGTGCTACCGGTGCTCCAGCAGATGGGCGTCGAGGTCGTCGACGAGCGACCGTACGAGATCCAGACGGCAGGCACGTCGATGTGGGTCTACGACTTCGGCCTGCGCGTCGACGCGGGTCACGCGTTCGAGCTCACGAGCCTCAAGGCCCGCTTCGAGGACGCCTTCCTCGCGTCGTGGAGCTACCGCGCCGAGTCCGACGGTCTCAACTCGCTCGTCGTCGCTGCCGGTCTCACCTGGCGCCAGGCCGTGATCCTGCGCGCCTACGCCCGCTACCTGCGCCAGGCCGGCACCGCGTTCAGCCAGCTCTACCTCGAGCAGTGCCTCGTGGCGAACGTGCCGATCACCCGCCTGCTCGTCAGGCTGTTCGAGGCACGCTTCGACCCGCGGCTCGTCGAGGACCGCGAGCACATGGTCGACGCGTTGCGCGCCGAGGTCCTGGCCGCGCTCGACTCGGTGCAGAGCCTCGACCAGGACCGCATCCTGCGCTCGTTCCTCGCCCTGATCGGCGCCACCCTGCGGACCAACTTCTTCCAGGCCGACGCCGACGGCACGGCGAGGTCCTACGTCAGCATGAAGCTCGACCCCGCCCAGGTGCCGGACCTCCCCGCGCCGCGACCGAAGTTCGAGATCTGGGTCTACAGCCCGCGCGTCGAGGGCGTGCACCTGCGGTTCGGGATGGTGGCGCGCGGCGGCCTGCGCTGGTCGGACCGCCGGGAGGACTTCCGCACCGAGGTGCTCGGCCTGGTCAAGGCGCAGATGGTGAAGAACGCCGTCATCGTCCCGGTCGGGGCCAAGGGCGGCTTCTACGTCAAGTCCTCGCCGGACCCGAGCATCGACCGCGACGCGTGGCTGGCCGAGGGCATCGCCTGCTACCGCCTGTTCATCTCGGCGCTGCTCGACATCACCGACAACCTCGTGAGCGGCTCGGTCGTGCCGCCCCGCGACGTCGTGCGCTACGACGGCGACGACACCTATCTCGTCGTCGCAGCCGACAAGGGCACCGCCACGTTCAGCGACATCGCCAACGAGGTCGCGATCTCCTACGGCTTCTGGCTCGGCGACGCCTTCGCCTCGGGCGGCTCGGTCGGATACGACCACAAGGTGATGGGCATCACCGCCCGCGGTGCCTGGGAGTCGGTGAAGCGGCACTTCCGAGAGCTGGGCCACGACACGCAGACGACGGACTTCACGGTGGTCGGGGTCGGCGACATGAGCGGCGACGTCTTCGGCAACGGCATGCTGCTCTCCGAGCACATCCGCCTCGTCGCCGCGTTCGATCACCGGCACGTGTTCCTCGACCCGAACCCGGATGCGGCGGCGTCCTACGCCGAGCGCCGGCGGCTGTTCGACCTGCCGCGCTCGAGCTGGGCCGACTACCACCTCGACCTGATCAGCGAGGGCGGTGGCATCTACCCGCGCAGCGCCAAGTCGATCCCGCTGAGCCCACAGGTCCGTGAGGGGCTCGGCCTCGATCCGAACGTGGACCGCCTCACGCCGGCGGAGCTGATGCGCGCGATCCTCCAGGCCCCCGTCGACCTGTTCTGGAACGGCGGCATCGGCACTTACGTGAAGTCCTCGCGGGAGACGAACTCCGAGGTCGGCGACAAGGGCAACGACACGATCCGCATCGACGGCGCGGCCCTGCGCTGCCGGGTGGTCGGCGAGGGCGGCAACCTCGGGTTCACCCAGCTCGGCCGGATCGAGGCGGCACGCCATGGCGTGCGCATCAACACCGACGCCATCGACAACTCCGCCGGCGTCGACACCTCCGACCACGAGGTCAACATCAAGATCCTGCTCGACCAGGTCGTGCGCGACGGCGACCTCACCGCCAAGCAGCGCAACAGCCTGCTCGCCGAGATGACCGACGAGGTCGGACGACTCGTGCTGCGCGACAACTACGAGCAGAACATCGTGCTGGGCAACGCCCGGGCGCAGGGGCACCAGATGCTTGCCGTGCACCAGCGCTTCATCCACGCACTCGAGGCGCGGGGGGAACTCGACCGGTCTTTGGAGTTCCTGCCGTCCGACGCCGAGATCGCCTCGCGCAACGTCGCGAGCGAGGGGTTGTCCTCACCAGAGTTCGCCGTGCTGCTCGCGTACGCGAAGATCACGCTCACCGACGACCTGCTCGACACGGCGCTCGCAGACGAGCCGTTCTTCGGCGCCGTGCTGCGCCGCTACTTCCCGACCGCGATCGCCGAGCGCTACGAGGCCATCCTCGACACGCACCCGCTGCGCCGGCAGATCATCACGACCGTCGTGGTGAACGACATGGTGAACCGGGGTGGCATCTCCTTCGCCTACCGGGCGTCGGAGGAGACCGGTGCGAGTCCCGTCGAGGTGGCCCGAGCCTACTCCGTGTCCCGCGAGGCCTTCGCCCTGCCGGAGTTCTGGGCCCGGGTCGAGGGTCTCGACAACCTGGTGCCCACGGCAGCGCAGTGCGCACTGCTCCTCGAGTCGCGGCGCCTGCTCGACCGTGCCACGCGCTGGGTGCTCGAGTCGCGCGGCGGCCGGGTCGACGTCGACGCCGAGATCGCCCGCTTCCGGGGTGAGATCTCCCGGATCGCCCCGCTCGTGCCGGACATGCTGGTCGGCGTCGAGAAGGAGCGGCTGCTCGAGCGGTCCGCCGAGCTGGTGGACCTCGGCTCGCCGGAGGATCTCGCCCTCGTCAGCGCCGCGCACCTCGATGTCTACGGCGCCTTCGACATCGTCGAGGTCGCCCAGCAGACGGGTGCGGACTCCGAGGACGTGGCGCGGATCTACTTCATCCTCTCGGAGCGCTACGAGGTCGACCGGATGCTCACCCGCATCACGAAGCTCCCGCGCGACGACCGCTGGGCCGCGCTCGCCCGTGCTGCCCTGCGCTCGGACCTCTACGGCGCCCTCGTCGGCATGACCCGTCGGGTCATCGAGAGCACACGCGGCATCACGGAGCCGCTCGAGCGGGTCGAGTCGTGGGAGGAGCAGCAGGCCGAGGGCCTCGCCCGGGCCAAGGCGACGCTCGACGAGATCAGCGTCGGCGACCAGTTCGACCTCGCCACCCTCTCGGTGGCCCTCCGGACGATCCGCACCCTCGTCCAGCAAGGCTCCTGACCCACCGCATCCAAGCGACGAGGCTCGTCGGGCGTATGCGGACGCGGGCCGCTACGTCAGCCGGGTCGCGTGGAACGTGACGAAGAGGTTCCCGTTCCACGTCGGAATGCGGAAGGGGTGGTACCGGATGCGGTAGTCGTCGTCCTTGAACGCCTCGCGCAGGAGCACGAGAAGACCTCCGACCTGGTTCGGGTGCTCGCGGGCGTAGGTCAGCTGCGGGTTCGTGACGCCGAGCTTGCGCATCGAGGGGTAGGTGACGACGTTCTTGACGAGACGGTTCAAGAGTCCCGGGTCGGTCGGCATCTCCACGCCGAACTCCCCGCCCTTCTTGAGCACCCGTCGGATCTCGCCCAGGGCCTGCTCGACGTGCGGCAGGTGGTGCAGGAGGCACGTCGAGACGACGCGGTCGAACGACTCGTCCTCGAACGGCATCTCCTGCACGTCGCCGGCTACGAACCGCAGGTTCGGGAAGCCGGCGAGGACCTCGGCGTGCCGGGGCGAGACACGGCTGGCCTGGGGGTCGAGATCGAGGCAGACGTACTCCTCGTGCGCCGTGCTGGCCGACCACGGCAGGTGCTGGCCGGCGCTCGACCCGACCTCGAGGACCGACGTCGGGTCGCTCGTCCGCCAGTAGCGCTCCAGCGCCCGGTCCCCGAGCGAGTTGCCCCATCCCTGAATGCCGCTGCGCTGGAGGTCGGAGTAGTAGTCTCCGTAGTACTCGCTCCGCGAGGCTCCCCGTTCCATGGCGACACAGTAGTGACGGCGCTGCGGGAGCGTCCACCGCCGTGAGCGTCTGTGGCGAGGCCCGTTCGGGTTCGACCTGCGGCCAGCCTTGGGGGCACCGAACGCAGACCGGCGACGACGGACGGTGACTCGACGACGACGCCTCGACGTCACGGTCACCCACACGGACGCGCCGTCGCCCGACGACGCGCTCGTCGTCGACCAGGTCCGTGCCCTCGTGCGCGACCGCGGCACCGACCCGATGGCGGACCCGCGCGGCGTGCGCGCCGCGATCCTCGACGTCCTCGACGACGTCGCCGCCGAGCGTGCGCAGGAGTCGTCGGTCGTCGACGTCGAGGCGTGGGCGCAGGAGCTGCACGACGTCGTCGCCGGCTACGGCCCGCTGCAGCGGCTCTTCGACGACGACACGGTCGAGGAGATCTGGGTCAAGTGCCGACAAACTACCGTGTAGTTGGGGCGCCCTACTGCGTAGGAGCCGACTGACGACTTGCGAGCCAGTCGTCGAGCTTCGCGAGCCAGCCGGTGGCTCCGATCTCGGTGTAGGTGGCACGGGCAGCGTCGATGAGCGGCTGCGCGTCGTCTCCTCGGTGCTGCTCGACGAGCCAGCGGGCGAGCTCTTCCTGTGCCTGGGCGCGGTGGCCGGTAGCGCCGAACGTAGCGAGTGCGTCGATCCCGGCTCGTTGGAGTGCCTCCGTCTCCTCAGGGACCCCGCCGCGCGCGGCCGAGAGCTGCCCGCGGAAGCGGAGCAGCTGCGCGGAGACCGCGTCTGACACCGTGTTCGGGGGTGCGGTCAGCACCGGCCCAAGGAGCTCGTCGACGCCGTCGAGCTGACCGGCGGCGAGTGTGGCGATGACGGCCGGGGGCCACATGTGCATGAAGTCGTCTTCGAGTCCGCCGGCCGCGAGCAGGTCGTCCTTCATGGCACGGGCGACTTGCGCGGCTCGTTCAGTGTCTGCACGGCTGAGGTACCAGGCGATGTCGTGCGACGCCCGCCATGCGCGCGATGAAGGCTCATCCGGGACGTCGACTTCAGCGGCGGGCGCGTCCACGGGGAGACCGAGCGCCTCATTCAGCCACGCCTGCTGGGCTCCGAGGGCGATGGTGAGGCCGGGGATGACCGCCAGGTCCCGTGCCGTGGCGAGCAGGGCGGCCACTGCTGAGAGGTGGCCAGCGGTCAGCTCCGCACTGATGATGTTGAGGTAGGCGACCTCAATGTTCCCGCGGTTGCCCGATCGTCGGGCGGCCTCAAGGCTCTCGGCGTTGAGACCTAGAGCGACCTGTAGGTCGCGGCTCACCTGCAGAATGGCCTGGCCGGTCAAGGCCATGCACAGGGTGCCGGGGTCGTCGATGCTGCGTGCGACCTCGCCTGCAAGCCCGAATAGGTCTGCGGCGGTGCGCGGCGCCCGCAGCGCCGAGTAGCGGATGGCCAGCGCGTTGTAAGCACGCGACCGCCCGGCCGCGTCGTCGAGCGCCTCGGCCAAAAGGACCATCCTGTCGAGGTAGGGAGTGGCCTGCTCGCGGATCTCCGCGGTCCAGTACGCCGACCCGAGCACGCTGGCGAGCCTGAATAGTGCCGGCTCTGCACCCGGTACATCCTGCAGCGACTCCCAGCGGGGCGTCGCGACGCCGATCGCCCCGCGGTGGTCGGCCACCCACTCGAGGCTGTTCGCCTCAGCTGCCGCAGAGAGGCCCGCGTCGATGGGTCGACCCAGATCGTCGAAGGCCGTCGTCGCTGATCGGGCGTGTTTGCGCGCGATGGGTGCGTCCGAGTTCTCCATCGCGGACAGGCTGGCGGCGAGGTGCAGTCGGCCGAGATCGCCGGTGTCGTTGCAGTGCTCGATGGCGGCCTCGAGGAGCCGGGTCGCGTCGGCCGGCGCACCGAGCTTGCTCGCGCGGGTCGCGGCCCGCTCCAGGAAACTGCAGGCGCGTGCCTTGAGGTCGCCGATGTCGGGGTCTCCCGATGAGCAGGCGTCCAGTGCGTCGAGTAGGTGCTGGGCGATGACGACGGCGAACTCGTCGGAGTCGTCGAGGAGTGCCCCGACAAAGTCCGCGGCGGCGATGTGCCGGATCTTGCGGTCCCGCTTGGACAGCATCCCGTAGGCGACTTGGCGCACGACAGACTGCACGAAGCGGTATTGACCTCGTTCGGCGGAGAAGCGATCGGTCTGGACGGCGAGGATCTCCCTGCGGCCCAACGAGCCGAGCACGTCGTCGAGCTGAGTCCCGTTCGCACCGAGCGCTTCGAGACCCTCGCGGGTGAACGACATGCCGAGGACGCTCGCGTCAGAGACGACTCGGCGCTCGTCAACGGTCAGCGCGTCGAGGCGGGCGGCGACGAGTGCCTGCAGTGACGCTGGGGCACCGATGGCGTTCAGATCGAGAGTGACCTCGTCGGAGAGGACGTAGCGACCGCCGCGGGGCAGGACCATGTCGCGGTCGATCAGTGCGCGCACTGTTTCAACGGCGAAGAGGGGCACGCCCTCGGCCCGCGAGACAAGTGCGCGTCGCGTCTCGTCTGGGAGCCCTACGACGAGTCCGTCAACCAGCGCCGCCATCGCGGTGTCGTCGAGCGGGTCAAGGCGGAGGACGGTCGTGCGCCGACCGCCGAGCTCGGGACGCCGCATCAGGAGTTCGGGTCGGGCGAGTGCCAGCACGAAGACGGGCGCGCGGGCCGTTGCGAGCAGGTGGTCAACGAAGTCGAGAAGGCCGTCGTCGGCGTGCTGGGCATCGTCGAGGACCAGCACGGCTGCTGACGCCGTGCCGGCGAGGTGTTCGAGGAATGCCGTCCATGCGGCGAACAGGTCGTCGCGGGCGAATTCCCCGGTGGCCGACGCTCCGACTAGGGCAGCCAGGCGAGGTCGCAACCAGTCGCGCTCGTCGGTATCCGGAACGAACTGCGTCAGCGACTCCTCGAGCTGGCGCTGGACGATGTCGCCGGTGTCGCCCTCGGTGAGACCGAGGCGCGCCCGGATCGCCTCAGACAAGGCCCAGAACGCCACACCGTCGCCGTAGGACAGGCAGCGGCCTCGGTGCCAGCGCGTCGTTGCCGTCAGCCCGTCGACGTACTTCTCGAACTCCCAGGCCAGACGCGACTTGCCGATCCCAGGGTCGCCATCGACCACGACAAGTCGTGGTCGCTGCGACTCCTGAGTCGCGTGGAAGAGCTCCTTGACCAGCCGCAGTTCTCGTGTGCGTCCGGTCATTGGCGCCTCAAGGCCGTCGACTCGTTGTCCGCCACCGACCTCGGCCACCACAGCGCGGGCCGAGAACAGTCGCTGCGCTTCGGCCTTGCCCTTCAGCTCGTGCTCTCCTGTGTCCTGATAGGCGATGGCTGCCATCGTCAGGGTCCGCGTGGTCTCGTCTACCCACACCTGGCCCGGCGCCGCCGCAGACTGCACCCGGGCCGCGGTGTTCACGGCATCCCCGGCGACCATGCCCTCTGCCGTCGCGCCGACCGTCACGGCGACCTCGCCGGTCACGATCCCGACTCGCTGCGCCAACCCGGGGGCACCCACCTCGTCCCCGAGCGCGGTCACCATCGCGACCAGTTCGAGGCCTGCACGTACGGCCCGTTCGGCATCGTCCTCGTGCGCGACGGGCACCCCCCACACGGCCATCACCGCGTCGCCGATGAACTTCTCGACCACCCCGCCGTAGCGCGCCACGATGACCCGGCACTGCTGGAAGTACGCCGAGAGAAGCTCCCGGACCTCCTCGGAGTCCTTGCTCTCCGACAACGGCGTGAACCCGACGAGGTCTCCGAACAGGACCGAGGTGACCCGCCGCTCCGCCACCGGCCCGGCCAGCTGCACGGTCGCTGCAGGTGAAGCGCCGTCGAGGGCCGTCCCGCACTCCGCGCAGAACTTGCCGGTCTCGGCGGGCGTGCCGCACGACGGGCAGACTCGTGGGGAGGCGGGGTGGCCGCACTCAGCGCAGAACTTCGCACCGATCGGAAGCCCGACGGCGCAGTTGCTGCACGCGCTCATCGCCACCCCCCGCGTCACTGGCCTCGTAGTCCGATGGCCGACCCTTTCAGCAGAAGGTAGCGACCTCCCAGGGTCCGGCGTGTCCGATCACCCGGCTTCGAGGGTGCCTACGTCGTCGGCCGTGCGGCGACCGCCGCGCCACGGCCGGACCCAGTAGTCACGGTGTCGTGTAGATCTGGGTCAAGTGCCGACCAACTACCGGATGTCGTGATGCCGGTGCGGTGGTCGGGTGTTCCCCAGCCTCGGGCGTCCAGCTCCGGCGGCTACGTCGGCCCTCGTCGCGCCCGCATGTTCGCCAACCAGCCGTGGGCACCCATCTGCTGGTCCTCGATGACGGCTGCGTGGAGGTGAGGTGAGTCTCGGCGGCAGCCGCGTCCCCTGTTCGCTCGTACTCCTACAGCCGAGCCACGCGTTGCACTGAGCGGCGGCTGCGTGCGCGTTGCGCTCGCGGAGCGAGCCCCCAGCGGCGGAGAGCAGCGCAACTGCCTCGTTGGCGGTTGAAGTCTCGCGTGGACGCGATGAGACCTTCTACCGCGCCCCACAAGGCGGCCCCGACCGGGCCTGCACGGCCCGGGTCCCGGTCGCTGTAGAAGGCGAACAGGTCGCGGGCCAGGTCCTCGGCACCCGACTCGATCAGGACAGGGACGACGCGGTAGATGGCCAGCACCAGCCCGATCGGGTCGTCTCGCATCGGACGGGGGAGGTCGTTGACCGCTTCGAACCCAGCAGGGTCATCGGTTCCGAATGCTGCGTGCACTCCAAGGTCCACGCCGTGGGCGACGCCGGGCCAAGCCCATAGACGCTGCTTGAGGATCGGCGGACGAGTGGGCGGCCGACGGCGGCTGCGAACATGGCCTCCGCAGCCGCCAAGGCGGCAGGGCCACGGGGACCACGTCTTCCCAGTCCAGCTGCGCCAACTCCGACGATATTGGTCACCGTCGTACGGTCTGGTGACCGAGCGCAGCCGGCGACCGAGCTGCCGTGATCCGTAGATGGACACGTCGCGGATGGACAGGCGGTCCAACAGTGAGAGGTCGGCGTCAACGATCACCGGAGCTTCATCACCTTGACCGTTGGCCCTTCAGGCACGGTCCCTCCCGCAACTGCACGTCACACTCGTGCACCTCCGTAGCACACTCTGCAGGCTAGCTGGGCCAGAGCGACGGGGCTTCCCGGAGGAGATCCCCGTGAGAGGTAGTTGGACTAGCAGGACTGGTACACGTACCCGCTGTCACCGGCGGGAACGACGTTGACGTCTCGCAGGATGACCGACGTAGTCCCGCCTCGGGCGCTGCACGCCGTGGCGAAGGCCGAGGACTGGTATTCGATCTCGACCCAGGCCGTCCCGTAGACGGCCGAGTAGCCGCTGCACTCGGAGTAGACCTCGCACTCCTCCGCGATCGCAAAGTCAGCACCCGCCGCCTTGGCTTGGGCCGAGAGCTCCACGGTGTTCTTCTGCCCGACCAGTACTCCGGCAGCGTGCCCGAGCTTGGCGAGACGTCGGAACACGTCGAGGTTGTTCGCCGACGTCAACAACCCACCGGAGCGGGTGTCGGAGTCCAAGTTGTCGAGCTCGACGGCCTGGAAGCCCTTCGCCGCGCACTCCTTGACCCAACGGCCGACGAAGGCGGCCACGGCCGCGCCCTGCCGGGTGTCGACGACATACTCGCCGGGCCAGTTCGGGTCCTGAACCAGGCCACCGGACGCCGTGCGCAACAGCAGGGACCCCCAGGAGCCCGACTCGCCGGGCTGGGACTGGAAGGCGTTGACGTAGCAGACGTTGTACTTGCCTGCCACGGGAGATGCGGTGTGGTCGCGATCGACGATGGTCACCGCCGACGACGGGGTGTATGGGCCACCGATCTGGTAGTCGAACGTCCCGTTGCCTGGGAAGTTCGATGCCGCGGAACGGGTGACGTTCCCCGCGAGCTTGACCCGCAGCGCCGCCCGAGCCGCGGCGTCAGCTGCGCCAGTCGCTCGAACGCGTGCGCTGGCCAGAGACGTCGCCCCGGCGGTGGTCCGGGCTCGTGAGCGGGCCGACATGGTGGCGCTCGCAGTCGCCGTGGCCACGGCCCGGGTAGTTGCCAGCTTCGCGGCGTTGACACGGGAGCCCGCGCTGGTCACCCCGGTGGACCGGGCACTGACACTGCCCCGCGCGGTGACTCGGGCCAACGCGGTCGCGGTGGCGGTCCGGGTCGCTTTGCCCGTCGCCGAGACCGTGCGCGTGACGCCACCGCACACCACGTGGGTGGACGCGGTCACAACACGGGTGACGCTCGTGGTGACCCGGACACTGGCAGCCACGGTCACCGCGGAGGTCGCCGATGCGCTCGACGTCCAGACTCCTGCACTGAGAAGCCGGGTTCGGGTCTGAGACAGGCGCGTCCGCAGCGCGACCCGCCGCGTCAAGGCCGCAACGTGCACCTGGGGAACACCGGACGCCGAGGCCGACAGCGCCACCACATGCCCGCTCGGAGAACAGCTCGCAGCGGATGCCGACCCGGCGCCGCCGACGACGAGGACCGTGGCAGTCACGACGAGGGTCAGACAGCCCGCGCCTACGCCAAGTCCCGACCGAGCGCTTCTCGTCCAACGATTCATCGTGTCCTCCTGAAGTCGGTCACGTGATGATGCATTCGGTGCGGGCTGAACGTGTCGAGGCTCGGGCCGCCGCGGCCATCGGCCATCGCAGGTCCTCTTCGGCAGCCACTTCTCTTGGCGATCGGACGGGTCGCCCGCGATCGGTGCGGACCCTCGGTGCTGTATCACGCTGGATCACCCCGGTAGCGAACCAAGCCAGGCTACGACACTCCCACCGCTCGCCCGTGCAAGCCGGAAGGCGCACCGCGCCAACGCGAGTCGCGCGTGCGGGGCTCTTGAGCTCCCGTCGTAAGCAACCCCACAGAACTACTAGGCCCATCAGATGACCCGACTGGAGCAACGCTGCCCGCGGTGCGACCCACGATGGGTTGGTCTTGGGCAGTTCTTGGATCAGGAGACGACGGTTGCGAGCCGACAACCCCCTAGCGTCGAATGCACACCGCCATCCCAGGAGCCTCATATGAAGAACCTGAAGTACGTCGTGCCGCTGACCGTGGCGGGCGTCCTGGTCGGCACCGGAGCAGCGGTCGCCGCGACCGGCGGAATAGCCCCGCAGACCGTGACGTCGACCCCGAGCGCGGAGGACACGACTATCGGTCCGACGGGCGCGACCGGCCCGACGGGCGCGACTGGGTCGAGCGGCCCGACGGGTGCGACCGGGGCAAACTCGGCGGAGCCCAGCGAGACTCCCGAGACCCACTCCGCCGAACCGACCCAGACTCCGGAGACCCACTCCGCCGAGCCGACCCAGACTGCGGAGACCCATTCCGCGTCAGCCACGGACAGCCAGGATGGCGTCGACGAGCAGGGCGACAACGAGAGCAACGACGGCCAGAACGGCGACCAGAACGGCGACCAGCAAGACCAGGCCGGGAACAACCAGGGCGGAAACAACCAGCAGGGCCAGGACTCGCAGAACGGGCAGCCGGTCCCGGCTCTGACTCCGGATGCCCACCAGAACGGCGATCAGTCCGGATCGGGCAACGGCGGCGACAGCAGCAACGGCTGACCCACCCCCACGTCGCGTCCGCAGCTAACCCTGTGCCGGGCCAAGCCGAGGATCGCGTGCGCTGAGTCGAGTGGGGCGCTACCGCGGAATACGGAGAGGTGCCGGTCATGAAGTGGATCAAGGTTCGTTCTCAGAACGGTCTCGACCCATCGTTTCTCTATCGCGAGCCTGAATCCGTCGGGTCCTCCCCCCCCGGGATCGCCGCGCCGCGACACTCGGCAAGCCTTCAACCCGCCAACCGGGACGGGGCATGCAGCCGACTCCCCGGAAGAACCGACAGCCACCGATCTCGCTGGCGCGAACGCCAAAGCCGCGGCCGAGGGCTTGCTCGAGCCCTAGGGAGGCTCGGGTACAAGCGAGCGCGAACGCTCGTGGTCACCGGGTGCGGCCGGGCACCGGTGGGTGCCCATTGAGCAAACGGGGCTGAGCCGCGGTCCCGTTCTGATCGGGCCACTGGCGGGGCATCTCGATGGGTTCACGACCATTTCTGTTACCGACCGGCGTCCAGGTCACCAGCTCCATTACTCGGCCCCGGCCGGGGCCCAGCCAAGCCCGATGTTCAGGCCGTCCCGCTTCTCTTGACGAGACCTTGACTCAGAAACAGCCTGGGGCTGTTGACGGTGGCTTAGGTGAGGTTTACCTTCCCAAACAGGGCACCCAGGGGCTGGGTGTGCCAGGCGGCTCGCTCGGGCTAGAGGCGCCAACGCGCTGACATCGGTGCTGCTCCATCGACGCTCCGCGTCCTCCCTCTGCCTCCGGCGAACCTGATACGTAGGAGGGACGCATGACAGCTGGTGGACCGAGACGCGCCATGCTCGCGTCGATCGTCGCGGTGACCACGGCGCTCTGGATTGTCGTTGGTGCCACCGCGGCATCCGCCCATGATGGGCACAACTGGCAGGACGCGCTGTACGTGTCGCCGGATGCTTCGTCGTCGGGGTCCGGGTGGTCGTGCGACACGGCCACCTTCACGTCGATCAACGCCGCGGTGTCGGCGGCCGCGGCGTGGTCGACGGTCGTGGTGTGCCCCGGCACGTATGCCGAGGACGTCATCATCGCGAAGCCCCTGACGCTGGTGGGCCGGCAGGCCACGATCGACGCCACCGGGCTGGAGAACGCCGTCCAGGTCGTCTCGTCCGACGTGACCGTGCGTCGACTGACACTCGAGAACGCGAACGGTGAGGGCCTTCTGGCCGGGATCGACTCCCTGGCCGACATCGGGATGCTCCCACCCGGGCCACCGGTGCTGAGCGACATCTCCGTCGACGAGGTCCAGGCGATCAACAACGACAAGGGCTTCAACGGGACCGAGCAGAGCAACTGCAAGTACCCCGGTGACTGCGGGGGCGGTATCCACTTCAACGTGGTGACATCCTCGGAGATCACCGACTCCCACGTCGTTGGCAACGCCGACGGCATCCTGCTCACCGACGACTACGGTCCCAACTCCGACAACGTCGTATCCGACAACTACGTGGCCGACAACACCCACGAGTGCGGGATCGTCCTGCCATCGCACAACCCCGGCGCCGTGAGCTTCAATCCCACGACGATGGTCGTGACCGGTCGCAACCCCGACGTCGGCGGCGTGTTCGACAACGTCGTGACCGACAACGTGGTGCTCCGTAACGGAACCGACAAGGCCCCGCCGCAGTTCGGTGGCGGCGGCTCGGGAGCCGGCGTCGGGATCTTCGGCTCGGGGCCGGGCACCGGCGCCTACGACAACGTGGTCCGTGACAACTACATCTCCGGCAGCGGCATGGCCGGCTTCACCATCCACGCCCACCTGCCCGGTGGCGAGGACGTCAACGGCAACAAGGTCATCGACAACGACTTCGGCACCAACAACGTCGGTGGCGACGGCTTCGACGGACCACCAGGCCCGACGAACTTCGCGACCACCGCCATCGCGGTCTACTCGGCGCCCACGGTCGAGATGACGATCCGCGGAAACCACATCCGTGACAACGCGATCGGCATCTGGCTCAGCACCACCGTCACCGCCCACGGTCTCCCGGCCAACCACTTCCACAACGTGCCCACCCACGTCGTGACCGGGTAGCCCGGCTATCGACTGAGGGGGCCAGTCGTCTCCAGGCGTCGGCCCGGTGTGGCGGATCACGTCCCGCCGGGCCGACACCGATGCGGCCCACGATGCTGCGCCCCGGTTGCCCGGGGCTTCCACACGACGAGCGACTGGGAGTGGCTGGTCTCAAGCCGTCTCCGCCTTCAGGCCGGGGCGGCAGTCGAAGGGCCCGCTACAAGCCCATTCGCAAACGCCGTGCGGTTCGCGAGCCGGAGGTCGGCCTCTTCTCTGTCGATGGTGGTCCAGCTCCTCCCCGGCGGGCTCTGGCCCGCGCCTCACCCGTGCGGAGTACTCGGTGCAGCTTGGGCAGTGTCGACGTAGTCCATGCGGGCATTGCTGACCACGATCAACGGCAGGGGACATCACGTTGAGCGACGCAGAGATCTTCGCCACGGAGGTCTACGACGACGTCGCGGTGACGGAGGTGATCCGTCCGGCTGCCGTCGTGCCGGCGACGTCGGCGCGGACGATCCTGGTTGAGCTGGCGTTCGACGACGTGCAGATGGGTGGCGTCTGGTTGTGCTCCCCGTCGCGGTGGGCGCGCTACGACCGACCCTGGAGCGGTCCCGGGTCGCCCGAAGGCGCGGAGCTGATCGGGACCATCGAGGTCGCCTACGGCACGCCGAACAAGTACGACATCACCATCTACCGGGTCACGGTCACCCGCTTCGGCGCGGATCGCGGCTGGACGGTGGCGCATCTCTGCGATGACGCCCTGCGGCACGGAGACCTTGAGCTCGCGAGCTGCCCTCGTGCTGACCTGGCAGCACCGCCGAAGCCGTTCGTGTTCTGAGCACGTACGGGCCGGTGGCTGACGCAGCCGGCGACCGCGATCAGCCGTCTCTTGCGCGTGCGCTCCAGTGAGCACCAGGCCGAAGCCGGGGCCCCGGCCGTCCCCGAGCAGCGAGGCAGCTTCCGCAGATCGCGGACCTGTTCGCCTACGAGGACTGCTGACCGCCAGTACACGGCTCCGGCACACTGATCGGGTACGTGGCCGAGCGAGGTGGGCTCGGCCAGCGAGCCGGTCCCGGGTGGGAGGTCATCGCGGTGGCGAGTGACGTCGGATCGCAGCGCCGGCGGACCGTCAAGCACGGACTCCGCGCCTGGTTCGGTGCCGGGCCGCGGCGCCACGGCGAGCCGCTCGAGGGACGCAACGTGAGCTTCGTCGAGCTGTTCTACGACCTCGTCTTCGTCGTCCTCGTCGGCCAGGCGGCCCGATCGCTCGCCCTTCACCCGGGGTGGGGCTCGTGACCGACGCGCACGCGACACGAACGCCGACCGCCGTCGCCTGGACGCTCGGGGGAGCGGTGGCCGTCAGCCTCATGCTCGTCGCCGTGCAGTCGGCAACGGTGGAGCGCGACGACGAGGAGCTCGGGTCGCGCACACTCGTCCTCGTGTTCGGCGTCGGTGCCGCCCTCGTGCTCGTCCTCGCGGCCGTGGCACCGCCGCCGTGGCTGCTCGCGCTGCTCGTCATCGCCGTCCTCAGCGCCACGTGGCTGATGACGTTCGTCCCACCGAGCGGCGGGACCGATCCCGACGCGACACGGGACTGACGCTGACGGGGGCCACGCAGCCCGCGATCAGGCACGGCGGACCCGACGTATGACGGAGTCGGGACACTTCCAGTCACTGGTGGTGTGACCGCCCTCCGGTGGCCCGGGACTCCTGCTGCGACCGGCGGCGGTCGCGACGACTCTCAGCGCGCTCGCAGCCTCGTCGCGGCCTCCAAGTACCCGATCGGCCGGAGGCGGAGTGACACTGGAGGCAGCGCCCGGTTGTGAGCCGGGTCAGTGAGGACGTGATGGCGATGATGTACGGCGGCTTCGGCCACGGTGGCGGACTGATCCTGCTGTTGGTCGGCCTGTTCTGGTTGGCACTGATCGTGCTCATCGTCTGGCTGGTCACCAAGGTGTGGCCGGGGCACGGCCACGCCCAGGCCGGAACGCCCGTGGCTCGGCCGGGGAGTCCGGGCGCTGCGGGGGAGACCCCGGAGCAGATCCTCGACCGGATGCTCGCGGTCGGGGAGATCGACGAGGCCACCTACCGCGCTCGAAGGACGGCGCTGGCCGAGATGAAGGCGCTGCAGCCGTGAGCCGTCGCGGCTACGCGATCGCGTTGGCCGTGGCTGTCGCGGTGCTGCTCGGCTCCATGGGGCTCACCGCGGTGGCCCTGGTCGCCCACCGGCTGGACCGAGGGGTGGCGCGCGGCGTCGGGATCAACGGCGGCACCGGTTGGGGTCCCGGGATGATCGGGCAGGCGGAGCCCGGACAGGCCCAGGAGGGTCTCGCGGCGGCGCAGAAGATCGCGACGGACTGGCTCGCCGCCAACCAGCCGGGCACGCAGCTCGGTGCGGGTGTCACGATGCCGATGGGCTTCGTCTTCACGGTCACGCGCAACGGCACGCCGGTCGGCACGCTGGTTGTCCGCCGTGGCGGTCAGGTGTCCTACCGGGAGTTCCAGACTGCATCGCCGACGCCGAGCGCATCGAGCACGGCGTAGCCAGGCCAGTCTCGCGGAGGCGACCGGCATCTGGGCGAACCGCACCTCAGGCGCGAGACGCTGCGGTGCCCCCTGGCTAGCCTGATGCCGTGGTTGTCTCCAGGACTCTGGCGCTCGGGTTGTGTGCTCTCGCCCTGGTGGGCTGCTCGAAGGCGACGCCTGCCGAATCCCAAGACCAGACCCTGACCGATGCCATGGTGGCCAAGTTCCCGGCATGTGCGGGTCACACGACAACTGGGACCGAACCCGCCGTCTCGTGCACCAGCGGTGGTCACCAATACCTGCTCTACCTCACCCCACCCGGCGGGGCCAACGCCATCGCTGCGTCACTGCGCGCGACCTACCCGATGGGGACCGTCACCATCGACGACCTGCGCGTGTGGGTCGACGTTCCGGGATGAGGACGGCCCTCTATCCGACAGCGGCGCAAGCCGGAGACCGGCTACTTTTCGTCGCCGGTCGTGTAGGGCACCGGATCCGTGCGGGGATCTTCCATGGGAAGGGGCGTGGACCGTCCCGAGCCTGACGTGGATGTCAGGGCTCTGCCTAGCCTGGAGGTGTGGACGAGGGCGTCCTGCGCAGGAGGCCGTCAAGGCCGTCTGTGAGCGGCCGACCTGATCGACCGTGGGCAGTGACGTCATGCGCCAGGTGGTCGTCTTCAGCCACTTGAACAGCTCGGACCCCTTCGCGGTCCGTGAGACACCGAACGCGGCGACAGCCACGGACTCCCCGACGAGCAGGGACTTGTCGAACCCCATGTGCGTGACCACGATGAACAGGACCGCGAGCAGGATCACGATCGCGCAGCCGTAGTGGAACCAGGACCAGAACACCGGATGCGTCGCGATCGGCTCCGTCCTGCGCCGTTCCCCGTAGCCGAAGGGGCCACCACCACGTACACGGTGCGCATCGACAAGAGCTACCCAACGCTGGCACCAGCCGTCACACCTGACCCGGTACTCCTGCGCGGGCGGGTCGCCGTCGCACCGCATGCGACCGACGCCGTGTCAGGGATCGCGAGCAGCGCGTGCGGTCGGGTGTCGAGTGCCACTGTCGGCCGGCACACCGTGACCTGCACCGCCACCGACAGCGCCGGCAACGCCACCAGCGCCGACGTCGACTACACGGTGCTGTACCGGGCCAGGTTCCTCGCGCCGACCGTCGCCCCGCTACTGGTGAACTCCCTGAAGCCTCGCCACGACACGCTGCTGCGGTTCCGGCTCACCGACGCCGCCCGCGTGCCGGTGTCCTCGACCGCAGCGGTGACCGCGGTGACCGCCAAGGCGACGAGCTGCACACGGTTCGACACCGACCCGACCGGTGGCACCTCCGTGCTCAACCGCAGC
The DNA here is from genome assembly GCA_036510975.1 of Candidatus Nanopelagicales bacterium. GTDB lineage: Bacteria > Actinomycetota > Actinomycetes > S36-B12 > CAIYMF01 > Longivirga. The sequence continues at coordinate 34,776 of DATCCY010000020.1, forward strand.
CTGCGCTACAGCAGCAGGGCCGGCGGCTACGAGCTAAGTTGGCGTGCGCCCATCTCCGGGGCACGACGCTGACCGTCGCGCTGGACAGCGGGCAGCGGCTGCAGGCCTACTTCCAGGTGACCCGCTGACGAGGCACGTGGGGCAGGACGAAGGGCACGTTCATGGTGGGGCTCCTTCGGGTGGGAGATGGGTCGGGACATGCAGAAGCCCCCGGCCGGGTGGTCGAGGGCGGTGAGGGGGGCGGAGCCGCAGCAGGACTCCGCGCGCAAGGCGTCACTACCGTGGAACGGGACGCGAGGAACTCGAGGTGGGCGTGATGAGCAGGAAGCGGATCATCGTGGCCGCCGCACTGGCGGTGGCCACGGCAGGAACGACGTACCTGGTGGTGAAGGCACTGGACAAGCGCCGGATCGCCAACGAGCGGGCCGAGCAGATTGAGGCCGAGATCGACGATCTCGACCCGGCCATGAGAGCTGCGGTGCTAGCGAAGGTGACCTCGCACTCTGTCAAGGAGGCCCGGGCACATGCCTCCTGACGTAGAGCAGTCGTTGCCAGTGACGGCCGCCTGTGTGAAGTCCGCATGGCCGCGCGCTTGGGGAGCGGGTGATGGGGCTGATGTGCACTCGCACTGTGACGCCTCGTTGTGCTGCCGTGGCTACAGAGCCCACTCCTGCATCCCAGCATCGGTCGGGCGTTGACCCGAACGCCGGGGTGCAGGTTAGCGGCATGCCTAAACCCCGCCGACACTTCGGGAAGTCTGGACCGATGGACGATGCGTACCTCAGCTGTGGTTGGCGCAGCAGGGTGTCGGGAAGGGCGTCTCGAACGGGACCAGGGAGCCGCCGATTGCCGGCTGCGCGTGCAGCACGAGTAGGCCGTCCTCCCAGAGCGGGCGGACGAAGTCACGTGTGACCAGCGGAGTGGCCGGGTCGGCGTCGGTGCCGGTGATGACCCGCACCCGGTCGACATCGGTGTTGGCGATGACGTCGGCCACCGCCACGGTGCCGATGAGTCGATGGTCACCGGGGAAGACCACGACGCGGCCCTCGCCGCGGCGGGTGTGTGCTGAGACGGCCCGCCCGAGCCCGTCGTAGAGTTCCGGTGGACCGCTGAACGACCCGTCGATGATGAGGGCGACGACGTCGAACTGGTCGCCGACGACCGACAGCACGGACCGTGTCTCGGTCACCGTCACGCCTGAGGCCGACACGGTCACAGTGTGATGCGGGAGGTCGCACGACACCGCCACGTGCGTCGCGACCACGACGTTACGCGCGCCGAGGCCGCGCAGCTCCTGGACAACCGCGTGCGCGACAGCGTCGGCCTCGCGCAGGGTGCGGCTGAGGACGTCGATGCCGCAGACCCGCGCGGACGCGAGGCCCGTGCCGGTCCCGGGGAGCGTGGTGGTCTGAGTCATCGCCGTGGCAGGGCCCACATCGGGTTGGAGTAGAACCACAGGTCCTTCCACGGGTCCGCGTCGCCGACCACGTCGAGCTGCGGACCGGCCGGGTCGACCGCGGCACCGCCGAGACCTGGCGCGAGGCGGTTCCCGTCGGAGCCGCGGAGCCGCACGTAGAACCCGCCCGACAGCGGTCCCAGGTCGTAGGACAGCGAGATGACGCCTGTCTGCGCTGAGACGTCGAAGGTCTGCACGACCTTCGTCCCCGGAGCGGTGAACGAGTCGCGGTCCGTCGCGTCACCGGTGACGTCACCGCGGATTACGTCGACCTTGGCGAGCTTCGGCACGACTTGCGTCCAGTTGGGCACGGACGCCGTGCGGATGCGGATCACCAGCTGCACGGGCGACCCTTGCCGCGCGGTGAGGACACCACCGAGCGGCACCTCGCGGTCACCTGCTCGCAAGCGGACGTCGAGGGCGTCGATGAGGGCACCGTGGTCGACCCAGACACGGCCCTCGCGCAGGCCCCGCATCACGGCGGCGTAGGAGAAGTCCTCGGCACCGACGTGGGTGCGGCTGTAGTAGCCCGGCCAGAAGTCACCGTTGCCCAGCTGGGGGGCCGTGGCGTGCTCCGGGTCGTTGAAGAACCCGTTGGTGGCGAAGTCGCTGCCCGCTCCGCGCACGGACGTGTCGGACCAGACCTGGTGGCTGTCGGAGTTCGCCGTGATCCACCACGGCTTGCCCTCCGAGAGCAGGCTGTCCCACAGCCCGCCGACCGTCGAGGTCATCCAGTCGAACCCGCCATAGGTCCGGTAGCTCGCCAGCGGGTACGCCGGGAAGCTCGACGACGACGGGCTGTTGTCGTAGAAGCCACGTCCGGCGCCCGGGCCCGTCGGTGCGGCGATTCCCGCGGCCTGGTGGCCGGGGGCGCCCTCCATCCCAACGGCGATGCCCGGGGCGGCGTCGCGCCAGCCGCGGATCTCGTGTGGGGAGTCCAGGCCCTTGCGCGCCGGGTGGTTGGCGAACATCAGCGCGTCCTTGACGTCGCGGTTGGCGACCGCGATGGACAGCGACTGAAGCCCGCTGACAGCGACCGCCTCGTTGCCCGGGTTGCTGGTGGTCGTCGCGGTCACCACACCGTCGTAGTTGTTCTCGAACGCCTTCAAGACGGCGACCTCGTTCGGGCCCGGGTGCACGAACACCGTGCCGTGCTCCGCCGCGGGGATGTTCCACTCGAGCCCCTGGAACACCAGGATGTCCTCGACCGCATCGCGCGCAGCGACGATGTCGGGGTTCACCTTCTCCACACCGATACGCGCGTGCTGCGCCGAGCCGTGATCGGTGATCACCATCCAGTCCAGGCCGAACGCGTGCGCGTGCCGGACATGGTCGATGACCCGGTACTGCCCGTCCGGTGAGTACTGCGTGTGGATGTGGTGGTCGCCCGCCAGCCAGCGGAACCCTCCCTCGCGGGAACGGCGCGGCGCATCGTCAGCGGCCGCTGACACGGTCGGCAGCACGCCCATGCTGGCCACCCCGGCGCCGAGCAGTCCGGCCGCACGCAGGAAGTTGCGGCGGCCCAACTGCAGCCGCGACAGGGCACCGTCGTCAATCCCGAGGTCCACCGCGGGATCGGGCTCAACGTCCGTCGCGTGCTCGTGCTCATGCGGGTGCACGTGGCCGTCGTGGCTGTGGGTCATCGAGGCTCCTCCGAGGTTGTGGGTCGACGCCGCCTGGCTCCGCTGAGGCTGTCGCGCGAACCCCGCCACGAGGAGACCTCACGATGAACGTCGGGCGACGACACGCACACAAGCAGGGGGATGTGTGGCCATCGCCCGGACACCCGTTCGACATCGGCGTCACACCTGGTCAGCAACGACCACGTCCGACAAAGAACGTCAGGGGTCGATGCAGTAGCGCCGTCGCAGATCAGAGCCCCCTCGCGTCGGGCGGCTTGACTGTCTCGAGGTCCTCAATCGAAGACCACACGCGCTCGGCCACGGTGTTCGTGGACATGCGGAGCCGTTCCCTGTGTCCTGCCCCGACGTCGGTAGACCGGCCGGCGTCGGGGCGCCTTGCGATGTGGCTAGAAGCGCGAGTGTTCACCCGGGCGGGGCTTTGCCCGCCACGGCGGACGGGCTTCCCTGCAGGGGTCAGCAAAGCCAAAGAGGCGGGGTGGTGGGTGATGGCGTGTCTGCCGGGTCATCGGGTCGTGGTGTTCTTGCAGGAGACCAAGACGACGGACTTCTACTTCTCTGCGATGGCGAAGTGGGGTGCAACGGTCGCGACCGGGCCGGTGGTGACTGACGAGCTTGCGGGACTCGCTGACCGGTGCGAGCTCGCGCCGCGGGCTGAATCCTTTGGCCAGGAGCCAGATCGGGAGGATCAGTTCGAAGAGGCCGCCGGGGGCGATGGCGAGCAGCCCGCCTCCCTGCGTCACGTGGGTCACGTCGAACAGGTCGAGGAAGCAGCCGACGAGGAGCGCGGGATAGCCGATGAGCTTGGTAACTCCGGGGCCGTCAAGCGTGCGGCGGGTGCGACGCGCCAGGAACCCCACCTCGACGCCGAATGCTGGCGCACGCATAAGGGCCCGGTGGGGGCCGACCCGGAGGCCGACCCCCACGATGGTGCTCAGGCTGCTGCTCTTGCCCTGCGTCGTCCCTCGGTCCGCAGAGCTTCGCGCGCGGCCTTGACCAGCAGCCGACGGTCGTCGCGGGTGAGGACGGAGCCGTGCAGCAGGATCTTCTCCAGTCGTGCCGTCGCAGCATCAGCGGCGATGTGGGCGACCTCGAGCCTGCGCGGACGTCGGCCCAAGCGCTACTGCGAGTCCGCGATAGACCGATGCCCGGCTAACGCCCAGAGCCCTCGCGATGGTCGGCACATGGGGCTCCCCTCTCTGGTACCTGGACTTCGCGATCGCGAGCTCTTCCGGCGTCCAGACAGTTGGTCGGCCACCCACCCGTCCGCGAGCTCGCGCCGCCGCGAGCCCAGCACTTGTCCGCTCCCGGATGAGGTCCCGCTCGAACTCCGCGAGCGCTCCGAAGACGTGGAAGATCAACTTCCCGCCTGGCGTCGAGGTGTCGATGCTCTCGGTGGGGCTCCTCAGTTCGACGCCTCGCTGCGTCCCCGGCGCGACTCCCTGGACTCTGCGTGACTCGACAGGCCATCACGCCCGCGCCAGGTGTTCGATGTCCTCACGAATTGGCGAGGGGCGCTGTTCCATGCTCGAGCCCGTGCTGCGATGCCCGATCTGCGGGGAGCTGATGCCGTTCGATCGGCGCACCCGGCTGCTCGACTGCCCGAGTCGCCACCGTGCTACCTCCGACCCCGAGGCATGGCGCTCGGCCCGGACCCGGATGCTGATCTTGGAACTGGAGGCCTATCAGAGACCCGCCGACACTGTCACGGACCATGAGCATCACTGGGTGGTCGTCGAGCGGACACCGCACGAGACCCTCTACGAGTGCGTGTCGTGCGTCACCTGGTACCTCGGGGCGCCCTGAGCACCCCCGGGCGCGTCCCGCGTCATCATCCGCCGACTCGCGCGCCGCTCCCGCAGGCCCAGACGAAGGCGTGACGTGCTGCCTGCCCTCAGTCCAGCTGCGTCGTGGGCACACGCTGAGGCCGTTCGCAGGCGAGCAGCGCGTCGACGAGCTGCCCGACGGTCGGTGCATCGACGAGGTCCGCGCCATCGCGGTACAGACGGCACGACAGCCCGACGACCAGCCCGGGCTCGGCGAAGGGGTCGATCCCGTCGAAGCGGATCATCGGCGAGCCGGTGAAGCCGACCTGCGCCGACTGCTCCGGACTGGTGATGACCTCGACCTCGACCTGGACGTCGGCACGGCCGGTGACCTGCAACGCGACGGAGAGCCGAACCGCGGTCGCCACCCAGCTCGGGCAGTCCGCCGTGTGCAGGAGCTCGATCAGCGCCGGGGCGACGGGGGCGGCCGAGTACACGGTGTGCACCTCGGTCGCCGATCCAGCCGGTCGGTCGTCGTCAGGGTGGTCGCGTTCATGCTGGCGGTCGCCGACGAACCGGACGGCGACCTCGCTCAGGTGCCAGACCGGCCCCTCCCGGGAGGGGGTGAGTTCGGTTACGGGCAGATCGGCGGCGGCTCGTTGCACGTCCCGCGCGAGTTCAGCCGGGAGGGCCTCACGTCCGAACGCGATGAGTTCGGTGCGCTGCAGGCGGGTCAGCCGCCCCTCCCACCACTCCCACAGCTCGTAGCTCACTCCGCCGACGGTACCTACCGCGACGGGTGGAGGCTCAGCCGCCGCTGATCTCGCCGAGCAGTCGCTGCTCGAACTCGTCCAACCGGCCCGGCCGCTGTGGCCGCGGTTCGCGTCGGCGGGACAGGGTGCAGCTTCGTGGCCGGCAAAGAGCGGCGTCCCGGCGGCCTCGCCAGTACCGTTCCCCGCTTCTCCGGCGTTCACGGTCGGGCGACCACTGCGACGACCACAAGAGAGCCTGTCTACCCCGGCGTCGAAGGACCTGCTGGAGCACAGACGAGTGGACCCGTTCAGACCAATGTCGGGGTGAGGCTGAGCCGCTCGCGCCGTTGAGGTAGCTGGACTTGTTCGACGTGGAACTGGTCGAGCAGGTGTAGTCGCGCCATCGTCGATGTCACGGGACCGATCGCGTCGATCAGCACGAGTCCGCGCGTCATGGCCTGCGCTCGGTGCTGAGCTCCGATGAGAAGCGCGATCCCGCAGCGGTCGATGATGCTGACCTCGCGTACGTCCAGCCACAGTGCGCCGCTGACGCCTGCCTCCAGCTGGTCGAGCAGGTCCTCCCGGAGACCGGCTGTCTCTCGCCAGGTGACCGCTCCGGTCCAGCGACACGCCTGGTGTACCCCAGTGATCTCGGTCGCGGCGGTCACATCGATCTCACGTGGGCCGGTCGATGAGACGCAGGGCGGGCTCGCCGCCGATCGTGCGGATACGGGCTGCGTACTGGCCGCAGTCGCAGATCAGCCAGCGCGGGTCCTCGTGCGAGCTGAACCAGTGCTCGTGATCGATCTCGACACTCATGCTGGAGATCCCGTCAACGTGCGCCCCCGGCAGGAGCGCGATGTCATCGACCGTACTTTCGCGACTGCGGCATGTCGAGCCTAAGTTGCCATAGTCGACAACAAAGTCCCGATGACTGCCGTGAGCGCTCCCACGACTGGGGTCGGTCCGAAACCGCTTGCAGGACAAAGGAGAACTCCGCGACTCGAGTGATCTGATCCGGTTCGCTGACCCGAACGGTTCAACGGTGAGGCGAGTGGACAACAAATTCGAGCGCCACGGTCTCGGCGCCATCGCGGGCCAGTAGGCGGCCACCTTCACTGGGTGTCGCGTCACCGGCCATCGGCGGTCGGCTCAGCCAGACCCCGGTAGACCGACGCGCGAGAGACGCCCAAGATGCGGGCGATGGTGGCGACATCGTGTTCTCCCGACTCGCGCATCGCCTGAGCCGTTCGCAGCTTCTCGGGCGTCCACACCGTCGGACGGCCACCAACCCTGCCCCGTGCCCGTGCAGCAGCGAGCCCAGCCTGCGTCCGCTCACGGATCAAGTCCCGCTCGAACTCCGCCAGCGCACCGAAGACGTGGAAGATCAGCTTCCCGCCTGGCGTCGAGGTGTCAATGCTCTCGGTGAGGCTCCGCAGCCCGACACCTCGCAGCTCGAGCTCGGCGACCAGGTCGATGAGGTGGCGGAGCGATCTGCCCAGGCGGTCGAGCCGCCAGATGACGACTGTGTCGCCGGGCCGCAGCTGGCCGAGCATCTCGCCGGGTGGCGGTCAACCCCTCCCTCGCCGAGTCTTCACTTTGTCGGGTCGACGACCGGCAACGACGATGATGGCGAGGACGTAGGCTTCCCGTGGGGGGTCGTAGACCTCGCCATCGCCGCCACGACCGCACACAAGACAACCTCGACCGCGGCGGCTGAGCGCCCCAGGACGGCAACTTCGCGAGACCCGGTTGACGCCGTCAAGCGACCGCTCCGGTGCCTGACCTCCACCACGGGGCGTACCTTGCGGCCATGACCAGCCCCGCTGCTCCGGTCGTCTTCATCCACGGCATGTACATGAACGGCTCGAGCTGGCAGCCGTGGGTCGAGCGGGCCTCTGACCGTGGGCTGACCTGTCACGCCCCGTCCTGGCCGTTCCACCAGGGAGAGCCGCCGGAGCTGCGCGCCCACGTCGATCCACAACTGGGCCACCTGACCTTCGGCGCGGTGACCCGCCACTACAAGACCTTCATCGACACCATGCCCAAACGTCCGATGCTCATCGGCCACTCGATCGGGGGTCTCGTCGTGCAGAAGCTGATCAACGACGGGTACGGGCGCGCCGGGGTCGCGATCAGTTCCGCACCCCCACGCGGCATCGTGTCCTTCGACCCGCACTTCTTCCGCGCCAACTTCCCCCACGCCAACCCGCTGGCCGGGAACAAGCCCGTGATCATGACACCCGACCGGTTCCACTACACCTTCTGCAACACCATGACCCCCGAGGCCAGCGCCGAGGCCTTCGAGCGCTACGTCGTGCCCGAGAGCCGTAACGTGCCCCGCAGCACCCTGACGAAGCAGGGACGCATCGACTTCCACGTGGCTCACGCCCCGCTGCTGTTCATCGCCGGCGACCAGGACCACCTGACCCCGCGGGCGATGATCACGAAGAACGTCCGGGCGTACAAGGACCCGACCAGCACCATCGTCTACCAGCAGTTCGTCGGCCGGTCCCACTTCATCTGCAACCAGACCGGCTGGCAGGAAGTCGCCGACCACGCCCTCGACTGGCTCGAGCAGTGCTAAGTCGACGCACGATCATCTAGTCCGCAGGTTGTTCACCAGACGTTCCCCAACGGTCGCGTGCTGCCGACCAGCCACTGTCTGGTCGCAGGTTGGCCGGCATCTCGCCGATCGCCGAGCACGATGGAGTCACAAAGGGCTGCTGGGACTCCGCGAAGTGGGACGTGGGAAGTCGGTTGTTTCAACCAGTCTCGAGTGGTGAGCGTGCCGTACGGGGGGCCGCTTGGACGACCATGTCACGACCGGCCGCCTTGGCGGAGTAGAGGGCGGCGTCGGCGTTGGCGACCGCATCCAGGATGCGAGCCGGGTAGAGGTGTTCGGCGCACCCGATGGACACCGTGAGCGGAGCCGGGGTCGCGCGGCGCACCCTGTCGAGGAGGTCGCGTGCCTGCGGACCCTCCACTGCGGGCAGCAGAGCGGCAAACTCCTCGCCGCCGGGCTCGCGCTCCACGTCCGTTCGACCCTCGCCTCGGCAGCCGCGGAGGGCGCGCGGGTGGCGGCTGTCTCCGGCGGCGACACCGCCGCGGGGGAGGTGCGGGTCCGGGCCGCGCTGGTGGGCTCGCTCGCAGATGGCGTGGTCGACGACGTCGTCGTGACGCGCAGCGCGGCCGGCGGTGTCGCCACCCTCAACGTCCTCGTGCGCGCGCGGCTGCCGCTGGTGGGATTCTCGGGCCGTCCGCCCTGGAGGTGCACGGCCATGCGGTCGCGGAGAAGTGAGGTGCGCCGGACCGGGTCGGCGGGGTCCCGCACCGCCGACTCCGGCACCGCCGACTCCGGCACCGCGGACTCCGGCACCGCCGTCCTCGAGGTCCTCGTCCTCGGCGTCGGTCTGCTGGTGCCGCTGCTCTACGCCGTCGTCTCGGTGATGTCGGTGCAGTCGGCGTCCTACGCCGCCACCTCGGCGGCCCGAGAGGCGGCCCGTGCCTACGTCACCGCGGACACGCCGTCGCAGGCGCCGCGCGGGCGCGAGCTGCGACACGGCTCGTACTGGGGCGACTCCGGTGTCGCCGCGGTCACGCCTGCGGTCCGCCGTGCCGGCACCTGTCTGGCGCCGGGCTCCCGGGTCGACGTCACGGTCGTTGTCGCCGTGGCGCTGCCACTGCTGCCGGGCGGGTTGTCGATCACCGTCACCGGTGCGGAGTCGATGCCGGTCGACCGCTTCCGGGCCGCACCATGAGCGCCGCGCGCCGTGCGACGGTCGCTGACGACGACCGCTCCGTCCTCCCGCTCGTGATCGGCGTGGTGGTGCTGGTGATCGCGCTTCTGACCGTCGTCACCGACGTGAGCGTGCCGTGGCTGCAGCGCCGTTCGTTGCAGGCGACCGTGGACGGCGCGGCCCTCGCCGGGGCCCAGGCCGTCGACCTCCCGTCGGTGTACGCCGGAGGTGCGCACGTCGACCTTCGCCTCGACCCGCGCGCCGCGCGTGCCGCCGTCCGCGGCTACGTTGCCGCGGTGCCTTCCTCGCGCCAGCTCGCGTCGCTCGCACTGACCTCGGTGCGGGTCGAGACGATGACCGTCACCGTGCGCGCGAGCGCCGTCGCCCACCCGCCCTTCCTCTCGTGGGTCACCGGCACCGGCGTCACCGTCGTGGCCGAGGCCAGCGCCCGCTCCACGGCCGGCTGAGGATCGAGCGCACTCGGCTGCCCGGCGCCCGTGTGGCGCGGGGACTCGCGCAGGCCGACTACCCTCTACCCGTGGCGATCCAGGACCCGAGCGAGGCGCTCAAGGAGCTCGACGCGACGCTGACCAGCGTCGAGAAGGTGCTCGACATCCCCTCGATGCGCCAGGAGGTGACGCTCCTCGAGGCCGAGGCGAGCGCTCCGGACCTCTGGGACGACCAGGCCAAGGCGCAGAGCGTCACCAGCCGGCTGTCGTTCGTGCAGGGCGAGATCTCCAAGGTCACGACCCTGCGCTCGCGGGTCGACGACCTCGCGGTCATGTTCGAGCTCGCCGCCGAGATGGACGACGAGGACGCCCTCGCCGAGGCCGAGGCCGAGCTCGCGAAGCTGCACAAGGCGATCGGCGAGCTCGAGGTACGCACGCTGCTCTCCGGCGAGTACGACCAGCGCGAGGCGATCGTCACGATCCGCTCCGAGGCGGGCGGCGTCGACGCCGCCGACTTCGCGGAGATGCTGCTGCGGATGTACACCCGCTACTGCGAGCGCCACAACTATCCCTACGAGGTCCTCGACACCTCCTACGCCGAGGAGGCGGGCATCAAGTCCGCGACGTTCTCGGTGAAGGTGCCCTACGCCTACGGCACGCTCTCGGTCGAGCAGGGCACGCACCGGCTCGTGCGCATCTCCCCGTTCGACAACCAGGGTCGCCGTCAGACGTCGTTCGCGGGCGTCGAGGTGCTGCCGATCGTCGAGCAGACCGACCACATCGACATCCCCGACGACGAGCTGCGGGTCGACGTCTACCGGTCGAGCGGTCCCGGTGGTCAGGGCGTGAACACCACCGACTCCGCCGTACGCCTCACCCACCTGCCCACGGGCATCGTGGTGTCGTGCCAGAACGAGCGCTCCCAGATCCAGAACCGCGCGAGCGCGATGATCGTGCTGCAGTCCAAGCTGCTCGAGCGCACGCGTCAGGAGGAACAGGCGAGGATGAACGCCCTCAAGGGCGACTCGTCGGGTTCCTGGGGCAACCAGATGCGCTCCTACGTGCTGCACCCCTACCAGATGGTCAAGGACCTGCGCACCGAGGTGGAGACGGGCAACACCGCCGCCGTCCTCGACGGCGAGATCGACGAGTTCATCGAGGCCGGCATCCGCTGGCGACGAACCTCGGCCTAGCCCCACGTCGTACGGCCGGGACGGCGCCAGCTGCGTCTCGGCCGGTCGTCACGCAGTGTCACTTGTTCGTCGGGGGAGGTCCGACCCGGTGACGACGACTCCCCAGAGTGACATCTGCCCGCTACTCTCGTCCTGAGCATTCACGCACGGGGCCCGTGTGACTGATGTGACGAGAGGACGCAGGCGTCGTGAGCAGAGCCGCGAGCAGCCGCGTCGGTGCCCGTCTCGTACTCTCTGCCGGCGCGCTCGTCCTCGGTCCCGTCCTGCTAGCCGGCCCGGCACACGCCGACTCCGCGACCCCCACGCCCATCGCCTCCGAGCCGGCGGGCGGGGCCACCTGCCTGCCGGGCACCTCGGCCACCTGCGGCCAGGACGTCGCCCCGACCCCGACCCCCACGACCACGACGCCCGCGGCCAGGCCGTCGGCGACTCCCGCGCCGACCGCCACCAAGACGCAGGTCTCGTCGCTCGCGGTCGATGGCGGGTCGAGCCGGCACCTGGCGAGGACCGGCGCCGCAGCGGCCGGCGGCTGGGGCTACGCCGGAACCGGCCTGCTCCTCGGCGGCTCAGTCCTCGTCCTCGCCGCACGGCGCCCGCGCCGCGCCGCGCGCTGACCGGGGCCGTTCATCGCTCTCTGTGCCGTGACCTAGCACGTTGAGTGATCACCGTCGGCGCGCGGGACACGCCGCGGGGAACCGACAGGTGGACCGGGACGCCCAGGACGGAACGTAGACTCGGTCCCTGTTCGTCCTCCTGGGTGCACCCGCACCCGCGCCTTCCTCGAGGAGACATCCCCCGTGATCCGGTTCGACAACGTCACCAAGCTCTACGCCAACCAGGCGCGGCCGGCCTTGGACGACGTCTCGGTCGAGATCGAGAAGGGCGAGTTCGTCTTCCTCGTCGGCGCCTCGGGCTCGGGCAAGTCGACCTTCCTCAAGCTCTGCCTCAAGGAGGAGCGCCCCACGAGCGGCGCCATCCACGTGGCGGGCAAGGACCTCAACCACCTCTCGCGTTGGAAGGTCCCGGCGCTGCGCCGGCAGGTCGGCACCGTGTTCCAGGACTTCCGCCTGCTGCCGAACAAGACGGTCTTCCAGAACGTCGCCTTCGCCCTCGAGGTGATCGGTCGCCCGACCAGCCAGGTCCGCAAGGTCGTGCCCGAGGTCCTCGACCTCGTCGGCCTCGAGGGCAAGTACGAGCGGATGCCCGACGAGCTCTCCGGCGGCGAGCAGCAGCGTGTCGCGGTCGCCCGCGCGTTCGTGAACCGGCCGATGATCCTCATCGCCGACGAGCCCACCGGGAACCTCGACCCCTCGACGAGCGTCGGAATCATGAAGCTCCTCGACCGGATCAACCGCACGGGGACCACGGTGGTGATGGCGACGCACGACGCCGCGATCGTCGACCAGATGCGCAAGCGGGTCATCGAGCTCGAGGGCGGACACCTCGTGCGCGACCAGAGCCGCGGCGTGTACGGCTACGCCCGCTGACGCACCGCCCGCTCCCGACCTGCTCCGGCTCGACGACGTAAGGACCCGGCACCGACCATGCGCGCCCGTCTCATCCTCAACGAGGTCGGCATCGGCCTGCGCCGCAACCTCACGATGACGATCGCCCTGGTCATCACGTTCGCGGTGTCGCTCGGCCTGCTCGGCGGCGCCCTGCTCGTGCGCGACCAGGTCGACGTGATGAAGGACTACTGGTACGACAAGGTGCAGGTCTCGATCTTCCTGTGCACCAAGAACTCCGACGCCGCAAGTTGCTCGGCCGGCGCCGTGACGGTGGCGCAGAAGGACCAGATCAAGGCCGACCTCGACTCCCTCAAGCCGCTGGTGCAGGAGGTCTACTACGAGTCGAGCGCCGAGGCCTACGCGCGGTTCAAGGAGCAGTTCAAGAACTCCCCGATCGCGCAGAACGCCAGCCCCGACGCCCTGCCGGAGTCGTTCCGCGTGAAGCTGTCGGACCCGACGAAGTACGACGTCATCGCGAGCGCGTTCGCGGGCCGCCCGGGCATCGACAACGTCGTCGACCAGCGCAGCCTGCTCGACAAGTTCTTCCAGGTGCTCGGCGGGCTGCAGAAGCTGGCGCTGCTCATCGCGGCGTCGATGATCCTCGTGACGGTGCTGCTCATCGCCAACGCCATGCGCGTCGCGGCGTTCAACCGACGGCGTGAGACCGGGATCATGCGGCTCGTCGGGGCGAGCGACTTCTACATCCAGATGCCGTTCCTGCTCGAGGCTGCCATCGGCGCGGCCGCCGGAGCCGCCGTCGCCACCCTCGCGCTCGTCGGCGTCAAGGTGATCCTCGTCGACCGGGTGCTCACGCCGCAGTTCACGATCACGCCGTTCTTCGGCTGGGACGCCGTGCTCCAGGCCTCGGTCACCCTGTTCGTCATCGGCATCGTGCTGGCCTGCATCACCGCCTTCTTCACCCTGCGGCGCTACCTGCGCGTCTGAGGAAGCCTCGACCTCAGGTGGAGGTCGGGGTGCGCCGCGGCCCTCGGGTCGGACCTCCGGGGCGCGGCGCGGAAACCAGTGCGACGCACGACCTAGACTCTTCTCTCGTGTCCACCCCCACGCCCCCGATGCACCGGGCCCGACGAGTCGTGCTCGTCGTCGGCCTCGTGGCTGCGGCGTACGGCGGGGGCGTCCTGACCGGCGTCGTGGGGTCGCGTACCCCGCCGCCGGCCACGGTGTCGTCCTCCGGCGTCCTGGACGAGGCGGCGTCGCGGATCATGGCCGACGCGGCGCGACCCGTCTCGCGCCAGCAGCTCGACCAGGCTGCGGTGGAGGGGATGCTCAAGGCGCTCGGCGACAGGTGGAGCGCCTACTACAGGCAGTCGGACTACACCTCGTTCCAGGCCGGCCTCGACGGCCGCTACTCCGGCATCGGCGTCTGGCTGCGCGCCGCGCAGGACGCCACCGTCTACGTCGCCAGCGTGCAGCCGGGATCGCCGGCGGCGTCCGCGCACATCCTCGCGGGTGACCGGGTCGTGTCCGTCGACGGCGAGCAGGTCGCGGGCGAGACTCTCGCCCAGGTGGCCGGCGCGCTGCGCGGCAAGCCGGGGTCGTCGGTGCCGCTCGAGCTGACGCGCGACGGCGAGGCGATCCGCGTGGTGGTGCAGCGCGGTGCGCTCGCCAGCGACGACGTCGTCGTCACTCGGCTCAAGGGCGGGGTCGAGGTCGTGCGCATCTCCGCCTTCACGCGCGGGGTCGGAAGCGCTGTGCGCAAGGCGATCGCCACCAGCGACCAGGGTGCGACGACCGGCGTCGTCCTCGACCTGAGGACGAACCCCGGCGGACTGCTCACCGAGGCGGTCGAGGTCGCGAGCGCGTTCCTCGACGGCGGGGCGGTCGTGTCCTACGAGAAGCGCGGCGAGCCCGTGCAGCACCTCGACGCCCTCGCTGGCGGCAACACCACCGTGCCGCTCGTGGTGCTCGTCGATGACGGCACGGCGAGTGCGGCCGAGGTCGTGGCCGGTGCGTTGCAGGACCGCAACCGCGCTGTGATCGTGGGCTCGAGGACCTATGGCAAGGGCAGCATCCAGGAGCCGGCGCAGCTCTCCGACGGGTCGGCCATCGAGCTCACCGTCGGCCGCTACCTCACGCCGTCGGGTCGCGCGCTCGACGGCGTCGGCATCGACCCGGACGTCCTCGTCACCGCCAAGGCCGGGTCGGCCACGGCGGAGCAGCGCGCGCTCGAGGTGCTGCGCGGGCTCGTGGCGGCCAGCGACGGCTCGGCACGGGGCTGACGGCCGTGGCTCGCGAGCAGGGGACCAAGTACGTCGCGCAGAACAAGAAGGCGCGGCACGACTACCACATCGAGAACACCTACGAGGCGGGCATCGTCCTCACGGGCACCGAGGTCAAGGCGCTGCGCGCCGGCCGCGCGTCGCTCGTCGACGGCTTCGCGCAGGTGACCGACGGCGAGGTGTGGCTGCACAACGTCCACATCCCGGAGTACTCCCAGGGCACCTGGACCAACCACGCCCCGCGCCGGATCCGCAAGCTGCTGCTCAACAAGGACGAGATAGCGAAGCTGACCGCCAAGGTGAAGGAGGGCGGTCGGACCATCGTGCCCTTGTCGCTCTACTTCAAGAACGGCTACGCCAAGGTCGAGATCGCGCTCGCCACCGGCAAGAAGAACTACGACAAGCGCCAGACCATCGCCGAGCGGGACTCCAAGCGCGACATCGCCCGCGAGATGGGCCGCCGCCTCAAGGGCCGACCGGACTGACCGGTCGACCCGTGAGCCGGGGTCAGGAGATCACGAACACCTCGGACTCGGTGTAGGTCTTCGGGTTGCGCCCTCCGGTCGTGAACGTCCACGTGAGCGTCACGACGCTCCCCGACGGTGCGGTGCTGAGCGTGCTCAGGGTCAGCGCGTCGGACGCACCTCGGCTGCCGTTCGAGTAGTCGCAGGAGACGCCGGTCGTCGCCGGTGACACCGAGCAGGAGCTGTACCGGTACCCGCTGGTCGGGCTGTAGTTCGACGTCCAGCCCACCGTCGCCGTGCACTTGGACCCGCCCTTCTTGACCGGCACAGCAGGCACAGCGCTGACCGTGGCCGCGCCCGAGGTTCCGCCTGCGCCGGTGGCGGTGACGGACACGTTGTAGGTCGTGCCGTTGGTCAGGCCGCTGCAGGTGGCGCCGGAAGTGGCTGTCGTGAAGGTCGAGCCGCAGCCGGTGACCGTGTACGACGTCGCGTTCGTCACGTCGGCCCAGTTGAGCGTGATCGTCCCGTCGCTCGGCGTGGCGGCGAGGCCGGTGGGCGCGAGCGGCGGGCCGCGGGGCCGACCGGAGCGTCCCAAGGGGCGCTCACCTTGCAGTGTCGGCCGTGGTGGAGCGAGATTCCAGTACGGCGCCAAGGACTCTCACGGGGCGCAGGTGAAGCTCACGACGACCTCTCGGGAGGCTCATCTCGAGTCCGCAGGAGCCTTGGTGGGGGCCGGGCCTATGGTGTCCGCAGCACCGAGCAGAGGGAGAACGACGATGAGCGACGACGCCGGTTTCGAGGAGATCCTCGACGGGTTCTGGCCCTACCGGAAGACCACGACGTCCTACCGCGCGGTGCCGCCGGAGCCGGTCGACCGGGGCGAGATCCTCACCGAGATCGCCGAGATGGCGCACGCGGAGGACGCCCAGGGCGACAAGGGCACGGTGAGCGGCAGCCTCTACTGCGGCGACCACGGCCACTACGCCTTCCTCGGCGAGGTGTTCAGCCTCTTCTCGCACGCCAACGTCCTGCAGCGAGACATGTACCCCAGCGCCACGAAGTTCGAGGGCGAGATCATCGCGATGACCTCGGACCTGCTGCACGGCACCGGCGTCGGAGTCGTCACGAGCGGTGGCTCCGAGAGCCTCATCACGGCGCTGTACTCCTACCGCGAGGACGCGCGAGAGAAGCGCGGCGTCACGCGGCCCAACGTCGTCATGGCCACGACCGCTCACGTGGCCCTCGACAAGGGCGCCCACTGGATGGGCATCGAGGTGCGCCACGCACCGCTCACCGACGGCTACCTCGCCGACGTCGCGGCGATGGCCGACCTCGTCGACGACCAGACCATCTGCGTGGTCGGCAGCGCGGCGAACTACGCGCACGGCCTCATCGACCCGATCGAGGAGATCGCCGCGCTCGCGCAGAGCCGCGGCATCGGCATGCACGTCGACGGCTGCCTCGGCGGCTGGCTCCTCCCGTGGGTGGAGCGGCTCGGCTACGACGTACCCCTCTGGGACTTCCGCGTGCCCGGCGTCACGAGCATCAGCGCCGACACCCACAAGTACGGCTACGCGCTCAAGGGCTCCAGCGTCCTGCTCTACCGCGACAAGGACCTGCGCACGAACCAGTACTTCACCTACCCGGACTGGCCGGGGGGCCTCTATCTCTCGCCCGGCCTCGCGGGGTCGCGCAGCGGCGGCATCATCGCCTCCACCTACGCCGCGATCCTGGCGACGGGCGCGTCGGGCTACCTCGCGGCCGCGGACGCCATCATGCGCACCGCCACCGCCATCAAGGACGGCATCAATGGCTCGATCCCCGAGCTCGAGGTGATCGGCGACCCGACGTTCCTCGTGGCGTTCAAGGCCGTCGACGAGCTGGCGATCGACATCTACTTGGTCAACGACTCGCTCAAGGACCAGGGCTGGCGGATGAACTCCCTCCAGAGGCCTCCGGCTCTGCACTTCTGCATCACGCGTCCCAACACGCAGGACGGCACGCCCGAGGCGTTCCTCGCCGCGCTGCGCAACGCCGTGCAGTACGCCAAGGAGCAGCAGGGTCAGCCCGCGAAGTCCGGTGCGATGTACGGCTTCGGCGGCACTCCGCAGGGAAATGCGACGCTCGAGACCGTGATGGCCGGGGTGCTGGACGCGATGCACGACGTCGCGCCCGGGACCTGACGGCGGCGCGGCATGGGTGAGCGCTGGATCCTCGCGATCGACTTCGGCAACGGCGGCCCCAAGGTCGCGGCCGTGTCGCTCGCGGGCGAGCTGATCCGCACCGCGCTGCGGCCGGTGTCGGTGCACGTGGGTCTCGACGGTGCCGCGACGCAGGACGCCATGGAGTGGTGGGAGCAGCTGCTGGAGGCGGTGCGCGAGGTCATCGACGCCTCGGGCGTCGACCGCGATGCGCTCCACGCCGTCGCCATCACCGGCCAGTGGGCCTCGACCGTCACGGTCGACAAGGACGGCTCCCCGACCGGCCCGGTGCTGCTCTGGGCCGACACGCGTGCGCGCCCGCTGGTGAAGGAGATCCTCGGCGGACCGGTCAGCGTGTCGGGCTACGCGCCGCTCAAGGTGCTGCCCTTCATCCGCGCCACCGCCGGCGCTCCGACCCCGAGCGGCGCGGATCCCACCGGCCACTCGATGCTGCTGCAGCGCAGGATGCGCGAGGTCTACGACCGCACGGCCACGCTGCTCGAGCCGGTCGACTACATCGGCATGAAGCTCACCGGACGTGCCGCGGCCACCCCGGCGTCGATGACCGCGAGCTGGCTCACCGACAACCGCCCCGGTGCGCCGCTCGGCTACGTCGACGACCTCGTGCGCCGCACGCGTCGAGACAGCTCCAAGCTGCCCGAGTTGATCCCCACGGGGTCGGTGCTCGGGTCGCTCACGGCCGAGGTTGCCGCGGAGATCGGCGTGTCGCCGGCCGCCCCGGTGGTCTGCGGCGTCCCCGACGTGCACGCGGCGATCGTGGGTTCGGGCGCGGTGCGGCCCTACGAGACGCACGTGGCCATCTCGACCACGTCGTGGATCAGCTCGCGCGTCCCTTTCAAGCGCACCGACATCCTACACTCGATCGCGACGATCCCCGGGCTCGACCCGGGCAACCCGCTCGTGGCCAACAACCAGGAGACCGGGGGAGCGGCGCTGCAGTGGCTGCGCGAGCAGATCATCGCGCCGCACGACGGGCTGCACGGCGGCGGCAGCGGAATCGGGCGCGAGGGCATGGCGCAGGAGGGCGTCTCACCGTCGTTCGAGGACCTGCTACGCCTCGCCGCGACCGCGCCGGCGGGCAGCGAAGGGCTCATCTTCATGCCGTGGCTCAACGGTGAGCGCAGCCCGCTGGAGGACAAGCACCTGCGCGGCGGCTGGCTCAACATGTCGCTGCGCACGGATCGCGCGATGCTCGTGCGCTCGGTCCTCGAGGGCGTGGCGTACAACGTTCGCTGGCTGTTCGACTCCTACGAGAAGTTCCTCAAGCAGCCCGTGCCGTCGGTGCGCATCCTGGGCGGTGGCGCGCAGAGCGACCTGTGGTGCCAGATCCACGCCGACGTACTCGGGCGTCCGGTCGAGCAGGTCGCCGACCCGCGCAACGCCCAGCTGCGCGGCGTCGCGCTGTGGGCGCGGATCTGCCTCGGCGAGCTGCGGCTCGAGGACGTCCCCGCGCTCGTGCCGGTGGCGCGGCGCTTCGAGCCGTCCGCGTCGTCGGCGTACGCCGAGGGCTACGCCGAGTACCGCAAGCTCGCCGGCACGCTCAAGGGTCTCTACAAGCGACTCAACGGCTGAGCCTCGCCTCGACGCTCCTCCCGCGCGGGATCGGCCTAGCCTGGAGGGGCGGGGGACCGTGGAGAGGTGGCCGTCATGTCCACCGGGACAACACCCATCCCTGACACCGGGTCGCCGACCGGCTCCGACCGTCGCACCGCGTGGCTCATCGTCCTGACCGTCGTCGCGACCCTGTCCGTTGCCTTCGCCCTCCTGCTGTCCTTCGCCGTCACCCAGCAGAACGGCGCGGACCTGACCTCGGCCGAGGGCTGGACCCTGGTCACGCTCGTGTCCCTCGTGCCGGGGTTCCTCGTCGCCGCGACCGTGTGGTTCATCTGGTGGCCACCGGCGAGCCGGGCGCCGTGGCCGCTGCTGCTCGCCCCGCTCTGCGTCGCGGTCGTGATTGTTGGCGTCGCCGGCGCCGCGGCGCTCGGCGGCCGGGCTTACGACGAGGACCGGGCGACGATCGCCGCGGCCTGCTCGGCGCACGACGTCGACGTCCTTGCGGGCTTCGGGATCTACGGCGGCGAGTTCAGCGGAGCGCAGGGATCCACTGACGGCACCTGCGGGGCCTGGTTGATCTTCCCCGGCGAGGACGGCCGGGGCGTCATGGCGGCCGTGACAGCGGCAATGGAGGCTGACGGCTGGACGACCAGCGACACGGCGTGGAATTCGAAGACCCTCACCCGAGGGTCCGAGGTCGTCCTCGTGACGCACCAGCGCAGCAGCGAGGGCAGCACCGCCATCCTCGTGACCGCAGTCGACCCCAGGTGAGGTCGCCGGCGCGGCTACGGTGGGGATCCGCGCGGAGGGAGCCGTCATGATCGACCCGCGGCAGCCGTCGGCGTACGACGAACGGCGCAGCCACCGGCGGCTGCTGCTGATCGCCGCGCTCGTGGTCGTGGCGGCGTTCGCCGCCGTCGCGGTCCTGGCGACCCGTCAGCACCGGGCCGATGCCGAGCGGGCCGCCACCGCGTGCTCGGGCCTCGACCGTGCGCTCTACGAGGGGCTGAGCATCAACCGCCCGCCGGCGGCCCCGGTGGGCCAGGACGACGGGTCCTGCACCCTGACGGTCACGGTGCCGGGCGACGCCGCCACGGCGCTGGCGGCACTCGATGCGTCGATGTCCCGCGACGGGTGGATGCCGAGCGGCACGGGCGCCGGTCCGAGGCTCTACACGCGTGGTCCGGACCTCGTGACGGCCGTACCCGGCGCGAGCGGCGGCGGCTCGACGCAGGAGACCCTCAGCCTGGCGCCGTAACGGCGCTCGCCGGTTGTCCGGGGGACCCCTACACTGGAGGTACAACTGCACAGGGGGTGATCGGTTTCGACTTCGTCTGTCGTGATGGGAGAAGCGGGCCGAGGATGCTGGTTATCTCGCAAACGATCCAGCAACTAAATACAAGTGCCGATACTCACAGCACTGACCGTTCCGCTTTCGCTCTCGCAGCCTAAGCGAACATAAGGTCCGTCAGCCCGGGGGTGTTCCCGCTCCGGTTCCTGGCGTCAACTAGGGGACTCACTGCAATCCCGGTCACGGGG
>DATCCY010000021.1:0-28535 GCA_036510975.1 Candidatus Nanopelagicales bacterium
TCGGGGAGGTTCGCGTCGGCGTACTCCGTGATGGAGTCGAGCACCATCTTCAGGTCGTCTCGGTCGAGTCCCGGCATGTGCAGCCTCCCTCGTCGCTTGCTCGCGACATTAGCCGAGGTGACCCGCGCAATGCCTGGTTCGGTCCCGATCACCCGGTCCACCACAGAAACCCCGTTCGTGCCCAGCTAACGGTTGTTTCCGGGGGCCGAGGGAGGTCGGGTAACGACAGGTGGATGGGCACCAAGCGGGTGGCGGAGGCTCTCCGCTCAGGCGGGGTCGGGGCCGTCACTCCCATGGGCGTCGAGCCAGGCGACGACGTCGGCCAGGACCCGGGCCCGCTCCGGCTCGTTGTGCAGCTCGTGGACCAGCCCGTCGTACAGGATCAGCGTGCGGTCCCCCGCGACCTCTGCGGCGAACGCCTCGGTCCCCTGCGCGTAGGTGAGGCGGTCGGCCGTGCCGTGGATGAGGAGCACCGGGACGTCGACCCGCGCCCCGCGCGACGACGTCTCACGCGCGGCGACCGCGCCATCGCGCGCCAGCGCCATGCTGGCCCGGTCGTGCACGAGCGGGTCGGCGCGGTAGGCCGCCACCACGTCGGGGTCACGGCAGATCGCGTCCGCGTCCAGCCCGGTCGGCAGGGTCAGCGTCGGCGCGACCGAGCCGAGCAGCCGGGACAGCGCGATCTTGGCCCGCTGCTCCAGGAGCGGGCTGCGCAGGCCCGGCGAGGCAGCGATGGCGCCGGCCAGACGAGGTCGACGCTCGGTGAGGAACGTGAGCGCCAGGAGCCCGCCGAGACTGTGCCCGTAGAGGAAGCACGGCACGCCCGGATGACGGTCCTGAGCGTCGGCGATCAGGGCGGCGATGTCCCCGAGCGTGGCCGGGAACGGCGTATGGCCACGCCGGCCCGGCGACCTGCCGTGGCCGCGGAGATCGATGGCGCAGACGGCGTACCCCGCCCCCGTCAGGGCGTCGGCGACGCGGTCGTACCGACCCGAGTGCTCGCCGAGTCCGTGGAGGAGGCAGACGACGCCTCTCGCGGGCCCGGTCGGCTCCCAGCTCCGCAGGAACAGGTCGACGCCATCGCCGGACTCGAGCGTGCTCTCGCTGGCGATCATGTGAGCAGCCTGCCCCCCGGGGGCCAGGGAAGGCCACCGGGACGACACGCAGGGCGCAGCCCTCCCGACGTGCTGCGACCATCGGGCGGTTGCTGAGCGCCGGGGGTGATGTCGTGGCGGCGTCGCGGGCCACGGTCACCCGTTCGGAGCAACGCTGTGCCGCCGCTGGTGAACAGCGCGTAACGGCGCAGTGACAAACCGGTTGTTTCGGTCACTGTTCGGCAGATGACGCTCAGGTTTGCCTGTCCGAACCTGCGTCGGGACGTTACGGTCAGCCCTCAGGGGGACGACGTGGGGATCGCGTCATTCGGCCGAACGGGGACATGGCCGTCACGCCACGTGACGTCGCCTCGTCCGCGGTGCGGACGACACTCCGGACGCATCGGGACGCAAAGGGGATTGCACATGCGAGCACGAACATGGATCGCCACGACGGCGGTGAGTGCGCTCGCCCTAACGACCGCCCTCGTCGGAGTGGCCGCTGTCGGGCCGGCGAACGCCGCTGTGACGACGCAGCCGGCCGGCGTCTCGGTCACCGTCGACTCGACCGGCTCGAACACGGCCTTCGTCTCGAGCGCGGTGGTCGCCAACCTGACCGTCCGGGACAACGCCGCCAGCGCGACCATCGGCGCGTTCACCGTCGTGGTTCCCGCCGGCGTGGTCGGGCCGGTGAAGGTCGTCGGCGTGGACCACGGCTGGGGGTACACCACCCTGCCGTGCGCGGGGAGGGCGAACTGCTCCGCGATCGTCCTCGCCTACGCAAGCCTCCCGCTGAGCTCGTCGATCCTGCGACCGGGCCAGGCGGTCACGATCGGCTTCAGCTTCCGGACGCCCGCCACACCGACCTCACTCCCCTTCAAGTTCCTGGGCATCGGCAACGGCCTGTTCACCGCGACGAGCACGCCGACGATCAACGTCATCAACGGGGTGGCCGGGTCCTTCTGCGTGTCACCGATCGTGGGACCGCTCACGGCCGGGAACTCCCGGGCATTCACCGTGCAGGCTGTCACCGACGGCCTCGGCTGCGCCAACGTCGCCACGAAGAAGACGGGCATCACGGCCACCGACGCGACGGTGAAGTTCTCCACCCCCGATATCCATGGCGGGATCGTCGCAACCACGCCCAGCGTGACGGCGGTAGTGCCGGGCACGGGGTCGACCGTGGTGTTCCACCTGCCCACCTCGTCCACCGGCCTCTACGCCTTCAGCGGCACCTTCGACACCGCGACACCGGCGCAGTCGATCGTCGTTTCGACCGGCACGGCCGCGGGCAACAACGATCCCTTCGTGGTCAACCCGGACGTCCCCTGGGACGTCCAGGTCCTGGGCGTACTGGACAAGAGCAGCCAGACCACGACCCTCTCGACGGGTGCCGTGTTCGTCACGAGGTACGCCGTCTTCGACCACCTCGGCAACTTCATCAACACGCCGTCCTCAGCTGTCACCATCGCGGTGACCGGCGGGACCTTCACCCGGTCCGGCGGCGCCGACCCGGTCGCCAACCCGGCGGCCGACGGCACAGTCGAGGGAGCCTTCCCCGGCCCACCCGGGGCCCAGCTCCTCACGGCCAAGGTCGGGGCACGCACTTCGAACGACTTCCCGGTCACCTTCGCCGCGTTCAGCACGGGAACGGTGACGCTGTTCCCCGGCGTGCCAGCGATCGTGACGACCCCTGCGTGCGACCCGTCGGCTCCGAACACCACCTGTGCTGAGTCGGGGCTGGGCAACGGTGCCAACGGCACCGTGACCTTCGGCATCCTCAGCTGCACCGGCGTGACAGTCGGCGTCTGCACGCGGAGCAAGGGCGGCAACAACCTCGTGGACCTCGAGGCCAACTTCAAGCACACGGTCGACGGCGTCCCCGACGTCTGGCTATACACGGCGACATCACCGGCGAACATCACGCTGCACTGCACGGAGCTCAACTGCCCGGAGTACAACGACGGGGACGCGACATACGTCCGAAATAGCCAGGACGCCAAGGTCGACGACTTCGAGCACTACCAGCCCGTCGCCCAGCTGGTGAAAGAGCCGGCGCTCGCTCCCGTTCCCTCCTGCCAGCCCGGCAACGAGGGCAACGAGTACGGCGACCCCATCCCGGCCTTCCCGTCCCCGCAGTTCCCCTCAGTCCCAGCGGGACGCCGCGTGTGCGTCGACCAGACGTCGTTCGTCCGCGACTCGTCCGGGAACCTGTCCGCGACGCTCTACTTCTACGAGGACTTCAAGGGCTCGATGGGATAGCCGGACAAGGTCGGAGAAGGCCCGCGGCTCTGCGGAGCGTGGGCCTTCTCCGACGTTCGGGGGTGGAGGTGCCCTCAGCCGGGGTCGACGTCGGTGACCGGGACGCCGAGACTCCGGTAGATCTCGTCGGCCTCGTGCTTCGTGACGCGCGAGAGACCAGGCTCGCCCGATGCCGCATCGAGCGCGGCCAGGACGTCGAGCAGGCGGGCCTCCTCGTAGGGCAGGCCGTGCTGGCGAGCGATGGCGAGACCCTCCGTGAGGGCGGCTCGCGCGTCGTCGGAGCGGCCGATAAGCCGCAGCGCGCGGCCTCGCTCGCGGCGCAGGCGTGGCTGCACCACGATGTCGTCGGACTCGTGCACGGACGCCGTGAGCAGCTCGAGGGCACCCTCGGGCCTGCCCTGGCGGGACAGGACCTCGGCACGGACCAGGCGGGCCTCGATGGCCGTCCCCGGGTCATCGAGCAGTCCAGCCTCGACCTCGACGCCCTCGAGCAGTCGCTCGGCATCGTCGAGGTCGTCCCTCGCCAGCAGCAGCCGCCCCCGCTGGAGCTCGCCGTATGCGGCGAACGGATGCACACCGGCGACCCGCAGGACTCGGATCGCGTCGCCCACCGTCGACTCCGCCTCCGCGAGCTGTCCCATCGAGACGAGCAGCTCCGCCACGTTGACCGCGACGATCGCCGCCAGCACGGTGTCACCCGAGCCCAGCGCGGCCTCCGAGGCACGGGCGAAGCAGTCGATGGCATCGTTCCAGCGACCGGAGTACAGGGCGAGGGAGCCCAGTCCCATGTTCGCCCGGTAGACCAGGCGAAGGTTGGCCAGGTCCTGACTCAGTGCCGACGCTTCTCGAAGCATGTCCCCGACCGACAGGTCCCCCATCTGGACGCTGGACATGTCGTGGAGGACCAGGACGGTCGCCAGCGATTCCCGGTCGTCGACCGCCTTGGCCTCCGGGATGACCACGCGCGCCACCGCGACGGCGTCCGACAGCCTCCCCTGGTCGTAACGCACGTTGCCGCGCTGGACTCCCAGCCGCACGCGCGACCACCGCGCCGCGGTCGAGTCGTCGCCCGCGAGGAGGGACTCGGCTCGTGACAGGTCGGCCAGAGCGGGACGGAACGCCGTCGAGCGGTGTCGCGTCCGCGACCGCTGGAGCAGGATCGAGACCATCGCGTCGCGGTCGTCACGAGCGAGTCGGGCCGCCTGGCGCAGCGCGTCCAGCGACGCCTCATAGAGACCGGCGAGGTTGCGGACCTCGGCAATGTCGGTGAGCAGCGTGAGCCGCTCGGTGTCGGTGACGTCGGGCAGCCTGCGTGCTGCCTCCAGAGCGCGTTCGTACTGCACGCCGGCGTCGACGTTGGCGTAGGCACGGGCGGCACGGTCGCCGGCCTTGCGCGCGTAGGTCCACGTGGCTCGAGGGTCGCCGCCGCGCCAGAAGTGCAGGGAGAGGGTGTCGGCGTCCGCGTCGAGGTCGGTGGACAGCGTCTCGACCGCACGACCCGCAGCGGCGTGCAGCTTGGCGCGCAGCCGGTAGGCGAGCCCTTCGTAGGCGGCGTCGCGGATCATGCCGGTGCGGAACCGGAGGCGGTCGCGTCCGTCGGGCTCCAGGTAGTCGCCGAGCTTGGCCAGGACCTCGGTGTCGGCCTCGAGGCCCTCCGCCTTCAGCGTCTCGGCGAGCACCTCGGTACGGAAGCTGCGCCCGAGGACCGACGCGTAGCGCAGGACGCGGCGCGACCGCGCGTCGAGCGCGTCGATCTGCGCGTCGAGGGCGGCGTGCAGGCTGTCCGGCATCGCCTCGAGCGACCCGACCTCGCGGAACACGCGGGCGAGCTCCTCGACGTAGAGCGGGTTGCCACCGGCCCTGGCGACGATGCCGTCGACCTCGTGCGGACGAAGCGGCGCGGCCTCGGTCGCGGCGAGCACGATGTGGCGCATGACCTCCACGGGCAGGGGCTCCAGCACCACCCGCGTGCCGGTCACGGGATCGAACCCGCCGCCCTCGGTGCGTCGCGCGACCACCACGGCCCACGGGCGGCCCTCGGCAGCCGCCGAGACGCGCTCGAGGACGGCGATCGAGGCGGCGTCGGACCAGTGCCCCTCCTCGACCAGGAGCACGAAGGGACCTCGGACCGACGCGTCGATGATGCGGACGACGATGTCGGCGATCCGGGCCGGCCGGAACTGCGGCTCGATGGCGGACGCCTCAGGGGTCGCCGGGAACGGCACGTTGACGACGTCCTCGATCAGCGGCGCCAGCGGCAGCAGGTCGGGGAGCATCCGCGCGAAGGACGCCAGCGCCCGGGCCGACATCTCCTCCGGATCGCCGCGCTCGATGCCGAGCGCCTGCCGGACCGGGTCGCGCAGCATGCGGTAGGGGCTCGTCATGCCGTAGGGCTCCGCACGCACGCCGGCGACCGTCGCCTCGAGGCCGCGCATCGCCTCGGTGATGAGGCGGCTCTTGCCGAGTCCGGTGGGCGCCGAGACCGTGATGACCCCGCCCTCGCCGCCGAGCGCGCGCTCCAGGGCCGCGCGCAGCGTGGCGAGCTCCTCGTCGCGCCCGATGAGCGGCAGCTGCGCCCTCGTCTCGGCCTCGCGGGTCCCCAGCTCCTCGCCGATCGCGAACACCGGCACGGGGACCGTCTTGCCCTTCATGGCGAACGGACCGGCCGGCTCCGCGTCGAACAGCGTGCGCGAGGGCTCCAGCACGGTCGGGTGGGCGAACAGCACGCCGGCCGGAGCCTTGGACATGATGCGCGCCGCGGTGTTCGTGGTGTCGCCCATGGCGGAGTACGCCGAGCGCTGCAGCCAGCCCACCTCGGCCGCGAACACGTGACCGCGGTTGACCCCGACCTGGACGGGCAGCGGCGTCCCGGTGTCGAGCACCCGGCGCATCGCGCGGAGCATCCGTCCCTCGTCGTCCTCGCTGGAGTAGGGCACTCCCGAGGCCATGAACAGCTTGCCGCCGTCGCTGTCGAGGTCGGTCGCGAGCAGCGTGACGCCCTCGGCGACGAGCGCCTCCTCGAACACCGACATCGTCTCCTGGAGTGCTCGGGCCACGGCGTCGTGACCCTGCTCGCGCAGCAGGAGATCCGTCCCCGAGAACCGGGCGAACCCGATGGTGGCGATCTTGTGCTCGGGGTCGGGGACCCGGTCGGCGAGGTACTCCCCCAGGTCGTGCGGGAACAGCGAGCGCAGCCGCTCCTGGGTCACCTCCGGCGCGGGCGGCCCCTCACCCTCCGGGGGGAAGGTGAACCGCCACTTGAGCCGGTGCAGGCCGTCCTCGCGCAGCTGGGTCGACCGGGGTGGCAGATGGGCGGCCGTGCCCTCGGTGACGAGGACCTCGCCGGCGACCGCCGCGTGCTCCGCCTCCGCCGTCGAGGTGCCCGCGTCGCCGAGGATGAGCAGCTCCCGGGTCGGGGCGCCGACGAGGAAGAAGTCGACCGGTCCGGAGTGGATCCCGACCGACATCGACAGCCGCAGCCGGCCCACCGAGGTGGGGATCCTCGCCGCCTCGCGCAGTGCCTGGCGCATGTCGACCGCGGAGCGGCAGGCGCGCATCTCGTGGTCCTCGCCGCGGAAGACGAACAGCAGCGCGTCACCGCCGAACTTGAGCAGCTCCCCGCCGCGGATCGCCGCCTGCGAGAGCATGCCGCCGAAGATGCGGTTGAGGGTCTCGATCAGCTCCTCGGCGCCGACGCGGCCGCGCCGGGCCAGCTTCTCGGTGAGCGCGGTGAACCCGGAGATGTCGGCGAAGACCAGCGTCGCGTCGACGACCTGCCACGGGCAGTCCGGCGCCACGTCGTCCCACTCGAGCGCGATCCGGGGCACGTGCCGGCGCAGGTCGGTCACGGCACCCCCTTCTGCAGCGTCTCCACGACGCCGGTCAGCGGCGTCGTGACGCTCACCGTATTGCCTGGGGGCGGCGCGGTCAGCCGATAGCGGCGAGCTCGCCGGGGCGGTCGTGGCCGGTCAGCGGGTCTGGCAGCCGGGACACCAGAAGAGGTTCCGGCCCTGGAAGTCCTCGGCCCGGATCGTGGACCCGCAGCGCAGGCACGCGCGTCCGTCGCGGCGGTAGACCAGGACGCCGGTGGACCGCCGAGCCCGGCGACGCGCGGGGGTGTCCTCGCCGCCGTCGAGGTCGGGGTCGTCGGACGGCGGGCGGTCGGCGTCGAGGGCCGCGAGCGCCGCGACGTCCTCGCCCGCCACCGTCACGATGCGGCCGCGTCGCACGCCGTCCCTCATCAGGACGACGAGGTCGCGCCACATGGCCTCGACGAGCCCGGCCGGCAGGTCCCGACCAGCGGTGAACGGCGAGACCCCGTGCCGGTGGAGCAGCTCGGCACGGTAGATGTTGCCCACCCCGGCGAGGACCGACTGGTCCATCAGGAGCCCCGCGACGGCTGCCCGGCTCGAGGCGACCCGCAGGACGAAGCGACCCGGGTCGGCGTCGCGACGCAGCGGGTCCGGCCCGAGCCGGACGAGGATCTCGTCGCGGCCCGAGGGATCGAGGACGTCGCACGCCGTGGGACCGCGGAGGTCGGCGTACCACCGCTCCCCCACGAGTCGCAGGCGCACGGCGCCCACCGGTGCGCGAGCCGGCAGCTGCGCCCGGACGAAGCCGCCGTAGAGGCCGAGGTGCACGTGCACGACGAGGTCGTCGGCGAAGTCCAGGAACAGGTGCTTGCCCCAGGCGTCGGCGCGGTCGAGGACCCGACCGTCGAGGAGCCGCGCGCCGGAGGCGAACCGGCCCTGCGGGCTCGTCGCCTCGACGACCCGGCCCGCGAACGAGCGGTGCAGGGAGCGGGCGAGTCGGTGGACGCTGTGTCCCTCGGGCACGGTGGCGAGGCTCCTGGTCGTGGTCGGGTCGCGCGGACGCGCGCCACCAGAGGCTACGGTCGAGCGGTGACCCCACCCAAGCCTGCCGTCCCCGGCGACGACGAGCACCCCGACGACCGGGCACTGGACCGGCTCGCGGACCGCGGACCGTCCCGGGTGGGGGTCGACGGCGCGCTGCGGGCACGAGACGTGTCGCGGCCCGCGCCGGCGGACCGGGCCCGGGCCGAGCGCACCGTCGCCGTGCGCCGCGCGCGTCCCGTCGACTCCTGACGGCGACCGCGTCCGGGACGCGCCCTCCGGGGGGAGATCGGGCGCACGAGGCGCGGCCGAGCGTGTGGATCACCGGTGCCACGGCACCGTCGTGCGAGGATATGGCGGTTCCGACGTCGGGCCACGCCCGGGGCCACGGACCACCGCGCGCCGACCGCGTGCGCGGCGCCCCCGAAGGAGTCGACCCCGGTGACCGACACGAACATCACTCGCGCCGAGGCGAAGGAGCGATCCTCGCTCGTCGCCGTGACGCGCTACGACGTCCTCGTCGACCTCACCGACGTCCGCGCCGAGGGGACCACCACGTTCCCCACCACGACCACCGCCACCTTCTCGGCGACGCCCGGATGCTCCACCTGGGTCGACATCGTGGCCACCCGCCTGCGCCGGGCGACCCTCAACGGCGTCGACCTCGATCTCGCCACGTTCACCGGAACGCGGCTGCCTCTGCCCGGGCTCGCGACCGACAACGTGCTGCTCGTGGAGGCCGACTGCGCCTACATGCGCACAGGCGAGGGCCTGCACCGGTTCGTCGACCCGGTCGACGACTCCGTCTACCTCTACTCGCAGTTCGAGGTCGCCGACGCGCGACGCGTCTACGCCTGCTTCGACCAGCCCGACCTCAAGGCGGAGTTCGCGCTGACCGTCGTCGCGCCCGCAGGCTGGCAGGTCGTGTCCAACAGCCCGAGTCCCGAGCCCGTCGCCGTGGACGACAGCTCGTCGCGGTGGACCTTCGAACCGACACCCCGCCTCTCGCCGTACGTCACCGCGCTCGTCGCGGGACCGTTCCACGTCGTGCGCGACGAGTACGCCGGCGCACAGGGCACCTACCCGCTCGGCGTGTTCTGCCGTGCCAGCCTCGCCCCGTACCTCGACGCCGACGAGGTCTTCACCGTCACCAAGCAGGGCTTCGAGTTCTTCGAGGCGCAGTTCGCGACGCCGTACCCGTTCAGGAAGTACGACCAGCTCTTCGTCCCCGAGTTCAACGCCGGCGCGATGGAGAACGCAGCCTGCGTGACGATCCTGGAGGACTACGTCTTCCGGTCGCGCGTGACGCACTACGCCTACGAGCAGCGGGCCAACACCGTCCTGCACGAGCTGGCGCACATGTGGTTCGGCGACCTCGTGACCATGACGTGGTGGGACGACCTCTGGCTCAACGAGTCGTTCGCCGAGTGGGCCGCGCACTACTCCAGCGTGGGGGCGACGCGCTACCGGGAGGCGTGGACCACCTTCCTCATCCAGCGCAAGGGCTGGGCGTACCGCCAGTCGCAGCTGTCCTCCACGCACCCCATCGCCGCCGACATGGTCGACCTCGAGGCCGTCGAGGTGAACTTCGACGGCATCACCTACGCGCAAGGCGCGTCCGCCCTGCGACAGCTCGTCGCCTGGGTGGGCGAGAAGGAGTTCCTCGAGGGCCTCACGGCCTACTTCGGCCGGCATGCCTGGGGGAACACCCGCCTGGCCGACCTGCTGGCCGAGCTCGAGCGGTCCAGCGGTCGCGACCTGTCCGGCTGGTCGGCTGCCTGGCTGGAGACCTCGGGCGTCAACCTGCTGCGACCGGAGCTCGAGATCGCCGACGACGGCACCCTGCGCGGTGTCGCGGTCATCCAGCAACCGCCCACGTCTCCCCCGGGCGTGCCTGCGGTGCTGCGGCCCCACCGCATCGCCGTCGGCCTCTACAGCCGGACGGCGCAGGGGCTGGAGCGCACGCGCCGGATCGAGATCGACGTCGTCGGCGCCCGCACCGAGATCCCCGAGCTCGTGGGCCACCCGATGCCGGACCTCCTGCTGCTCAACGACGACGACCTCACCTTCGCGAAGATCCGTCTCGACGAGCGCTCGCTGCGTACGGCCATCGCATCGCTCGAGACGCTGGGCGACCCGCTGCCGCGCGCGCTCATCTGGGCCGCCGCGTGGGACATGCTGCGCGACGCCGAGATGCCGATGGGCGACTTCCTCGCGCTCGTCGAGGCCGGCCTCGGCAAGGAGACCGACATCAGCGTGATCACGACGCTGTGCAGCCAGACGAAGGCCGCGATCGAGCAGTTCTCCGGCCTCGGCAAGCGCGCCGGCTACCGCGACCGGTGGTCCGCGCTGACCTTGCGGCTCGCCCAGGCCGCCGAGCCAGGCACCGACGAGCAGCTCGCGTTCGCTCGCGCCTACAGCGCCGGCTGCCGCACACCGGAGCAGGCCGCCGTCGTCCGCGGCTGGCTGTCCGGCGAGGCCCCAGAGGGCCTCGTGGTCGACACCGACCTGCGCTGGGCCTTCCTGCTCCGCCTGCTCGCCCTCGGTGCGGCCGACCCGGCCGAGATCGACGCCGAGCTCGCCCGCGACGACACGGCGACCGGACGTCGCCAGGCCGCGATCGCGCGCGCCGCGGTGCCCACGCTGGAGGCCAAGGAGCGGGCGTTCGCAGCCGCGGTGGAGAGCGACGAGCTGCCCAACGCCCTGCTCGTGGCGACGCTCAGCGGATTCGTCCAGACCGACCAGCGCGAGCTGCACCGGTCGTTCCTGCCGCGCTACTTCGCCGCGATCCCGAACGCGTGGGAGACGCGCACGAACGAGACGGCGCAGACCATCGTGCTCGGGCTCTACCCGTCGACGCTGGTCGAGCAGGCGACCCTCGACATGACCGACGAGTTCCTCGCCCGCGACGACGTCCCCGCGGGGGCGCGCCGACTCGTGCGCGAGGGCCGCGACGGTGTGGAGCGCTCGCTGCGCTGCCAGGCCCGCGACAGCTGAGCGGGTCCTGACGCGCGCAGTCGCGCGCCCTCAGAACGTGTCGAGGTGCGGGGTCACCGCGTTGCGGCCGTGGTCGGCGAGCACCTGCAGGCCGTTGCGGATGCCTCCGACGAGGTCGCCGGCGGAGAACGACGACGTCATCGCCAGCGCGGCGAGAGCGCACGTGCGGTCGTCGAGCATCGCGGACGCCGTGCGACCGGTGACGATCTCGAGCGCCCGGGCGCCGGGATCGACGGCCACGACGACCGAGGACGCTGCCTCGTCGCAGGCCGCCAGCATGCCCTGCGCGGCGGCGCGACCGCCCTCGAGCCGCCCCACGTGCAGGACGACGTTGAGGCCGGTCGCGCTCTCGGTGGCCGCCACGGACTGGGCGAGGCGGACCCGCTGCGCGTCGGTCAGACCGTCACCAGGACGCACTCGTGCCGCCGCTCTCGTCGGAGTCCACGACCGCCGACGGCTCGATGGCTGCCGTTGCGGTCGCGGTGTCGTCGGTGCCGAGGACCAGCGGGTCCGACGTCCAGGCGTCGGCCGAGCTCGCACGGCCGCCGCGGGTCCAGCCGGGCGCCGAGACGAGCAGGTAGATGAGCGAGACGACGACGACCGGGATCCCGACGAACACGAGGATCGCCTGACCGGTCGACATCACGGTGTCGCTCGCCGAACCCGGCATGGGGTCATCGGCCCACGCAGGTGCGGCGCTCGCGACGACGATCGCGACCGCGACACCGCCGGTGACGGCGGCGCGCAGGCGGAGGCTCAGGGTCGTGATCATGCAGCGATCCTACGGGTGCGGGCCGGGAGCATGGGCGTCCGGCTCAGCCGTGGAGCGCCGACACGAGTCGACGCAGCAGGCCGACCTTCGGCAGCTCGTCGAGCAGGACTGGCACGCCCTGCGCGTCGGTGAGCGGCACGCGCCAGTTCGGGTACTCCTGGTCGGTGCCCGGCTGGTTCTGCGCACGGCGGTCGCCGACGGCGTCGGCGAGCGACACCAGCAGGAGGCGGGCGGGGGTCCGGGCGAGGTAGCGGTGCAGCGCCTCGATCACGTCGTCGGTCCCGGCACCCTCGCGCAGCAGCCCCTCCTCGCGCAGGGCGTCGGACCAGCGGGCCAGGTCGCGCTGGTGGGAGGCGAGCTCCTCGTCGTAGCTCGTGGTCAGCAGTCCGAGGTCGGCGCGCAGTCGGACGTGCTCCCCGGCCAGGAATCCCGCGGTCGGCGGGAGGTCGTGCGTGGTGACGCTCGCGAGCGCCAGCTCGCGCCACTGCTCCGGGGGCAGCGGGTGGCCCGCCTCGTCGGCCTCGAACCACAGGATCGACGTGCCCAGGACGCCCCGGTCGCGCAGGGTGTCCTGCACCCACGCCTCGACCGTGCCGAGGTCCTCGCCGATCACGATGCACCCGGCGCGCTCCGCCTCGAGCGCGAGGATTCCGACGAGCGCGTCGTGGTCGTAGCGGACGTAGGTGCCCTGGTTCGCGGGCATGCCGCGCGGGATCCACCAGAGCCGGAACAGCCCGAGCACGTGGTCGATGCGGATGCCTCCCGCGTGCCGCAGAACCGTGCGCAGCATGTCGCGGTAGGGGATGAAGGCCTTCTCCGCGAGGGCGTCCGGGCGCCACGGCGGCTGGGACCAGTCCTGCCCCATCTGGTTGTACATGTCCGGCGGCGCCCCCACCGCGACGCCGCTCGCGAGCACGTCGCGCAGGGCCCACGCGTCGGCGCCCTCGGGGTGAACGCCGACCGCGAGGTCGTGCATGACGCCGATCGCCATGCCGGCGTCGCGGGCCGCCTGCTGCGCGGCCGCGAGCTGCTCGTCGAGCAGCCACTGCAGCCAGCAGTGGAACTCCACGCCGCCGGCCAGCTCGACGCGTGCCGCCTGCGCCGCAGCGCCGTGCGGGTCCTCCAGCTCGGCCGGCCACCGATCCGGCTCGCCGTAGGTGTCGCTCAGCGCGCACCACAGCGCGAAGTCCTGCAGTCCCTCGCCCTCGCGGGCGACGAACTCGTCGTACGCCGCCTGACGACCCGGCAGCCGCGGCACGAGACGGACCAGCTCGAGCGCCGCCCGTTTCGCCGACCACACCGGGTCTCGCTCGAGGAGGTCCGAGGACGTGTTCGCGATGCGCTGCGTGGCCGCGATCTCGGCGACCCGGGCCCGGCCGACCTCGGGCAGGTAGGCGAACTCCGGGACCTCCTCCACCCGCAGGTAGATCGGGTTGGCGAAGCGTCGGGTCACGGGGAGGTACGGCGAGGGCGCCATCGGCGGGATCGGCGAGGCGGCATGCAGCGGGTTGACCAGCACGAAGTCGGCACCGAGCTCACGACCGGTCCACGAGCAGAGCTCGGACAGGTCGGCGACGTCGCCGAGGCCCCAGGACCGGCTCGAGCGGACCGAGTAGAGCTGGGCGGCGAGGCCCCAGCCGCGGCGCGAGCGCAACGCGGGCGGCAGCTCGAGCCGCCGCGGGGTGACGACCAGCGTCGTGACCGCCGAGGACGAGCCGCCGTCGGCGGCGGTGAGCTCGGCGTGCAAGCGGTGCCAGCCGGTCGGCAGGTCGGTCGGGAACCCGAAGGTCGCCTCACCGACGAGGGCCCCGTCGACGTCGACCGGCTCCACCCACCGGTCGACCTGGGTCACGTCGGAGCGGCTGCCGCCGTCCTCGAGCTCGACCCAGAGCCGCGCCGAGTCCCCGTGCGGGAGGTGCACCCAGCAGGTGACCGGGTCGCCCTGACGCTGGACGAAGACCGGAGGGAGAGTGCGGCGCCAGTCACG
Source organism: Candidatus Nanopelagicales bacterium (assembly GCA_036510975.1). GTDB lineage: Bacteria > Actinomycetota > Actinomycetes > S36-B12 > CAIYMF01 > Longivirga. The sequence continues at coordinate 13,966 of DATCCY010000021.1, forward strand.
CAGCCGCCGGTCCGACAGCGACCGGGTGACAGCGGCAGGCGTGGCCGCATCGACGCCCAGCGCCGCCAGGACGGCCACCACCGTCTCCTCGGAGACCGTCTGGTGCGCACCTGCCTGGTCCCAGAACTCGGTCGCCACTCCATAGGCCGCCGCCAGGGCGACGAGATCGTTGTTCACGTCGCCATCTTGTCCGCCCCCCGGCCGGGAATCCAGGGCTGGAGGCTCACGAATGTAAGCGTTCTCACCTCCGGTGCCGCGCGACGCTCACCAGCCCGTGCTCACCAGCCCGTGCTCACCAGCCGGGCGGTCGCCGGTCGGCCCAGGGCGCCGCCGCCTCGAGCTGCGCGGCCAACGAGATGAGGGTGGCCTCGTCGGCGGGGCGGCCCACGAGCTGGATCCCCACCGGCAGGGTCGCGCCGTCGACCTCGGCCCAGTGCAGCGGCACGGAGATCGCCGGCTGCCCCGTGACGTTGTAGGGCGAGGTGAAGGGCGTGAAGCGCTTCTGCGCCTCGAAGTCGGCGGCGGGGTCGGCGTCGTCGCGGATCCCGCCGACCAGGCTCGGTACCTGGGCGAGGGTCGGGGTGAGGACCACGTCGTAGCCCGAGGTGGCGACGAGGGAGTCGCGGGTGAGGGTCTGCATGAGGCTCACCGCGTTCGCGAGGTCGAGGCCGCTGACTCCTCGGCCGCGCTCGCGCAGCCACCGGGTGAGCGCGGTGAGGCCGGGCTCGTCGGCCTCCGGGATCGGGATCGCGAGCGCCAGGGTCGACCACACCGCGACGAACGCGCCGACCATCGACGGGCGCCACGGCGGAGCGACGTCCTCGACGGTGTGTCCGAGGCTCTCGAGCAGCAGCGAGGCCGCGTCGTACGCCGCGAGGCACTCGGCATCCACGACGGCCTCGGCGATCACGGGTGTGGCGTAGCGACCGATGCGCAGCCGTCCGGGGTCGCGGTCGGCGGCCTCGAGGAACGTGCCCTCGACCACAGGCAGCAGCGTCGCGGCTCCGGCGAAGGGGCCGGCGAGCACGTCGAGCAGTGCCGCGGCGTCGCGCACGGTCCGCGCGAGCGGGCCGACGACGCTGAGCGCGCCGACCCCCTCCGGCAGCGGCCCGCCACTGACGCGGTAGCGCGACGGCTTGATCCCGACCAGCCCAGTGACGCTCGACGGGATGCGGATCGAGCCGCCGCCGTCGGAGCCCTGCGCCGCGCTCGCGAGCCCGCTCGAGACAGCGGCCGCTGCGCCCCCGCTGCTGCCGCCGGCGGAACGGCGGGTGTCCCACGGGGTGCGCGCCGGGGGCGCGACGAGGTTCTCGGTGTAGCAGGGCAGCCCGAACTCGGGCGTGTTCGTGATGCCGGGAAAGGCGAGGCCCGCCGCGCGCATCAGCGCGACCGCGTCGCCGTCCACCGGAGGAGTCAGCGCGATCGCGGCCGACCCGAAGTTCGTGGTCACCCCCGCGACCAGGTCCAGCCCCTTGGGCGGGACGACGGTGCCGAACAGCGGCCCGAGGTCCTCGTGCGCCTCGGCGCCCGCGACCCGTGCGTCGGCCGCGGCCGCCTGCGCCAGGGCGAGGTCGTCGGTGCGCGCGAGGAAGACACCGAGCTCGTCGGCGCGCGCGTCGCAGCGACGCAGGTAGTGCTCGGTGAGCTCCACCGCGCTGATCTCCCGAGCGCGGATCGCCGTCGCCTGCTCCAGCGCCGTCAGGTCGTGCAGCTCCGTCATCGTGGCCTCCACCGGTCAGCGTGGCACGATCGTCGCGCGTGCCGCGCGGCGTGACCTTCTCGGAGGCTCAGACCGGTCGACGCGTTGCCACGCCAGGTCCGGGAGATGGACGAACGGGAGTCCACCGCCGACCGGACACACGCATGCACTGCCACCCTGCTTCGGGTCGGTCGCAGAGCGGGTGATGGCCCGAGTCAGCGAGCAGAGCGGCGAGCTCGTCGTGCACCTCGGCCGAGTGCGCGATCAGCGCGGCCAACCGCGTCCCGGCACCACCGCGGAAGGGGGCGACGACGGAGCACGTGCGAGAACCCTGTGCACCACCACTGACAGTCCGACGCGGCCGGAATCGCCCTGGACACAACTACTCTCAGCGATCTGAGTTCACGTCCCGTGACGGCCGGTGCACATCGCCCCGCCCCCGCACGGTCAGCTCAGGCGGCGGTGACGTCCGGGGCCACCTCGTCCAGGACGTCGGCGTCGACCACTCCGCGACGCCGGTCCCAGGCCGCGACGAGTGTCGGCGCCAGGAGCACGGCGTAGAGGTCGAACCAGCCGTAGCCGCCGGCTGCGATGCTCGGCGGGTTACCCATCGGCACCCAGCCCAGGATCGTGTCGCGCGGCATCCAGGTCCAGACCCCCCACGTGGTGCCGACGATCTCGAGGTAGCTCACCACCACGAACGCGCCGACGTAGAGCAGGGTCGAGCGGCCCCAGCGCAGGAACGCGAGCAGGCACAGGTACCAGAAGAAGCCGAGGACGTCGTGGCGCGGCGAGAGCAGCAGCCCCCACAGCGCCCACGCGGTCGCGACCGCGACCGTCGCGCGCACCGCGGTCGAGGCGTTGGAGCGCACGACGGGGAGGCGCGCGAAGGTCAGCGCGGCCAGGTAGATCAGGCCGTGCCCGGGGAAGACGTACGCCGGGACGTGCTCCAGCCGGTAGACGTAGACGCCGAGCCAGCCGGAGAAGACGAGCTCGATCACCGCGGCGATGCCGACCACGACGGCCGTCTGCGCGCGCACCAGCCGGGTCTCGTGCGCGAGCCACCACAGCAGCAGCGCCCAGGTCATCGCACCCAGGGCGAGCTGGCCGAGGAGCGACGCCGACCGGTCGAGCCACAGGGTCGCGGGGATCCAGAGCAGCGCGAGGCACAGTGCCTTCGCGTCGGTCCAGCCCCGGGTCATCGCACCAGTGTCCCTGATCGCGACCGGTGGGGATTGTGCGCTTGTGATTGACCTCGCCGCGCGTCGCTGCCAGGGTTCGAGCCAGGATGGCGCCGACGCCGGGAGGAAGCATGACCACAGGAGACGTCGCCAGCGCGATGAGCACCGAGGTGCTGTTCGTCGGGCCGGGGCACACGCTGCGCCAGGTGGCACAGGTGCTCGCCGCCAAACGGATCGGCTCGGCCGTCGTGCACGACGCGGACGGGTCCGGCATCGGCATCATCACCGAGCGCGACATCCTGCGCGCCGTCGCAGCGGACCAGGACCCCGACGTCGAGGTCGCGGGCGACCACCAGACCACGGACGTCGTCTTCGCCGCGCCGACCTGGACCTTGCACGACGCCGCCGACGCCATGAAGCGCGGCGGGTTCCGCCACCTCGTCGTGCTCGACCAGGGAGAGGTGGCCGGCATCATCTCGGTCCGCGACATCGTCAAGGTGTGGTCCGCGGAGCACGAGCACTAGTCGCGGCGACGCATCCGCACCCGCATCGGGAGGCCGTGGGCCGGGCGGATCGTCACGAGCGGAACGGCGCGCGGCGGGGGACCGACCGGCTCGAGCTCGACCCGGGCGGCGAGCGACGCGAGCACGAGCACACCCTCGAGCAGTGCCATGTCGCGTCCGATGCACATCCGCGGACCCGCGCCGAAGGGCAGGTACGCCGACGACGCGACGACATCCCTGCGCCGACTGCCGTCGGCGCCGACGAAGCGCGACGGGTCGAAGCGTTCCGGGTCGTTCCACGCTGCAGCGTCGCGGTGGACCAGCCACGGGCTGATGATCACGAGCGAGTCGGCCGGGATCGCGACGCCCGCAAGGACATCCGAGGCCAGTGAGCGTCGCGTGACGAGCCAGGCCGGAGGGTAGAGGCGCAGCGTCTCGTCGAGGACGGCAGCAGTCCAGGTCAGTCGTGCGACGTCGTCGAAGCGCACGTCGCCGTCGGGACGCACGGCGTCGACCTCCGCCCGCAGGCAGGACAGGGCATCCGGGTTCGACGCCAGCAGGTGCCAGGCCCAGGTCAGCGAGCTCGCGACGGTCTCGTGCCCCGCGACGACGAAGGTGACCACCTGGTCGCGCACCTGCGCTCGCGACAGCCGCGTGCCGTCGTCGTCGTGCGCGGCGAGCAGCAGGTCGAGCATGTCTCGCGGCGGGTCGCCCGCCGCGAGCGGTCGGCGCGCGCGATCGACGAGCATGGCCTCGACGGCATCGTCGAGCTTGCGGACGGCTCGCCGCAGCACGACGTTCGTCGGTGTCGGCACGGCCACCGGCACGGGCAGCGGCGAGCGCGCCTTCTTCACCACGACGTGGAGCGCCGCGAGCGTGGCGTCGGCGAGCCGCTCCGCGTCCCCGGACAGGTCCGAGCCGAACAGCGACGCGCCGACCACCTCGAGCGCGAGGTGCATCATCGCCTCGTCGACGTCCACCACCTCGCCCTCGCGCTCGGTCCACCGGGCGAGCAGCCGGTCGACGGCGGTGCGCACGTGAGCCGCGACGAGCTCGAGCGACGAACGGTGGAACGCCGGCTGCACCAGCGTGCGCTGCGGCCGCCACGCGGCGGTGTCCGCCGTGAGCAGCCCCTCGCCCGTCACGAGCGAGAGCGTCGTGTACTGCAGCGTCCGCTTGCCGTAGGCCTTGGCGTTGGTCACCAGGACCCGCCGCACGGCCTCGGGGTCGGTCACGAGGTACGTCGGCGGCAGGGGGATCGGGAACTGCAGGACGTCGCCGTAGCGGTCGTGCATGTCGGCCAGGAAGCGCAACGGGTCTCGACGGATCGCACCGATCGCACGGACCATGTGGCCGCCGGCGGGACCAGGAGCGGTCATCGGCGCGGGACGCGGGAGGGGCACGTCCCGATCCTGTCAGCCCGCGACGCCCGAAGCGGCTACGTCGCAGCGGCGATGCGCGCGATGGTCTCGTCGACCGTCGCCACCTCGGCGAAGAAGGTCCCGACGGTGGCAAGCGACGCCCGTTGGACGTCCTCGACCGTCATCCCCGGTACTCCTCCAGTGGTGGTGCCGTCGCTCATGAACAGCACCCGCAGGTCGCGCACCATCGCCTCGCGCGCGGTCGTCTCGCAGCACACGTTCGTCTCGATGCCCGCGATGATCACGGTGTCGATACCGCGGGAGCGAAGCTGGGCCTCGAGGTCGGTCCCGTGGAACGCACCGAAGTGCGGCTTGTCGAGCCGGACGTCGGTGGGGTCGACCTCCACCGCCCCGTGCCACGCGGCTGTCCCGGCGGTCACGTCGAGCATCGCGAACACCCCGGGGAACATCTCGTCGAGGAGTCCGGCGTCGCTCGGCACATGGAGTGCGTGGCGCACCTGGAAGACGGGCATCCCGGCCGAGCGGCAGGCCCGGGCCAGCCGGTTCACGGCGTCCACGACCACGACACCGCGCGGCGCGGCGCCCTCGACGAAGCAGTTCTGCAGGTCGATGCTCAGCAGCGCCGTACGACGGCGCGCCACGACGAACTCCGCCACTGGTCTCTCCCCGTCCGTCCTGGCTCCCCGCGTCCCGCGGCTCGACGACGAGCCTGCCCCGAAGGGCGGCCTGGCGTGGCGGATCGGCTCAACCCGCCACCGCTAGAACCGGCCGAGGGCCTCGACGTCGGCGTCGAACAGTCTCCGTACCTCCTCGGTGACCGAGGGCCGGGCGTCCTGGAGCGCGACGAGGTAGTCCTCCGTCGTCGGACCGTCGCCGTCGGAGCCGGCGTAGACGGCCCGCTCGAAGGAGGCCTGCGAGGCGGCTCTCGCAACGTGCGCGATCTCGGCCGGGGTGAAGGACTCGCTGCGCCCGACGAGCGTGGCGACGTCCACGCGTGAGGCGTCGACGTACCTCGACCAGATCGCCGAGCGGGCCGCGGCGTCCGGCGTGCCGATCGGGATGACGTAGTCGAATCGGCCCGGTCGGGTGAACGCGGGGTCGAGCGAGCGCAGGTCGTTCGTGGCGCAGACGAGAAGCCGCTCGTCGTGCTGACGGAACGCCGGCACGACCTTGAGCAGCTCGTTGGTGAGCCCGTGCATCGGACCGGTCGGCGCGTCGCCGCGCACCGAGGCGATCTCCTCGACCTCGTCGATGAAGACGAGCACCCGCTCGAGCCGGCGGACCTGCTCGAAAGCCGTCCGCAGCGCCTGCGCAGGCCCGGCGGGGTCGGCGAGCAGGGCGCTGGGCAGGATCTCGACGAACGGCCAGCCGAGCCGGCTCGCGATCGCGCGTGCGAACGACGTCTTCCCGGTGCCGGGCGGGCCGAACAGCACGATGGCGCGGGGCGGCTCGACGCCGTGCCGGCTCGCGACCTCGGGGCGGTCGAGGGGGGCGACCACCCGTCGCTCGATCAGGTCCTTCTCACGGTGCATCCCGGCCAGGTCGTCCCAGAGCCGTGCGGGCAGGACGTTCCCGCCGAGGTCGGCGAGGACATCGGCCTGTCCCGACTCCACCGACACGACCTTGTCGAAGTAGGCGACCGCAGGGCGTCGGGTGAAGCCGGCGTTGGCCAGGCCGTCGGCCAGCTGCTCCTCCTCGGGCAGGACGTAGGACAGGATGCGTACCCGCTGGTCGCCGAGGGCGCGCTCGAGGCCGAGGAGCAGGGCCGAAGCCATCCCCTTGCCGCGCCACTCCTCGGCGATCGCGAGGCGCACGACCCAGCCGCGGTCGCCCGACACGGTGGAGATCACGGCGCCGACGACCTCGTCGTCGCGCTGCGCCACGACGGCCGGCTGGTCGTCGCGCAACGCCGCGATGACCTCGGCCAGACCGAAGACGCTGCCCTGCTGGGCGCTCGTCGCGTCGAGCAGGCGGACGACCGACTCGAGGTCGTCGTCGTGGTAGTCACGGATGAACCAGCGCATGGACCAAGATCCCGCGGCGGCCACCGGCTGTCACGCGCCCGTCCGGACGGTCCGCCCCGCGCCTCCCTCCACCCCGGCGTCCGCCTCCGCCACCACAACCCTCGCGGCGCATCCGGCGGTGAGCTAGCGGGGGTGGCGCGGGGTGAGACGGTGGGAGCCGGCGTAGACGTTGAGGTGTCCGTCGCGGACGAAGGCGACCAGGGTGAGACCAGCCTCGCGGGCGGTGTCGACCGAGAGCGACGTCGGTGCCGAGACCGCCGCCACCACGGGGATCCCCGCCATCGCGGCCTTCTGCACGATCTCGAAGCCGGCGCGCCCGCTCACCACCAGGACGTCGGGCCTCAGGTCGTGCATCAGCGCATGCCCCACGACCTTGTCGACCGCGTTGTGCCGCCCGACGTCCTCGCGCACCACCAGGACCTCGCCGCCGGCCGTGGCGAGCGCGGCCGCGTGCAGCCCTCCGGTACGCCGGAACAGCGTCTGCTGCTCGCGCATGAGGTCCGGCAGCGCGGCGAGCACGTCGGCGTCGACCATCACCTCGCGGGGCACGCTCGGCATCGCCGCCAGCACGGCGTCGATCTCGTCGCGACCGCACAGGCCGCACGCGCTCGACGGTGTCGTCACGCGGCCGAGCCGCGAGACGTCGATCTCGGCGGAGTCGCGGACCACCACCGCGACGTCCCCGGCGCCCCCGCCCTCGCCGTCCCGGCAGGGACGTACGCCGGCGAGGTCGACGCGTGACCGCACGACGCCCTCGCCCACCGCGAGCCCGGCCGCAAGCTCGAGGTCGTGGCCAGGTGTGCGCATGGTGGACCCGAGCAGGTGCAGGAGACCCCGGTGCTCGACGTGGACGTGCAGCGGCTCCTCGACCACGACGACGTCCCCACGGTGTCCCCCGCCGGTCCCGCCGACGCGCTCGACGCGCACCCGGGCGACCGACGTGACCCGGTCCGTGCTGTCCATGCCGTGACGGTACCTCCCGGCCCGAGGGTCGGCGGGTCACCGCGTGCCGCGATCTGGTCGGATGGCCCCATGAGGAGAGTGGCAGTGGTCGGTGCGGGACTCGCCGGTCTGGCGGCTGCGGTCGACCTCCTCGATGCCGGCGTCGACGTCGTGGTGCTCGAGGCGCGGGACCGCGTCGGCGGACGCGTGTGGTCCGAGCCGCTCGACGGCCCCGGCGGCTCGGGGCCACTGATCGAGCGCGGCGCCGAGTTCGTCCTCGCCGGCTACGACGTCATGCGCGGCTGGCTCGAACTGCTCGGCCTGCGACTCGTCGACACCGGCATGAGCTACTACGTGCGCGAGCCGCGCGGTGCCGGAGCCGTCACGGTCGAGGACATGCGGCTCGCCGCCTCGGCCCTCGCGGGCGCCCCGCACCGTGACGGCGTCAGCGTCGCCGACCTGCTCGACGGGCTCGAGGTGCCACCTGCGGTGGCCGAGGCGGTGCGCTCGCGGATCGAGGTGTCCTGCGCCTGGTCGTCCGAGGATCTCGCGGCGTCGGTCGTCGACCACCTCGCATCCTTCGAGCCGCTGCCGAGCCACCGGGTCGAGGGCGGCAACCAGTCCCTGGCGATCGCGATGGCAGCGCTGCTCGGCGCCCGCGTCCGCCTCGGGGTCGCGGTGCGCGAGGTCGGGCACAGTCCGAAGGGCGTGCTGCTGGAGACCTCCGCCGGCACCGATCTCTTCGACGCCGTGGTCCTCACCGTGCCGCTGCCCGTCCTGTGCGAGCTCGAGGTGACGCCGCCCTTCCCTTACGACAAGCGACTCGCCCTGCACCGGCTGACGATGGGGGTCGCCGCGAAGGTCCACGTCGGGCTGCGCTCCCCCGCGCCGACGAGCGCCGTGCTGTCGGTGCCCGACCGCTACTGGTGCTGGACCGCCACCGGTGCCGACGGCGACGTGCTGCCCGTGCTCAACGGGTTCGCCGGCTCGCCCGCGGCGGTCGACGCGCTCACCACCGACCCGGCCGTCTGGGTGGAGCGGCTGCTCGAGCTGCGCGACGACCTCGACCTCGACACCGCCACAGCGGTCGTCACGACCTGGCACGACGACCCGTGGGCCCGGGGCGCTTACTCCGCCGACGGGCTCGCCGCACGACCGGGCGACGCCGAGCTCGTCGCCGCCCCGCTGGGCCGGGTGTTCGTCGCGGGCGAGCACACCGCCGGGGAGTGGAGCGGGCTCATGGAGGGGGCGTTGCGCAGCGGGTCGCGCGCCGCGCGGGAGGTGCTCGATGAGCTCGGCGCAGGCCGCTGACGCCACAACCGCCGAGACATGGCGTCACCGCGGGGTGTCACGAGCGCTGACGCCACGGCTCGGGCTAGCGCCGCTCGCAGGCGGCCTTGAGGCCCTCGGCCTCCATGCGCAGGTACTTCGTGGTGATCGTGCGGGTGAGGCCCGCCACCGCTGTGGAGAAGGGGCCGTGGTACTCCACCGCGAGCGTGACCGACGAGCCCGACGACGTCGGCGTGATGGTGTGGAACGCCGTGACGGTCGCACCCATCGCCGTCGTGCGCCACGCGAACGAGCGCACCGAGGTGCACTCGCTGACCACCCAGGTGGCGGGTGACAGCTTCGGCTGGTGGATGCGGGCGCGGGACCCGACCGCGAGCGGACCCGGCGGGTCGAGCTCCACGCTGGTCATCGAGTCGGTCCACGTGGGCATGAGGCGCACGTCGCTCAGCACCGACCACACCCGCTCGGGGCTCGCCGCGATGTCGACCGACGTCTCGATCCTGCGCACTGCCCCACCACCCTCTCTGGTCGTTCCCGCCTTGCCCGGACGATACGACGACGGCACGGACCCGATCGAGTCCGTGCCGTGATCGTGGTGCGCGCCCGTCAGCCCTTCGGGGTCTCCGGGGCCGGGGAGCGCGTGTCCTTGCTCTTCTTGAACAGGGAGGCGATGGAGAAGATCGGGTCGTAGCGCTTGTCGGCGACGCGCTCCTTGAGCGGGATCAGCGCGTTGTCGGTGATGTGGATGTGCTCGGGGCACACCTCGGTGCAGCACTTGGTGATGTTGCAGTAGCCCAGGCCGTGGTCGTCGACCGCGACCCTGCGCCGGTCGACGGTGTCGAGCGGGTGCATGTCGAGCTCGGCGATGCGCATGAGGAAGCGCGGGCCGGAGAAGGTGGTCTTGTTCTCCTCGTGGTCACGCACCGCGTGGCACACGTTGTTGCACATGAAGCACTCGATGCACTTGCGGAACTCCTGCGAACGCTCGACGTCGACCTGGGCCATGCGGTAGTCGCCCGGCTCGAGGTCGGCCGGCGGCGCGAAGGCGGGCACCATGCGGGCCTTGGCGTAGTTGTACGAGACGTCCGTGACCAGGTCGCGGATGACGGGGAAGGTGCGCATCGGCGTGATCGTGATGACCTCGTCCTCGGTGAACGTGTTCATCCGGGTCATGCACATCAGGCGGGGTCGGCCGTTGACCTCGGCGCTGCACGAGCCGCACTTGCCCGCCTTGCAGTTCCAGCGGACCGCGAGGTCGGGCGCCTGCGTCGCCTGCAGACGGTGGACGATGTCGAGGACAACCTCGCCCTCGTTCACGTCGACCTCGTAGCTCTGGAGGTCGCCGCTCTCGTCGTCGCCGCGCCACACGCGGAACTTGGCCTTGTAGGTCATGAGTGCTCGCCCTTCGGCAGCTCGGCCTCGGTCAGGTACTTCTTCAGCTCGTTGACGTCGAAGAGCTCGAGGAGGTCCTCGCGCATCGGCGCGAGGGGCTGACGGTAGATCGCGACGCCGTCACCCTCGGTGCGGCTGACGATGTTGAGCTGGCGCCAGTCCGGGCTCATCGTCGGGAAGTCGTCGCGGGTGTGCCCGCCACGGCTCTCCTGGCGCTCGAGGGCGGAGCGTGCGATCGCCTCGGAGACGAGCAGCATGTTCTTGAGGTCGAGCGCGAGGTGCCAGCCCGGGTTGAACGCACGGCCACCCTGGACCGACGCTCGCCTCACCCGCTCCTTGAAGCCCTCGAGACGGTCGAGCGCCTCCTGCATCTCCGACTCGGTCCGGATGATGCCCACGAGGTCGTTCATCGTCTGCTGCAGGTCGGCGTGGATCGTGTACGGGTTCTCGCCGCCCTCGACGTGGAAGGCCGCGAGCGCCTCCTCCTCGGCGTCGGCCAGCATCTGGTCGGTGACCGTCGGGGTGGAGCCGCCGAGCTCGTCGACGTAGATGGCCGCACCGAGACCCGCGCGCCGCCCGAAGACCAGGAGGTCGGACAGCGAGTTGCCGCCGAGGCGGTTGGACCCGTGCATCCCGCCGGACACCTCGCCTGCCGCGAAGAGGCCGGGGAGCTTGGTCTGCTCGGTGTCGGGGTCGACCTCCACACCACCCATGACGTAGTGGCAGGTGGGTCCGACCTCCATCGGCTCCTTGGTGATGTCGACGTCGGCGAGCTCCTTGAACTGGTGCCACATCGACGGGAGCTTCTTCTTGATGACGTCGGCCGGCAGACGGGTCGAGACGTCGAGGTAGACACCGCCGTGCGGGGTGCCGCGGCCGGCCTTGACCTCGCTGTTGATCGCGCGCGCGACCTCGTCGCGCGGGAGCAGCTCCGGTGGGCGGCGGTTGTTCTCGGGGTCGGTGTACCAGCGGTCGCCCTCCTCGGGCGTGGTGGCGTACTGCGCCTTGAACACGTCCGGGATGTAGTCGAACATGAACCGCTTGCCCTCGGAGTTGGTGAGGATGCCGCCGTCGCCGCGGACCGACTCGGTCACCAGGATGCCCTTGACCGACAGCGGCCAGACCATGCCCGTGGGGTGGAACTGGATGAACTCCATGTTCAGGGTCGTCGCGCCGGCGCGCATCGCGAGGGCATGGCCGTCGCCGGTGTACTCCCACGAGGCGCTGGTGACCTTGAAGGTCTTGCCGATGCCGCCGGTGGCGAGCACGACGGCGGGCGCCTCGAAGAGCACGAAGTCGCCGGTCTCGCGGTAGTAGGCGTAGGCGCCGGCGATCTTGCCGTCGTTGACGAGCAGCCGGGTGACCGTGACCTCGGCGAACACCTTGATCTTCGCCTGGTAGTCGCCCGTCTCGCGGAAGTCCTCCTGCTGCAGCGACACGATCTTCTGCTGCAGGGTGCGGATGAGCTCGAGGCCCGAGCGGTCACCGACGTGCGCGAGACGGGGGTACTCGTGGCCGCCGAAGTTGCGCTGGGAGATCTTGCCATCGGGCGTGCGGTCGAACAGGGCGCCGTAGGTCTCGAGCTCCCAGACGCGCAGAGGGGCCTCCTTGGCGTGCAGCTCCGCCATCCGCCAGGAGTTGAGGAACTTGCCGCCACGCATCGTGTCGCGGAAGTGGACCTGCCAGTTGTCCTTGGAGTTCACGTTGCCCATCGCCGCGGCGATGCCGCCCTCGGCCATGACGGTGTGCGCCTTGCCGAACAGCGACTTGCACACGATGGCGACGGTCTTGCCCTGGAGTCGCGCCTCGATGGCGGCACGGAGTCCGGCGCCTCCGGCGCCGATCACCACGACGTCGAAGGAATGACGCTCGAGGTCGGTCATGGAAGTCCTTTGCGCGATCAGGCGGAGAAGAAGACCAGGTCGCTGATGCGGCCCGAGGCGAGCAGGTAGACGTAGAAGTCGGCCAGGACGACCGTGCAGAGCGAGATCCAGGCCCAGGCCATGTGGTGCTCGTTGATCTTCGAGACGAAGGTCCACGCCTTGTAGCGCACCGGGTGCTTCGAGAAGTGAGTGATACGTCCGGCCGTGATGTTGCGGCAGGAGTGGCAGGACAGCGTGTAGAACCACAGCGCGACGGCGTTGCCCGTGAGGATCAGGGTGCCGAGGCCGAGGTAGCCCCAGTGGCCGGTCGGCGTCTTGAAGGCCATCACGGCGTCGATCGTGAGGATCACGTTGAGGATCAGCGCGAGGTAGAGCGCGTAGCGGTGCAGGTTGTTCACGATCAGCGGGATCTTGCGCTCACCGGTGTAGCCGCCGTGCGGCTCGGCCACGGCGCACGCCGGCGGCGAGAGCCAGAACGACCGGAAGTAGGCCTTCCGGTAGTAGTAGCAGGAGAAGCGGAACGTCAGCGGGATCCAGGCGATCAGCAGCGAGGGCGAGAGCATCCACCAGGAGATGGGGCCGCCCGGCTCCGCACCCTCGACGCAGTCGGTCGACAGGCAGGGCGAGTAGAACAGCGAGATGTACGGCGCGTGGAAGTAGTACTTGCCGCTGAAGACCCGCCAGGCGGAGTACACGACGAACGCGGTCAGAGCCAGGAAGACACCGAGGGGCTGCAGCCACCAGCGGTCGGTCCGGAGGGTCTTGGCCTCGATCTTCGCGCGTCCCGGTGAGTTGATCCCGGTCGTTGCCATACGGCGCCTGCCCGTCTCGGTCGGTCCTGTGGTCCGGAGCGAGTGTGCCACCAGCCGTTCCCCTGTGCCCGACCTGGTCCCGAGAGCGAGCCGTGACATCGGCCACAGGACACGCCGTCGTTCCGGTCCGTGCGCAAGCCCGGACGACCACCGGGCACTACGGTGCCCCGATGAACCACCCGACGCCTGCCGGACCGCATGCTCCGGCCGATTTCGGTGCCGCCCGCCGACGGTCCGAGGCGATCGACCTGGCGGCCCGCATCATCCGGGTCGACTCGACCAACGGGAACGAGACGGCGGTCGCCGAGGTGCTCGCCGAGTTCCTGGCCGAGGCCGGGGTCGAGGCCGAGCTCGTGGCCCGGGACCCGGGCCGGGCCAACCTCGTGGCCCGCATCCCCGGCACCGGCGACGGCCCCTCGCTGGCCTTCGTCGGCCACAGCGACGTCGTCCCGGCCGACCCTCGGGACTGGACCCGCCCGCCCTTCGGTGCGGAGATCGACGACGACGGCTACCTGTGGGGCCGGGGCGCGGTCGACATGAAGAACGAGGTGGCGGCCCGTACGGCGGCGGTGGCGTCCTTGGCCCGCGCCGGCTGGCGCGGGCGCGGCGACCTGCTCCTGGTCGTCGTGGCTGACGAGGAGGACGGCTCTGCCGAGGTCGGCATGAACTGGCTGGTGCACGAGCGGCCGGACATCGCGACGACGTACGCCCTCAACGAAGGCGGCGGGATCGCCTTCCCGCTCGCCGACGGACGCCACCTCACCGAGATCTCCGTCGGGGAGAAGGGCACCTGCCCGATCCGGGTGGACGCCATCGGCGAGGCGGGCCACGCCTCGACCCCCACACTCGGGAACAACGCCGTCCCGCTGCTCGGTCAGCTGCTGGCCCGCCTCGGGCGGGGCGAGGCCGAGCCGCAGGACCACCCGCAGGTGCGCGTCATGCTCGACACCCTGCTCGGCGCCGGCGCGGTCGAGCGGCTCGGGCTCGCGGAAGCGATCCGGCGGGGTGGGCTGCTCCATCCCGACCTCGCCACCAGCCTGCCCGCCGTCGCGGGCACGACGATGGCGCCGACGCTGCTGCACGGCTCCCCCGCCCGCAACGTCATGCCCGCGCGGGCCGGCGTCGAGCTCGACTGCCGGATCCTGCCGGGCACGACCGAGCAGGACGTGCTCGACGCCGTACGCCGGCGGCTCGGGGACGATCTGCGCTACGAGCTCACCGCGCCCGAGCCGGCCAACCACGGCAACGCCTCGCCCGAGGGGAGTCCGCTGTGGGACGTCGTACGCCGGTTCGCCGACGAGCACCTCGACACCACCCTGTTCCCCACGCTGTGCTCCGGCTTCACCGACTCGGTCTACCTGCGCCGGGAGTTCGGCACCGTCGCGTACGGCTTCAGCCCCTTCGCGACCACTCCCGCGGGCGTCATCGACGCCGGCTACCACAACGCCGACGAGCGGGTGCA
>DATCCY010000022.1:0-20192 GCA_036510975.1 Candidatus Nanopelagicales bacterium
CGCCAGACGGCCCACGAACCCGACGATCAACCGTCCCGGGCACGGACCGGCCAGATGGGTGCGCAGCCGCCCGTCTCGGTGGGCAGGGTTGAACTGGTGGCCGTCGACGCCACGCGTCCACAGCTCGAGGGGACCGATGCCGTGGCGCCGCAGCTGGTAGGCGCTCGCGCTCGAGGGCACCAGGGTCAGGTCGGCGCGGTTGTGCAGCTCACGCAGCCAACCCCACAGCGCGGGCTGCGCGGCGCCCAGGTGGTAGCGCCGCAGGAAACCCGACAGGTCGGTCTGGAACACTGCGACCGACGCGATGCCCAGCTCACCGGCCGCGCGGACCGCCGCGGAGCCGAGCACCGCCGGGGACGCCAGGTGGACCACGTCGGGATCCAGGTCCCGCAAAACCGGGGTCAGCGCGGTCGACGGACGGGCGACCGACAGCCCCCGGTAGCTCGGCAGGGGCACCGATGGCACCCGCACGACGTCGATCAGATACCCGGACGGGGTGCGGAACGGCGCCCCGGACGGAGCGACGACGACCGGCTCGTGCCCCCTGGCGGCCAGCTGATCGGCGACCCGGATCACGGAGTTGACCACCCCGTTCACCGCCGGCTGAAACGTCTCTGCCACGAGAGTCACGCGCACACCCATACGGTCGGTGGCACAGACGACGCGACGGTCGTCGTGGGGTGACCACGCCGTGGACCCTCGGCGAATATCCGGTGCCGGTGTCCTGGACACACCAGTGCCCATCCCGGTGCGCCGAACCCTGCCCGGACTGACTATCCTGCCCGTGGAGCGGTGCGACCTGCGCTGCCTCGCGAAGACAGGCCGAAATCCCGAGCGGGAGGCACGTTGACCACGACTGCAGAACCCACTGCGGCACAGTCACCGGAGCCGGTGGGCCCATCGCCCATCGTCGCGCGGCCTTTCCCGGTCCGCGAGGTCAGCAAGGGCTCGCTGCTCGCGCAGATGCTGCGTACGACCGACCACAAGATGATCGGCCGGATGTACTACGTCACCACGCTGATCTTCTTCGCCATCGGCGGCGTGATGGCCCTCATCATGCGCATCGAGCTGGCCCGCCCGGGCATGCAGATCCTGACCCCCGAGCAGTACAACCAGCTGTTCACGATGCACGGCACCGTCATGCTGCTGTTCTTCGCGACGCCAGGCGTGTTCGCCTACGCCAACCTCGTGTTGCCGCTGCAGATCGGCTCTCCGGACGTCGCCTTCCCCCGACTGAACGCCTTCTCGTACTGGCTCTACCTGTTCGGTGCGCTCACCGCGATGGCCGGCTTCCTCACTCCCGGTGGTGCAGCGGACGCGGGCTGGACGATGTACACGCCGCTGTCGGACGGCCTGAACTCGCCCGGTGTGGGCACCGACCTGTGGATCATCGGCCTGGGCATCGGCGGACTGGGCACGATCCTCGGCTCGGTCAACATGGTCACCACCGTGATCACGTTGCGGGCGCCGGGCATGACGATGTTCCGGATGCCGATCTTCACCTGGAACATCCTGGTGACCACCCTGCTGGCCCTGCTGGTCTTCCCGATCCTGACCGCGGCACTGCTCGTGCTCTACCTCGATCGACACCTCGGCGCGCAGGTGTACACGTCTGCCAACGGCGGCGCGATCCTGTGGCAGCACCTGTTCTGGTTCTTCGGTCACCCCGAGGTCTACATCCTCGCGCTGCCGTTCTTCGGCATCGCGAGCGAGATCATCCCGGTGTTCAGCCGCAAGCCGATCTTCGGCTACAAGGGCCTCGTGTTCGCGACCATCGCGATCGCCGCGCTCTCCGTGGCCGTGTGGGCGCACCACATGTACGTGACCGGAGCGGTCAACCTGCCGTTCTTCGCCTTCATGACGATGCTCATCGCGATCCCGACGGGCGTGAAGTTCTTCAACTGGATCGGCACGATGTGGCGCGGTTCGGTGAGCTTCGAGACGCCGATGCTGTGGACCCTCGGGTTCCTCGTGACCTTCCTGTTCGGCGGTCTCACCGGCATCCTGCTCTCCGCCCCGCCGGTGGACTTCCAGGTGTCGGACTCCTACTTCGTCGTGGCGCACTTCCACTACGTCGTCTTCGGCACCGTCGTGTTCATGATGTTCGCGGGCTACTACTTCTGGTGGCCCAAGTTCACCGGGCGAATGCTCGACGAGCGTCTCGGCAAGATCCACTTCTGGCTGCTGTTCGTCGGCTTCCACACCACGTTCCTGGTGCAGCACTGGCTCGGCGCCGCGGGCATGCCCCGTCGCTACGCCGACTACCTCCCGTCGGACGGCTTCACCACGCTCAACGTGATCAGCACCGTCGGGTCGGTCATCCTCGGCCTGTCGACGCTGCCGTTCCTCTACAACGTCTACACGACGTGGAAGCACGCGCCCAAGGTCGAGGTCGACGACCCGTGGGGCTGGGGCGGCTCGCTCGAGTGGGCCACCTCCTGCCCGCCGCCGCGGCACAACTTCGTGAGCATCCCGCCGATCCGCTCCGAGCGACCGGCCTTCGACCTGCACCACCCTGATCTCGTCGACATCGCCACGCAGAAGCGCAGCAAGAAGGTCCTCGACGAGCTCGTCGCCAGCGCACCGAAGGGCACCGACTCGTGAAGATCGAAGGCTTCCTCTTCGCCGGCGGCGCCGCGTTCTACGCCGTGGTCGCTGCGGTCTACTGGCTGATCACGAAGGAGCTCGTGGGCTCGACCGCACTCGCGCTCACAGGCGCCCTCGCCTTCCTCGTCGGCTTCTACGTCCTCTACACCTCGCGCCGGGTCGGCGTGCGGCCCGAGGACGACCCGCTGGGCAACATCGAGGACGCCGAGCCCGACTACGGCTTCTTCAGCCCGCACTCCTGGTGGCCGCTCGCGGTGGCCTTCGGCACCGCGGTGACCGTCCTCGGCCTCGTCTTCGCCGTGTGGATCATCTTCCTCGGCGTCGGCCTGCTCATGGCCGCGCTGATCGGCTTCGTCTTCGAGTACTACCGCGGCCCCTTCGCCGACGTGTAGGTCCCGCCTCGCGCGCCGTCCGCGCGAGGGTGCGCGAGGTGTCCAGGGTTCTCCTGCGGGTGACGTGCCGGGTGTCGGGCACGGGGACGGCGTCGTCGGCGGTGTGGTCGACGACGTCCACCGGATGATCGTCCCCGTCGTCGTGGGGGGCGGGACCTCCGGCTGGCCGCGGGGTGCGCGGCTCGACCTCGACCTCGTGAGCCAGGACTGCTTCGCGGACGGCACGGTGCACCTGCACTGTCGCAGTCCCTCCGCCTGACCCTCCCGGGGGCGTCAGGCCGTGGCGAGTCCCTCGGGCCGTCACAGGTGCCTGGTGCGCCCCCGTGGCCCCGGAGAGCCCCTTCCCGTCCCTCGGAGGCCAGGAAGGCCGACCAGGCCTCCTCGTAGCTCAGCGGGTCGGGCTTGGCCCGGTCGGGGCGCAGCGGGCGTGGGTCGCTCGGGCGGCTCGGAACGCTCGGGTTGCTCGGCTCGGTCACCCGTCATTTGTCGCACGCCCGAGTGTCGCGGACGTGTCCGGGCGGTGAGTGTCGGGTTGCGCGGCGCCGCGACGCAGACCCGGCGCCGGCGCGCGTCGAGGGCCCGCCGCTGCGAGCAGCGACGGGCCCTCGAGGGCGCTCCGGGGGAGCGGGTCAGTCGGTGATCCGCGCCGGGATGTCCTTGCCTGCCTCGGTGAGCTCCTCGACCTCGTGGTCGTGCTCCTCGTGGGCGTGGTGGGCGGCCGCCTCGAGCTCGGCCCGCGTCGGCGTCGCGACGTTGTCGCCGAAGTAGAACCGCGAGAACCTTGCGCGGCGACGCTTGCCCTTGATTCCCGGGGTCGCGACCCCGTTCTCGTCGGCGGCCGGAGGGGCCTCGACGACGGGCATGTCCACCTTGCTGAGGATGACTGCCTTCTCGCCGTCGGAGATCGGCGTGTGGATCTCGATGAACTCGCCGTGCGGCAGGCGCAGGATCTGGCCGCTCTCGCGACCGTGCAGCAGCAGCTCCCGGTCGCGGCGCTGCAGCCCGAGGCAGAAACGGCGGGTCGCGAGAAACGCCAGCGGGGGGAGCACGAAGATCCCGACGCGGGTGAACCAGGTGATGAGGTTGAACGGGATGCTCGTGGCCTGGGCGATGATGTCGTTGGCCCCGTTGATCACCAGGACGCCGTAGAACGTGATCGTCATGACGCCCAGGCCGGTGCGCGTCGGCTGGTTGCGGGGACGGTCGAGCAGGTGGTGCTCGCGGGTGTCGCCGGTGACCCATGCCTCGATGAACGGGTAGGCCAGCAGCAGCGTGAACAGGACGCCCGGCATCACCAGGCCGGGCACGAAGATGTTCCAGCTGATGGTGTGGCCCCAGATGACGGTCTCCCAGCCCGGTGGGATAGCGCGCAGCATGCCGTCGAGGAAGCCGATGTACCAGTCCGGCTGCGAGCCCGCTGTCACCTGGTCGGGGACGTAGGGGCCGTACGCCCAGATCGGGTTGATTGTGACAAACGACGCGATCAGGGTCGTGATGCCGAAGACCACGAAGAAGAAGCCGCCGGCCTTCGCGGTGTAGACCGGGAAGAGGGGGTAGCCCACGACGTTGGTGTTGGTGCGGCCGGCCCCGGGGTACTGCGTGTGCTTGTGGTAGAAGATCAGCACCAGGTGCAGGCCGACCAGGGCGAGCAGGATGCCCGGCACGAGCAGGACGTGGAAGGTGTAGAGCCTCGGGATGAAGTCGTTGCCCGGGAACTGCCCGCCGAAGATGAAGAACATCAGGTAGGTGCCCACGATCGGGATCGACTCGATGATGCCCGCGACGATGCGCACGCCGACGCCGGAGAGCAGGTCGTCGGGCAGCGAGTAGCCCGCGAAGCCCTCGAGCAGACCGATCATGATCATCGAGCCGCCGATGACCCAGTTGAGCTCGCGCGGCTTGCGGAAGGCTCCGGTGAAGAAGATCCGGAACATGTGCACGATCATCGAGGCCATGAAGAACAGCGCGGCCCAGTGGTGGATCTGCCGGATCAGCAGTCCGCCCCGGACGTCGAAGCTGATGTTGAGCGTCGAAGAGTAGGCCTCCGACATCGGGATGCCGTCGAGAGGCGCATAGCTGCCGTGGTAGATCACTTCGACCATCGACGGCTTGAACCAGATGGTCAGGTAGACGCCGGTGAGCAGCAGGACGATGAACGAGTAGAGCGCGATCTCGCCGAGCATGAACGACCAGTGGTCGGGGAAGATCTTGCGCAGGTTGGACTTGGCCAGCGACGAGATCGGCGCCCGCTCGTCGGCGCGGCTGATGGCCTTGCCGGCCTCCTTGACGATGAGGCTCATCCGCGCTCCCAGAAGCTCGGGCCGACCGGTTCCTGGAAGTCGCTCTGCGCGACGAGGAAGCCCTCGGAGTCGATGGTGATGGGCAGCTGCGGCATCCGCCGCGCCGCCGGGCCGAAGATGACCCGGCCGCTGTCGGACAGGTCGAACGTCGACTGGTGGCACGGGCAGAGCAGCGAGTGCTGACGCTGCTGGTAGAGCGCGATGGGGCAGCCCACGTGGGTGCAGATCTTGGAGAACGCCAGGATCCCCTGGTAGTCCCAGTTGTCGCCCTGCTGGCTCTTGATGTCGCTCGGGCGCATCCGCACGAGGATGATCGAGGCCTTGGCGCGGGCGTTCTGGTTGCCCTCGGCCTCCTGGACCGCCGCGAGGTCCGCGGGGGAGGCGGAGACCAACGTGCCGATCGCGAGGTCCTCGGGGCGCAGCGGCTTGCCGGTGACGTCGACGACGATGCGGCTGCCCTTGCGCCAGATCGTGTGCAGCAGTGCCTGCTCGGGGAGCGGACCCATGTCCTTGAGCACCACGATGAGCGGGATCGGGAACAGCGCGAGCGCACCGATGAGGGTGCGGCGCACGATCTTCCGTTCGACGAAGCCGGACTCGGCAAGGCCGGTCTGGAAGGCCTCGAGCGCCGCGTCCTGGTCCTCCTTCGGTGAGCCCAGCGGGTGGCGCTCACCGACGATCTCCTCGTCGGCCATGAGCTTCTTCGCCCACTGGATGGCGCCGAGACCGATGAGCAGGATCGCTGCGCCGAAGGTCAGGCCCAGGACCAGGTTGGACAGCTGCAGGACGCCGATCGGTCCCAGTGCGATGAACGTGTCGGTCGGGATCGCGACGTAGGCGACGACGAAGCCGATGGTGCACAGCGCCGAGAGCCCGAACATCGCGGCGACCTGGCGCTCGGCGCGGCGCGCCGCCCGGGGGTCGGTGTCGGTGATCCGGTGATGGTGCGGCGGGAGCGGGAAGAGCGGCGTGTCGCCGTGCTCCGCGACCTCGAGGTCCGTTCCGTGGTTGTCGCTCATCGCACCTTCGCCCCGATCCAGACGGCGGCGAGCAGGAGCGCTCCGATGCCGGCGATCCAGATGAACAGACCCTCCGTGACCGGGCCGAAGGACCCCAGGGCGAGACCGCCCGGGTCGGCCGAGCTCTGGAGGTGCTCGATGTACTTGATGATGGCCTGCTTCTTCTCGATCGGAAGCGTGGCGTTGGGGAAGTTCGGCATGTTCTGCGGGCCGGTGAGCATGGCCTCGAACATCTCGGTCGGAGTCGCGTTCATGAGGCTCGGCGCGTACTTGCCGTCGGAGAGCGCCCCGCCCTTGCCGGCGAAGTTGTGGCACTGGGCGCAGTTGGTCCGGAACAGCTCCCCGCCCTCGGCGAGGTTGGCGTCGGTCGTGCTGACGTCGGACTCCGACGGGATCGCGGGTCCGGGGCCGAGCGTGGCGACGTAGGCCGCGAGCGCGCTGACCTGCTCAGCCGTGTAGACCGGCGTCTTGCGCGGGGCCTGGACGGCTGGCGCGGCCAGCGGCATGCGGCCCGTGGTGACCTGGAAGTCGACGGCGGCGGCGCCGACGCCGATGAGGCCGGGGCCGCTGCCGGTGCCCTGGGCGGCCAGGCCGTGGCAGGTGGCGCAGCCCTCGAGGAAGAGCTGGCGTCCCTGCTGGACCTGGGTCTGGGAGGCCAGCGGGGCCGCCGCCTGCGCGGAGCCCGTGACGGCGGCGTAACCGACGCCGGTCGCCACGAGGGCCACGAGGAGGACGACGAGGCCGGTGGCCCGGTGCCGTCGTACTGAGGTGCTGGTCACGAGTGCGCCTTCGCGAGTCGGGGCAGTGGCTGCGGTCAGGGCTTCAGGGCGTCACTTGATGAGGTAGATCATCGTGAACAGACCGATCCAGACGACGTCGACGAAGTGCCAGTAGTACGACACGACGATCGCCGTGGTGGCCTGACGGTGGGTGAAGCGCCGCGAGACGTAGGTGCGTCCCAGGACGAAAAGGAAGGCGATGAGGCCGCCGGTCACGTGCATGCCGTGGAAGCCGGTCGTGAGGTAGAAGACCGAGCCGTAGGCCGACGAGGACAGCGTGATGCCCTCCTTGACCAGCTGGGCGTACTCCGTGATCTGGCCCGCGACGAAGACCGAGCCCATGACGAACGTGATGACGAACCACATCCGAAGCCTGCGGACGTCACCGCGCTCGGCGGCGAACACACCGAGCTGGCAGGTCACCGAGGACAGCACGAGGATGATCGTGTTGACCGTGGCGAACGGGACGTTGAGCTTCTCGGTGTACTCCGACCACGTGGCCTGGTTGACCGCGCGCATCGTGAAGTACATGGCGAAGAGGGCAGCGAAGAACATCAGCTCGCTGGACAGCCACACGATGGTGCCGACGGACACCATGTTCGGCCGATTGGCCGGCGCGTGGGCTGGAGCGTTCTCGATCACGGTTGCGGTCGCCACGCGCGGCATTGTGTCAGGTCGGGGGCCGCTCGGCCTCCCCACCCCCCGACTCCGTCCACCGGCGTGGCGCGCCCTGCCCCGGACCCCCGGGCCGACCCGCTGACCGACCTGCTGACCGGCCCCTCGCGACCGGTCGGGGCGACGCATCCGGACCCGGATAGCATGCCGCCATGAGCACCGCGGCCGAGCGCACCCTCACCGTCCTGGTCTACAGCGACGACGCCTCCACCCGTGCCACCGTCGTCGCGGCACTGGGACGCCGACCGGCCGCCGACCTGCCCTTCGTGGAGTGCCTGCAGTTCGCGACCGAGCCGGCGTTGATCCGGCGCCTCGACGCCGGTGGCGTCGACCTCGCGATCCTCGACGGCGAAGCGGTCCCGTCCGGCGGGATGGGCATCGCCCGTCGGATGAAGAACGAGATCTACGCCGCCCCGCCGGTCCTGCTGCTGCTCGGTCGCCCGCAGGACGCCTGGCTCGCCACCTGGTCGCAGGCCGAGGCGGTCATCCCGCACCCCCTGGACCCCGTCCTGCTCGCCGAGGCCGCCGCAGCCCTGCTGCGACCGCGCCTGGCCGTCACCGGCGGCTGACGGCGCCGGCGGGCCCCGAACGCCACCTCCGGTCGCCGTCGGCCCTCGTTAGGGTTCGGACGTGACCACCGGACCGTCCTCCTCCAGCGATCCCGCCGGCCCGCTCGCCGAGCGGTCCTGGCCGGACCTGCTCTCCACCCTGCTGCGACGCGAGGACCTCGAGCCCGACGACGCCGGGTGGGCCATGGACCGGGCGATGACCGGCGACGCCACCCCGGTGGAGCTCGCCGGGTTCCTCGTCGCGCTGCGGGCGAAGGGCGAGACCCCCGCCGAGGTCGCCGGCCTGGTATCGGCGATGCTCGCCCACGCCGCGCCGGTGGAGCTCGCCCCCGGCACCGGCCCCACGGTCGACACCTGCGGCACCGGCGGCGACCGGTCCAACACGGTGAACATCTCCACCATGGCCGCGGTCGTCGTCGCCGCCGCGGGGGCTCCCGTCGTCAAGCACGGCAACCGCGCCGCCAGCTCGGCCGCCGGGTCGGCCGACGTGCTCGAGGCGCTCGGGGTCGCAGTGGACCTGCCGCCGTCCGCGATCGGGGACTGCCTCGCGGAGGCGGGGATCGTCTTCTGCTTCGCCCCGGTGTTCCACGCCGGGATGCGCCACGCCGCGGTGACCCGGCGCGAGCTCGGCGTCGCGACGATATTCAACGTGCTCGGCCCGCTGGCCAACCCCGCACGGCCGGCGGCGCAGGTGGTCGGGTGCGCCGACCCGAGGCTGGCTCCGGTGATGGCGCAGGCCCTGCTCGACCGCGGCACGCGCGCGGTGGTCGTGCGGGGTCAGGACGGCCTCGACGAGCTGTCCACGCATGCCCCGACCCGGGTCTGGGACGCGACGGGCGCCGAGGTGGTGGAGTCGCTCGTCGACGCCGTCGACCTCGGCATCGCCCGATCGGAGGCGGGAGCCCTGCGTGGCCGCGATGCGGCGTTCAACGCCGAGGTGGCCCGAGCAGTGCTCGCGGGTGAGCGCTCGGACCTGCTCGACCCGGTCCGCGACGCCGTGGTCCTCGGTGCTGCGGCAGCGCTCGTGGCCCATGACGCGGCCCGTGGCATGCGCGCGTCGGGGTCCGCGGGGGACCGCATCGCCGCGGCGCTGCCCCGGGCGACCGAGGCGATCTCGAGCGGTGCGACCGGCGCCACGCTCGACCGGTGGATCACCGTCTCGAGGCGTCTCGCGGCCGGCTGAGCGGTCGGCGCTCAGTCGAGGCCGATGGCGAACGCGCTCTCGAGGTCGTGACGGCTGTAGGTGCGGAAGGCGATGTGGGTCTCCGTGGTGGCGATCCCGGGGACCTTGGAGATGCCGTCGGTCACGACGGCGCTCACGTCGTCGAGCTCCCGCACGCGGACGACGGCCACCAGGTCGAGGTCTCCGGTGACGGAGTAGACCTCGCTGACGCCGTGGATCCCGGCGATCGTCTCGGCGACGTCGTTGACGGCGTGGAGCTCGGTCCGGATGAAGACGAGTGCGGTCACCATGGCGGTGACTCTAGGCCGGAGCCGGCCGCCACGGGGGCCGGACGCCGCGCCACGGGGCAGGTCAGCCCGCGGGGCGCAGCGAACGCTCGGCGGCGGGCAGCCGCACGACATCGGCCCGGCCGGCGCTGTGCAGCCGGGACACCAGGCCCGCGGCGCCGTGCGCGGGCAGCGACCACGAGACCGGCTGCGGGCCAGGAACCAGGCGCACGTCGCCGGACTCCAGCCAGCGCAGCACCCGCACTGTCTCTTCCACGAGGGCGGCCGGCGCGGGTCCGCCCTCGTGCTCGACCTGCTCGGCCGTGGCGATGAGCGCGTCGACCGCCGGTCGAGGGTCGAGTCCCGGTGCGACCGTGGTGGCGCCCGCGAGCCGGCCGTGGCGCACGACATGGACCTCCCATCCGCGGTCGGCCGTGGGGCGCGCCGCGACCAGCTCCTCGATCGCCGCGAGCGACGCGATCTCCTGGGCCCGGGCGGCCCCGCGCGCGAAGGCCTCGAGGCGGTCGCGCCAGAGCGCGGCCTCCTCGTAGCGCAGGTCGGCGGACAGCGTGCGCAGCCGGTCGAGCAGCGCGGCCTCCACATGGCGGACGTCGTCGAGCAGGGCGTGCCTGGCCTGCTCGACGAGTGGGGAGTAGGCGTCGACGTCGACCGCGCCCGTGCAGGGCGCAGGACAGCGGCCCATCTCGGCGAGGACGCAGGCCGAGGACGTGCGCCGGGGGGAGAGCCGGTCGGTGCAGGTGCGCAGGCCGATCGCTGCCTGCAGTGCTTCGACGGCGTCGAGCGCCGAGCGCCGCGACCCGAAGGGGCCGAGGTAGGCGGCGCCCGCCGCGGCGTCCGGCTTCACCTGGCGCACCACCGACAGGCGGGGGAACGCCTCCGCTGTGAGCTTCACCCACACGGCGCGCTCGGGGTGCCGGCTCCGCCGGTTGTAGCGCGGGGCCAGCTCGGCGATGAGCCGCAGCTCGCGGACCTCCGCCTCGAGCGGAGACGCGCACGCGATGGCGTCGACGCGGACCGCCAGGCCCACCATCTCGGCCATCCGGGTGCGCGTCTCGGACGCCGTGAAGTAGGTGCGGACCCGCGACCGGATGCGCTGGCTCTTGCCGACGTAGAGCGCCCGGCCCTGCTCGTCGCGGAAGACGTAGACGCCGGGGGAGTCGGGCAGCGCCTCCGCGAGGTGGCGCTTCTTGCGCTGCGCGGGCGTCACGCGCGAGGTGTAGGTGGCGAGCTCCTCGAGCGAGTGCACGCCGAGCGTGCCGACCCGCTCGATCAACGCGTGCAGCACGTCGACGGTGGCACGCGCGTCGGACAGCGCGCGGTGGTTGGGCACGGTCGTGGCGCGGAAGTGACGCGCCAGGGTGCTGAGCTTGCAGTTGGGGACCTCGTCGCGCAGCAGGACGGCGCGGGCGAGCCGAGCGGTGTCGACGACCACGTGATCGGGCCACGGGCGGCCGAGCCGGGCGCACGCGCCCTTGAGGAAGGACACGTCGTAGGGAGCGTTGTGGGCGACGAGGACGGCTCCGGTGGCGAACTCGAGGAACGCGGGCACGGCCACGCCGAGCGGCGGCGCGTCGACGAGCATCGAGTCGGTGATACCGGTGAGGACGGCGATGAACGCGGGGACCGGCATGCCCGGTTGGACCAGGGTCTGGAACTCCCCGACGATCTCACCGCCGCGGACCTTCACGGCACCGATCTCGGTGATGCCGGCGTCCGACGGCGAGCCTCCGGTGGTCTCGAGGTCGACGACGACGAACGTGACCTCGGGCAGCGGTGTCCCGAGGTCGTCGAAGGTCGGCTGCACCGGTCGGCGACGCGCGAGGTGCTCGGGCTCGACCCGCCCTGCCGGGCCGTGTGCGCCGACCCACGGGGTCGGGGTCGGGTCGGCACTGCTCACGTCGAGGACGCTAGGCGGGGGGTACGACGTCGTGCCCGAGGCGCGCCGCCGTAGGGTCGTGCCGATCCGAGCCGTCCCGCGCGGGACGGCGCTCGTGAGGGGACGTTCGACCGTGGCCGTGCTGCTTCCCGATGCCGATACCCGCTGGCGCTGCACGCGCTGCGGCAACCTGACGCGCTTCGACGTCGTCCGCTCGAGCCGGGTGCGCGAGTTCTGGCACCTCGACCTCGCCGGCGAGCCGGCCGTCGAGGAGACCGAGGTGCTCGCCGAGACTGTCGAGACCGTGTCGTGCCGCTGGTGCGGCGCCGACGGCGAGGCCGTCGAGACGGTCGCCCGCCCGGCGTCCGGAGGTCCCACCGACGACCCCACCGGCGCCTGAGGTGGCGGGGTCGTCCGCGCGTCCGCTCGACGGGGTGCGCGTCCTCGACCTCACCCGTCTGCTCCCGGGCGCCTACGCGACGTCGTTGCTCGTCGGCCTCGGGGCCGACGTGCTCAAGGTCGAGGACCCGCGCGGCGGTGACGGGCTCCGGGCGATGCCGCCCTACACGAGCACGGGGGAGTCCGGCGTCTTCGTCGCGCTGTGCCGCGGCAAGTGGTCGGTCGCGTTGGACCTGAAGAACGCAGAGGGCCGCCGGGTGCTCCTCGACCTCGTCGCACGTTCCCACGCGCTGGTCGACTCCTTCCGCCCCGGCGTCCTCGACCGGCTCGACCTCGGCGCGACGGTGCTCGCCGACGCCAACCCCGACCTCGTCCACGTGTCGATGACGGCGTACGGCGCCGGCGAGCGCGCCGCGCTCCCGGGCCACGACCTCAACGTGGAGGGCCACGCCGGGATCCTCGGCCTGTCCCGTAGCGGCGACGGCGCTCCCGGGATGCCCGCAGTGCCGTTCGCCGACATGGCCACGGGCCTGCACGCCGCGCTGGCCGTCGTGAGCGGCCTGCGCGTGACCGAGCAGCGACGCGGCGAGCAGTTCCGCGTCGACGTGACCATGCTCGACTCCGCGCTGTCGCTCACCGGCATCGGCCAGGGCTCGGTGATCGCGACCGGCGAGGGACCGCCCACGCCCGACATGCTCACCGGCGGGCTCGCCTGCTACGGGATCTACCGTTGCGCCGATGGTCTCGAGATCGCTTGCGGCGCACTGGAACCGCAGTTCTTCGGTCGTGTCGCCGAGCTCGTCGGCGACCCCGCACTCGCCTCGGCGCAGTACGACGTCACCGGGCAGGACGCGTTGCGCGGTCGTCTCACCGCGCTGTTCGCCTCGCGCCCGCGCCACGAGTGGATGACGCTGCTCGAGCAGGACCAGACCTGCGTCACACCGGTCCGGACGGCTGCCGAGGCCCTCGCGGACCCGGACCTGCGCGGCCGCGGCGTCGTCGTCGACGTCGCGCTCTCCGACGGCTCGCTCGTCGCCGCGGCGCGACCGGTCGCGTGGGTGCCGTCCGAGCCCTCGGTCCCGCAGTCCGCTCCGGCCCTGGGCCAGGACACCGACACGGTGCTCGCCGAGCTCGGGCGCGACACCGCCGCCGCCCGCGCCGCGGGTGCGTTCGGCTGACGACACCGACCTCGCCGCAGGGTGCTGCACCCGCCACTGTCGGACCCCGCTCCTAGCGTCAGTGCCAGGTGGTCCGGGCAAAACCGGACCCGACGGAACCCGAGGTGCCGAAGTGATCGTCGACTGCGACACGTGCGTGGCACGCGGCCCCGCCTGCGGCGACTGCGTCGTCACGTCCCTGCTGGGCCTTCCCGAGTGGTGGG
Source organism: Candidatus Nanopelagicales bacterium (assembly GCA_036510975.1). Taxonomy (GTDB): domain Bacteria; phylum Actinomycetota; class Actinomycetes; order S36-B12; family CAIYMF01; genus Longivirga. The sequence continues at coordinate 13,468 of DATCCY010000022.1, forward strand.
CCACCGAAGGCGTCCCCGGCGAGGAGATGACGGCACTGGCCGTCCTGGCGGACTCCGGGCTGGTGCCGCCACTGCGGCTGCTGCCCGTCCGTGCGGGGGACGACCCGCCTGGAGCCGCCGTCGAGCGACCCGGTCGGGCGGCCGGCTGATCTGCCTGTCCCCCCACCCCGTGCCGCCGGTCCGACGCCGCGCGTCCGGCTGTCGGACGACTCGCCGAGGGCTGTGGCCTGGGTCACAGTCGGGTCACGCCCCGGTGACGAGATGATGTCGCGAGGTCGTCCACCGGGGGTCGCAAACCTTGATAGGGTGCCGGTCAGGTGGTCGCGAGGCGCCGTCATCCGACGGCAACGGCCACCCCGCCGAGTTCGACGAACCGCCCTCTCGGGGGTGGGGAGCCGGAGCCGGGGACCCACTTCCCCTGGGGCGAATCGAGGGCGACCGACCGGTGTACGTGCCGGCAGGTCACCGTCGTAGGGCGATCTTCCCGCCCGAGCCCGTCAGCTCACCCGGTAGGCGGTACGGGAGAGGGAGGCCGCCCTCGTGGCGACCAGTTCTGACGTGCTCGCCCGCGTGCGCTCCGGCGTCGCGCTCCGACTGCTGACGCCGATCGCCGTGCTGGCGGTCGCGCTGTCCGGTGTCGCCGCCAGCAGCACGGCCACGGCCGCCCCGACCGCGACCATCGCGCAGGTCGAGCAGCAGATCGAGCAGCTCCAGCAGGATGCCGCCGACGCCGCTGACCTCTGGAACCAGGCCAGAGCCAACCAGGCCGACATCGCGCAGAAGATCGCTGCCCTCAAGGTGCGCATCGCCGCTGCGGAGATCGCCTACGGCCAGGTGTCGGGCGCGATCGACGCCATGGCCCGCGCGGCCTACGCCACAGGCGGAATCGACCCCAGCCTGCAGGCGCTGCTTGCCGACGACCCCCAGGCCTTCCTCGACCAGACGGCCGCGCTCGACCAGGTGGCCCGGTCCCAGGGGACGTCGCTGCGCAAGACCGAGAGCGCGCGGCTGATCCTCGCCCAGCTCAAGGCCCAGCTCGTCCAGCAGGAGGCCGCGGCTGCTGCCGCTGCCGCCGACGCCGCGGCCCAGAAGCAGGCGGTCGACGACAAGATCGCGGCGGCCGAGGCCCTGCTGTCCTCGCTCAAGGCCGACGAGCGCGCCAAGCTGATCGCGCTGCAGGCCGAGCGCCGGGCCGCGAGCGAGCGGGCGGCCGCAGCCGCCTCCGCGCAGGCGGCCCGGGACGCCGCGGCCGCCCGCGCCGCTGCGAACGCGCCCTCCGGCTCGAGCAACCGGGGCAGCTCGGTGAGCGCCGGCAGCGACACCAGCTCCGGGTCGGGGTCCGACTCCGGCTCGGGCGGTGGCTCCGCGTCGAGCCGGGCGCGTATCGCCGTGGAGTACGCCCTGTCGAAGGTCGGGCACAGCTACGTCGCCGGTGCCGACGGTCCCGGGGCCTTCGACTGCTCCGGGCTGACCCTGGCCGCCTACCGTGCCGCCGGCGTCTCTCTGCCGCACTACTCCCACGCGCAGGCGGATGTCACCCAGTCGGTGAGTCGCGGTGACCTGCGCCCCGGTGACCTGCTGTTCTACTTCGGCGGTGGCGCGCACCACGTGGCCATGTACATCGGCGGCGGCATGATGGTCAGCGCGTCCAACCCCGGTGCCGGAGTCGAGATCATCTCGGCCTGGGGACCTTGGTACGGCGACCGCTACAGCGGTGCCGGCCGCGTGGTCTGACCGACGGCTGGCGCTCCGCTCCGCCCGGAGGACGCGATGTCGCCGCGCGCGACCTACCGTGTCCTCGTGACTGACGACGGCGGCGCGCGGACAGACCCCGACCTCGGTCGGGGTCGGTGGAGCCCGGTCGAGCCGGGCGTCGATCACCTCCCCGTCGTCTGGACCTCGCCCGTCACGCCGACTGCGGCGGTCCCCCTCGGCGCTGCCCACCTCGGACGGCGCGTGGTGGCCGGCGTCGTCGCGGTGGTCGTGCTCGCCGTCCTCGCGGTGGGGACCGCCCTCCCGCATGTCGCGTCCACCGGGTCGGGCTATCGCACGGTGCTCGGTGCCGGCGCTCCCGCGTCCGGCACGGTGCCGGGCAGCGGCTCGGGGGACGCCACCCCCGCCCCCGCCGACGACCGAGACACCGAGATCGCCGCCCTGCTCGCGCGCCGGGGCGACGCCGTCGCGAGCGACGACGCCTCGGTCTACGCCGCGACCCAGACCACGCCGGCCCGGACACCGCTCTTCGGCCGGCTCGAGGCGCTGCCGCTCACGATGTGGGACTACCGGATCCAGACGACGACTCCGGGCTCCGACGACACCGTCGTCCTGCTCGACGTGCGGCTCCACCTGCGCCTCGACGTCGACGCGACCGACGCGGTCGTCCACGAGCACCTGACCGTGACTCGCGGTGCGGCCGGATGGCGGGTCTCCGCAGAGTCGACCGCCGACCGCCGTGCGCAGCCCTGGGACCTCGGGGACCTCACGGTCGTGCACGGCTCCCGGAGCCTGGTGATCGGCATCGACACCCCGGCCTCGGCCCTGCGCGGCTACACCAGACTCGCCGACGCAGCCGTTCCGGCCGTCTCGGACGTCTGGGGCAGCGGGTGGAGCCGGCATCCGGTCGTCCTCGTCCCCCGCACGACGGGCCAGCTCGCGCGCGCGCTGGCCCGCACGGCGGGGTCCCTCGACGGCTACGCCGCCGTGACCACCGGCGAGTTGACCGACGGCGGTGACCGGTCGACCTCGGCGCTGCGCATCTGGCTCAACGCACCGAGCATGTCGTCGCTGTCGGCCGTGGGCCGCCAGGTCGTCGTACGCCACGAGATCACGCACGTCGCGACCGACGCGCCGGGAACTCCCGGCGTGCCGCTCTGGCTCGAGGAGGGCTTCGCCGAGTACGTCGGATACCGCGACAGCGGCATCGCCCTCGGTGACGAGCTGCGCGAGCTGGCGACGGCGGTGCGCGCGGGACGTGGGCCCTCCGCGCTGCCGACGCGCGCGACGTTCCAGGGCTCGCAGGTCGACCTCGCCTACGAGGGCGGCGACCTGGCCTGCCGCGTCATCGCGGACCGGTACGGGCAGCAGGCGCTGGTGCAGGTCTACCGGCTCACCGCCGCAGGCACCGGCACCGAGGCGCAGAACCTCGAGGACGCACTGCGCGCGGTGACCCGCTCCGGCACGGCGTCGCTCGAGTCGGCCTGGCGCGCGCGGCTGAGCGCACTGGCCGGCTGAGCGGGAGGGTCGCATGGCTGCCGCGATGGTCGTGCTCGTGGGTTGCGTGCTCGTGGTGGTGCTTGCGCTGCGCTGGGTCCCGGCGCAGTCCGTGCCCGTCGTCTCTCCGGAGGATCTCGACCTGGACTTCACCAGGGCCGAGCAGGAGCGCGAGCGCGCCTTCCGGCGACGGGTCCGGCCCTGGGGGCTCGCGTCGGTGGCGCTCGACGTCCTGGTCCCGACAGTCCTCGCAGTGACCGGCGTCGTGGCGTCCGTGGTCGGCCGCGCGGGTCCGTGGTGGGTCCAGGTCGTGGTGGCGACGACCCTGGTGCTGCTCGTCTCGCGGCTGGCGACGTTGCCGGGTGCGGTCGTCGTGCGACGGGTGTCGCTCGAGGTGGGGCTCGCGACCGGGACGTGGGCGCGGTGGGTGCGCGACGTCGTCGTGGCCCTCGGACTCTCCTGGGTGGTGGTGGCAGGTGCCATGCTCGGCTGGGTGGTGGCGGCCCGGCGTTGGCCCGCCACGTGGTGGGTCGTCGTCGCGGTCGCGGCGGCGCTCGCGATCGTGCTGCTCTCGTTCCTGCTGCCGGTCGTCGTCGAGCCGCTGTTCACCCGATTCGCCCCGATGCCCGACGGGCCGCTGCGCCGCCGCCTGCTCGACCTCGCGCGGCGCGGCGGCGTGCGGATCGGCGACGTCCTGGTCGCCGACGCCTCGCGCCGGACGTCGGCGCTCAACGCCTACGTGTCCGGCCTGGGCTCGACGCGTCGGGTGGTCGTGCACGACACGCTCCTCGAGCGTGACCGCGACGATGAGGTGTACGCCGTGGTGGCCCACGAGCTCGGTCACGTGGTCGCGCGCGACGTGCGCACCGGCACCGTCCTCGGCGCGGCCGGCGCGGCCCTGGGCGTCGCTGCCGCCGACGTGCTGCTCGGGTGGCCGGCCCTGCGGTCGGTCGCGCACGTGACCTCGCCGTCGGATCCGGCCGTGGTCGGCCTGCTCCTCGCCGGCGGTGCCTGGGCCGGGCTGCTCGGCGCACCGCTGCGGAGCGCGGTGTCGCGCCGGATCGAGCGCCGGGCCGATCGGCACAGTCTGGATCTCACCGCGGATCCCGGTACCGTCGCGCGGATGCACCGCTCGCTGGCGGTCACGAACCTCGCCGCGCTCCGTCCTCCGCGGCTGCTGCACCTGTGGTTCGGCACGCACCCGACCTCGCCCGAGCGGATCGCGGCAGCACGCGGCTGGGCTCGGGAGCACGGCGACGACGTGCCCGGCCCCCTGCTCGCGGGCTGAGCGTCGCGCGGGGACGCGGCTACGACCAGCCGGGTGCCCCGGGGGCGTGCAGCAGGACGTACTGGCCCTCGCGGGCGACCTCGACCCAGCCGCGCTGGGCCACCAGGACACCGCTGAGCGCCTCGTCGGTGCGCAGCAGTGCGACCGTGGGTGCGAGCTCGTCGAGCTGCTGCGCCCAGCCCCCCACCGCGGCGACGGTGTTCGCGTACCGGTCGATGTAGTCCGCCCCGTACCGGTCGGCCCGGCCGTCGATGGCGACGAGCACGTGCGGCGGGTGCCCGCCGAACCACAGGAGCGGCCCGGCCAGGTCGTAGGTGTCCAGGACGCGCTGCTGGCCCGGTGCGGCGGCGATCCGCGCGATGAGCCCGCGCGGCACGGAGGCGTTGACCACGGGCTGGGGGAGGAGCGCCACGACGGCCAGGCTCAGGACGGCGCCCGCGACTCCGGCCCCGACCACGACGCGCCCGAGCGGCAGGCGTCCGGGCCAGGGATCGGGCTCACCCAGGGCCCGCGCGAGGATGCCGACCACGAGCGGCGCGAGCATGAGGACGGCCGGGGTGAGGTTGCGCCACGCGGTCACGGCGAAGGCCATGAGCAGGAGCACGAGGACGAGCTCGCCGCGGCTCGGCCGGGCCCGACCGCGGGCCCAGGCGACGACCACGAGCGGCAGCAGCGCGAGCAGCGGCAGGGCGGACCAGTCGCGCAGCGCGACGGGACCCCACTCGACCACCATCCCGGCGGCCGTGGCGAACCGCGGCGCCGCCAGGACGTTGTCGACTCCGGAGGGGGAGATGCAGGCGGCCAGGACGGTGCCCACCGCGAGCAGCACCGACCGCCACGCCAGGGTGTCGCGGGCGCCGTGATCGACGATCCGGGCCAGGGCGGCGAACCCCAGCCCCATCGGCAGGATCACCCAGCCACCGTGCACGTTGGCCCACACCACGACGAGCGGCAGCACCAGCCACCAGCGCGGCATACGGCCCTCGCGCCAGATCCGCTCCATCCACCAGCCGACCAGCGGCGCGAGCAGGAAGGTCAGCTGCTGGCTGCGCTCCTGCGAGGTGAGGGACAGGGCCAGGGCGCCGACGGCGAACACCCACACGCTGGCGCGCGGAGGTCGGCGTACCAGGGTCACGGCCGCGAGGACGGCGAGCGCGCCCACCATCATGACGACGCGGTAGACCAGCAGGGCCTGCAGCCCGCCCCACTGCTCGAGGCGGGCGAAGGCGATCTCGGCGAGCCACTGCGTGCTGACCCACGTGTCGGGGACGGCGGCGAACGACCAGCCGCGGGCGGCCCCTGCGACCCCGGTGCCGGCGAGGATGTCCTGGCCGACCAGCAGGTGCCAGTAGAGGTCGATGTCGCGGATCGGCCCGACCGCCGCCCGCAGCGGCACGAGCAGCATGACGACCGCGGCGAGCGCCAGGAACGGGACCGGGCGCTCGCCGGCGTCGGTGCCCGGTGCGGCGACCGGCTCCGGCTCGACGACGTCCACGGGGTCGATTGTGCTGTGCGCGGCCCCGCGCTCGGCGGAGCCGGGTCGTGTCGGGCGGGCCGCGCGGTCGGTGTCGCCGCTCATCGCGTCGAGGTGCGGGTGCCGGTCGTCGTTACGGCGACCCCGCGGATCAGCACTGGCTGGTGTGCCCAGCGGTGTCCCAGGCCGAGCAGGCGGAGTTGAACTGGCGCTTCGAGACGGCGCCGAGGGCGAAGACGACCACCGCGATCAGCGCCGCGATCGCGACGATGAGCAGGCCGTACTCGACCGTGGACGCGCCCTCGTCGCGGCGCAGTGCGGACAGGATGCGGGTCATGACGTTCCCCTCGACGTGGTCCCAGGCGACCGGGGTCCAGCCTGGCAGCAGTGCGTGAGCTGCTGATCGGTCCCTCGGGCGGCTCGTGTCAGCCGAACGGTTGAGCGGGCCGTCTCACGGCTGTGGGGCCGTCGGAACGAGTCCGACGGCCCCACAGCCAGGTGCGGTGGTTTCAGCAGGTGCCGGAACCGATGCCCGAGCAGGTCGTGGCGAAGGTCGAGGAGACCTTGCCGCCGAGCAGGAAGACGACGCCCACGATGAGGGCGGCGATGGCAGCGACGAGCAGGCCGTACTCGACGGCCGAGGCGCCCTCGTCGTGGCGGAGAGCGGTGCGGATGCGCGTGATCATGGGAGTGCCCCTCCAGAAACGATGTCCCCCGACTCCCGGGGCACGTCGTAATCATGGCAGCGGAGCG
>DATCCY010000023.1:0-4024 GCA_036510975.1 Candidatus Nanopelagicales bacterium
CCGCGGGGAGCGGAAGCCGCGGCCGAGCACTGCGAGTCCTGCGGCCGCCCAGCCCAGACGCCCGGCGAGGGCGACGACGTCGCCCGGCGCGGCGCCCGCCCGCGTGACCGGCGTACGACCCTCGAGGTCGCCGAGCGCGGTCACCGCGACGACGACGTGCTCGCTGCGCACGACGTCGCCGCCGACGACCGTGGCGCCGACGAGGGCGCACTCGTGCGCGAGCCCGTCGGCCAGGCCCGTGGCCCAGGACGCGGGGAGGTCGGGGGGCGCGCCGAGCCCGACGAGCAGGGCGGTCGGCCTCGCACCCATGGCCACGACGTCGGCGAGGTTCTGTGCGGCGGCCTTGCGACCGACGTCGAAGGCGGAGGACCAGTCGCGCCGGAAGTGGCGACCCTCGATCAGCAGGTCCGTGGTGGCGACGACCCGACCGTCCGGGGCGGCCACGACGGCGGCGTCGTCGCCCGGGCCGAGCAGCACGTCGGACGTCGTCACGAAGCGGTCGACGACGGAGTCGATCAGCGCGAACTCGCCGAGCGCGCCCACCGTCCCCTCTGTCCGCGCGTCGTGGTGCGCTGCCATGGTTCCGCCCCCCTATCGTCCTCGCCTCGGATCCGATGGGACCGCTCGGGGGCCCGGGCAGTAGTGTCGTCTGCGCAGGAGGTGCCCGCGCACCGATCGCGCCACTGACCGATCTCGACGCCCAGGAGGACGACCGTGGTGGTTCAGGCCTACATCCTCATCCAGACCGAGGTCGGCAAGGCGGCCAACGTCGCCTCCCAGATCGCCCAGATCAAGGGCGTCACGCTCGCCGAGGACGTCACCGGCCCCTACGACGTCATCGTGCGCGCCGAGGCGCGCACCGTCGACGAGCTCGGCAAGCTCGTCGTGGCCAAGATCCAGGCGGTCGAGGGCATCACGCGCACGCTGACCTGCCCCGTCGTCCACCTGTAAGCGGTGCCCTCGACGGCGCTGGCACGGTCGCTCGCCGCGGCCCTCGTCCTCCTCACCCTCACGGCCTGCTCGTCCGGTCTCGCCGTCTCCCCGCCGAACCCGCCGCCGACCGGCGCGGCGGCGTTCGACTGCTCGGCCATCCACGGTCGGCTGCCTGACCGCGTTGCGGGCCAGACCGTCACGGCGATCACCCCGAAGAGCCCGCTCACCAGCGCGTGGGGCAATCCCGCGATCGTCCTGCGCTGCGGCGTGGGAGTGCCGGCCGCGCTGACGCCGACATCGCAGCTGCTCACCGTCGACGGCGTCGACTGGCTGCCCGAGCAGCTGACCCATGGCTACCTGTTCACGACCGTCGGCCGCGGCGTCAACGTCGAGGTCAGCGTGCCGGACGCCTACTCCCCCGAGGCCGACGCGCTCGCCGACATCTCGCCGGTCATCGTCGCGCTCGACCCGGTCCCGGGCTGAGCGCCGAGATCAGCCCGCGGGATGGCTGCGGGCGTCGACCGTGGTGGTGAGGTCGATGACGTCCGAGGGGTGACCCGACGGTCGGGTCTCGACGGGCACGGGGGCAGGGGCGGGAGCGGTCGGTGCGGCGCGGTCCAGCGGGATCATGAGGAACCCCCTTCGTCTCGTCTCTCGAGGCCACCATGGACCCACAGGACACCTCGACGCCACCCTGCGGACACCCTGCCGTCACCCGATCGGGTGACACGCCGATGACGCTCGGCGAGTCCTAGGGAAGGCTGTCCGAAGGAACTCAGCGCAGCCCTGTGCCGCGCCGCAGGGCGTCGGCCACGAGCCGGTCGACGAGGGTCGGGTAGTCGACTCCGGACTCCGCCCAGACCCGCGGGAACATCGAGATCGAGGTGAAGCCGGGCATCGTGTTGACCTCGTTGACGAGCACCCGGCCGTCCGGTGCGACGAAGAAGTCGCACCGCGCCAGACCCTCGCACTGCAGCGCGTCGAAGGCGCGCACGGACAAAGCGCGCACGCGGTCGGAGACCGCCACGGGCAGGTCGGCGGGGACCACGAGGTCGGCGGCATCGTCGAGGTACTTCGCCTCGAAGTCGTAGAACTCGTGCTCGCCGTGGACGACGATCTCGGCGCAGACGCTGGCCCGGGGCTCGCCGTCGACGTCGACGAGGACGCCGCACTCGATCTCACGCGCGCCCTCGACCGACGCCTCGACCACCACGCGCGGGTCGTGCTCCCGTGCGGCTTCGATCGCGGCCTCGAGCCCGGCGCCGTCCTTGACCTTCGTGATGCCGAGGCTCGACCCCGCGCGCGCCGGCTTCACGAATGCCGGGAGCCCGAGCCCCGCCACGCGCTCCAGGCACCCGGGGCGGTCGCGACGCCAGTCGCGGTCGGTCACGACGACGTACGGCGCCTGCTCGAGGCCCGCGTGGGCGAACATCGCCTTCATCGCGCCCTTGTCCATGGCCGCCGCGGACGCCAGCACGCCGGAGCCGACGTACGGGACTCCGGCCATCTCGAGCAGGCCCTGGATCGTGCCGTCCTCGCCGTAGGGACCGTGCAGCACGGGGAAGGCGACGTCGACGCCGGCGAGGGTGCCGGGCACGTCACCCGGGGCGTGCACCTCGAGGTCGTGCCGGGTCGGGTCGGCCGCCAGCACCAGCGAGGCGCCCGTGGCATCGACGTGCGGCAGCCTGCCGTCGGTGATGCGCAGCCGGTCGGGATCGTCGGCCTCGAGGACCCAGCGGCCGACGGTGGTGAGGCCGATCGGCACCACGTCGTAACGCTTGCGGTCGAGGGCGCGCAGCACCGATCCGGCGGAGACGCACGAGATGGCGTGCTCGCTCGACCGTCCGCCGAACACGACGGCCACCCGGATGCGCTCGCTCACGGTGCCACCCTAGGGCCCGCGTCCGGGGCGCCCGACAGGGTGCACGCCGGCCCCGACCAGGACCGCTAGCGTCGCCTCGTGACCAGAAGCGAGAAGCGCGCCGACCTGTCCCTCGAGACCCTCGTCGTGTCGGTCGGGAGGCCTGCGAAGGCGCCGGACGCACCGGTGAACGTGCCAGTCGTCCTGAGCTCCACGTTCCACGCCGGCGGACCGGTCGCCTACGGCCGCACGTCGAACCCGACGTGGGAGGCGCTCGAGGACGTGGTCGGCACTCTCGAGGGTGGTCGGGCCCTGTCCTTCGCCAGCGGCATGGGCGCGGTGTCCGCCGTGCTCGACCTCGTGCCCAACGGCGGGACCGTGGTGGTGTCGTCGCACTCCTACTCGGGCGTGGCCGCACGGCTGCGCGACCTCGAGGCCGATGGTCGCGTGAGCGTGCGGCTCGTGTCCGTGCAGGACGCCGCGACCGTCGCCGCGGAGTGCGCGGGCGCCGACCTGCTCTGGATCGAGACGCCGACCAACCCGGCCCTGGAGGTGTGCGACCTCGCGGCCGTGGCGGCCGCAGCACGGGAACTAGGCGTGCTGACCGTGTGCGACAACACGTTCGCCGGTCCGATGCTCCAGCGCCCGATCGAGCACGGAATCGACGTCGTGCTCCACTCGGCGACGAAGTCGCTGGCCGGGCACTCCGACGTCCTGCTGGGCATCGTCGTCACCACCGACGACGCCTACTACGACCGGCTGCTGCGCACGCGCACGTTGCTCGGTTCGATCCCGGGTCCGTTCGAGGCGTGGCTGGCGCTGCGCGGCACGCGGACCCTGGCGCTGCGGGTCCGGCAGTCGCAGGCGAGCGCGCTGCAGTTGGCCATCCGCCTCTCCACGCACCCCGCCGTGACCTCGGTGCGCTACCCCGGGCTCCCCGACGACCCCGGCCACGAGATCGCCCGGCGTCAGATGGACGGCTTCGGCGCCATCGTGGCCTTCGAGACCGTCGGCGACGCGGCGGCCGCCGAGCTGTTCTGCGAACGGGTCGAGCTGATCACGCACGCGACGAGCCTCGGCGGCGTCGAGACCCTGGTGGAGCGCCGTCGCCGCTGGCCCGAGGAGCGCCCGGACATCCCCGAGACGCTCATCCGCCTCTCGGTCGGCATCGAGGACGTCGAGGACCTCTGGTCCGACCTCGACCAGGCCCTCAACTCCCTGCTCGGCTAG
>DATCCY010000024.1:0-11252 GCA_036510975.1 Candidatus Nanopelagicales bacterium
CGACGCCTGCCCAGCACGACATGCGCGACATCGTGAAGGACGCGGCGTCGAGCTTCCCGGAGCTGGCCGACCGGCTGACCGTGGAGCTCCCGAAGGACCCGGTCGCCGTCTACTGCGACGAGGGCCGCTCGGTGCAGATCCTGTCGAACCTGATCTCCAACGCCGGCAAGTACTCCGCCTCCGACCAGCCGATCGTCATCCGGGTCTGCCCGACGGACTTCGGCGACACGCACGTGCGGGTCCAGGTGGTCGACCACGGGTTCGGCATCGGCGCCGACGACCTCGACCGCGTCTTCCAGCGCTTCTACCGCGTCGAGGACTCGATGACGATGCGCGCCTCCGGCAGCGGTCTGGGCCTCTCCATCGCCCGCGAGCTCGCCGCCGTGATGGACGGCGATCTGGTCGTCGACTCGACGCTCGGCGCGGGCTCCACCTTCACGCTCGCACTGCCGCGCTCGCCCGCCGTGAGCCACGAGACCGTTCTGCCCGCCCCCCGCACCGCCTAGGAGTCACGATGAGCACCATCTTGGTCGCCGACGACGAGAAGACCGTCCGCTCACTGCTGCGGGACGTCCTCGAGATCGAGGGCTACCACGTGGTCGAGGCCGCCGACGGGCCCGAGGCGCTGTACCAGCTCCACCGCGGCGGCGTCGATCTGATCCTGCTGGACGTGACGATGCCCGGGATGAGTGGGATCGAGGTGCTCACCGAGATCCGCAGCGACGTCGAGTTCGGCCGGATGCCTGTCCTGATGCTCACCGCGGCCGGGGACGACACCACCACGTGGGCCGGGCTCACCGCCGGCGCCGACGTCTACCTCGAGAAGCCGTTCGACCACCTCGGGCTGCTCACCTGGATCGAGCGGCTGCTGGCCCTCGACGACCAGGCCCCACTCGCCACGGCGATCGGCCGTAGCCCTCCTCAGCGTTTGCATATTGGATCCAATCTGCTAGCGTCGGGTCCCCGTCCCGAGCCCAGGAGATCCCATGGCCGCGCCCCAGCACCCGTTCGCCCTCCTCGACCTCGACTCGCTGATCGACGACGAGGAGAAGGCCATCCGCGAGGTGGTCCGCGACTACGTCGAGAAGCGCATCAAGCCCGAGGTGAGCGACTGGTTCGAGTCCGGCTCGATCCCCGCGCGCGAGCTCGCACGGGAGATGGGCGAGCTGGGCCTGCTGGGCATGCACCTCGAGGGCTACGGATGCGCCGGCACCAGCGCCACGGCGTACGGCCTGGCCTGCCTCGAGCTCGAGGCGGGCGACTCGGGCATCCGCTCGCTCGTCAGCGTGCAGGGGTCCCTCGCGATGTACGCCATCCACGCGTTCGGCTCGGAGGAGCAGAAGCAGGAGTGGCTCCCCCGCATGGCCGCCGGCGAGGCGATCGGCTGCTTCGGACTCACCGAGGCGGACTTCGGCTCGAACCCGAGCGGCATGCGCACCTCGGCGAAGCGCGACGGCGACGACTGGATCCTCGACGGCACGAAGATGTGGATCACCAACGGGTCGATCGCCGACGTCGCCGTGGTGTGGGCGCGCACCGACGACGGCATCCGCGGATTCGTCGTACCGACGGCCACACCCGGATTCACCGCACGCGAGATCCACAAGAAGCTGTCGCTGCGGGCGTCTGTCACGGCCGAGCTGATCCTCGAGGGCGTGCGCCTGCCCGCAGACGCCGTGCTGCCGGACGTGAAGGGTCTGCGCGGCCCGCTGTCCTGCCTCAACGAGGCCCGGTTCGGCATCGTGTTCGGCACCCTCGGTGCCGCTCGCGACTGCCTCGAGACCGCGATCTCCTACTCCCTCGACCGTGAGCAGTTCGACCGTCCGATCGCCGGCTTCCAGCTCACCCAGAAGAAGCTGGCCGACATGGCCCTCGAGCTCGACAAGGGCTACCTCCTCGCGCTGCACCTGGGCCGGCTCAAGGACGCGCACACGATCCGACCCGAGCAGATCAGCGTGGGCAAGCTCAACAACGCCCGCGAGTCCCTCGCCATCGCTCGGGAGTGCCGCTCGATCCTCGGCGCCAACGGCATCACGCTCGAGTACCCGGTGATCCGGCACATGAACAACCTCGAGTCGGTCTTCACCTACGAGGGCACCAACGAGATGCACACCCTCGTCGTCGGCGAGGCGCTCACGGGTCTCGCGGCCTACCGCGGATGAGCGGCGCCCTCGACGGCGTCGTCGTCGCGGACTTCTCCCGGGTGCTCGCCGGTCCCTACGCGACGATGCTGCTCGCCGACCTCGGCGCCGAGGTCCTCAAGGTGGAGCGTCCGGGCTCCGGCGACGACACGCGGCACTGGGGTCCGCCCTACGCCGCGGACGGGCAGGCGACGTACTTCAGTGGGGTGAACCGCAACAAGACCACGCTCTGGCTAGACCTCGCGACGCCCGAAGGCCGAGCGGAGGCAAGGGATCTCGCGCTCCGTGCCGATGTCGTCGTGGAGAACTTCAAGCCGGGCGGCCTCGACCGGATGGGGCTGGGCTACGCCGCGCTGTCGGGCGAGAACCCGCGGACCGTCGTCTGCTCGATCAGCGGCTTCGGCTCCGGTGCGGGCGCCGCACTGCCCGGCTACGACCTTCTGGTGCAGGCGATGGGCGGCCTCATGTCGGTCACGGGGCCCGGGGCGGGACACCCCACGAAGGTCGGCGTCGCGCTGGTCGACGTCGTGACCGGGCTGCACGCCGTCTACGGCATCCTCGCGGCGCTCCGCCACCGCGACCGGACCGGCGAGGGCCAGCACGTCGAGGTCAACCTGCTCTCGTCGCTGCTCTCCGCGCTCGTCAACCAGGCGTCGTCCTACGTCGCCGGCGACGTCGTTCCCGGGATCCTGGGCAACGACCACCCATCGATCACGCCGTACGGCGTCTATGCGACGGCCGACCGTCCGCTCGTCCTCGCGGTGGGCAATGACGGACAGTTCCGGGCCTTCTGCAGCGTGCTCGGCGCCGAGCACCTCGGCGCCGACGAGCGGTTCGCCACGAACCCCGCGCGCGTCGCCCACCGCGCCGAGCTGCGGGCAGTGCTCGAGGCCGCCCTGGCCGCGGACGGTGCCACGTCGTGGCACTCGGCGCTCACCGCCGCCGGCGTCCCGTGCGGACCGATCAACGACATCGCCGGCGCGTTCGAGCTCGCGACGTCGCTCGGCCTCGAGCCGGTCGTCGCCGTCCCCGGCAGCGCCGTCCCGCAGGTCGCCAACCCGCTGCGGCTCTCGGCCACCCCGCCGACCTACCGCACCCCGCCGCCACCCATGGGCCCGCCCGTGCTGCCGTCGTTCTCGGACGCGCCGTGACCGAGGCGTTCGTGCGCCCTCCGACGGCACAGGAGGCGGTGCTCACCGAGCTGCGCCGCCTCCTCGTCACCGGCGAGCTGGCACCGGGGACGCCGGTGCGCCAGGAGACCGTCGCCGAGCGCCTCGGCGTGAGCCGGGTGCCGGTGCGCGAGGCGCTCAAGGTGCTCGAGGGCGAGGGCCACGTGGTCTACCTCCCGCGCCGCGGCTACGTCGTCGCCGAGCTGTCGGCCGAGGATCTCACCGAGGTCTACCGGCTGCGCGAGCTCCTCGAGGCCGAGGCCATCAGGGTGGCCGTGCCGCGCCTCGACGACGCGACGATCGAGGCCATCGAGGCGGTCGCGCACGAGATCGACGTCGCGGGCCGGCGCCGCGACCTCGCCGCGATGACGGCGTACAACCGCGACTTCCACTTCCTGCTGTTCGACGCCGCCGGCATGCCTCGCCTCTCGCGCACCCTGCGCCAGCTCTGGGACGCCACCGACGTCTACCGCAGCGTCTACTTCGCGGGCGGCGCGAACAGGACGCGCGTGAAGCACGACCACGCCGCCATCGTCGACGCGCTGCGCGCGCGCGACGTCCGTGCCGCGATCGCCACCCAGAAGCGCCACCGCGACGCATCCGTCACCGCGGTGACCGCCGCCCTGCGCCGAGACTGATCGAACGGCTGCTTCCGCTCCCCCGAAGCGACCGTTCGATCAGTCTCGGGGGGATCAGTCGGAGTCCTGCAGGAGCGGGCGCAGGATGTCCAGGACGCTGATGTCCTCGATCGTGCTCGGCGGTGCCTCGGGTCGGCCGTCGGCGATGCCGCGCATCGTGCGGCGCAGGATCTTCCCCGACCGCGTCTTCGGCAGGGCGGGTACGACGACGACGGACTTGAACGCCGCGACCGGGCCGATCTCGTCGCGCACCGACTTCACGATCTCGCGCTGCAGCTGGTCGGGGTCGATGTCGGCGCCGCTCTTGAGCACGACGAACGCGCGGGGCAGCTGACCCTTGAGCTGGTCGTGCACGCCGATGACGGCGCACTCCGCGACCATCGGGTGCGTCGCGACCACAGCCTCCATCGACCCGGTCGAGAGCCGGTGACCCGCGACGTTGATCACGTCGTCCGTGCGTCCCATGACGAAGACGTAGCCGTCGGCGTCGATGGAGCCGCCGTCACCGGTCGTGTAGTAGCCGCTGAACACGCTGAGGTAGGAGTCGACGTAGCGGTGGTCGTCGTTCCAGAGGGTCGGGAGCGTGCCGGGCGGCAGCGGCAGCTTGATGCAGATATTGCCCTCCTCGCCCGGCGCCACCGGCGTCCCGTTCTCGTCGAGGACCTGCACGTCGTAGCCGGGCATGACGACGGTCGGCGACCCCGGCTTGATCGGCATCGGCTCGAGCCCGCGCGGGTTCGCCGCGATCGGCCATCCGGTCTCGGTCTGCCACCAGTTGTCGACCACGGGGATGCCGAGGGTGTCGCTCGCCCAGTGGTAGGTGTCCGGGTCGAGGCGCTCGCCCGCGAGGAACAGCGTCGTCAACGACGACAGGTCGTGGCCTGCGCGCAGCGCCGCGGTCGGGTCGTCCTTCCTGATGGCGCGGAACGCTGTCGGCGCGGTGAACAGGGCCTTGACCCCGTGGTCCGCGACGACCCGCCAGAAGGCGCTCGCGTCCGGCGTGCCGACGGGCTTGCCCTCGTAGAGCACCGTCGTCGCGCCCACGAGGAGCGGCGCGTAGACGATGTAGGAGTGGCCGACGACCCAGCCCACGTCGCTGGCTGCCCAGAAGACCTCGCCCGGCCCGACGTCGTACACGTTGGCCATGGTCCACGCCAGCGCCACGGCGTGACCGCCGTTGTCGCGCACGATGCCCTTGGGCTTGCCGGTGGTCCCGGACGTGTAGAGCACGTAGAGCGGGTCGGTCGCCGCGACGGGCACGCAGTCGACCGGCTCCGAGCGCGCCATCAGGTCGTCCCAGTCGACGTCGTCCTCGCCCATCGTCGCCACGGACTGCGGACGCTGCAGGAGCACGGTGCTCGACGGCTTGTGGTTCGCGAGCTCGAGGGCGCGGTCGAGCATCGGCTTGTACTCGACGACGCGTCCCGGCTCGATCCCGCACGAGGCCGAGACCACGACCTTCGGTGTCGCATCGTCGATGCGGATCGCGAGCTCGTGCGGCGCGAAGCCACCGAACACCACCGAGTGCACCGCCCCGAGCCGCGCCGTCGCGAGCATCGCGATCACCGCCTGCGGGACCATCGGCATGTACAGGACCACCCGGTCGCCCGCCCCGACGCCGAGGCTGCGCAGGCCACCGGCGAAGCGCGCGACCTCGTCGAGGAGCCGCGCGTAGGTGAAGGTCTCGACCGTGCCCGTGACCGGGCTGTCGTAGATCAGAGCGATTCGCTCGCCGTGCCCGGCCGCCACGTGGCGGTCGAGTGCGTTCCAGCAGGTGTTCAGCCGACCGTCGGTGAACCAGCGGTAGTACGGCGCGTCCGACCGGTCGAGCACGATCGTGGGCGCGACCTCCCAGTCGATCGCGGCCGCGGCGTCGCCCCAGAACCCCGCAGGGTCCTCGAGACTGCGGGCGTGCGCGGCGGCGTAGGCCCCGGTCTGCGGCTGCGGCATGACGTCCTCCCGGTCGTGGTGCCCCGAGCCTACGAAGGTGGCGTCCGGGTGTCGGCGCGATGACGATCCTGTGCGCCGAACGCGACGTCGCCGTCGCCCAGCGGCCGGGCGACGGCCGCTACTCGGCGGCGGCGAGCTGGCCGCAGGCGCCGTCGATGTCGCGGCCCCTCGTGTCGCGGACCGTGACCGCGATTCCGCCGGCCTCGAGGCGCCGGACGAACTCGCGCTCGTCCTCGCGACGCGAGGCCGTCCACTTCGACCCGGGCGTGGGGTTGAGCGGGATGAGGTTCACGTGGACGAGCTTGTTGCGCAGGCGCTTCGCGAGCAGGTCGGCGCGCCAGGCCTGGTCGTTGATGTCCTTGATGAGCGCGTACTCGATCGACACCCGGCGGTGCGTCACGCGGGCGTACTCCCACGCGGCGTCGAGCACCTCCTGGATGTCCCAGCGGGTGTTCACCGGCACGAGGGTGTTGCGCAGCTCGTCGTCCGGCGCGTGCAGGGACAGCGCCAACGTCACGGGAAGTCCTTCGGTGGCGAGCTCGCGCATCCGAGGCACGAGACCCACCGTCGACACGGTGATCCCGCGAGCCGACATGCCGAGCCCCTCGGGGCTCTTGTCGACCAGCCGGTGCACCGCGCCCACCACGGCCTTGTAGTTCGCGAGCGGCTCCCCCATGCCCATGAAGACGACGTTGGACACCCGCCCGACGCCTCCCGGTACGTCGCCCCGTGCCAGCTCTCGGGCGCCTGCGACCACCTGCTCGACGATCTCGGCCGTCGAGAGGTTGCGGGTGAGTCCCGCCTGCCCGGTCGCGCAGAACGGGCAGTTCATGCCGCAACCGGCCTGGCTCGAGACGCACATCGTGACGCGGTCGGGGTAGCGCATGAGCACGCTCTCGACGAGCGCGCCGTCGAACAGGCGCCACAGCTGCTTGCGGGTGGTGCCGGCGTCCGTGGTGAGCTCGCGCACCGAGGACATCAGCGGCGGGGTGAGCGCGGTGGCGAGGTCGTCGCGCTGCGACGCGGGGATGTCGGTCCACGTCGACGGGTGGTCCGACAGCCGCGCGAAGTAGTGCCGCGACACCTGGTCGGCACGGAACGCCGGCAGCCCGAGCGTGGTGACCGCCTCGCGGCGCTCCGCCGCGGTCAGGTCCGCGAGGTGGCGCCGCGGCTTGCCGCGGCCCTTCGGCGCGGTGAAGGTGAGCTCACCCGGTTTCGGGGTGCGGGGGTCCTCGAGGTCCTGGGTCATGTCGACGTCGAGTCTCGCACGGCCGTCACGCGCCGAGGAACACGCGCAGCAGCAGCCAGGACGTGAACGCGTTGGGCAACAGCGAGTCCAGGCGGTCCATGAGGCCGCCGTGGCCCGGCAGCAGGTTGCTCATGTCCTTGACGCCGAGGTCGCGCTTGATCGCCGACTCGACGAAGTCGCCGAGCGTGGCGGTGACCGTCAGCACCAGGCCGGTGACGAGCCCCTGCCACCAGGGGGCGCCGAGGAGTGCGACGAAGAGCGCGACCCCCGCCACCGCCTGCAGCACGAGGCTGCCGACGAATCCCTCCCAGGACTTCTTGGGCGAGATCTTCGGCGCCATGGGGTGACGGCCGGCAAGGACCCCCGCGATGAAGCCGCCGATGTCGCTGCAGATCGTGAGCACGACGAAGACGATGATCCGCTCGCTGCCGTGCGTCGAGGACATCATCAGGCCGACGAACCCGGCCATGAGCCCGGTGTAGGACGCGACCAGGACCGAGGCCGACACGTCGGCGACGTAGCCCTCGGGACCCTCGACGAGCCGCCACCCGAGGATCACCAGCACGGTGGCGCCGAACGTCGCGATGAAGGCGAGCGTGCCCGACCAGTAGGCCGCCTGCGGGATGGCGGCGACGCCGACGTAGAGCGGCCAGCGCACGAGATGGATGCCGCGCTGCGCGGTCGCACCCGAGAGCTCGTGCGCGGCGACCACCATGGCGGCCGAGACGATGAACGAGAACGCCCAGGGTGCGAAGAGGACGGGGACCAGGACCAGGAAGATCCCCAGCGCTGCTCCGACGAGGACGGCCGAGACGAGGTTGCGCCCCGCGCGTCCGGTCGACGGCGGTGACTGCTCGGCGGGTGCGTCGGTCATGGGAGGTCGAGCCGGAGGTCCTCAGACCTCGAGCAGCTCGGCCTCCTTGTGCTTGAGCAGGTCATCGATCGCCGTGACGTACTTGTGCGTCAGGTCGTCGAGGGTCTTCTCCGCGCGACGGACCTCGTCCTCGCCGGCGTCGCCGTCCTTGACCAACTTGTCGAGGGTGTCCTTCGCGTGCCGGCGGATGTTGCGCATGGCGATCCTGGCGTCCTCGGCCTTGGTGCGCGCGACCTTGATGTACTCCTTGCGGCGGTCCTCGGTCAGCTGCGGGAACGCCACGCGGATCACGACGCCGTCGTTGCTCGGGTTGACGCCGAGGTCGGAGTCGCGGATCGCCTTCTCGATCGCGGTCATCGAGCTCTTGTCGTACGGCGAGATGACGACGAGCCGCGCCTCCGGCACCTGGAAGCCGGCCATCTGCGTGATCGGCGTCAGGCTGCCGTAGTACTCGGCCGTGATCTTGTCGAACATCTTCTGGGTGGCACGCCCGGTTCGGATGCTGGCGAAGTCCTCCTTCGCCACGCCGACGGCCTTCTCCAGCTTCTCCTCGGCCTCGAGCAGGGTCTCGTCGATCACCGGAGCGCTCCTCGTGTCTTCGTACGTGCTGCTGGCTTGTGGGTGCGGCGTCGCTCACGGGGTGGCGACGAGCGTGCCGATCCTCTCACCCCGGACGGCGCGGGCGATGTTGCCCTCGACGAGCAGGTTGAACACGAGGATCGGGAGCCTGTTGTCCTGGCAGAGGCTGATCGCGGTCGCGTCGGCCACCTTGAGGCCGCGCGCGAGGACCTCGGCGTGGGTGAGGGTCGCGAACCGCGTCGCGCTCGGGTCGGTCTTGGGGTCCGCGTCGTAGACGCCGTCGACGACCTTGGCCATGAGCACGATCTCGCACCCGACCTCGAGGGCACGCTGGGCGGCGGTCGTGTCGGTTGAGAAGTACGGCGCACCGAGCCCCGCGCCGAAGATCACGACTCGGCCCTTCTCGAGGTGACGGATCGCGCGCCGCGGTACGTACGGCTCCGCGACCTGCCCCATCTGGATCGCCGTCTGGACCCGGGTCTCGATGCCCTGGCGATCGCAGAAGTCCTGCAGGGCCAGACAGTTCATCACCGTGCCGAGCATGCCCATGTAGTCGGCGCGCGAGCGGTCCATGCCGCGCTCGTTGAGCTGCGCCCCCCGGAAGAAGTTGCCGCCGCCGATCACGACGGCCACCTCGACGCCGCTGCGCACGACCCCGGCGATCTGCCGCGCGATGTTCTGCACGACGTCCGGGTCGACTCCGAGTCCCTGTCCGCCCGCGAACGCCTCGCCGGAGAGCTTGAGCAGGACGCGGGAGTAGCCGCCCTCCGGGGCGCCCGGCCAGGTCTCGATCGTGCCGTCGAGGGAGGTCTGGACGGCTGAGCCAGAGGGGCCGGAGGCCGTCGACGCGGAAGGTGCTGCGGTGTCCACGACGACGGCCTCCTGGCTCTCGGGCTTTCGGGCGAGTCTGTCAGCAGACAGCCTCGTGAGGCAGGGTCAGGCGCCGATCTCGAAGTGCGCGAACTTGCTGACCGTGGTGCCCGAGGCGTCGAGGACGGCCTTGACCGTCTTCTTCGACTCCTGCACCGACTCCTGCTCGAGCAGGACGTTGTTCTTGAAGTAGCCGTTCACGGTGCCTTCGATGATCTTGGGCAGGGCAGCCTCGGGCTTCCCATCCTCGATGGCCTTGGCCTCGGCGACCCGGCGCTCGGTCTCGATGACGTCCGATGGGACCTCGTCGCGGGTGAGGAACCGCGGACGCATCGCCGCGATCTGCATCGCGGCGCCGCGGGCGGCCTCCTCCGAGCCCTCGTAGGCGACGAGGACGCCGACCTGCGGGGGCAGGTCGGCCGCGCGCTTGTGCAGGTAGACGGCGACCGGGCCGTCGAGCACCGCGACCCGACCGAGCTCGAGCTTCTCACCGATGACGGCCGCGAGCCCGGCGATGGCCTCGGCAACGGTCTGGCCGCCCTCGAGCTCGGTGGCGGCGAGCGCGTCGGCGTCGATCGGGCGGGTCTCGGCGGCCTTGGCGACGACCTTGGCGGCGAGCGCCTGGAAGTCGGCGTTCTTGGCCACGAAGTCGGTCTCGGCGCGAAGCTCGATGAGCGCCCCGTCCTGGGCGGCGACGAGGCCGTTGCTGGCCTCGCGCTCGGCGCCGCGGGCGGCCATCTTGGCGGCGCCCTTGATGCGCAGCGCCTCGCTGGCCGCGTCGAAGTCGCCGTCGGACTCCACGAGGGCCTTCTTGCAGTCCATCATCCCCGCACCGGTGAGGTCGCGGAGCTTCTTGACGTCAGCGGCGGTGATCTCGGCCATGGCTTCGTAGCTCTCTCTCGTCAGGGTGTCGTACGTCGGGTTCTCGCGGCTGCGGCACAGCACGGCCCCGGAGGGACTGTGCCAGGCCGCAGGCCGCTGAAGCTGGCTCAGGCCTGGTCGGCCACGGCCTCGGTGGTCGCAGTGGCCTGGGCCGCGGGGGCCTCGGTCGCAGCAGGGGCGTCGCTCGCAGCAGGAGCGGCCACGGCCGCCGCAGCCTCGGCGGCCGCCTCGTCCGGGGTCTCGGCGATGGCGGCGTCCGCCGCTGCCTCGGCCTCGGCCTCGGCGGAGCCGGCGACGGGCTCCTCGGCGGCGACCTCGATGGCCACCTCCTCGGCAGCGCTGGTGGGCACCTCGACCGGGGTGTCGGCGCCTGCGAGGAGCTCGGCCTCCCAGGCGGCGAGGGGCTCGTCGGTGGCGACGACACCCTCGTCGGCGGCAGCGGCGGAACCGCGGCCGGCGCGAGCCATCAGGCCGTCGGCCACGGCGTCGGCGATCACGCGGGTGAGCAGCGCGACGGCGCGGATCGCGTCGTCGTTGCCGGGGATCGGGAAGTCGACGACGTCGGGGTCGCAGTTGCTGTCGAGGATCGCGACGACTGGGATGCCGAGCTTCTTCGCCTCGGCGACGGCGATGTGCTCCTTGTTGGTGTCGACGATCCACACCGCGGAGGGGACCTTCGACATGTCGCGGATGCCGCCGAGGGTCTTGAGGAGCTTGTCCTTCTCGCGACGCAGGACGAGCAGCTCCTTCTTGGTGAGACCCGAGCCGGCGACGTCGTCGTAGTCGATGAGCTCGAGCTCCTTGAGGCGCTGGATCCGCTTGTGCACCGTCGAGAAGTTGGTCAGCATGCCGCCGAGCCAGCGCTGGTTGACGTAGGGCATGCCCACGCGGGTCGCCTGC
>DATCCY010000025.1:0-2512 GCA_036510975.1 Candidatus Nanopelagicales bacterium
GGCGTGGGACTCCCACACGTGGCCCTCGACGCCGACGGCACGGGCACTCACCTCGAACTGGTCCGATTGCGGGAGTTCGTCGACGTGGAGGACGGCCGCGTAGCCGGCGAACGGGGCGCCCGCTCCATCGACGCCTCGGGCGATGTCCGGGCGCGGCTGGTGCGAGCGAGCATGCGCGACGACCGTTCCGTCGATCAGCACCTCGACCGCGGAGGTGTGCTCGCCGGGGAAGACGCACCAGCCGGCCACGACGAGGTAGCTCCCCTCGAGCTCGCTGTCGCGAACCGGGAAGTCGAGGTCGCCCCGCGGGAGACGGACCACGCCCAGGTGGAGCGGACGAGCAGTTCGGCCTCGGAGGTCGAGCGCGTGAACGGCGATCGGGTACGGGCCGGACGCGACCTGCGACACGTCGATCTCCGCGAGCCAGCCGATCTCACCGTCGCTGCGTGCCGAGCTGTCGACGGTGGCCCGCACCGACGGCGCACCGGGAAGCGCGATCCAGATCTCGGTGCTGGCGGGGTCGATCACTCCCGCCACGGATCCGCGGACCGTGATCGGTCCGGAGAAAGTCGACCCCGCCTCCGGCGTCTCGATGACGATCTCGAGCCGCTGGGCTGTTCCTGCCGCGGGGTTCATGAGGCGCCGAGCCCGGCGGCGTTCGCGCCCGCGGTCCGCGAGGTCGACGTCAGCCACTGCCACGCCGACTCCAGACCGTGGCGGAGCTCGGTCGGCCGGTAGTCGATCAGCGCCGTCAGCAGAGAGATGTCGAGCTCGACCCGGGGGAGGTCGAAGCCGCGGCTCTTGGCGTGCACGACCGTGAGGTCGGACTTCGAGACGTCGCGGACCGCAGCCAGGGCTTCCGCGAGCGTCACCGGCTGACCGCTCGCCACGTTGAGGACGCGGGGGCCGCCTTCCACACTCATGAGGCGCGCAACCGCTTCCGCCACGTCGGTGACGAGGACGAAGTCACGGACGTCGGATCCGTCGCCGAAGATCGTGAACGGACGGTGCGTCAGCGCGCTCTCGAGGGCGTAGCCGAGGAAGCCCTGGCCCCGGCCCGACGTCTGACCCGGGCCGTAGACGTTGGCGACGCGCAGGATGCGCACGCCGTGACCGCTCTCGTCGGCGCTGGCGGCTGCTCGCCGCTCGACCTCGACCCTGGTGCGGCCGTAGTGGTTGACCGGCCGAGCCGGTTCCGACTCGGGCGTGGGGAAGACACCGGTGTCCCCGTAGGCGGTGCCGCCGGACGTGACCACCGTGAGCATGACCGTGGGATGGCGCCGGACGGCTGCGAGAACGTGGTCGAGCGGGTCGAGCACGGCCGCACGGTCGAGTTCGGGATCCTTCTCCGCCTCGCCCGGCATCAGCCCGCCGAGCGCCCACACCACGTCCGAGACGCCGTCCAGCAACGGGTCGAGGTCGGTCCGGGTGACGTCGGCGACGACGGTCTCGGTGCTGCGCAGCAGGTGGGCGGCCAGGGCATGGGGCTGGGAACGCGTGACGGCCGTCACGGGCATGCCGAGCGACGCGACTGCGTCCACGACGTGCGAGCCGATCAGACCCGCACCGACCACCAGGGTGCGACCCCGAGGTCGGCTAGGCACGTCGCTCGTCGCATGCGCGGGTGTCCACCGTCGCGTGGCACCGTGCTGAGCTCGGACAGGCGCATGCCATGGTCATCGGTGTTCTCTTTCCCCCCGGGACGAGCCGTTGGAGGGGAAGGGTAGTCGAACCGACGCTGCAGACGCGCCTGCGGCTGTGCCGCGGGCTCGTGGGGCGCCGCCCGCGGGGCTGGCATCCCGAGTGACGCCCGATGTCGAGACGGCGTGCGAAGCCCCGGTAGGGTCGGCCGCGTGAAGGGTCTGATCCTCGCGGGGGGCACCGGGTCGCGGCTCTGGCCGATCACCCGTGGTGTGAGCAAGCAGCTGCTCCCGGTGTACGACAAGCCGATGGTCCACTACCCCCTTGCCACGCTCATGGCGGCCGGGCTGCGCGAGGTCCTGGTCATCACGACGCCCGAGGACCGCGACTCGTTCGTCCGCCTGCTCGGTGACGGATCCGACCTCGGGATGACCATCGAGTTCGCCGTGCAGCCCAAGCCGGAGGGACTGGCTCAGGCGTTCCTCATCGGCGCGGACTTCCTCGAGGGCCAGGGCGCGGCGCTCGTGCTCGGCGACAACATCTTCCACGGCCCCGGGCTCGGCACCAGGCTGCGCGGCCTGCAGGACGTCGAGGGCGGGCACGTGTTCGCCTATCGCGTCGCGAACCCCTCGGAGTACGGCGTGGTCGAGTTCGACGACGACGGGAAGGCGATATCGATCGAGGAGAAGCCCGTCACGCCGCGCAGCTCCTACGCCGTCCCCGGTCTGTACTTCTACGGCTCGGACATCGTCGACGTGGCCCGCCAGGTGCGGCCGAGTGCCCGCGGCGAGCTCGAGATCACGGCCGTCAACGACCACTACCTGCGTCAGGGTCGGCTCACGGTGACCGTGCTCCCGCGCGGAACGGCCTG
>DATCCY010000026.1:0-17699 GCA_036510975.1 Candidatus Nanopelagicales bacterium
TAGGACGCGAGGACCTCGTCGAGGATGGTCTCTGCCTTGTCCTCGTTCGTGTTCTCGGCAAGTGCGAGCTCCGACACAAGGATCTGGCGCGCCTTTGCGAGCATCCGCTTCTCGCCGGCCGAGAGCCCACGCTCACGCTCACGGCGCCAGAGGTCGCGCACGACCTCGGCGACCTTGATCACGTCGCCGGACGCGAGCTTCTCGAGGTTCGCCTTGTACCGGCGCGACCAGTTGGTGGGCTCCTCGGTGTGCGGCATGCGCAGCACGGAGAAGACGCGCTCCAGGCCCTCGGCACCCACGACGTCCCGGACGCCGACGAACTCGGCGTTCTCAGCGGGCACGCGGACCGTGAGGTCGCCCTGGGCGACCTTGAGGACCAGGTAGAGCTTGTCGACCCCCTTGATCGTGCGGGTCTCGATCGCCTCGATGAGAGCCGCGCCGTGGTGCGGGTAGACAACCGTGTCGCCGACCGTGAACGTCATAGGTGGGGTACCCCTTTCCAGGATCCCCCTAGTCTAACACGCCCTCAGGACTCCTCGGAGGGCGTCGTCGCAGGTCAGGGGCTTGCTCCCGGCGCCGTCGTGATCCGGGCCACGTCCGCGCCCGCGGCGGCGTCCGCGGGCCCGCCCACCGACCGTCACGGCGGGTGGTGAGGTCCTCCTCCGCACGGTGGCCCGACCTGGTCCCAACGCGGGCCTGCGAGGGGTCGATGCCCTAGGCTGACGCCGCCCGATCCACCCGGTCACCGCAGGAGCGACTCCGTGCCCCGCACCGCCTGGCGCCGCAGCGCTGCCGTCCTCGTCCTCGCCACCGTCCCGCTGCTCTCGGCGTGCTCCATCGGCGTCAACGCGGGCACGACCTCCCAGGGGCCGTCGGGCAACGGCGCGACCGCCAACTCCTCGTCCGGGACCATCGCGCTGCGCGGCGTCACCATCGTGACCAGCGGCCTGCCGTCGAGCACGAAGGCGACGGTCATCGGCACGATCGTCAACCTCAGCCCCGACGTCGACGACGTGCTCACCGGCGTCTCGGTCACCGACCCGAAGGGCGCCACCTCGACCATCACGGGCACCTCGGCCGCCGGCGGTACCATCGCGCTGCCGGCCAACCGCCCGACCTCGGCCGTGCGGATCGGCTTCAACGCCGACTACCACGTCGACCTCAGCGCCCTCACGATCCCCACGTCGGCCTTCGCGCAGGTCGTCTTCACCTTCGCAAAGGCTGGTGCCGTGCCGATCTCGGTCATGGCCGTGCCGCCGGCCGGCATCTACGCCGGGCTCGGGCCCGCCACGAGCTGACCCACCACGCGACGACGCCACCCGGAGCGTCCGGGGCCCTCGGGCCCGGGGGTCGCGACGGGTGGCGTCGTCGTTGCGGTCGGTGGGTCAGGCCTCGAACTTGTAGCCAAGCCCGCGGACGGTCACGAGGTGGACGGGCGCGGCCGGGTCGGCCTCGATCTTGGCGCGGAGCCGCTTGACGTGGACGTCGAGGGTCTTCCCGTCGCCGACGTAGTCCGACCCCCAGACGCGGTCGATGAGCATGCCACGGGTCAGCACCCGGCCGGCGTTGCGCAGCAGCAGCTCGAGCAGCTCGAACTCCTTGAGCGGCAACGAGATCTGCGTGCCGTTGACCGACACGACATGCCGCTCGACGTCCATCCGCACGGGTCCCGCCTCGAGGGTGGCCGGCAGCAGCTCCTCGGGCTCCCCGGTGCGCCGCAGCACCGCACGGATGCGGGCCACGAGCTCGCGTGAGGAGAACGGCTTGGTGACGTAGTCGTCGGCCCCGAGCTCGAGCCCGACGACCTTGTCGACCTCGCCGTCCTTGGCTGTCACCATGATGATCGGCACGGCGGAGCGCTGGCGCAGCGTGCGGCAGACCTCCGTCCCGGACATGCCCGGAAGCATCAGGTCGAGCAGGACGACGTCGGCGCCCTGCTGGTCGAACTGCGCGACGGCGTCGGTGCCGGTGGCAGCCACGCCCACCTCGAAGCCCTCCTTGCGCAGCATGAACGACAGGGCGTCGGAGAAGGACTCCTCGTCCTCGACGACGAGCACTCGGGTCACGGAACCGGGTCTCCTTCAGGGGTGCGGGTAACGGGTGCCAGCGGCAACCGCAGGGTGAACGTGGAGCCTTCCCCCTCGACCGACCAGACGGTGCACTCACCGCCGTGGTTGGCGCAGACGTGCTTGACGATGGCCAGCCCCAGGCCGGTGCCACCGGTGATGCGCGAGCGGGCCGGGTCGACCCGGTAGAAGCGCTCGAAGATGCGGGACTGCTCCTCGGCGGGGATGCCGATCCCCTGGTCGGTGACGCTGACCTCCACCACCTCGCCCAGGCAGCGCGCCGCCACGGCGACCCGCGTGCGGGGCGGGGAGTAGGCGATGGCGTTGGTCATGAGGTTGCGCAGCGCCATCACCAGCTGCGCCTCGTCGCCGAGGACGTGGGCGTGGCAGGCGTCGCCGACGACGACGTCGATGTCTCGGGCGTTGGCCAGCAGCTTGGTCGCGTCGAGCGCCTCGCCGACGATCCGGTTGACCTCGACGCACTCGGAGTCCTTGAGCGGGTCCCCGCTCTGCAGCCGCGAGAGGTCGATGAGGTCGTTGACCAGGTTGGACAGGCGCTGGGACTCGACCTGCATGCGGGCGCTGAAGCGCTGCACCGCCTCGGGGTCGTCGCTCGCGCTCTGGACGGCCTCGGCGAGCAGTGAGAGGGCCCCGACCGGCGTCTTGAGCTCGTGCGACACGTTGGCCACGAAGTCACGGCGTACGGCGTCGATGCGCTTGGCCTCGGAGAGGTCCTCCACCAGCACGAGCGCCGCGGTGGGCGACAGGGCGGCGACGCGGACCCTGGCCTGGAGCAGGCCCTTGCCGAGCGGCGGACGGCGCAGCTCGAGGTCGTCCTCGCGGATCACCCCGTCGCGGCGCACCGCGGTCACGATGCTGAGGATCTCGGGGATCTCCAGACGCGAGCCCTGCGAGACCCCGAGGGCGGCCGACTCGGGCGAGGCGCGCAGGACGCTGTTGTCGGCGCCGACGACGAAGGCGGCCCCGGGAAGCACGGCGAGCAGGCGGCTCAGCCCCTCGGGCACGTTCGGCGAGGGGACCCCCTCGGGCTCGACCGGAGGGGCCGTGCGCGGGGCGACCGCAGGCGCACGGCGCCGCGACGACACGGCCCAGCCGCCGACCCCACCGACGGCGAGGCCGGCGAGTCCGGCCAGCGCGAGACCCGCGGTGACGTCCACGGCGCACACGATACGGCGACCTCGAAAGGCGAACAGCCGGAGAACGCCGGGCAACGGGAGGTCTTCCCGCACTGTTCACCCGTGTCCCCGGATGTTCACCCGCCGGACGACATTCGTTCATGTCTGCGGGGCGGGAGGACGTCAAACGGGCCTAGATTGGCCCCAGATCACCGGTGAGCGGTCCCGCCCGACGCTCGACCGGACCCCACGGCGACGAGGATCCACCATGCGCGAGGTCTACCACGAGCAGCTGGACCGAGTGAGCGACGACCTGGTGGAGATGACCCGCCTCGTCGCCTCGGCCATGGATAGGGCCACCCGATCCCTGCTCGACGCCGATCTCGCCCTCGCGGAGAGCGTGATCGCCGGCGACGACGCGATCGACGCGATCGCCTCCAAGGTCGAGGACGACTGCTTCCAGGTGTCCGCCCGGCAGCAGCCGGTCGCCACCGACCTGCGCATCGTGGTCGCGTCGCTGCGGATCTCGGCGTCCCTCGAGCGCATGGGCGACCTCGCGGCGCACATCGCCAAGTCGGCCCGGATGCGCTACCCCGGGTCGGCGGTGCCGGCGCAGCTGCGCCCCACGTTCCAGGCGATGGGCGCGGTCGCGCAGAACGTCGTCGCCAAGACCGGCTCGGTGATCGCGACCAAGGACGTCACCATGGCCGCCGACATCCAGCGCACCGACGAGGACATGGACCGCTTGCACCGCGAGCTGTTCCAGACCGTCCTGTCCCCCACCTGGGAGTACGGCGTCGAGGCCGCGGTCGACGTCACCCTGCTCTCGCGCTTCTACGAGCGCTTCGCCGACCACGCCGTCACGATCGCCAAGCGGGTCGTCTACGTCGCCACCGGCGAGCCCTACGCGACGATCGACCCCGAGGCGATCATCGAGGGGCTCTAGCCCCTTGCACCGGTCCCGGGTCGCCGCCTGCCCGGGAATGGGTCAGACTCGGGGGTCGTTGACCCGTGGGCGGACCAGATCGGAACGCCTCTGACGTGCGAGGGAGGCAGCGTGGCGATCCTGCCGCTCGAGCCCGCCACCCGTCGCACCCGTCGCCCCCGCGCTCTCGGCCGACCGGTTGCCGCGGCGCCCGCGCCCGGCCCCCGCCGGGTCGCCGTCCTGTCGATCCACACCTCGCCGCTGGACCAGCCGGGCACCGGCGACGCCGGCGGGATGAACGTCTACGTCACCGAGGTGGCCCGGCGCCTGGCGGCCCGGGGCGTCGAGGTCGACATCTTCACCCGGGCCACGTCCGGCGACCTGCCGCCGACGGTGGCCATGGAGCCGGGGGTCACGGTCCGCCACGTGACGGCCGGTCCGTTCCAGGGCCTGGCCAAGGAGGACCTCCCGGGCCAGCTGTGCGCTGTCACCTCCGGCGTGCTGCGTGCCGAGGCGGCGCGCCCCGAGGGCTGGTACGACGTCGTGCAGTCGCACTACTGGCTCTCCGGCCAGGTCGGCTGGCTCGCCGCCGAGCGCTGGAACGTCCCGCTGGTCCACGCGATGCACACGATGGCCAAGGTCAAGAACCTCACCCTCGCCGAGGGCGACCGACCCGAGCCCGAGGGTCGGGTGATCGGAGAGCAGCAGGTCGTCGACGCGGCGGACCGCATCCTCGCGAACACCACGATCGAGGCCGAGCAGCTGATCTCCCTCTACGGCGCCGACCCGCGTCGGGTCGCCGTGGTCCACCCCGGGGTCGACCTCGACGTCTTCGCCCCCGGCGACCGCGCGCGGGCGCGCGCCACGGTCGGGGTGGCGGCGGACAAGACCGTGCTCCTGTTCGTCGGCCGGATCCAGCCGCTCAAGGCTCCCGACGTCCTCGTGCGCGCCGTCGCGGCGATGGTCGCGGGCACGCCGTCGCTGCGCGACACCCTGCAGGTGGTGATCTGCGGCGGCCCGTCCGGCTCCGGGCTCGCCCACCCGCACGCGCTGGAGGACCTCGCGTCCGAGCTCGGCGTCCTCGACCTGGTCCGCTTCGTGCCGCCGGTGGACCGCGCACGCCTGGCCGACTGGTACCGCGCGGCCGACGTCTGCGTCGTCCCGTCGTACTCGGAGTCCTTCGGCCTCGTCGCGGTCGAGGCGCAGTCGTGCGGCACTCCCGTGGTCGCGGCCCGGGTCGGTGGGCTCCCGACCGCCGTGGCCGACGGCGTCAGCGGGATGCTCGTCGACGGCCACGACCCGCAGGTCTGGGCCGAGGCGCTGTGCTCCGTGGTGGGCGACCGTGCTCGCCTCGAGCGCTGGTCGCGCGCCGCGGTGCTGCAGGCCTCCCGCTTCGGGTGGGACGCCACAGCCGCAGCGACTCTTGCGGTCTACCGCGACGCCATGGCCGACCGAGCCGGCCGGCTCGCGGCCGCCCGCGGCTGACCCGGCGTACCGTCTCGATGTGACCGTCCAGCGACCGGCCCGGGCCGGGTCCCCCTCATGAGCGCCGAGTCGGTGCGCGCCGCCGAGGTGCTGCGCTCCGCCCTGGCGACCTACGACCTCGAGGTGGAGGAGACCGCGCCCGGTTCCTTCGTCGTGGTGCTCCCCGGCGAGCGCAAGCTGGCGACCACCGCCTCGCTGGTGGTCGGTGAGCACGCGCTGACCGTGCAGGCGTTCGTCGCGCGCCACGTCGACGAGAACGCCGAGGCCGTCTACCGCTGGCTGCTCGAGCGCAACCTGCGCACGTACGCCGTCTCCTTCGCCGTCGACCACCTCGGCGACATCTACCTCACCGGGCGGCTCCCGCTCGCGTCGGTCACGCCCGACGAGGTGGACCGGCTCCTCGGCTCCGTCCTCGAGTACGCCGACGGCTCGTTCACCACGATCCTCGAGCTCGGTTTCGCGAGCGCGATCCGTCGCGAGTGGGCCTGGCGCACCAGCCGAGGCGAGAGCACCGCCAACCTGGCCGCCTTCCCCCACCTCGCCCCCGACCGCTGACCCCGTTACCCCAAGTCTTCTGCACCGAGGTGTCCACAAGTCGTGATCTGGTCGGCTTCGCGGGGTCCTGGGCGGCGCGGCGAGTGGATGCGGAAGGATGGCGGGCATGAGTGACGCGCCGTACACGCTGGTCCTGCTCCGCCACGGCGAGAGCACCTGGAACGCCCTCAATCAGTTCACCGGGTGGGTCGACGTCGACCTGTCGGAGAAGGGCGAGGCCGAGGCGGTCCGCGGAGGTGAGATGCTCCGCGACGCGGGCGTGCTGCCCGACGTCGTGCACACCTCGCTGCTGCGGCGCGCCATCCGCACCTCGCAGATCGCGCTCGACGTAGCGGACCGCCACTGGATCCCGGTCGTGCGCAACTGGCGCCTCAACGAGCGCCACTACGGCGCCCTGCAGGGCAAGAACAAGAAGCAGACCCTCGAGGCCTACGGCGAGGAGCAGTTCATGCTCTGGCGCCGGTCCTACGACACCCCCCCGCCGGCCATCGACCCGGACGACGAGTTCTCGCAGACGCACGACCCGCGCTACTCGTGGCTGCCGCCGGAGGTCAACCCGCTCACCGAGTGCCTCAAGGATGTCGTCCACCGCCTGCTGCCGTACTGGGAGGACGTCATCGTCGCGGACCTTCGCGCCGGCAAGACCGTTCTCGTCGCAGCTCACGGCAACTCGCTGCGCGCGCTCGTGAAGCACCTCGACGGCATCAGCGACGAGGACATCGCCGCGCTCAACATCCCCACGGGCATCCCGCTGGTCTACAAGCTCGACGCCGACCTGCACCCCGTCGTGCGTGGTGGCGAGTACCTCGACCCGGCTGCGGCCGCTACCGCAGCCGCAGCCGTGGCCAACCAGGGCAAGGGCTGACGCTCCACACGGGTCCAAGATCACGAGTTCGGGACAGCAGAGTGCAGTTTCGTGTCCTTGATCGTCCCTCAGGGACGATCAAGGACACGGGTCGTCGAGGAGGTACGGCGATGACGGAGCGGCTCGAGCTGCGCGATGCGACCCTGCGCGAGTGGGACGCGACCGTCCTGCACAGCGACCGCGACACCGGGATCGTGCTGGATCGCAGCGCCTTCTACCCGGGCGGCGGCGGGCAGCCGCCGGACCACGGCGTGCTGCTGTGGGGCGGTGTGCAGACCCGCATCGTCGGCGCCCTCAAGGGCGACGACGTCCGGCTCGTGGCCCACGACGACGACCCGCTCCCGCCGGTCGGCACGGCCGTCCGCGGCACGATTGAGGACGGTCGGCGTACGGCGCTCATGCGCACGCACTCGGGCCTGCACCTGCTCTCGGGCGTGGTGTTCCGCGACTTCGGCGCTCTCGTGACGGGCGGCAACATGGAGCCGCTCGAGGCGCGGCTGGACGTCAACCTCGACATGGTGCCCGACGGGTTCAAGGAGACGATCGAGGCGGCGTGCAACGTCGAGGTCGACGCCGACCGCGCGATCGCGGCCTACGAGCTGCCGCGGGACGAGGCGTTCGCCATCCCCGACATCATCCGCACCGCCACGAACCTGCTGCCTCCCACGATCGAGATCGTGCGCATCGTCGACATCCGTGGGCTCGACGTGCAGGCCGACGGCGGCACCCACGTGGCGTCGACGCGTCAGGTCGGCCCGCTGCGCGTGGTGAAGATCGAGAACAAGGGCAAGGGATTCCGGCGGATCCGCATCGCTCTCGAGGCGTGACGCGGCCTGCGCCGTCAGAGGTCGAGCACGTGGTCGACGAAGTCGGTGCCGTACCACTCGTCGGTGACGCCGAGCCGCGTCATGCCGAGCCGGTCGCAGACGGCGAGCGAGCGCTCGTTGCCCTCGCGCACGACCGCGTGCAACCGCGCGAGCCCGGCCGCCCGCGCTCGCGCCACGAGCGCCGAGGCGCCCTCGGTCGCGATGCCGCGTCCCCACGCCGCAGGGTGCAGGTGCCAGCCGATCTCGACCGCGTCGGACTCGCTCCCGTCGCTGCGCGGGAGCGTGAGCAGGAGCACCGACCCGCACGGCGAGGGCCTCTGGTCCGCCATCGAGGGCGTCTGCACCGCCCACACCCCGAGCACGTCGTCGGCCAGGCCGGCCCAGCGCTCGGTGATGCGCCGTGCCGTGGCGACGTCCGGGCAGCGCCGCGGCTGCGCCCCGAGCCAGGGCCAGACCTCGCCGTGCGAGAGCACGGCGTACGCCGCTTCCGCGTCCGACTCGGCCCAGCCGCGCAGCACGAGGCGCTCGGTCTCGATCCGGTCCATCCCGCGATCATCCCCCGATGGGCACTCGCTCACGGCCGCCACGCCGTCGCCGCGTGGCGCACGGGACGGCAGGGTCAGGTCTGCTGCACTGGAGGCGCGACGACGAGCTGGAGGGGAGGTGCACCCGACGATGCTGTGCGCCTGGTGCGACGACGAGGCGACCGTCTACCTCGTGTCCGACGTCGACTCCCACCGCAGCGCCGACGCGGCCTGCGACGAGCACGACGCCATGTGGGGCAAGCTCTACCGGCGTTCCGTGCCGATCCGCCGCTACGCCGTGTTCGACCTGAGGTCCACCCCGAGTGTCGACCTCAACCGCGACGCGAGCCGCGGCACGGTCGCCTGAGCGGCTCGGCTACAGCGTCCCGCTGCCTTCGCGCCGGGCACGCGCGTCGGTGAAGATGTCGCGCATCCGCTCGTCGAGCAGCACGAAGCGCACCTCCTCGAACGCCGTCGGGTGCTCGTCGACGTAGGCCTGGACCGCACCGACCGAGATCAGGGCGGCCTCCTCCGGCGGGTAGCCGTAGGCACCGCACGAGATCGCCGGGAACGCGACGGACCGGGCACCGACACCCCACGCGACGTCGAGCGAGGCGGTGTGGCACCCGGCGAGGAGGCTGGCCTCCATGCCGTGGTGGCGGCCGTGGCGCGGACCGACCGTGTGGATCACCCAGCGGGCCGGCAGTGCGCCGGCGCTCGTCACCACCGCCTCACCGGTGGGGAGACCGTGCCGCCAGGTCGTACGCCGCAGCTCGATGCACTCCTCGAGGATCACCTCGCCGCCAGCAGCGTGGATCGCCCCGTCGAGCCCACCGCCGCCGAGCAGCTCGGAGTTCGCGGCGTTCACGATCGCGTCGACCTCCTGGGTCGTCAGGTCACCCGTCACGACCTCGATCCGGGTCATGCGGCGTACCTCCTCGCGCTCGCGGTGCGTGACCATCCTGACGGCACGTGGCGGACCAGGGCCCAGCGGCGCGCCCAGGATTCACCCTCCGGAACCAGTGCCGCCCCGGTTCAGTCACGCGGAGCGACGACCGTCCAGGGCACGGTCAGCTCACCGAGGCGCCAGCGCGAGGGTCCGTCGAGGACCTCGACACCGCTGTCGCGCGCCGCGGCCACCGCCGCGATCCAGCGCTGGCGGGCGCCGAACGCCTGATGCGGAGCGGCCGCGGCCCAGCACCGGTCGAGGACCGCCAGCAGGTCGTGGACGCGTTCACCCGGGACGTTGCGGTGGATGAGCGTCTTGGGCAGGCGCTCGGCGAGGTCGGAGGGCCGGTCCAGCCCGGCGAGCCTCGTCGAGAGCGTGAGGGAGCGCGGAACGCTCTGTCCCGCTCCGAGCGCCACCCACCAGGCGTGCCGACCGAGCCCGTCGCAGGTGCCCTCGACGAGCAGGCCGTCGGGGCGAAGCCGCGCGGTCATGGCGCGCCAGGCGGCGAGGACCTCGGACTCGTCGTACTGGCGCAGCACGTTGAAGGCCCGCACCACGACCGCGACGCGTCCGTCGAGCGGCACCTCGAAGCCACCGCGCCGGAAGCTCAGCGCGGGGTCGGCGTACGGCGCGGCCGCGCGCACGCGCTCCGGGTCGATCTCGATGCCGACGACCTCGACGTCCGGCCGTACGCCGCGCAGCCGGTCGCGCAGGTCGCGGGGAGTCCAGGCGGCCGCGCCGTAGCCGAGGTCGACGACGACGGGATCTGGTGCCGCGCGCAGCGCGCGGGCGCACTCGTGCGCGATCCAGCGGTCGACCCGGCGCAGCCGGTTGGGGTGGGTGGTCCCGCGGGTGATCGTGCCGACCGGACGGGACGACCGGGTCACCAGCGCGAGCCGCGCGAGACCTCGATGACCCGGCGGCGTACGTCGACGAGGTAGACGATCGCGGCGACGATGCCGGCGAGGCCGAGCAGCGAGAGCGGGCCGAACAGCGCCGGGAAGATCCACTGGCAGGCCACGCCACCGGCGAGGATCGCCAGCCAGATGGGCTTGGTCTGGCGGTCGACCGCGGGGAAGGCGTCGGCGCGGCGCGTGGCGGCGTCGATGAGCGCCCACAGCCCCATCGCGATGCAGGCGTACGAGATGACGAGGTAGACGCCGATCGGAGCTCCCAGCACGGTGCCAGCATAGGCAACGTCGCCGGTGCGTGCGTGACGCCTTCATGGTCATTAGTTGACGTTTCAACCTTTAACGCCTACGGTGGCACTCGTACCGCCCGACCCACCCGAGGAGCACGTAGATGGCCCTGACCCGCGCAGCTGCCGCGTTCGACGCGTTCGAGCCCGCAGCGCTGGCCGCGACGGCCGCGCAGCGCACCTGGGCCGCGGGCGACGATCCGCTGCCGTCGATCTACCTGAGCCATGGTGCGCCGCCGCTGTTCGACGACGGCCCCTGGATGGACGAGCTCCTGGCGTGGTCGACGTCGATGCCGAAGCCCAGCGGCATCGTCATCGTGAGCGCGCACTGGGAGACCGCGCCGATCACGATCACCGCCCCGACCCCGGCCACGGGGCTGGTCTACGACTTCGGGGGCTTCGACCCGCGCTACTACTCGATGCAGTACCCGACCCCCGACGCCGGCGCGCTCGGCGCCCGTGTGAGCGCCGAGCTGTCGGCCCTCGGCCCGGTCGTCGACCGCCCGCGCGGCCTCGACCACGGTGCCTGGGTGCCGTTGAAGGTGATGTACCCCGCCGCGGACGTCCCGGTCGTGCAGGTCAGCCTGCCGACCGACCGGGTCGACTCCCTGCTCGCGCTCGGGCGGCGACTCGGCGCGCTGCGCGCGGAGGGCGTGCTCGTCGTCGGGTCCGGCTTCATGACCCACGGCCTGCCGTTCATCACGCCGGCGATGGTCGAGGGCAAGGTGCCGGGCTGGTCGCGCGACTTCGACGCGTGGGCCTGGGAGGCCATCGCGGCCGGTGACCTCGACACGCTGGCATCCTTCCGCCAGAGCGCGCCGGGGATGCCGTACTCGCACCCGACGGTGGAGCACTTCACGCCGCTGTTCGTCACGCTCGGCGCGGCGAGCGACCTCTCGTCGGCGCGCAGCGTGATCGAGGGCTCGATGTGGGGGCTCTCGCGCCGCAGCCTCGAGCTCGTCTGACCCGAGGGCACGGCGTACCCGATCGCGAGTCGTGGACAGAACAGAGCAAGAAACTGGGGGCTTGATCGTCCCTCAGGGACGATCAAGCCCAGTTTCTGCTTCGCTTCGGGTGGTCCGTTCTCGTGCACGAGACCCCAGCGGTGGTGCGCTGGGGCCTCGGCGTTCGTGGTCTTGTCGGTCGTGCGGGTCAGAGACCGACGGCCTTGCGGACGTCGGCGGCGACCTGCTCGGCGCGCTCGCGGATCTCGGTCACGACCGGCGAGACGGTGTCGGTCGCGAACGCGGCGCGGGCGTCGGCCCGGGCCCGGAGGTCCTCGACGACGGTCTCGACCGCCTGGACGGCCTCGTTCGCCTGGTTGGTGACGGTGGCGACGTAGGGCTTCACGGTCTCGACGACGGTGGCGCGCCTCCCGTCGGCGGCCTTGCGGCGCTCGGCGGCCTTCTCGGCGAAGGAGTGCAGGTAGGGCGAGACGACGGCGTCGGCGGCCTTGCGACCCTCCGCGGACTTCTCCGCGACCATCGCGAACATCGGGCCGACGATCTCCTCGACCTGCTTGCGGCCCCCGGCGCTCATCTCGACGACCGAGGCGACGTACGGCGCCACGACGGCGTCGGCGGCCTTGCGGCCCTCGGCGGTCTTCTCCGCGACCATCGCGAACATGGGAGCGACGAACTCCTCGACGGCCTTGCTGGCCACGAGGATCTCGCCCTCGACCCGGCTCTTCACGGCCGCCGGCTCGGGGAGCTCGGCGAGCAGCGAGCGGACCCGGGTAACCGGGACCTCGAGCAGCTTCGTGCTCTCGGGGGCCTTGACGGCCTTGGTCGGCTTCGCAGCCTTCGTCGCGGTGGCCTTCGCCGTGGTGGTGGTCTTCTTCGCGGCCCTCTTGGCGGTCGCGGTGCTCGTCGACGTCGCCTTCGTCGCGGTCTTCTTCGCGGGGGTGGTCGTCTTCGTCGCGGTCTTCTTCGCGGTCGTGGCGGTCTTCTTCGCGGTCGTGGTGGTCTTCTTCGCGGCCTTCTTCACCGGCGCGACGACAGCCTCGTCGACATCGGGGGTCGCAGGGGTGGGGACAGTGTTCTCGGTCATGACTGATCCTTCTTCGGTGAGCTGGCACCGGCGGAGGTCGTGCCGGTGAGGATGGGTTCCCTGGAGGCGGCTGCCTCGCTGGTCGCGGCCGTCGCGGAGTTCTCGCTCTGGAACGCGGCGTAGATCTCGAGGAGCGCGTGGCGCTGACGCTGGGTGAGCGTCTCGTCCGCTGCGATCGCCTCGGTGACCGCGACGTCGCCGACGCGGGGCTCGAGGAGACCGGCCCGCACGTAGAGCGTCTCGGCGGAGATGCGCAGGGCGGAGGCGATCTGGCCGAGGATCTCGGCGCTCGGCTTCTTCAGTCCCCGCTCGACCTGGCTGAGGTAGGGGTTGGAGACGCCGGCGTTCTTGGCCAGCTGGCGCAGCGACACCTCGGCGGCCTCACGCTGCTCGCGGATGTACTCCCCGAGGCTGCGGACGTCGATGGTGGCCATGCATCCAGTGTGACCCCTAGTGCTTGCTAGAGCAAGCGGTGCGTACGCATTCCGTGCGTGATCCCACTCACTACTGGCTGGTAACTGCTTGCTGCCATGCGCTACGCAGCGTCTCGGAGCCGCTCGCCCGCGGGCGCCTCACCCCGATGGGACCGTGCAATATCGACGACGTTCGATGTGTTGAACGTGGCTGAAGCGGTCAGTGACGGACGCCTTTCGATGGGAACACCAGGAGACGACATGAACTCCCCCGAGATCACCTCCGCCGTGCTCGCCGAGCACCGGCGCGATCTTCGCCGTGAGCAGCGCGGCGTCGCGCTGGCCTCGATGTCACGGTGCAGCTGCCCGTCGGCCTGGGCTCGCGCCGCGCAGCGCCTGACCAGGAGCCTCACGGGCGGACCACGTCCGGGCGCTTGCCCCTGCTGAGCGCCAGCCGGTTCGTCAGCGCAGGAGCGACGCGGGGACCCGGACCTCGCCGACCCGTCGACCGCCGCCGAGCAGCTCACGCACCTCGAAACCGTCGAGGACGTCGGCGTCGACCTCGAGGTGGCGCAACAGCGCGGCCGCGACCAGCGGGCGCGGGCGTTCGCCGCCGTCGTCGACCTTGAGCGCGGCCGCGCGGCCGTCGGCGAGCGCGAGTGCGAACACGCCCTCGGCGCCGTCCTTGACCAGCAGACCGGGCACACCGGCCATGAGCAGGGTGACGTCGCGCCCGGTACCGCCGACGTAGTCGGGGTGGGCGCGCATGGCGTCGGCGACGACGCGCTCCGGCGCCGGATCCTCGGCCTGCACCGCCGCTGAGAACGCGCGTGCGAGGGCCGTGAGCGAGATCGCCGCGACGGGGGTGCCGCAGCCGTCGACGCCGGTGGCGGCGATCCGCTCGCCCGCCAGCCGCTCGATCGTCGCCGCCAGCTGGACCTGCAGCGGGTGGGACGGGTCGCGGTAGTCCTCGAGCGACCAGTCCTGAGCGAGGCAGGTCGCGATCATCGCGGCATGCTTGCCCGAGCAGTTCATGAGCACCGGCTCCGGGGACCCGCCGGCCCGCACGACGTCGATCCAGGCCTGCTCCCCGAGCGGCCACTCGGCCGGGGTCCGCAGGGCGTCGACGCCCCGGCCGCAGCCGGCCAGGATCCGGCGTACGCCGTCGAGGTGGTGCGGCTCCCCGCTGTGCGACGCTGCGGCGAGCGCCAGCAGCTCCTCGCGGCCGGGGAACCCGAGCTCCACCATTCCGGCGGCCTGCATCAGCTTGTTCGACGAGCGCGGGAAGACCGGTGACGACACGTCGCCACGGGCGAGCGCGACGGACCCGTCGGGGTCGAGCAC
Source organism: Candidatus Nanopelagicales bacterium (assembly GCA_036510975.1). Taxonomy (GTDB): domain Bacteria; phylum Actinomycetota; class Actinomycetes; order S36-B12; family CAIYMF01; genus Longivirga. Next base: position 14,337 of record DATCCY010000026.1, read on the forward strand.
CACAAGCGAGCCGCGATGGACTCCCTCGACGAAACCGCTGCGGACGACCTCGGCGAGGACGACGGAGGCCGTCGGGTCAGGCACCGGAGCCGGGGGCCAGGAGCTCGTCGACCGAGGCGGAGCCGTCGCGGTAGCGCGAGGTCAGCTCGGCCGAGAGCGTGTCCATGACCGTCTGGACCGCGCGCCGGACCTGGGAGACCTCGGTCTCGTGGGACTGGAGCCGCACGAGCGCGTCGCGCAGCTCGTCGTCGGTGCGCGCAGCGACGTCGGAGATGACGGCATCGGCGATGATCTGCTCCTCGCCGCGGCGGTGCTCGTCGACGCGCGACGGCTCGACCGTGAGGTGCCGCCCGAGGCCGCGGGTGCTGCGCTGCTCGTCGCCGAGGATGCTCGAGAGCTCGTCGACGACGGAGCCCGAGTCCGACGCCGGGTCACGGTGCCGGAGCTCGGCCTCGATGATCGACATCCGGCCGTGCAGCATGCGGCGGAGGTAGGACAGGTCGGCCTCCTCCTGCTCGGCCTCGCGGCGCTTGGCGCGCAGCTCGGTCAGCGGGAGCTCGGTGAGCCCGTCGAGGAAGTCCGGGGCGAGGACGTGGTCGACGCGGCGGCGTCCCCCGGGCATCGGCCTGGTCATACGCCGTCTCCGTTCCGTCGGTCCTTGACGTTGAGCAGTGCCCGCGCCTCGTCCGTGGTCATCGGAGGTCGCAGAGCCGTCGTGGCGAGGGTAGCGGCCCGCTCGACCAGCTCGGCGTTGTCACGCACGGGTCGCCCCGGCGAGAACGTGAGCGTGTCCTCCATGCCGACCCGCAGGTGGCCGCCGGCCGAGAGGGCCGCCAGCGCCACCGGGACGGTGGTGCGCCCGACGCCGGTGGCCGACCAGGATGCCCCCGGCGGGAGCATCCGCGCCATCGTGACGACGGACTCGGTCGTGCCGGGGGCGCCACCGGGGATGCCGAGCACGAGGTCGGCGTGCACGTGGCCGCCGTAGGGCGGGCCCTCCTTGTCCAGGAGGCGGTTGAGCGCGGCGACGTGCCCGAGGTCGAAGAGCTCGAACTCCGGCACGATCTCCAGCTCCTGGGTCCGGCGGTAGAGCTCGACCATGAAGTCCCACGGGTTCAGGAACACGTCGGGCCCGAAGTTGACCGTGCCGCAGGAGAGCGAGCAGGAGTCCGGCAGGGCCTCGAGCACCCGGATCCGGGCGTCGTAGGGGTCGGTGACCGCCCCGCCCGTGCTCAGCTGCACGACGAGGTCGGTGCCCTCTCGGACGGCGGCGACCGTGTCGGTCAGCCGCCCCAGGTCGAGGGTCGGGCGGGCGTCGTCGTCGCGGATGTGGATGTGGATGAGCGCCGCCCCCGCGGCCTCGCACGCCTTGGCGGTGGACACCAGCTCGTCGAGGGAGGTCGGCAGGGCCGGGGCGTCGGCCTTGGCCGTCTCGGCGCCCGTGGGGGCCACCGTGATGAGGGTCGGGGTGCTCACGGCGCCCATCGTGGCATGTCTCGCGCACAAGTCGGCCGCGGGGACTCAATCCACGCCTCGTTCCGTCCGATGGGTGAAGAAGCGTCTGGTGTGGGCGCACGGATCGGTGGAGGAGGTCAGGCGTGCCTGACGTTGGCTTCCCGGTCCGCGTGGACAACGTGCTCCTCGAGCTCGCGTCGCAGCGCGCCACCGGGTGCCTGACCCTCACCGAGCCCGAGGGCGAGCAGTCCTCGGTGTGGTTCCGCGACGGGCTCGTCTACGCCGTGTCCGTTCCGGGTCGCAGGCCGCTGCTCGGGGTCCGGCTCATGTCCTCCGGCGCCCTCACCCCCGAGGCCCTCGCCGAGGCCCTCGAGGTCCAGCGCACCGAGCTTCAGGGCTGGCGGCTCGGCGAGCTGCTCGTCCACCTGCAGTTCGTCGACCGGGCCGTCGTCGAGTCGTTCGTGACCGAGCAGGTCCGCGACCAGGTCGCCGACCTGCTGCACTGGGAGATCGCCGAGTCGAAGTTCCGCAACGGGAAGCGCACCCGGCAGGACGTCGCGCCTCCGATCGAGGTCACCGACCTGCTCTCCCTCGCCGGCGAGCGCGATGCCCGCTGGGCCGAGATCGTGCCGTTCATCGGCGGCGCCGACGGTGTCCCTGTGCTCTCCACCTCGTCCGACGCCGCGTCCGACGTCGTGCTCGGCCCTTACGACTGGGCCCTGTTGTGCAAGGTCGACGGAGCGCGCACGATCGCCGACCTCGCCGACGACTGCGGCTTCACCGTCTTCGAAGCCGGCATGGTCGTGGTCGGACTGCTCGACGCCGGCCTGGTCGAGATCGAGAACCTCGCGAGCGGCCCCGAGGCCGTCGAGATGTGGATCGAGGACAGCGACGACGACGCACCCACCGACGAAGAGGTCGGTGACGCCGTCGCCAAGGTGGCGGCCGCCCTCAACGACATCAACCTCGGCCCGACCGTCGCCTCACCGTTCTCCCCGCGGCCCGTCGTCCACGACGTCTACGCCGCCCCTGCGCCCGCCACCGGCTCCTCGACGACCGACGACACACCACGTCGGTCCCCGTTCGTCGCGGAGCCGGTGGTCGAGGAAGCCCTCGCGGACGTCGTGTCGCTGGCCGACGAGCGCGAGGCTCGCGACGGCGCCGAGGCCGAGCGGATCGAGAACGGGCGCCTCGAAGCCGAGCGCGCCGAAGCCGAGCTGATCGAGAACCAGCGCATCGAGGCCGAGCGCGTCGAAGCCGAGCGCGTCGAAGCCGAGCGCGTCGAGAACGAGCGCGTCGAGAACGAGCGTCTCGAAGCCGAGCGCGTCGAGAACGAGCGCCTGGAAGCCGAGCGCGTCGAAGCCGAGCGGGTCGAGAACGAGCGTCTCGAGACCGAGCGAACCAACGCAGAGCGCGTCGCGGCCGAGGAGGCCGCTCGGGTCGAGGACGCCTGGGCCGTGGCCGAACGCCTGGCCGCGCAGCAGGCCGAGAACGCCCGCCTCGAGCACGAGCGCCTGGAGGCGGAGCGGCTCGAGCGGATGGCCGCGGACGCCGCGGCACGGGCCGAGGCGGAGCGACGGGAGCAGGAGCGCCTGGCGGCCCTCGAAGCGGCCCGGATCGAGGCGGAGCGCCTCGCCGCCGAGGAGGCCGAGCGCATCGAAGCGGAGCGGATCGAGGCCGAGCGGATCGAGGCCGAGCGCGTCGAGGCCGAGCGGATCGAGGCCGAGCGGATCGAAGCCGAGCGCGTCGAGGCCGAGCGCGTCGAAGCCGAGCGCATCGAGAACGAGCGCATCGAAGCCGAGCGCATCGAGAACGAGCGCATCGAGAACGAGCGCGTCGAGAACGAGCGGCTCGAAGCCGAGCGCGTCGAGAACGAGCGCCTGGAAGCCGAGCGCGTCGAAGCCGAGC